>NZ_JBTNDM010000001.1:0-974325 GCF_054510995.1 Arthrobacter sorbitolis
TCGTGCCCGCCGGCTGGGCCAGGACCCTCCTCACCACGCAATCCGGCACACCCGCCGCTGACGCCACCGACGCCACCGACGCCACCGACGCCACCGACGCCACCGACGCCACCGACGCCATCGACGCCATCGACGCCATCGACGCCATCGACGCCACCGATGCCGGTCGGCCCGGGCAGGACCATCAGGTGTGGTTGCGGCGCCTGTATACGGCTTCGGGGAGTGGGGAGCTGGTGGCCGCCGATTCGAGGGCCCGGTTGTTCACGCCCGGGCAGCGGCGCTTCATCCAGGCCCGGGACCACCTGTGTCGGACCCCGTACTGTGATGCGCCGATCCGGCACCACGATCACGTCGTGCCCTGGTATGACGGCGGGCCCACGAGCCTGGCCAACGGTGCGGGACTGTGCGAGGCGTGCAACCACACCAAGGACCTCCACGGCTGGACAACCACCACCACAGCACCAGCCGCGACCACGACCACAGCCACGGCCACGCCTCCAGCCACGCCTACAGCACGTCCCGATCCGGCGGCCCGGCACACCCTCGAGCTCCGCACCCCGACGGGCCACACCTACACCTCCACCGCGCCACCCCTGCCCGGCGGCAGCCTGAACGAGTGGGACCACGAACCCAAGCAGCAACCCGTCAAACCCGCCCGAACACCGATACCGGCGGAACGCGTGCTGATGCCGCAGGACCGCCCACCGACGCCGGATCGTGCGCAGGACGACCACACGGGCCCGACACACCCTCACACCCGACACTCACGACGGGCCGAACTCCTCTTCGCCTGACCTACCGAGCTCGATCACGAAACCTACCGCGTGCAGTAGGCCGGGAGGAGTTCCCCTGTCGATCGGGCGGATGGCGGTCGAGCGTCGGACGCGCCCCGACGTCTGTCTGGACCGAGGGACGTGCACTTGCCGTAGTGCGTGAGCACCACGAGAACCCCGCTCTACGGGCGCCTTCCTCCCACCAGCCAGAGCGCCCACGCGGAGAACGCCGCCACGCCGACGGCGACGACCGCAAGACTCGACCCGTCCCGGCCCAGCAGCAGCGCGAGGAGGGCCACGGGCTGCGCGACGGCCTGGATGCTCAGGAACGATCGAGCGAGCTCCCGCAGCGCGGCTCCACTGATCCACCCGTGCAGTGGGAGACGCAGCAGCAGGAGATAGAGGACGAACACGGCGTGGAACCCGGCGACGAAGACCATGAGCCACGGCGATCCGGCAGGGATGTTCACGGCGTAGGCCACGACGAGGAGCAGGAGGGACAGGGTCGCCAGCCCGATCGACGGGAGCAACGCGGCGCCCGCCGCCACCACGATCGGCAGGACGACCCAGAAGGATCCACTCCAGACCACGGAACCGAGCAGGACGGCCACCAGCGCTGTCGCACACCGCACGGCGGCCAGCGGGACGAGTCCGCCCCGGTCGGGAACCGCGCGGTCGGGACCACGGTTAACAGTGAGCGACGACCGGGACGGCCTCACGAGGTCCTCCCGCCACGGGCTCCATCGGCGATCTCAGCAGCACCCTGTGAGGCGTCTGGTCCGGCGCCACCGGGACGGCCGACAGCGCCCCCGCGCCTTCGCGCCTGTCGGGCCAGCAGCCGGAAGCCGGTGTCAAGGCTCGGGCCGGTCGCGGCGAGGAGGTCCGCGCCCTGCCGTGCGGGGTCGGATGTTCTGCCCGGCGCCCTCGGCGCGTCAGCAGCGGGCGTCCCGAGCCGGGCGTCCGCCGACGCGCCGACGAACACCGGGATGCCGTCCTTCCGCAGGTCCTCGAGCAGCAGGCGGCGACGCAGGAGCGTCAGCCGTACGGCCTGCGCCTGGGCCGTCGTCGTCCCGCCGGACTGCAGCGGCGGCACGCAGTCCACGCCGGCCACGAGGTGGCCCTGCGCATGCCACAGGCGCAGCAGGCGCGCCGGCTCCGCATCGAGGAAGGCGGAGAACACGACGACGACGGCACCCGACGGCGGCACGGGATCCCGACGGCGCCGTCGTCGCTGGACCACGGACGTCCCCGCCAGCCGGGCGCGGATCTGCTCGAGGTGCCGGGCCCCGCCCGCGGAGCGCAGCGCGCGGCGGGTGCCGCCCAGGTCGTCGAGTCCCACCCTGTCGCCGCCCGCGAGGAAGGACGCTGCCACCGTCGTCGCGGCGGCGCGCGCGACATGGAGGGAACCGACCGTCAGGCGCGGACGTCCTGCGGTGAACCACTCGGCGGTCGTGGCCGGCAGGTCGTGTGCCTGATCGACCACGAGGAGGACGGTGGCCTCCGCGTCGGCATAGGAGCGCCGCACCATGAGCCGGTCCTGGTCGGTGGAGCGGCGAGCGGTGGCACGCCAGTCGATCCGTCGCAGCGCGTCACCCGGCTGCAGCGGTCCGACCGATCGCAGCTCCGCGCCCTCGCCCGGCCGCCTCGACACGTGCGTGCCGGCGAGGCCCACGAGCCGGCGTGACACGGGCCGCGCCAGCGGCACGCCGATCGGAGGGAGGACGCCGACTCGAACCGGCGGGCCGGCCACGAAGGCCGAGGATCCGGTGAGATCGGCAGTGAGACGGGCCGCGCCGTACGAGAGGACGTCGTGCTCCCCGGACAGCGGCCCGCCGACCAGCAGCGGGCACTCCTCGTCGGACCTGAGGACGAGGGCGTCGGGTATGCGTCCGGGAGCGGCCAGGATCGTGGCGACGAGACCGCGGAAGGGCGTGCCGGCCACCTCCAGCGGGGTTACCAGCAGTCGCAGGCGAGGGCCCTGCACCTCGGGTCGCCGGTCAGGGGAGACGAGCACGGGTGGCTCTCCCGCGCCGTGCGGAACGGAGCGTGCAGCCACGGCGAGGAGGGCGAACGGTGCCGCGAGCGCGACGGCGTCGGGCCGGCCGGAGACGAGCCCGGCGACGATGCACACCAGCGCGAGGATGGCGGCCAGGGCGACGGCGGCATCCGGGGCGGTCGTCCCGCCCCGGACCCTACGCCCGGCCACGGGGCGCGGTCGACGGCGTGGGTACCTCGGCCAGCACGTCCTGCACCACCCGCTCCGCTGCCACCCCCTGTGCCCAGGCGGACGGCGTGAGGGTGAGCCGGTGAGCGAGGACCGCCACGGCGCCCTCCTTGACGTCCTCGGGGAGGACGAAGGTCCGGCCGTCGAGGACCGCGAGGGCACGGCCGAGCAGGACCAGCGCCTGCGACCCGCGCGGCGAGGCGCCCACCTCGACGTCCGGATGACGGCGGGTCGCCGCTGTGAGGCGGACGGCGTAGTCGATGACGTCGTCGTCCACGCCCACCGCCTCCACCGCTGTCTGCAGGCGCAGCAGTCCGTCCGGTGTCGTCACGGCCGCGACCCGGGTCTCGTCCTGCCGCCGCGCGATGCGCCGCGCGATGATGTCCTGCTCGCCGCCGGGCCCGGGATACCCGAACCGGAGGCGGACCAGGAAGCGGTCCAGTTGCGCCTCGGGCAGCGGGTACGTGCCCTCGAACTCGATCGGGTTCGAGGTCGCGAAGACGTGGAACGGCCGCTGCAGCGGCAGGGTGGTGCCCTCCACCGACACCTGGGCCTCCGCCATGGCCTCCAGCAGCGCGGACTGCGTCTTGGGCGAGGTCCTGTTGATCTCGTCGGCGAGGAACAGTCCGGCGAAGATCGGGCCGGGCTTGAACTCGAACTCGCGCGTCGCGGGGTCGAAGATCGAGGACCCGGTGACGTCGGACGGCAGCAGATCCGGGGTGAACTGCAACCGCCGGAAGTCGAGGCCGAGCGCCTGGGCGAGGGTCTTGGCGGCGAGCGTCTTGCCGAGGCCGGGCAGGTCCTCGAAGAGCACGTGGCCGCCGGCGAGCACCGCCGCCAGCGCCAGCCGGAGCGGGCCCTCAGCGCCGACGACGACGGTGCGCGTGCGCTCGAGGACCTCCCGGCCCACGCGGGCGGCGTCCTCGGGGCCGAGGCCCGGAGCGGTACCCATGCGCGTGTCCGGGGTGGTGGCCCGGGTGGCGAGCGCGTCGGGGTCGGTGGTGCTCATGCGGTCTCCTGGTGGGGGAAGGGCGATGGTCCCGGGACGGGTGCCGGCGGGGCGACGACGAGCTGCTCGAGTTCGTCGATCACGGCGCCCAGTGCGCGGGGGGTCAGCGCGACGGGCCGGTTCTGCGCCGTGAACGCGCGGAGTGCATCGCTGCGCGGCGCGTCCGGCCGGGCGGCAGCCACCGTGACGGCGAGGGCATGTACCTCGAGGACGGCACGCGTGCCGGGTTCCGCCGAGGCCAGCGAGAACTCCAGCGAGTGGATGTCGGCGAGCCCGAGGACGGGATCGGGGAGCGGGGGCAGGACGGCGCGCGGGACGTCCACGGCTTCGAGGAGTCCGTTCGCGACGCCCGCCGCGATGGCAGCTGCGACGAGCGCGACTGCGTGGCGGGCGTCGAGTCCGAAGAACCATCCCGCCGCGAGGGCGAGGCCGGCCAGGACCGCGGTGAGAACCCACGCCGACCGCTTCACCGCGCCCCCGCCCGGCGGGTGGGAAGGGCCGCGGCGAGCTCCGTGACGGCGGTGATCGCGAGCTCCCGCTCGTCCTGGCCCAGGGGCAGCGCCCCTCCGGTACCGGTCCGGCCGAAGCGGGCCCGCTGGTAGAGGCGGGTGAGGGCCGCCAGGGGAGGGAGGGGCAGCTCGAGCGCGACGGCCGCGGCGGAGGCGAAGTCGGACGTCGTCTGGGCCGGTGTCCGCACCACACCGACTGCTGAGCACAGGCTCTCGAAGTCGAGCCAGCACCGGATGACGGCGTCGGAGGTGTCCGCCTCCTCCGTCAGGAGGGCGTGCGAGGCCTCCGTCCAGGCGGGAAGGGCGTCGGCGGCGAGCGCGGGGAGGTCCTGCTGCTGCAGGTCCGCCTGCTCCAGCAGGCCGTCCTCGGCCGCGTGCTGTGCGCGGAACCGCAGCAGGAACCTCACCAGGAGGGCGAGCGCCGCGATGCCCAGGATCAGGAGCGCAGCCACGGCCCAGTCGCCGCTGATCTCCAGGCGCCCGCCGTCGGGCGACGGTTCGGGCGTGCCCGTGGCGGACGGCGTGGGCTGGTTCTCCGGTGCCTGGACGGCGGACGGGGGCTCCACGACGGGCTCCGCGGAGAAGTCGCCCATGAAGCCGGCCGCGAGCACGGCGAGGACGAGCATGGTGACGGTCAGGAGGAGAGGGGTGGCCGGCGCCGCGCACCGCGGGCTGCCCGTCGTCCCCACGTTTCCCCCGCCGCTAGGTACCGATGCGGTCCCCGGGGCCGCGTGCTGGAGAGCCTACCAAAAACAGAACCGCCGCCGGCCTGGTGGCCGACGGCGGTGGACTCTGCATGAGTCGGGGTGCCCTCGATAGGATTCGAACCTACGACCTTCTGCTCCGGAGGCAGACGCTCTATCCCCTGAGCTACGAAGGCAGACACGGGCATTTCCGTGCCCGTTAGGGACTCATCGAGCTTAGCAGGTAGGGGTCCGGTCGGGGAAACGCGGGACGCCCCCCGGGGCGTCAGTAGCCCAGGAAGGCGTCGGTTCTCACGCGTGGGCCACCCGCCGCGCGCACCGTCGAGCGGAACTCGCCGATGAACCGCGGCGAGCCCGACACGAGGACCGTGCGCCTGCGGAGGTCCGGCACGGCAGCCAGCAGGTTCTCGGCCGTCGGGTCCGCCCCCGCGTGGGTCCAGGTGCCGGGCAGCGGCGGGGCGTCGTCCCCCGACGGCAGGAAGAGCACCACGCGGGTCCCGAGGTCGGCCAGCTCGTCGCGGAACGCGATCTCCTGCTCGCCCCGCACCACGTAGACGAGCACGACGTCGCGCGTCTCGCCCCGGGCGGCGAGGTCCCGGAGCTGGCTGAGGAACGGGGTGATGCCGATGCCCCCGGCTGCGAGCAGCAGCGGGACCGACGGGTCGCGCGGGAGGCGGAAGTCCCCGCCGACGAGCGTGCCGGTCACCCGGGCGTCCTTCGGCAGCTCGAGCAGGGCCTTCTTGAACGAGCTGCCGGACTCGGTGGTGCGCAGCCCGAAGGTGACGGTGTCGCCCTGCTGGGGCGCTGAGGTGATGCTGAAGACCCTCCTGCTGCCGCGGCTGTCGGCCCCGCGGTGCGGCATGCTCAGTTCCATGTACTGGCCGGCCCGGAACCGCACGGGCTTCGCCGGCGCGAAGGCGAGTTCGGTGCTGGTCGGCGTGAGCCGGCGCGACCCCGTGAAGGACAGCCGTACGCCCCTGCGCTGTCCCATGAGGAACGCCACGCCGTTCCCGATGACGAGCGCGAACTCGGGGCCGAGGAACACCGGGCCCACCGACAGCTGGAGGGCGAAGACCACGGCGACGACGGCCGCGAAGACCCACTGCTGCCAGCGCAGCGGCGGGAGGGTGAGGGGTTCGGTCATCATGAAGCCGAGCAGGAACAGCACGGGGTAGGAGGTCAGGACCAGCTGGAGTCCGGCCCCGGGCGCCATGCCGCCCTGCACGAGGCCGACCAGCAGGATGCCCAGCGCCACCCCGAGGAACACCCCTCCCATGGAGAGCTTCCGCGTGCGGTACAGCAGCAGGGCGGCGCCCACCGCGACGACGGGCAGCATGTACGCGTTCGCGACCCACCAGGCGGCCGCCCCGACCCCGAGCAGCGTGGCGACCACGGCGCCGGCCGCGGCCGGGTTGAAGATGTGCCGCCCCCGGAAGGCCAGGACGAATTTCGACGCGCCTGCGGCGATGCCGGCCACGAGGATCCCGCCGAGTCCCGCAGGGGTGCTCGACGGGAACATGGTGAGGAAGACGATCAGACCCGTGATGAGGGAGGAGTCACCGTGCGGCCGCAGCCGCAGGATCAGGGCCATCAGGCGGGTGCCGATGATGGTTCCTCCGACCGCGGCGACGAGCGTTCCGCCGAGCTCGGCCGGGGTGTAGGCGAGGAGCCCGGTCATCGACAGCACGAGGGCCTCGGCGGCCAGGACCAGGAGCAGGGTCAGCGTGAGCCGGTACAGGCTGATGCGGCCCAGCAGGCCGTCGAGTACTGCGGTCATGGGAACAGGGCTCCTTGGAGGGCGGCGGACGTGCGGGCGCGACCGTCCGAGTACACGAGGACGAAGTCGAAGTCGAAGGCGAGGGCGAGGTCTGCGGGATCGGCGACGAAGAGGGCCGTGCACAGGCCGTCGGCGGTCATGGCGTCGTCGGCGAGGACCCAGGTGGCGACGACGGTGTCGACGCAGCGGCCGGTCCGCGCGTCCAGGACGTGGTGGAGGCCGTCCCCCCAGACCCGGCGGTTGGACGCGGAGGCGCACAGCGCGGCCGAACCGAGGTCCACCGTGCCGATGGCCGAGGACGGGTCGTAGGGGTGCTCCAGGCCGACCGTGATCGTACCGGCGCCCGCCCGTCTCATGTCGCCGCTGGCGTCCACGATCACGTCGGTGTGGCCGGCGGCCACCATGAACTCCAGCATCAGGTCCACGAGCTGGCCCTTCCCGGCGGCACCGACGTCGAGCAGGGCGGGACCGCTCAGGGCGACGCCGTCGTCCGTCCACGTCAGGAGACCGTCCCAGGCGCGGGAGGGTTCGGGCGCCGCCGTGGGCACGAACGAGTACCCGGCGTCGTACCCGAGCGCGGCGAGGCGTTCGCCGACCAGCGGCGAGACCCCGCCGCCGGTCACGTCGTGCAGGGTGCGCAGGAGCCGGCCGAGCCCGGCGCCGTGGTCGGGCAGCGGCAGGAAACCTCCGGAGGCGGCGAGGGCCGTGACACCCGAGTCGTCGCGGAAGCGCGAGTAGAGGGCGTCGTACTCCTCGGCGAGCCGCAGCAGGGCCGCCCGCTGCTCCGCCGTCAGCGGCGCAGCGGTGTCGACGCGCCAGTGCGTGCCGATGGCCTCGAAGCTGAAGGAGTCCGTCACGCCGGGGCCTAGAGCTGCGCTTCGCTCTTGATCTTGCCGGTGGCCTCGTTGAACCCGCCGCTGGTGAGCGAGGACCCGGCCACCTTGTCGACGGCGAGATCGTCGAGCTTCTTGCCCACGATCGCGTCCGAGATCCCGCCCGCGAACCGCTCCTGGTACATCGTGGTGGTGGGGTTGTCGGGCATGGGCTCCACCTCGACGGCGGTGACGACGTCGGCCTCGAGCGTGATCGTCACGCCCACCTCCTCGGGGCCGGCGGGCGACTGGTAGGAGCCGGTCTCCGTGTAGGTGCCGTCCTCGTAGGCCTGGCCGGCGGCCTCTCCGGCGCCCGGGGCGCTGCCCGCCTCGGTCGTCGCCTCGGCCGGGGCCGCCTCCTGCGATGCACCCTCTCCCGCCTGGGCCTCGGGGGCGGGAGGCTCGGCCTCGGCGCCGGCGCAACCCGCAGCGCCGAGGATCGAGACCGCGGCGAGCGCCGTCAGGACGCGCCGGGAGAGCGGGACGCCTGCCTGACCGGTCCGTGCAGCGGGAAGGGCGGGAAGGGTGTGGGTCGGGCGTTCGCTCACGGGGTGCTCCTGGTGTCGCCGGGTCGGGCCGGGCGGGATGACCCGGCCCCGAGGTGAAGGTTGAAGATCGAACTAACGTGCCTGCTCCGTCCAACGTTCCACCGACTCATTCGTTTCCTCCAGCCCTCCGGACTGTTGCATGGAGTCTAGGAGACCTTCCCGGCCGGAACCGGGGAGGCGCGGGTTGCCGTCCGGAATCGCGTCGGACCTCGGCCCGCGTCCCCGAATCGGGGTGCCGAGGTCCGCGCCGCTATGCTGGACGGGTGACTCCCGAAGAACTCTCCGCCGCTGTTTCCGCCTGCCTGGAGGCCGCCGTCGAGGCCGGCGACCTCGCCATCGACCTCCCCTCGGAGGTGCGCGTGGAGCGACCGAAGAACCGGGACCACGGGGACTGGGCCACGAACATCGCCCTCCAGCTCGGCAAGAAGGCCGGGATGAACCCGCGCGAGTTCGCCCAGCTGCTCAGCGACCGGCTCGCGGGGATCGACGGCGTCAAGAGCGTCGACATCGCCGGTCCCGGCTTCCTCAACATCACGCTCGACGCCGGAGCGGCTGGAGAGCTGGCCCGCACCATCGTCGAGGCCGGCCCCGCCTACGGCACCAACGAGGCGCTCGCCGGCCACACCGTCAACATGGAGTTCGTGTCGGCCAACCCGACGGGTCCGCTGCACCTGGCGCACACGCGCTGGGCGGCGCTCGGCGATTCCATCGCCCGCGTCCTCAAGGCGAGCGGCGCGCAGGTGACGACGGAGTACTACATCAACGACGCCGGCACGCAGATGAACAACTTCGCGGCCTCCGTCCTCGCGACCATCACGGGCCGTCCGACGCCGGAGGGCGGGTACCCCGGCGAGTACATCGCCGATCTCGGCCGCACCGTGCTCGCCGCCCGTCCCGATGTCGCGGACCTCGACGACGAGGCGGCGCTCCCGATCGTGCGGGCCCTCGCCTACGAGGCGCAGATGGCCGACATCAAGGAGACGCTGACCGACTTCGGGGTGCACTTCGACGTGTTCTTCTCCGAATCGGCGCTGCACGACGGGGGCGCCGTCGAGCAGGCCGTCGACCGCCTGCGGGAGCAGGGCCACGTCTTCGACGAGGGCGGAGCCGTCTGGCTCCGCACGACCGACTTCGGCGACGACAAGGACCGCGTCCTCATCCGGGCCAACGGCGAGCCCACGTACTTCGCCTCCGATGCCGCCTACTACCTCTCGAAGAAGGACCGCGGCTTCCCCGAGAAGATCTACCTCCTCGGCGCGGACCACCACGGCTACATCGGTCGACTCAAGGCCATCGCGGCGTGTGCCGGCGACGACATGGAGCAGAACATCCAGGTCCTCATCGGCCAGATGGTGTCCGTGAACGGGGCTCGGCTGTCCAAGCGCGCCGGCAACATCATCGAACTGCGGGACCTGCTCGACTGGCTCGGGAAGGACGCGCTGCGGTACTCGCTCGGACGCTCGCCGGCCGATTCGGCCATGTCCATCGACCCCGAGCTGCTTCGGAAGAACACCAACGAGAACCCCGTGTTCTACGTCCAGTACGCGCACGCCAGGACCCACGCCGTGGGCCGCAACGCGGTCTCGGCCGGCGTCGACACGGGCGCCTTCGACGCCGCCTCGCTGAGCCACCCCACCGAGGGGGAGCTGCTCGCCGCCCTCGGCCGGTTCCCCGGCGTCGTCGCGCAGTCCGCGACGTTCCGCGAGCCGCACCGCGTGGCCCGGCACCTCGAGGTCATCGCCGGCACCTACCACCGGTGGTACGACGCCTGCAGGGTCGCGCCGCTCGGCGACGCCCCGGTCGAGGACGTCCACCGCTCGCGCCTCTGGCTGAACAATGCCACGCAGCAGGTCCTCGCCAACGGGCTCGACCTCCTCGGCGTCTCCGCGCCGGAGAGGATGTAGCGGCCATGGCGACCACGTCCGCCGCATCACCGCTCGCACCGGAGTGGCTGTCCCTTCCCGCCGAGCCGGCCGTGCTCGACGCGAAGCTGTGGGCCGAGGACGTCGAGCGCGGGGCCGACGGCGTCCTGCGGGTCGACGGCGTGTCCGTCGCCGACCTCGCGGAGCAGTACGGCACCCCGCTGTTCGTCGTATCCGAGCAGGACTTCCGCACCCGCGCGGCGACGTTCAGGGACGCCTTCGACGAGGCCTTCGCCGACCTGTGCGGGGGAGTGGACGTGTTCTACGCCGGCAAGTCCTTCCTCTGCACCGAGGTGGCCCACTGGGTCCGGGAGGAGGGCCTCGGGCTCGACACCTGCTCGGGCGGGGAGCTCGCCGTCGCGCTGCGCGCCGGTTTTCCCGGCTCCCGGCTGGGACTGCACGGCAACAACAAGTCGGCGGCCGAGATCACGCGGGCCGTCGACGCGGACCTCGGCCGGATCGTCGTCGACAGCATCCAGGAGGTCGCCCTCGTCGGCGACCTGGCCCTGGAGCGCGGCCGCACCGCCAACGTCATGCTCCGCCTCACGCCCGGGGTCCACGCGCACACGCACGAGTTCATCGCCACGGCCCACGAGGACCAGAAGTTCGGCCTCTCCCTGACCACCGACCAGGGCCCCGACGACTCCTCCCCGGCGGCCCGCGCCGTCGCGGACGCCCTGGCCCACCCCGGCATCAACCTCCTCGGCGTGCACTGCCACATCGGGTCGCAGATCTTCGAGCCGGAGGGTTTCGAGCTCGCCGCGCAGCGCCTGCTCCGCTTCCTCGCGGACGTCCGCGACCGGCACGGCGTCGAACTGCCCGAGCTGGATCTGGGTGGCGGGTACGGCATCGCCTACACCGAGGCCGACGAACCGCGCCCTGCACGGGAGATCGCGCGGGCCATGGCCGCCGTCGTCGGGTCGACCTGCCGGGAGCTCGGGCTGGCCGTGCCCCGCATCTCGATCGAGCCCGGCCGGGCCATCGTGGGCCCCAGCACGTTCACCCTCTACAGCGCCGGGACCACGAAGACCGTGCGCGTGGACGCCGCCCCCGATGGGACGCAGGACGCCTCCGTTACGCACCCTCGGCGCTATGTGTCGGTGGACGGCGGCATGAGCGACAACCCCCGTCCGGTGCTCTACGGCGCGGATTACTCGGCCGTCCTGGCGTCCCGGACACCCGAGGCGCCCCCGGTGCTCTCCCGCGTGGTTGGCAAACACTGCGAGAGCGGTGACATCGTGGTGCGGGACGTCTACCTCCCCGAGGACACCGGAGCCGGTGACCTCCTCGCCGTCCCGGGCACCGGAGCCTACTGCTGGGTGCTCTCGAGCAACTACAACTACCTGACGCGTCCGCCGGTCGTGGCGGTCGTCGACGGCGTCGCGCGGGTGATCGTGCGCGGCGAGACCGAGGAGGACCTGTTCCGCAGGGACGTCCAGCGCGAGCCCGCCTCGCCCGGGAAAGCAGTGCCCCCCACGGATTCAGGAGCATCACGGACAGCATGAACTCACCCGCCACACCCCCCGCACGAGCCCTGCGCGTAGCCCTGCTCGGCTGCGGCAACGTCGGCTCGCAGGTAGCCCGCATCCTCCTCGAGGACGCGGAGAACCTGGGTCGCCGTGCCGGCGCCCCCCTCGAGCTCACGGGCATCGCCGTCCGCAGCCTCGACGCCCGACGCGACGTCGACCTGCCCGCCGGGCTCCTCACGACCGACGCGGAGGCGCTCGTCGAGGACGCCGACATCGTGATCGAGCTGATGGGCGGGATCGAGCCGGCCAAGTCGCTCATCCTCCGGGCCATCGGGCACGGCGCCACGGTCGTCAGCGGGAACAAGGCCCTCTTCGCACAGGACGGCCCCGAGCTCTACGAGCAGGCGGACGCCGCGGGCGTGCAGCTGTCCTACGAGGCCGCGGTGGCAGGCGCGATCCCGATCCTCCGCCCCATCCGGGACAGCCTCTCCGGCGACCGCATCACGCGCGTGCTCGGCATCGTGAACGGCACCACCAACTACATCCTCGACCAGATGGACTCCACGGGCGCCTCCTTCGCCGACGCGCTGAAGGCCGCCCAGGACCTCGGCTACGCGGAGGCGGACCCCACGGCCGACGTCGAGGGCCACGACGCCGCCGCGAAGGCCGCCATCCTCGCCTCCCTGTCCTTCCACACCCGGTTCGCGCTGGAGGACGTCCACTGCGAGGGCATCACGTCCGTCACGGCCGACGACATCGCGGCCGCCGCGGAGGACGGCTACGTCATCAAGCTGCTGGCCATCGCGGAGATGCTCACCGACGAGTCGGGCGCCACGGGCGTCGGCGTGCGCGTGCACCCGACGCTGCTGCCGCGCTCCCACCCGCTGGCCGCCGTCCGGGGCGCGTTCAACGCCGTCTTCATCGAGGCGGAGAACGCCGGAGAGCTCATGTTCTACGGGCAGGGCGCGGGCGGCACCCCGACCGCGTCCGCCGTCCTCGGCGACGTCGTCAGCGCCGCCCGGCGGATGGTGCTCGGCGGCCCCGGCCGGACGGAGACCACCACCGGCCACGTGCCGCCGCTGAGCATCGACGTCGTCCGCACCAGCTACTGCATCGGCCTGCAGGTCGCCGACCAGCCCGGCGTCCTGGCCCGCATCGCGCAGATCTTCGCCGAGAACGGCGTCTCCATCGAGACCATGCGTCAGCGCATCCACCAGGGCGGGCCCGACGGCGGCACCACCGCCGAGCTGCGGATCGTCACCCACCGCGCGCCGGAGGCCTCGCTCGCCGCGACCGTCGAGCAGGTCGCCGCGCTCGACGTCATCACCGCCGTCTCGTCCGTGCTCCGAGTAGAGGGAATCTAAGTGGCCCACCAGTGGCGCGGAGTCATCCGCGAATACGCCGACCGCCTGCCTGTCACCGACGCCACCGAGGTCATCACCCTCGGCGAGGGCGGCACGCCCCTGGTCCATGCCCGGCACCTGTCCGAGCTGACCGGGTCCGCCGTCTACCTCAAGGTCGAGGGCATGAACCCCACGGGGTCCTTCAAGGACCGGGGCATGACCATGGCGATGACCGCGGCCGTCGCGGCCGGGGCCAAGGCCGTGGTCTGCGCGTCGACGGGCAACACGTCGGCATCGGCCGCGGCGTACGCCACCCAGGCCGGCATCACGTGCGCCGTCCTCGTGCCGGACGGAAAGATCTCCATGGGCAAGCTGAGCCAGGCGATCGCCCACGGTGCGCAGCTCCTGCAGGTCAACGGGAACTTCGACAACTGCCTCGACGTCGCCCGGAAGCTCTCCGAGGCCTATCCCGTGTTCCTCGTGAACTCCGTCAACCCGGCGCGCCTCGAGGGCCAGAAGACGGCGGCCTTCGAGGTCGTCGACACCCTCGGCGACGCCCCGGACTACCACCTCATGCCGGTGGGCAATGCCGGGAACATCAGCGCGTACTGGAAGGGCTACAAGGAGTACGCGGCGCCCTACGCCTCGATGCACTCCGGCGAGCTCCCCGCCGTCGCCACGCGCACGCCGATCATGTGGGGTTTCCAGGCCGAGGGCGCGTCCCCGCTGGTCAAGGGCCACCCGATCACCGAGCCGGACACCATCGCGACCGCCATCAGGATCGGCAACCCCGCGTCCTGGGACTTCGCCGTCGCCGCACGGGACGAGTCCGGCGGGATCATCGAGGCCGTGACGGACGAGGAGATCCTCGACGCGCACCGCTGGCTGTCCTCCCGCGAGGGCGTCTTCGTGGAACCCGCCTCCGCGGCCGGTGTCGCCGGCCTCATCAAGAAGCACGCGGAGGGCCTCGTGCCCACCGGCAAGACGATCGTCATCACCGTCACCGGCCACGGCCTGAAGGACCCGCAGTGGGCGCTGCGCCTGGCGGACGGCTCGGACGTCGAGCCCACCAAGGTCGAGTTCGACGTCGTGAGCGTCGCCGCCGCGCTCGGACTCGAGGACTGACATGGCCGGGCTGCATGCCGCACCGGCGTCCACGGAGGTGCTCGACCTCCCCGCCGTCGCCGCCGGGCAGGACGTCCGCGTCACCGTCCCCGCCACGAGCGCGAACCTCGGGCCCGGCTTCGACTCCCTCGGCCTCGCGCTGACGCTGCAGGACACCGTGCGCGTGCGCACCACGACGTCGGGCACCACCGTCGTGCGGGCCTCGGGGGAGGGTGTGGACAACCTGCCGACCGATGAGAGCCACCTCGTGGCGAAGTCGCTGATCAGCACCCTGCACCACGCCGGACACCGGGCACCCGGGCTCGAGCTCGACACCACGAACGTGATCCCGCACGGCCGGGGCATGGGCTCCTCCGCGGCCGCGATCGTCGCCGGCGTCCTCGCCGCGAACGCCCTGCTGCCCGCCGCCGAGCGGCTCGACCCCGCGCACCTGCTGCAGTGGGCGGCCTCCCTTGAGGGCCACCCGGACAACGTGGCACCTGCCCTCGGCGGATCGCTCGCCATCTCCTGGGAGAGCGGCCACGCCTTCCACAGCACGCGGGTCGAGGTGCGGCAGGATATCGTCCCCGTCCTGGCCGTGCCCGATCTCGCACTGTCCACGGACAGCGCCCGCGCACTCCTGCCGGCGTCCGTGTCCCATCGGAGCGCCGCCGCGAACGCGGGGCGCGCCGCGCTCCTCGTCCACGCGCTCGGAGCAGACCCGTCGCTGCTCTTCGCGGCCACGCAGGACGCGCTGCACCAGGACTACCGTGCGCAGGCCATGCTGCCCAGCGCCACGCTGCTGAGGAGCCTCCGGGCGGCAGGCTTCGCCAGCACCATCTCCGGCGCCGGGCCCAGCGTCCTGACCCTCGCGGTCGGGGAGGCCGGCGCGCGTGCTGCCGAGGATGCGCTCCACGACCTGCTCGGACAGCACGACACGCCGGGGAACTGGCGTGTCCTCAGGCTCGCTGTGCAGCGCGAAGGTGCTAAAGTGGGAGTGCACCAAGGGTAGGAACCGCCGGGCGCATCACGCGCCCATCGGGACCAGCGTGTCTTCAAGCAATGACCGTGTCGTCCAGCAGACACCGTGTCCCACACCAGGCACCGCGTGCTGTTGAACGGGCCGTCCTCTTCTCCAGGCCGCCGCGAATCTGCAGATACCACCAGCAGTAGCACATCCTCCGGTGTAGCCTCCGACCTTATCTTTGTGCGTGCGGTCCCACCTCCCGCACAACGACATCCTCAGGCTCCCAGCACACCCAGCCCGGGCCGGATCGTTTCCGGACCGACTGAAACCCGCCCGCTTCCCATGCGGCACGGGGCAAACCACCGCGGACCATCGATCAGGTGGCCGCCCGACGAGGGGGAAGGATCCTTCGTGACTGAAACCACTGACCTGTTACCAGGTGTGGCCACCCAAGACGCTGAAGCAACCGGCGCAACAACTTCCAAGAGCAGCGGCCTCGCAGGCCTGAAGCTCGCCCAGCTGCAGGCGCTTGCCGGCCAGCTGGGGATCACCGGCGGATCGAGGATGCGCAAGAGCGACCTCGTGTCCGCGATCTCCGACCACCAGCGCGGCTCCGCCGTCGCCGACCGGAAGACCCCCACCGTCCGCAGCGAGCACAGCGCCGACGCAGAGCGTCCTGCCGTCTCCGGTACCCCCGCCGCGGCCGAGACCCGGGCGCAGGACGAGCCGTCCGCCCCGGCCGAGCGCCAGCCGCGCACCCGCAACCGCAATCGCCGCGCAGGCAGCGACGGTGTCGTCTCCACGCCCGCTCCGGACGCCGTCGTTCCGGCCGAGCAGGTCGAGGCCCCGTCCCGCGACACCGACACCTCCACGGACGAGCAGCAGGACCGCGGCGACCGCGACAACGGCGGGCGCAGCCAGCGCAACCGCCGCAACCGCCGCGGCGAGGACCGCTCCGACGCCCAGTCGGGACAGGCCGATGCCCAGAACGGCTCGCAAGGCGACACGCAAACCGCCGGCCAGGGCGAATCAGCGGCCGATACGCAGTCCGGCCAGCAGGGTGAGGGCCGCAACGAGCGCCGTACCCGGTCACGCAACGGCCGCGACGACGGTCCGAACAACCCGAACGGTTCCAACGGCACCTCGAACGGTTCGGGCAACGGCTCGAACGGCTCGAACGGGTACGGCAACACCTCGAACGGGTCCGGCAACGGCTCGGGCGACACCCAGTTCGACAGCGGCCGCAACGGCAGCGAGCGCAGCGACAACCGCGGCAACGGCGCGAACGGCGGCAACGACGACGACGGCCGCGGACGCAACCGCCGCAACCGTGCGAACCGCAACGGCGGCACGGGGAGCAACGGTCCCGAGGACCGCAACAGCCGCTTCCGCGATCGCAACGACCGCAACGACCGCAACGAGCGCCGCCGCGGACGCAACCAGCCCGACGTCGACGACGTCGAGGTCACCGACGACGACGTCCTGCTGCCGGTCGCCGGCATCCTCGACGTCCTCGAGAACTACGCGTTCGTGCGCACCTCGGGCTACCTGCCGGGCCCGAACGACGTCTACGTCTCGCTCGCCCAGGTCAAGAAGCACAACCTGCGCAAGGGCGACGCCGTCGTCGGCGCCATCCGTGCACCCCGCGAGGGCGAGACCCAGGCCGCGGCCCGCCAGAAGTTCAACGCCCTGGTGCGCGTCACCACGGTGAACGGCAAGCCCGCCGAGGACCTCAAGGACCGCGTCGAGTTCGCGAAGCTCGTCCCGCTCTACCCCTCGGACCGCCTGCGCCTCGAGACGGACCCGAAGAAGATCGGGCCCCGTGTCATCGACCTCGTCGCCCCGATCGGCAAGGGCCAGCGCGGCCTGATCGTGTCGCCGCCGAAGGCCGGCAAGACGCTCATCCTCCAGGCGATCGCGAACGCCATCACGATCAACAACCCCGAGGTCCATCTCATGATGGTCCTGGTCGACGAGCGTCCCGAAGAAGTCACGGACATGCAGCGGACCGTCAAGGGCGAGGTCATCGCCTCGACCTTCGACCGCCCCGCCGACGACCACACCACGGTCGCCGAACTCTCGATCGAGCGCGCCAAGCGCCTCGTCGAGATGGGCATGGACGTCGTCGTGCTCCTCGACTCGATGACCCGCCTCGGACGCGCCTACAACCTGGCCGCCCCGGCGTCCGGACGCATCCTGTCCGGTGGCGTCGACTCGGCAGCGCTGTACCCGCCGAAGCGCTTCTTCGGTGCCGCCCGCAACATCGAGAACGGCGGCTCGCTCACCATCCTCGCCACCGCGCTCGTCGAGACCGGGTCCAAGATGGACGAGGTCATCTTCGAGGAGTTCAAGGGCACCGGCAACATGGAGCTCCGCCTCTCGCGCAACCTCGCCGACAAGCGCATCTTCCCCGCCGTGGACGTCAACGCGTCCGGTACCCGGCGCGAGGAGAACCTGCTCTCGCCCGACGAGGTCAAGATCATGTGGAAGCTGCGCCGCGTGCTGTCGGGTCTGGAGACCCAGCAGGCACTCGAGCTGCTCACCAACAAGATCCGGGAGACGCAGTCCAACGTCGAGTTCCTCATGCAGGTCCAGAAGACCACGCTGGGCTCCAAGGACTCCGACTAGCGCCGGACAGCCGTCCGGGACGGGCCGGGCCACGTCGTGGCCCGTCCCGTCCCGGGCGGCTTCCCCGTTAACCGGCATTCCTGCCCTCTCGACCTTCGTAGACTGGCTGCACAAGCCGAAAGAGGTACACCAGATGTTTGAGTCCATCCAGGGACTGCTCGACGAACACTCCGAGCTGCAGGACCAGCTCGCCGACCCCGCCGTCCACGCCGATCAGGCGCTGGCGCGCAGGCTCGGCCGCCGGTACGCGGAGCTCGGGCGCATCGTCGATGCCCACAACCGCTGGAGTGCGCTCGACGACGACCTGCAGGCAGCGCGCGAGATGGCGTCCGAGGACCCCGAGTTCGCCGCCGAGGTGCCCGTCCTCGAGGAGCAGCTCGCCACGGCGCAGGAGCGCCTGCGCCGGCTGCTGATCCCCCGGGATCCCAACGACAGCCGGAACGTCATCATCGAGGTCAAGGGCGGCGAGGGCGGCGACGAGGCAGCCCTGTTCGCCGGCGACCTGCTCCGCATGTACGCGCGGTACGCCGAGTCCCGCGGCTGGAAGACCGAACTCCTCTCGGCCAACGAGTCCGACCTCGGCGGGTACAAGGACGTGCAGATGGCCATCAAGGGATCCTCGAACGATCCCGCCGAGGGCGTCTACGCCCGGCTCAAGTTCGAGGGCGGCGTGCACCGCGTCCAGCGCGTGCCCGTCACCGAGTCGCAGGGCCGGATCCACACCTCCGCCGCCGGTGTCCTCGTGCTGCCCGAGGTCGACGAGCCCGAGGAGGTCGAGATCAGCCAGAACGACCTGAAGATCGACGTGTACCGGTCCTCGGGCCCCGGCGGGCAATCCGTCAACACCACCGACTCCGCCGTCCGCATCACCCACCTCCCCACCGGCATCGTGGTCGCCATGCAGAACGAGAAGTCGCAGCTGCAGAACCGCGAGGCGGCTATGCGCGTGCTGCGCTCCCGCATCCTCGCCCACGAGCAGGAGAAGATCGACGCCGCGAACTCGGACATCCGGAAGTCGCAGATCCGCACCATGGACCGCTCCGAGCGCATTCGCACCTACAACTACCCCGAGAACCGGATCGCGGACCACCGCACCGGCTACAAGGCGTACAACCTCGACGCCGTCATGAACGGCGATCTCGAACCCGTGGTGCAGTCCGCCATCGAGATGGACGAGCAGGCGCGGCTCGACGCCATCGGCGCGGACGAGTAGGCGTGGAGGAAGCCCTGCGGGCGGCCGAACGGCAGCTCCGGGACGCCGGCGTGCCCAGCCCCCGTGTCGACGCCGAACTCCTGGCCGCTCACCTGCTCGGGGTGTCGCGCGGTCGGCTGCGCGCCCTGGCGCTCACCGGCGCGGCGGCGCCCGACGGCTACGCGGCACTCGTCGACGAGCGTGCCCGCCGCGTCCCCCTGCAGCATCTCACCGGTACGGCGTCCTTCCGCCGCGTCGAACTGGCCGTCGGGCCCGGCGTCTTCGTGCCGCGGCCCGAGACCGAGACCGTGGCCCAGCTCGTGATCGACCGCGCCGCCGGCCTCGATGCCCCGAAGATCGTGGACCTCGGCACCGGCAGCGGCGCGATCGCCGCGGCCGTCGCCGACGAGGTACCCGGAGCGGAGGTGTACGCTGTCGAACTCAGCGACCTCGCCCTCGCGTGGGCCGGGCCCAACCTCGCGCCGTTCGGGGTCCACCTCGTGCAGGGCGATCTCGCGACGGCCCTGCCCGAGCACGACGGCTCGTTCGACGTCGTCGTGTCGAACCCGCCCTACATCCCCGCCGACGCCGTGCCCCTCGAGCCCGAGGTGGCGGAGCACGACCCGCGGATGGCCCTGTACGGCGGGGGAGCGGACGGCATGGAGCTGCCACGCGCCGCAGCCCTCACCGCCGCACGCCTGCTCGTGCCCGGCGGGTACTTCGTGATGGAGCATGCCGAGGTGCAGGCGCCCTGGATCGCGGCGTTCCTCGAGCAGATGGGCCGGTGGACCACGGTGACGACCCACCAGGACCTCGGCGGACGGGATCGCGCGACGAGCGCGGTCCTGGCAGGCGTCCGCGCGGACGGAGATCCGACGACGACGGGAGAGGCACCAGGATGACGGAGCAGGGCATGCAGGCAGACGCGGGCACGGGTGCCGTGGGGCACCCGGACGTGGACACGGACATGAACAAGGACACCGGCACGGACACCGGCACGGACACCGTCGCCGTCGCGGCCGTGACCTACGACCGGCACGAGGAGCTCGCCCAGCTCCTGGCGTCGCTCGCGGTCCAGAGCGCGCCGATCGCGCGCGTGGCGCTCGTGGACTCGGGGACGAGGCCCGCCACCGCCGTCGTCGACGCGGCCACCGCCGCGGGCGGCGCCATCCACTACCTGCGCTCCGAGGCGAATCTCGGAGGAGCCGGCGGGTTCGCCTTCGCCATCCTCGCGGCCCTCGCGACCGGCGCCCGCTGGATCTGGCTCATGGACGACGACGGGCACCCCGAGGACGAACGCTGCCTGGCCGAACTGCTCCGTGCTGCGCACGAGCACGACCTCGACATCGTGAGTCCGCTCGTGGCGGCGACGGACGATCCCACGCGGCTGTCCTTCAACTTCCGCATCAACGGACGGCTCACGAACGACCGCGCGACCCTCGAACCCCTCGGCTACCTGCCCGACATGGTGCACTTCTTCAACGGTGCCCTGATCCGCTCGGACGTCTTCTCGAAGATCGGGCTGCCGGACATGAAGTACTTCATCCGCGGCGACGAGGTGGACTTCCTCGCGCGGGCGCGGAAGGCGGGCCTGAAGTACGGCACGCTCGCGACCGTCGCGGTCCGGCACCCGGCCACCTGGTCGGAGATGAAGCCGATCTTCGGCGGGTTCATCACGCCGGTCATCCCCGATGGGGACTTCAAGCGGTTCTCCTACTTCCGCAACCGTGCCTACAACGCCCGCAAGTACCGCAACCTGCGCTGGTTCGGGGCGGATGTCATCGGCTTCCCCTACTACTTCCTCACCCAGCGCGACCTCCGGGGCCTGCGTGCCTGGTTCGCTGCCTACTCCGCGGGGCTGCGCGGCACGGGCTTCGGTCCGCCGCCGTCGTCCTGACCTGGGCCGGCGCCCCGCCGATGTGCGGAGGCCCGGGTCGCAATGGAAGGATGAACCGGTGACCACCAGCTACGACTGCTCCGACCCTGCCCAGCGACGCGACGGCCTCACCGCCGCGCAGCGCGCCGTCTCGCTCAAGCAATGCGTCGTCCTGCCGACCGACACCGTCTACGGCATCGGCGCGGACGCCTTCTCGCCCCAGGCCGTCGCGACACTGCTCGCCTCCAAGGGCCGCGGCCGGAACATGCCGCCGCCCGTGCTCATCCCGCGGATCCAGACGCTCGACGGGCTCGCGACGGACGTGCACCCGGACGCCCGAGCCCTCGCCGAGGCCTTCTGGCCCGGCGGGCTCACGCTGATCTGCCACGCGCAGCCGTCCCTGACCTGGGACCTCGGCGACACCCTCGGCACCGTGGCCCTGCGCATGCCCGACGACGAGGTCGCGCTCGAGCTGCTGAGGCTGACGGGGCCGCTCGCGGTGTCCTCGGCGAACAGGACGGGCCAGCCCGCGGCGACCACCGCGGCCGACGCCGCCCGGCAGCTCGCCGAATCGGTGGCGGTCTACCTCGATGCAGGACCGCGGACGGAGGCCGACGGGACCGGGTCGACCATCGTCGACGCGACGGGCGCGACGCTCGGCGTCGTCCGCCAGGGCACCATCTCCCTCGAGCGCCTGCGCGAGGTGGTGCCGGGCATCCTCGGCCTCGACGAAGCCACCGCGGACCATGACGCCCCGGCGGACGAAGCCCCGGCGGACCACGACTCCGGAGCAGCCTCCGCCTGACGGCCGGTCAGGCGGAGGCGGGCCCGTCGGTTCGCCCCTGGCGCGCCAGCACCCCGCGCACCCCGTGCGCCGGTGCGAGGTCCTGCTCCACGGCCCACCCGGGCACCTGGTCCTGCCCGAACCACAGGAGTTCCACCCGGCGCACCTGGCCGTCGAGGCGCCCCCGCAGGAGCGCCGACAGCGCATAGCCAGCCGCCACGGCCGCCCGGCAGGCCGCCGCGGGCAGCAGGCGCGGACGTCCGCCCGCCGCCTCGAGGACCGTGCGGACGGTGAGGCCCTCCCACGGCTGCAGGACGATCGGCGGGACCTCGCCCCCGCGCTGTCCGACGGCGAGGACGAGCTCGGCGAGGGCGTCCACCGAGGTGATCGGCGACCGCGCGGTCCCGGGAGACGCCACCGAGGCGAGCGGGGACCGGGCGAGCCGCACGAGGGCCGCCGTCGTCGGGCGCCCGGGGCCCTGCACCGACGTTGCACGGACGGTCACCACGGACAGCCCGGGCTCCCGCACCGCCGCGAGTGCCAGCGCCTGCTCGCCGAGTGCCTTGCTCCGCGAGTACGCGGAGAACGGGCGCACCGTGTCCGTCTCGTCGAGCCGATCCGTCCTGCCCTGCACGGCGGCGCTGCTCAGGTGGATCAGGCGCGCGGCCCCGGCCGCAGCGGCGGCGCGTGCGAGGACGGCAGGGAGCAGGGCGTTCGCCCCGAACAGGTCCCCGTCCTCGGGAGCGGAGGGAAGGGCGAGTCCCGCGGCATTGACGACCACGTCGTGCCCCTCGATCGCGGCCACGAGGCCGGAGACGTCCGTGTGCGCCGCCGCCTCCAGCAGGTCGCCCGGCGTCCGGGCGGAGGTCGCCAGGCGCGGGGCGGGCAGCGGGCGGGCGTCGATCCCCGCGGCCCGCAGCGCGTGCAGCACCGACGAGCCGACGAACCCGGACCCGCCGAGCACCAGCCACGTCATCGCGTCCCTCCGGTGGGCCGGCCGGTCCCCGCCGGTGCCGTCAGGGGTGGTTCGGGCTGCCAGCCCGGGTCGCGGAGGATCACCCGGGCGGCCCGCCAGCCCCGCCAGAGGGACGGCACGCCGGAGAGGGACCGTTCGACGACCACGAGGCGTACCAGTTCCTTGCCGGCGGACAGGGCCGTCCCGAGGCCGAAGCCCACGGGGTGGAACCGGCCGTGCAGGCCCAGGTAGCGGGCGAGGTGCCCGCGGTTGCGCATGCCGCAGAACCGGGACAGGTCGCTGGAGTCGTTGAGATGGCGGACACCGAGGTCCACCTGCCGCTGGGCGCGGGTCTTGCGCAGCACGAAGGCGTCGACGTACGCCACCGGGTACCGCCGCGAGACGAGCCACCCGTAGGTGAGGTCGTCGCCGTTGAGGAAGAACCGCGCGTCGGGCAGGCCGACCTCCCGGACCACCTCCGCGGCCACCAGCATGCCCTCGAAGCAGCCCACGTTGGTGTGGAACACCGGGGACCGGGCGAAGACGTCCCCGCGCACCGGCAGATGGACGCCGAGGAACTCGTCGAGGAGGTGCTGCCAGAAGAACGGCTCGCCCGCGTGGTCGTACCGGCGCCCGTGGATGCAGGAGTAGCGGGCCATCCAGGGCCGGAAGGACGCGAGGGCGTCGGGCAGGACGACGACGTCGTCGTCCATGAGCCACAGCCACTCGGCGCCCTCCCCGAGCGCACGGGACACGCCCGCGGCGAAGCCGCCGGAGCCGCCCGCGTTCACGGGGAGACGGTGCACGAGGACGGGCACGCGCGCCTCCAGCGCAGCCAGGACGTCCGCCGTGCCGTCGGTGCTGGCGTTGTCGACGACGACCACGCCCGACGGCGCCGGATCGAGGGTGTCGATGGAGGCGAGGAGGTCCCGCAGGTGGGCTGCCCGGTTGAAGGTGGTGATGACGATGAACACGCGCGGACTGCGGGCGTCGGGGACGTGCAACGTGGTCCTTCCGGGCCGCGCCAGCGCGGTGCGCAACGGGCCTGGCACGGGCGGGACGGCTAGTATTCTCGGGTAACAGCAGTCTATTACACCGTGTTCCAGCCCCCGCCGGACCCGTCCCGGCCCTGCCGGTGTGGCCCGGCAGCAGCACGCCCGGTGCTGGGCGCGGTGGCTGCCTGACACCGTTAGGAATCATGGGACTCAACGAAGGCCGGACACCGGGCTCCACCGCCAGGACACCAGACTCGACCGCCGCAGCTCCGTCCGGCGACAAGCCTGCCATCTGGCTGTGGTCGCAGTACCTGCTCGACGCCGTCGCCTGGATCGTGGCCATCCTCCTCGCGCTGATCCTGCGCTACGAGCTCCTCGTGAAGGAGATCAACGTCCCGGGCATCGCCGCGTTCTGCGCGCTGGCCGTCCTCGCCCAGCTCGTGGTGGGACTGAGCTTCGCGCTGTACCGCGGGAGGTACAGCTTCGGGAGCTTCCACGAGGCCAAGCTGCTGGTCATCGTCGCGGTGCTCGTCGCGGTGATCCTCGTCCTCACGAGCGTGGCCTTCTTCCGGGTCATCGAGGTGCCGCGCAGCATCGGCATCATCGCGTTCCCCTTCGCGTGCATGTTCCTCGCCGCGACCCGCTACCTCAAGCGCATGTACGTGGAGAGCAAGGCCAAGCCGGGGGAGGACGCCCAGCGGACCCTCATCTACGGTGCCGGCTTCCTCGGCAACTCGCTCGTGGGCCGCATGATGCAGGACCCCGGGTCCCCCTACTTCCCCGTGGGCCTGATCGATGACGACCCCGCCAAGAAGCACCTCCGGCTGTCCGCCGTGCCCGTCCTCGGGCGGATCGACGACCTCCGGGAGATCGCCGTCCGGACGCAGGCCCAGATCCTCGTCATCGCGTTCGCCGAGATCGAGGCCTCGCAGGTCCGCCGTGTCTCGGACCTCGTGGCAGGCCTCGGCATCAAGGTGCTCGTCCTGCCGCCGCTGCGCGACATGCTCGGCGCGGCAGGGGCCGCGATCGCCGACTTCCGCGAGGTCGCGGTGGAGGACCTGATCGGCCGGCGCCCCGTGGACATCCACCCGGACGAGGTGGCCGGCTACGTCACCGGCAAGCGCGTGCTCGTCACCGGGGCCGGAGGGTCCATCGGCTCCGAGCTCTGCCGCCAGCTCGCCACCTTCGCGCCGGCCGAGCTCATCATGCTGGACCGGGACGAGACCGGGCTCCAGTCCACCCAGATCTCCCTGACCGGCCGCGGCCTGCTGACCGGCCGCGACACGGTCCTCGCCGACATCCGTGACGCCGACGCCCTGCTCGACATCTTCGAGGACCGCAGGCCGCAGGTCGTCTTCCATGCGGCGGCGCTCAAGCACGTCTCGCTGCTCGAGCAGTACCCGGAGGAGGCCTGGAAGACGAACGTGCAGGGCTCCCTCAACGTCCTGCGGGCGTCCGGCGCCGTGGGCGTCACCAACTTCGTGAACATCTCGACGGACAAGGCGGCGGACCCCACGAGCGTCCTCGGCCACTCCAAGCGCGTGGCGGAGAAGCTGACGTCCTGGCACGCGGAGCGCACCGGGCAGAAGTACGTGTCGGTGCGCTTCGGCAACGTGATCGGGAGCCGCGGCTCCATGCTGCCCCTCTTCACCGAGCAGATCCGCAACGGCGGTCCCATCACCGTCACGGACCCCGAGGTCACGCGCTTCTTCATGACCATCCCCGAGGCCTGCCAGCTCGTCGTGCAGGCGGGTGCGATCGGCAGGGGAGGGGAGGTGCTGATCCTCGACATGGGCGAGCCCGTGCGCATCCTCGACGTGGCCCAGCGCATGATCGCGATGTCCGGCAAGGACATCGACATCGTCTTCACCGGCCTGCGGCCGGGCGAGAAGATGCACGAGGACCTGATGGGCGTGGGGGAGGACGACTCCCGTCCGCTCCACCCCAAGATCTCCCACACGTCGGTCGCGCCGCTCGACCCGCAGCAGCTCAGCCTCCAGCAGTGGCAGGCCGAGGGCGGCTTCGGCCGGGGCAGGCGCGGGATCGGGCCCGGCCCGGCCCCCGCCGGGCACCCGGGCCGACGGTCCGCCGCCAGCGTCCCGCCGTCGGGCGTGGGCGGACGGGCGTCATGAGCCCGCTCCTCGCCGTCGTCGGGCTCGCCGCCCTCGCGCTGTCGCTCGCACTGCCCGTCGTCGTCAAGCCCCTGCTGAAGCGGCTCGGCGTCATCGACATCCCCAACGACCGGTCCTCCCACACGACCGTCGTCATCCGCGGGATGGGGGTGGCCGTCGCCGTGGCGATCCTCGCCGCCCTGGCCCTCTCCCTCGCCACGGGCCTCGTCTCGGTCGACCGGTCGCTCATCGCGATCATCCTCTGCATGGTCGCCGCCGCCTCGCTCCTCGGCTGGATCGAGGATTTCCGCGGCCTCTCCATCCGGGTGCGCGCCTCGGCGCAGCTCCTCGTCGGCGCCGTCGGGACCGTCGCCCTCGCGACCACCATCGACGACAGCAGCTACTGGTGGGTGCCCCTCGGCGCCGTCGCGGTCGCCACGTACATCAACGCGGCCAACTTCATGGACGGGATCAACGGCATCTCAGGGATGCACGGGGTGGTCGTGGGCCTCTTCTACTCGGCCGCCGGCGTCCTCAGCGACCAGCTCTGGCTGACGGTCGCGGGCCTGGTGGTCGCAGCGGCCTTCGCCGGATTCCTGCCCTGGAACCTCGGCCGCGGGTTCGTGTTCCTCGGGGACGTGGGCAGTTACCTGCTCGGCGCCTCCATTGCTGCCATCGCGGTCACGGGCCTGCTCGCCGGGGTCTACCTCGAGTACCTGCTCTCCCCGGTCCTGATCTACCTCGCGGACACGTTCACCACGTTCCTCCGGCGCGCCCGGCGGGGCGAGCCCCTCTACACCGCGCACCGGCAGCACGTGTACCAGCGGCTCACCGACACGGGACTCAGCCACGTCCAGGTCTCGCTCCTCGTCAGCGTCCTGTCGGCGCTCACCGGTGCCGCCGGGTTCGTGCTCGCCACCGCGCCCGCGCCCCTCGCCGTGTCCGCGTCGGTGTTCGCCGCCGCCGTCGTCGCGCTGTACCTGTACTTGCCGCGGATCTTCCGTGCCCTGGAACGTCGCCGGACTCCGGCGGACGCGTGAGCGGGCCCGTGTCCGCAGCCCCCATGCGGTAGGATTTCAGGCGCCGGGCGCGACGACGCAGAGTCGTTCCGACCCGGGGACCAGGCCCCGCGACGCCGTCGCCGGAGGACCAGCAGGGCGCCATCGGGCGCAGCCGACAGAGCGGACAGCGCGTGCCACGACCGGAGCATCCGGCGAACGGACCCGATTCCCCGACCCTCGTCCCGGCGTCCGGCGCCACGGAGTCCCCCTGGCTGGGTATCCTGGCCCGGAGCGCCGCAGCGGCCGGCGGTGTAGCGCTCGTACTCGCCGCGGCGGCCGCCGTCGCCACCTCACCCGCAGCGGGCCTGAGCGTCCTCTTCGGCGCCGTGCTCGTGATGGCGTTCTTCGGTATCAGCCTCCTGATCGGGCACTTCACCGGGAGGACCAACCCCTCGGGCGCCCTGGGGCTGTTCATCGTCACCTACGCCATCAAGGTCGTCGGCTTCGCCGCCGTCCTGTTCGTCCTCGGCACGCCCGCCTGGCTGGACCGGACCTGGTTCTTCACGGGAGCGCTCGCGGCCGTGCTCGCCTGGCAGGTCGCCGAGGTGTTCGCCTTCTCGCGCCTGCGCACGCCCCTGTACGGGGACACGGCGCCCGCGGATACGGTCCCGCCGTCGACCCGACCCCCGGAAGGGCGCTGACATGGTGGCTCCTCCAGAAGGGCCGGACGAGGCCCGCGGAGCGGCGGCGCGCAACGAGGAAGCGCGTCTCGCGAACGGCGGCTACAACGCCGGCATCGCCGTCTTCAGCTACATCATTGGCGGGATCGCAGTGTGGAGTTTGATAGGCTGGGGGCTGGATAATCTCCTCGACACGCGCTGGTTGGTGCTGGCGGGAGCGTTCTTAGGTGCGGCAGGGGGTTTCTATCTCTCCCACACGCACAACCTCACCCGGAACCACACCCCGAGTCCGCACCGCGGATCCCGGGCGACGCCCGGTGCCGAGGACGGACCCGAGTGAATCCCCATAACTCAACGAGTCGGACCAGTTCCACTGCGACCGAACAGATCTTGCCCAACGATGGACACTGCAGAGAGGAAACGCGTTGATCGCGCTTGCGCTCCCGGCCGCAACTACCGAAGAGGGATTCGTAGCCCCGACTATCGAGGACACCCACTACCGGGACATCCTCCCCTGGGGTGACGCCTACGGAGTCTGGTTCGACCCCGGCTTCGGCAAGCAGATGCTCATGGTCATCCTGTCCGTGGTCCTCATCGCCACCTTCTTCCTCGTCGCCTCCCGGCGTCGGCAGCTCGTCCCCGGCAAGATGCAGTTCCTCGGTGAGTCGGCGTACGGATTCGTCCGCAACTCCATCGGCAAGGACATCATCGGCGGCAACGACTTCCTGAAGTACGTGCCCTGGCTCTTCACCGCCTTCTTCTTCGTGCTGGTGAACAACATCTTCGGGGCGATCCCGTTCCTGCAGCTGCCGAGCTTCTCGCACCCGGGCAGTGCCTACGCCATCGCGGCGATCTTCTACCTCCTCTGGGTCGGCATCGGCATCAAGAAGCACGGCCTGCGCTACTTCAAGCTGGCCGTCGTCCCGTCGGGCGTCCCCTGGTACATCCTGCCGATCGTCGTGCCGATCGAGATCATCTCGAACTTCATCGTCCGGCCGGTCACCCACTCGCTGCGACTCTTCGCCACCATGCTCGCCGGCCACCTCATCGTGACCCTCGCCGGCTCCGCCATCGAGTACATGGTCATGACGGGCAACATCCTGCTCCAGGGCACCAGCGTCCTGGTCCTCGTCGGCGCCGTCGCGATGTACATGCTCGAGGCGCTGATCATGGTCCTCCAGGCCTACGTCTTCACGCTGCTCGCCGCGATCTACATCGAAGGCGCACTGCACGCCGACGCCCACTGATTCACACACGTCTTCCCCGTCGGGGATGATCCCAAACAACCTGTCGCCCTCGAGCGGCATCTTGAAAGGAACACAATGGAAGTACAGGGTAGCCTCAACCTCGTTGGATACGGTCTCTCCGCAATCGGCGGTGGTATCGGTGTGGGTCTCGTCTTCGCGGCCTACATCAACGGCGTCGCTCGCCAGCCTGAGGCACAGCGTGTCCTCCAGCCCATCGCCTTCCTCGGTCTGGCACTGACCGAGGCACTCGCGATCCTGGGCCTCGTCTTCGCCTTCGTCATCGGCGCCTGACACCGCCGTCCTGATCGACCGAAGACAAGTTGAAGAAAGACGGGTGAAAAATGCTTAACGCAGCAATCATGGCGGCGGAGGAGGGCTCGAGCCCGCTCGCACCGAACTGGTGGGAGTTCCTCGTAACGCTGGTCGGCTTCGCCGTGCTGATGTTCATCGTCATCAAGTTCGTCATGCCGGCATTCGAGAGGACCTTCGCAGAGCGCACCGCCGCGATCGAAGGCGGCATCGCCAAGGCGGAGGCTGCACAGGCGGAAGCCAACGCGGCACTGGCCGAGTACAAGCAGCAGCTTGTCGACGCCCGCACCGAGGCGAACCGCATCCGCGAGGAAGCACGCGCCGAAGGCGCGCAGATCCTCGCGGAGCTCAAGGAGAGGGCGGGCGCCGAGTCGGCACGCATCTCCGAGCAGGCCCACGTCCAGATCGAGGCCGAGCGCCAGGCCGCAGTGGTCTCGCTCCGCGCCGAGGTCGGGACGCTCGCCACGGATCTCGCCAGCCGCATAGTCGGGGAATCCCTCGCCGATGACGCCCGCTCGTCGCGCGTCGTCGACCGGTTCCTCGCGGACCTCGAGACGTCGTCGAACGGAGCAGTCTCCAACAGAGCAGGTGCGGCGAAGTAATGGCAGGTGTATCGAGCGTCTCCCTGGCGACGGTCCGTGCAGGACTGGAGCCCCGGCTGCAGGGCGCGACCCTCGCGCTGGCCGAGGACCTGTTCGGCGTCCTGGCGATCCTGGACAGCAACGCCGGCCTCCGGCGTGCGCTGACGGACCCGTCACGCACCGGCCGGGACAAGGCCGTGCTCGTGGACCAGCTCATCGCCGGTCGGGTGTCGCCGGAAGCGGCCGGAGTGGTTCGGGACCTCGTCAGTGAGCGCTGGGCGAACGCCCGCGACATCGGTGACGCCCTGGAGACCCTCGCCGCAACCGTCGTCATCGCCGTCGCCGAACAGGGCAGCGGCGCGGAGGGCCTGGACCAGCTCGAGAACGAGCTGTTCTCCTTCACCCAGGTGGTCGCTTCGAGCCACGCCCTGCAGAGGGCGCTGTCGGAAGCGCAGGCCACGCCGGAGTCGAAGGTCACCCTCGCCTTGAAGCTCGTGCCCCGCGCGGGTGCGGCAGGCAGGCTGCTCATCTCGCAGGCCGTGCGGGCCCCGCGCGGGCTGAAGCCCGCCGCGCTCGTACAGCGGTTCCTCGAACTCGTCGCCGTGCGCCAGCAGCGCTGGATCGCCAATGTCAGCGTCACCCGTCCGCTGACGGCAAGCCAGCTCGCTCGCCTGGAGTCGGGCCTGAACGCGATGTACGGGCGCGAGCTCAAGGTCAACGTGAAGGTCGACCCCTCACTCATCGGTGGCGTCCGCGTCAGCGTTGGGGACGAGATGGTCGACTCGACCGTCATCACGCGTCTGTCCGAACTCCGCAGGACCCTGGTGGGATAGGCGTCCGCGCCTGCCCACCCGAGTTCCACCGGGGTTCCACCCACTGAATCACACACCGGTCGCCACGCATCCCATGGGGACCAACAACACAGGAGAGCAGGGACTGAGATGGCCGAATTGACCATCAACGCCGAAGACGTACGCAGTGCGTTGAACGACTTTGCGGCGTCCTACGAGCCCGGAAATGCGGAGCGCGTCGAAGTCGGCCGCGTCTCCACCGCGAGCGACGGCATTGCCCGGGTGGAGGGTCTTCCCTCCGTCATGGCCAACGAGCTGCTGCGGTTCGAGGACGGCACGCTCGGACTCGCCCAGAACCTCGACACGCGTGAGATCGGTGTCGTCGTCCTCGGTGACTACACCGGCATCGAAGAAGGCCAGGAGGTGCACCGCACGGGCGAGATCCTCTCGGTCCCCGTCGGCGACGCCTTCCTCGGCCGCGTGGTCGACCCCCTGGGCCAGCCCATCGACGACCTCGGCGAGATCGTCGCCGAAGGCCGCCGTGCGCTCGAGACCCAGGCCCCCGGCGTCACGCAGCGCAAGTCGGTGCACGAGCCGATGCAGACCGGCCTGAAGGCCATCGACGCGATGATCCCCATCGGCCGTGGCCAGCGCCAGCTGATCATCGGTGACCGGCAGACGGGCAAGACCGCCATCGCCGTGGACACCATCATCAACCAGCGTGACAACTGGGCGTCGGGTGACGTGACCAAGCAGGTCCGCTGCATCTACGTCGCAATCGGCCAGAAGGCGTCGACGATCGCCGCCGTCCGCCAGACCCTCGAGGACAAGGGTGCGCTGGAGTACACGACCATCGTCGCGTCTCCCGCCTCCGACCCCGCCGGCTTCAAGTACCTCGCCCCCTACGCCGGTTCGGCCATCGGCCAGCACTGGATGTACGGCGGCAAGCACGTCCTCATCGTGTTCGACGACCTGTCGAAGCAGGCCGAGGCCTACCGTGCGGTATCACTGCTGCTCCGCCGCCCGCCGGGACGCGAAGCCTACCCCGGCGACGTGTTCTACCTGCACTCCCGCCTGCTGGAGCGTTGTGCCAAGCTCTCCGACGAGCTCGGTGCCGGTTCGATGACGGGCCTGCCCCTCATCGAGACGAAGGCGAACGACGTCTCGGCGTACATCCCGACGAACGTCATCTCCATCACCGACGGCCAGATCTTCCTGCAGTCGGACCTCTTCAACGCCAACCAGCGTCCCGCGGTGGACGTCGGCGTGTCCGTCTCCCGCGTGGGTGGCGCCGCACAGGTGAAGTCGATGAAGAAGGTCTCGGGCACCTTGAAGCTCGACCTCGCCCAGTACCGCGACATGCAGGCCTTCGCGATGTTCGCCTCCGACCTGGATGCGGCGTCACGCCAGCAGCTGACCCGTGGTGCGCGCCTGATGGAACTGCTCAAGCAGGGCCAGTACTCCCCGATGCCGGTGGAGCAGCAGGTCGTGTCCATCTGGGCAGGGACGAACGGCTACCTGGACGACGTGCCGGTGGAGGACATCCGCCGCTTCGAGTCCGAGTTCCTGGAGCACCTCGGCCACAAGTCGCAGATCCTCAACACCCTCGCCCAGACGGGCAAGCTCGAGGACTCGACGGCGGAGGAGCTGAAGACCCAGATCACGGACTTCAAGCAGGGCTTCTTCGGGGTCGGTGCCGACGGTTTCGGCGCGGGCCACGAGGAGTACCAGGCCATCGACGCCGAGTCGGTCGAGCACGAAAAGATCGTTCGACAGAAGCGCTAGAGGAACTGCTGCCGGGAGGGGCGCTGCCCCTCCCGGCCTGCAGGACCCTGGCCTGATCGCTCCCCGACGCGGGGGCGGAGGAAAGGACAAGCATGGGAGCCCAGATCCGGGTCTACCGCCAGAAGATCGCCTCGACCACGTCGACGCGGAAGATCTTCAAGGCGATGGAGCTGATCGCGACGTCGCGCATCGGCAAGGCACGTACGCGTGTCGCTGCGGCCCAGCCGTACGCCAACGCGATCACCCGGGCCGTCTCGGCCGTGTCGTCGCAGTCGGAGATCGACCACCCGCTCACCACCGAACACGGTGAGGTGCGGCGTGCCGCCGTCCTGGTGATGACCTCCGACCGCGGCCTCGCAGGGTCGTACTCGGCCAGTGCCCTCAAGAAGGCCGAGGGTCTCTTCGAGGCGCTCCGCTCCGAGGGCAAGGAGATCCAGGCGTACCTGGTCGGCCGCAAGGGGCAGTCGTACTTCGACTTCCGCCAGCGCGACTACGAGAGGGTCTGGACGGGCAACACCGACGCTCCCGAGTTCGAGACCGCACGCGAGGTCGGCGAGGCCCTGCTGGAGACCTTCCTCAAGGACTACGAGGACGGCGGCGTGGACGAAATCCACATCGTCTACACGAAGTTCCGCTCCATGGTGGTCCAGGAGCCGGCCGTCCTCCGTCTGCTGCCGCTGGAGGTCGTCGACGAGCAGGTACCCCAGGACGGCGAACTGCTGCCCCTGTACGAGTACGAGCCGGAGCCTGAGCAGGTCCTCGACGCCCTGCTCCCCAGGTACATCGAGTCGCGCATCTTCGCGGCGATGCTGCAGGCATCGGCCAGCGAGCTCGCCGCGCGCCAGCGGGCCATGAAGTCCGCCGGTGATAACGCGACGGAGCTCATCAAGAAGTACACGCGTCTCCGCAACACCGCCCGCCAGGCGGAGATCACCCAGGAGCTGTCGGAGATCGTGGCCGGCGCCGACGCGCTGAACGCCTCCTGACGCCCCGCCCGCCCGGGTCCTCGCGGATTCCGGGCAGCCTAGACTTAGTTCCACGCCATCTACGTAAACGAAGTGAGAGAGATGACTGCCCAGACTGTTGAGCACGGTACGGACTCAGTTGCCCCCGGCGCCACCGGCCGTATTGCACGTGTCATCGGCCCGGTTGTCGACGTCGAGTTCCCGGCCGACGCAATCCCCGCCATGTACAGCGCGCTGACCACCGAGATCACCCTCAACGGTGTGACGCGCCTGATCACCTTCGAGACCTCGCAGCACCTGGGCGACAACCTCGTCCGGGCGATCTCCCTGCAGGCGACCGACGGACTCGTCCGCGGCACCGTCGTGCAGGACACCGGATCCCCGATCACGGTCCCCGTCGGCGACGGCGTGAAGGGCCACATCTTCAACGTGCTCGGCAAGCCCCTCGACGTCGAGGAGTCGGCGCTCGAGATCACCGAGCGCTGGCCGATCCACCGTGCTGCTCCGAGCTTCGCCTCGCTCGAGGGCTCCACGGAGATGCTGGAGACCGGCATCAAGGTCATCGACCTGCTCACCCCGTACATCAAGGGTGGCAAGATCGGCCTCTTCGGTGGCGCCGGTGTCGGCAAGACCGTCCTCATCCAGGAGATGATCACGCGTGTCGCCCGTAACTTCGGTGGCACCTCGGTGTTCGCCGGTGTCGGTGAGCGCACCCGCGAGGGCAACGACCTCTGGGTCGAGATGGAGGAGGCGGGCGTCCTCAAGGACACCGCCCTCGTGTTCGGCCAGATGGACGAGCCGCCGGGAACGCGCCTGCGCGTGGCGCTCTCGGCCCTGACCATGGCGGAGTACTTCCGCGATGTGCAGAACCAGGACGTGCTGCTCTTCATCGACAACATCTTCCGGTTCACCCAGGCCGGCTCGGAGGTGTCGACCCTCCTCGGTCGCATGCCGTCCGCCGTGGGCTACCAGCCGAACCTGGCGGACGAGATGGGCCTCCTGCAGGAGCGCATCACCTCCACCAAGGGCCACTCGATCACGTCGATGCAGGCGATCTACGTCCCCGCCGACGACTACACCGACCCGGCCCCGGCGACTACCTTCGCGCACTTGGACGCGACCACCGAGCTCTCCCGCGAGATCGCGTCCCGTGGCCTCTACCCGGCCGTGGACCCGCTCGCGTCGACCTCGCGCATCCTGGATCCGCAGTACATCGGCCACGACCACTACAACACGGCCGTGCGCGTCAAGCAGATCCTGCAGAAGAACAAGGAACTGCAGGACATCATCGCGATCCTCGGTATCGACGAGCTCAGCGAGGAGGACAAGGTCGTCGTCGCCCGCGCACGCCGTATCCAGCAGTTCCTCTCGCAGAACACCTACACCGCCAAGCAGTTCACCGGTGTGGAGGGTTCGACCGTGTCCATCAAGGACACCATCGAGGGCTTCTCGGCGATCTGCAACGGCGACCTCGACCACATCGCGGAGCAGGCGTTCTTCAACATCGGCGGGCTCGACGACGTCGAGCGCCAGTGGGCCAAGATCCAAGAGCAGACCGGTAAGTAGCGCAGATGGCATCGAACGGCGAACTCGAAGTCGAAATCGTCGCGGCCGACCACTTCGTGTGGTCGGGCGCGGCGCGTCAGGTCAACGCACGCACCAGCAACGGGCAGATCGGGATCCTTCCCGGCCACGCCCCCATCCTGGCCATCCTCGAAGCAGGGGACCTCTCGGTGGAACCGGTCAACGGTGAGCGCCTGGTCGTGGGCGTGGACGGTGGCTTCTTCTCGGTCGACTCGAACCGCGTCGTGATCGTGGCGGACAACGCCAGGGTCGGCGGTTCGGGAACTGCGGAATCCGTCTAGGATTCCGGGCGTGGAGGCACTCGGTGTGACGTTCATCTGCCTTGCGGTCCTCTTCGGCCTGCTCGTGCTCGTGATCGCCGCCTTCCTCCTCCGCCGCTACCAGCTGGGCCGCGCGCTCGGCACCTTCGACGCCTCCATCCGCCTCCCTCCCCGGGGATGGCGGGTGGGGGTTTGTCGTTACACGGACAGACACCTCGAGTGGCTCAGCCTCCTCTCGCTGAGCCCCATCCCGCGCTTCCGTTTCCTCCGCAGCTCCCTCGAGGTGACGGGCTGGCGGGCGGCCACCGAGGTGGAGCGCGTCAGCATCCAGCCCGGCGCGATCATCGTCCACCTGACCTACGAGGGCGAGGCCTTCGACCTCGCGATGAAGTACGACGTCTACGCCGGCCTCTCCTCCTGGATCGAGGCCGGTCCGGTCATCGGCATCGGCACCTGGCGCTGATGCAGACGCTTCCCGGAGCGCTCCGCCCTAGCCGATGTCGAGCGGCCTGACCCAGGTCCCCGCGCGGAGTACGCCCTTCAGCTCGAGGTCGGGGGAGAGGACCAGCGCGTCGGCGCGGAGCCCGCTGCGGAGGCTGCCCACCTCGTCGGCCAGTCCCAGCACCCCGGCCGGGACGGTGGTGGCCGAACGGACCGCGTCCACGATGCCGACCCCCGCCCCCACGGTGCAGCGCACGACGTCGAGGAGGCTCCCGGCGCCACCCGCCAGCGTGCCGGTCGCGATCAGGATCGCCGCGTCGTCCACGACAGTGATCTCGCTGCGGCCGAGCCGGTAGGTACCGGAGGCGCAGCCCGCCGCGGCCGTCGAGTCGCTGACGAGGCAGATGTTCTCGGCACCGGCGATCGTGAAGGCCATGCGGACCGTCTCCGGGTGGAGGTGCACGTTGTCCGCCACGAGCTCGACGGCGATCTCACCCGCACGGGCGCGCTGCAGGAGCAGCGGCACGGGGCCAGGGGACCGGTGGTGGATGGCGGGCATCGCGTTGAACAGGTGCGTGGCCATGGGCCTGCCACTGAAGCCCTCGAAGCCCGTGGAGGCGAGCTCCTCGTTGATAAGGTCCAGCGCAGCACCGGTCTCCTCGGTGGAGCTGTCCGTGTGCCCGATGGACGGGATCACGCCGTGCATTACCAGTTCGTACACCAGGACGTCGCTGCCCGGCAGTTCCGGGGCGTACGTCATGGAGGCCAGGTGCCCCTGACCGGCTGCGACGAGGCGGGCCACGTCCTCCTGCTTCGGCAGGATCAGGAAGGCCGGGTCGTGCGCCCCGTGGCGCTCCTTGGACAGGAACGGGCCCTCGGCGTGGATCCCGGCCACGAGCCCTGCCTGCGCGGCGGCGGCGAGCCTCCCGAAGGCGGCCTCGAGGTCCTCGAGAGGAGCCGAACACGTGCTGGCGAGCGCCGTCGTCGTACCGCTGCGGTGCAGGTGGGCCGCCGCCGCCTCGATGTCCGCGCTGGAGCCGGACGTGAAGTCGCCACCGCCGGCCCCGTGGCAGTGGAGGTCGATGAGCCCCGGGAGGATGAGGAAGCCCTCCGGCAGCCGCTCGTCGGAGGGATCGCCCGTGCCGGTCCCTGCCGCGACGATGCGGGAGCCGTCCCAGCGGAGCACTCCGTCGATGATCCCCGCTTCGGTCACCAGTCGTCCGGACAGTGCAGTGGGCGTTCCGCTGGAGTGGGCCATGGTCCGATTCTAGGCGGTCGCGCTCCCGGCGACCCGGAGGACGGAGCGGGCGCTAGAAGAGGCGGGAGGCGCTGTCGTCCACGCCGCGCATCGCGTCGTAGTCGAGGGTCAGGCAGTCGATGCCCCGGTCGGTGGCGAGGACGCGTGCCTGCGGCTTGATCTGCTGCGCGGCGAAGACCCCGCGCACCGGCGACATGATCGGATCCCGGTTCAGCAGTTCGAGGTAGCGGGTGAGCTGCTCGACGCCGTCGATGTCGCCGCGGCGCTTCAGTTCGACGGCGACCGTCCGCCCCTCGGCGTCGCGCGCGAGAATGTCCACGGGCCCGATGGCCGTCATGTACTCGCGGCGGATGAGGGTGGATCCAGCGCCGAGGAGCTCGATCTGCTCGGCGAGGAGCCGCTGGAGGTCCGCCTCCACGCCGTCCTTCACGAGGCCGGGATCGACGCCGAGGTCGTGCGAGGAATCGTGCAGGTGCTCCCGGATGTTGATGACCAGCCTGTCGTCGGTCTTGGCGTGCTGCACCGTCCAGACCTCTGTGATGCCCTCGGCCCGGTCCGCCTCGTCGGGCTCGTTCACACGCAGGGTCGCGGGCGGGCTCATCCAGTTGAGCGGCTTGTAGGACCCGCCGTCGGAATGCACGAGGACGGAGCCGTCCGACTTCACCATGAGGAGCCGGGTGGCCAGCGGGAGATGCGCCCGGAGGCGGCCGATGTAATCGACGGAGCAGCGGGCAATGACGAGACGCACGACAAGAATCCTACCGGGCGCCGGGCCGCACCCGTGCCCGGTGCGGAGGCGCGCGGCCGGATCATGCAGACTGAGGGGGTGCCCCGTTCCAACCGCCCGAACCGCCCCCGCGGCTCCTCGCGGCCCAAGTGGTCCGCGCCGCCGGAGCAGGACCTGGAACGCACGCGGGTGGGGCTGCCGCTCCGCGAGTCCGCTCCCGACGGCGAATGGTCCGTCCGGCGCATCACGGAGCGCAACGCGGCCAAGACCTACACCTGCCCCGGATGCCACTCGTCGATCCTGCCCGGGATCGCCCACCTCGTCGTCTGGCGGGAGGACTCGCTGCTCGGCCCCGAGACCGCCCTCGCCGACCGGAGGCACTGGCACGTCCGGTGCTGGCAGACGCGCAGCTTCCGCTACTGACCTCGGTCCGCGCACGACGCACGGCCCGTGGAGCACGCCGTCCTAGACTGGGCGGATGCCCACCGAATCGCCCGAGTACACGTTCACGCCCCATGACGAGGCGATCGAGATCCGCGCGTCGACGGTGCTGCCCGCCGATCGCCGCGACATCGAGCTGCACACCGCCGACGGCCTGACCCTCGTGGGGGAGTTCGCGGCGCCCGCGGGCGGCCGCCCGCCGCGGGCCACCCTCGTCACGCTCCACCCGCTGCCGACCCACGGCGGCTTCATGGACTCGCACGTGTACCGGAAGGCTTCCTTCCGGCTGCCGGCCCTCGCCGACATCGCCGTCCTGCGGTTCAACACGCGCGGCACGTGTTCCCCGCGCGGATGCAGCGAGGGAGCGTTCGACGGCGGCGACGGGGAACGGCTGGACCTGCAGGCCGCCGTCGAGTGGACCGTCGCGCAGGGGCTCCACCACATCTGGCTCGTGGGCTGGTCCTTCGGGACGGAACTGTGCCTCAAGTACGGCGCACAGGACCCGGTGGCCGAGCTGATCGAGGGCGCCGTCCTGCTGTCGCCGCCCCTGCACCGGGCCGGTGACGCCGATCTCGATGCGTGGGCGGCGAGCGGGCTGCCCCTCAAGGTGCTCGTGCCCGAGTTCGACGACTACCTGGTACCGAAGGACGCGGCTCAGCGCTTCGCCCGCGTGCCGCAGGCGGACGTGACGGGGATCGACGGCGCGAAGCACCTGTGGGTGGGGGAGAAGTACGCGGCGCGGGCGCTCGACGAGATCGTCGGCGTCGTGCACCCCGAGCTGGACCTGCCGATGCCCACCCGCTGGACGGGTCCCGCCGCCGTCGCGCCGTCGGCGACCGGCGGCTGAGCGGACCGGGCTACTGGCCGTCCTGGCGGGCGATGAACACTTCCTTGAGGAGCAGCATGACGGCCGCCGCTGTCGGGATCGCGATGAGTGCGCCGAGGACGCCGAGGAGGCTGCCGCCCGCGATGACGGCGATCACCGCCACCGCGCCCGGGACGGCGACCGCACGCTGCATGATGCGCGGCGAGATGAAGTAGGCCTCGAACTGCAGGTACGCCACGTACGGGATCGCGAACAGGAGGGCGGTGTGCCAGCCCACCGTCAGGGCGATCAGGCTGACGATCACCGCGGCGATGGTGCCGCCGACCAGGGGGATGAAGGCCAGCAGGGCGACGACGAACGCCAGCAGGACGGAGAACGGGACGTCGGCGATGGTCATCACGATGAACGCGAACGTGCCGTTCAGCAGGGCCACGCAGGCCTGGCCGATCACGTACATGCCCACGCTGCGCGTGATCTCCTCCGAGAGGACCTCCACGCGGGGACGGCGCGAGCGCGGCGCGAGGCGGTACGCCCACTTCTTGATGGACGGCAGGGACGCGAGGAAGTAGAGCGCGAGGACCAGAATCACCAGCGAACCGAACAGCCCGTTGATGATCACCGTGCCCACACCGAGCACGCCGCCGAAGATCCCGCCGACGGCCTCGCTGTTCGCGAAGAACTTGTCGATCTCCGAGACCACGCGGTCGCGGACCTGGAACTGCTCGTCGAGCGTCGTGAAGAACTCGGAGTTCAGGAAGTCGTCGGCGTAGCCCGGCGCGCGGTCCACGATCTGGGAGGTCTGGCTCACGATCGTCGGGATGAGCAGCGCGAAGAACCCGGCCACGATGCCCACGAGGACGGTCAGGGCCACCGCGATGCCGGCCGGGCGCGGGACGCCCTTGGTCTCGAGCCACCGCACGATCGGGTCGAGCCCGAGGGCGATGAAGAGGGCAGCCCCGATCCACACGAGGAGCTGGCCCACGTTGGTGATGATGAAGAAGGCCAGCAGCGCGAGGCCCACGCCCACGCTCGTCATGAAGCCGAAGTGGATGGGGTGGGTCCTCATGCTCCGGGGATACGCACCACTGAACTTCAGGCGCTCGTCGGCGAGCGAGACATCCGGATCGACGGCGACACCCTCCGGCTCGCGTTCGGGCGGGAACTCGAAGCGGGGCCGCGGCTGCGCCGTCGGCAGTGACTTCCGCGCGAGCGAGAACAGGGACCTCAGGGTCGTCGGCGGTCCGGGGTCGGCCGGCACGTCGAGGGAGGGCTGCGCGTCCCCTCCGGTCCCGGGCGGCTCGGGCCGCGGAAGCGGCTGGTCGAGCGGGACTTCCTGGTGGTCTGTCAACGAAGAGCTCTGCTTTCGGACGTGCGGTGCCAGTTCCGCGGGGTGGGACGACTAGCGAAACCCTAACAGTCGGGCACAGCCGAGGAGGTGGTTGACGGACCGACTCCCCGGCGGTCCCGCGGGCTGCGGGAGGCCCGGGATCCTCCCCGTCCTTCCGGTCCGTGCCCGACCCGGCGGGGGAACTTCGTTACCATTGGGTGACTATTCCTGATGGCCCGCCGCCGCATGCGCCGGGCCATCGGAGCGGAGGGGGCCAGGCGGTCCGCCGGAACGGACGACGATAGGCAACCAGTGCGCGGAAAGACAGCAGTACCGATCATCGTGGCAGGGCTCCTGCTGATGCTCCTCGGCATCGGGCAGCGGACCCTCTGGGCTCCTGCCGAGACGGTCACGGCCGGCGTCGCGCAGGATGCGCAGTCCGCACCCGTCACGGTGATCGAGCCCGGCGCACGGGGCGACGCCGAGGGGCCGGTCGAGGTCACCGTGGAGGCGGACGGCCCCTTCACCCTCGCGATCGGGCGGACCTCCGACGTCGAGGCGTGGGTCGGCGGGGCTGCACACCTGAGTGTCACGGGAATCGCCGGGGACACGCTGTCCTCCGACTACACGGACGGCGAGGACACCGTCCCCGATCCGAGCGGCGGCGACCTCTGGGTCAGTGAGGAGCCCGGCGACGGGACGCTCACCTACCGGTGGAGCGAGCCCGTGGAGGGCGACTGGTCGATCCTGCTCGCCGCCGACGGGACGGCGCCCGCACCCACGCAGATCTCCGTCACGCGCCCCAACGACCAGTCCACGCCGTTCGCGCTGCCGCTGATCATCGGTGGGGCGCTCGTCGTCGTCCTCGGGATAGCACTCCTGTTCATCCCTCCGCGCTCCCGCCGCGGCAAGGCCGGGACCGAGCCGGCCGAGGGCACCCGTGCCCACGCACGCCGCAGCGTCCAGGCCGGCCGGTCGGTCGCGTCCTCGATCGCCGTCCCCGGCTCGGCCCTCGTCGCGGGCCTCGTCGCGGGCGGCTCGCTGCTGGGCGTCGCCCCCGGGATGGCGACGACGACGCCGTCGGCCACGCCCAGCGCCTCGTCCACCGCCTCGTCCACCGCTTCGTCCACCGCTTCGTCCACCGCTTCGTCCACCGCCGACGCGACGCCGTCGTCCGCGGCCACCGGTGCGCCGTCCGCCGGGAGTGCGGCCAGCGGTCCGCCCGTCGTCCTCGCCGGCCAGCTCGAACGCATCCTCGGGGCGGTCGCCTCGACCGTCGCCGATGCCGATGCGGCGGCCGACGCCACGCGCCTGGCCCCGCGGGTCGACGGCGCCGCGCTGGACCTGCGCACCGGCTCCTACGCGGTCCGGGCCAAGGACGCCAAGGCCGCCCTGCCGGTGCCGGTCGCCGCTGATCCCGTCCTGCTGGACATGATCCCCACCGACGAGGAGTGGCCCCGCACCATCGTCGCGCTGACGCAGAGCGACGACAACCCGGTGCCGCAGGCCCTCCTGCTGGTGCAGGAGACGCCGCGCGAGAACTACAAGCTGACCTCGGCGGTCCAGATGCTGCCCGGCAGCACGTTCCCCTCCCCGCCGGCACCCGGCGCCTCGGGCCCGGTGCCGCTCGACGACGCCGGAGCGCTCGCCAAGGCGCCGCAGGACGCCGTCGCGTCCATCGCCGACTTCCTCACCAAGCCGACCGGCGCCAACGCCGGGACGTTCGAGGAGAACTCGTTCTCCGAGGCCATCACCGAGTTCCAGGCCGGCGTGGTCGCCGACCCCGGCAACAAGGCGGCCAACATCACCTTCACCCACCAGGCGCAGGGCGGGCGCACCCAGGCCCTCCAGACGGGCGACGGCGGAGCGATGGTGTTCGGCTACCTCACCCACACCTACGCCAGCGTCCCGAAGGGCGCCGGCGACAGCATCGACCTCAAGGGGACGGTGTACCAGTCGCTGACCGGCAAGGACACCAGCGGGAAGGGCATCGACGTCAACTACGGCGAAGCCGTCATGATGTACGTCCCCCCGGCCGGAAGCGACGATAAGATCCGGGTCATCGGCGCCGCACAGCAGTTGCTGTCCGCGAAACTCCGCTGAACCGGCACCCCGCCACCAGCGTCCACTCCAGGCAGCCAGAGAAAGGCAGAGCATTGTCGACACCAGCACAGCGGGGCGGGATACCGCCGTCGAGCATGAACCTGCGGGGAGCGGTGGACCTGTCCGCGCTCAAGGCACGCGCCGACGCGGCAGCCCGTCCGGCCGCGGCACGCCAGCCCCCGGCAGGACAGAGCCCCTACATCGTCGAGGTCACGGAGCAGACGTTCCCGCAACTCGTGCAGCTCTCCTCCCAGGTGCCCGTCATCGTGAACCTCCGCGCCACCTGGAGCGAGCAGTCCACCCAGGTGACCGCCGTCCTCGAAGCAGTCGCGGTGGAGTCAGACGGGCGGATCCTGCTCGCCAACGTGGACCTCGAGGCCCAGCCGCAGATCGCCCTGGCCTTCCAGGCCCAGGGTGCGCCGACCGTCGTCGCCGTGGTCAAGGGCCAGCCGGTGCCGCTGTTCGAGGGTGCCCTGCCCGAGCCGCAGATCCGCGCGTACCTGGACGAGCTCCTGAAGGTCGCCGAGGCCAACGGCGTGACGGGGACACTCAACGATGGCTCGGAGCCGGGCCCCGCCGCCCCCGCGGAGCCGCAGCTGCCGCCCCTGCACCAGGAGGCCTTCGACGCCATCGAGGCCGGGGACTACGCCACCGCCGCCTCGGCCTACCGCCGCGCGCTGGCCGAGCAACCGGCCGACGCGGACGCGAAGGCCGGGCTCGCGCAGGTGGAACTCATGCAGCGTGTGCAGGACGCCGACGCCACGGCAGTGCGGCAGCGCGGCGCCGACGAGCCCGACGCCGTCGAGGCCCAGCTCGCCGTGGCCGACCTCGATCTCACGGGGGGACACGTCGAGGACGCCTTCAACCGCGTCGTTGCCTTCATCGGGCGGACCTCCGGCGAGGACAGGGAGACCGCGCGCAAGCGCCTGCTGGAACTGTTCGACGTCGTCGGTGTCACCGATCCGCGCGTGACCAAGGCCCGCGGGGCGCTCGCACGCGCCCTGTTCTAGCAGGGCACCGGTCGCCGTCCCGTCACCGCTTCCGGCTCCGATCCGTTCGACCACCAGAGGATGGCATGACTCCCGCAGCAGCTCCCGCCGGTACGCCCGGCCTGTTCGATCCCTTCACGCTCCGTGGCCTGGACCTGCCGCACCGGGGCTGGGTGGCCGCCATGTGCCAGTACTCGTGCGACCCCGTCGGAGCTCCCGGGGTGCCCACCGACTGGCACCTCGTGCACCTCGGCCAGTTCGCCACCGGGGGTGCGGCGCTGATCATCACGGAGGCGGCGGCCGTGAGCCATGAGGGCATGATCAGCCCGCGCGACGCCGGTATCTACACGCAGGAGCAGGCCGCCGCCTGGCGCCGCATCAACGACTTCATCCACGAACACAGCGCCGTCGGCACGAAGACCGCCGTGCAGCTCGCCCATGCCGGGCGCAAGGCGTCCACCTACTGGCCCTTCAGCGGCAAGCGCGACTCGGTCCCCGCGTCGGAGGGTGGCTGGGAGGCCGTCGGGCCCACCTGCGAGGCCTTCGGGCGATACGCCGCCCCCCGGGCCATGACCGAGGAGGACATCGAGAAGGTCATCCGCGACTTCGGGGCGGCCGCAGCCCTCGCCGTGGACGCCGGCTTCGACACCGTCGAGATCCACGGCGCCCACGGGTACCTGCTGCACCAGTTCCTCTCGCCGCTGGTCAACACCCGCACCGACGGCTGGGGCGGTTCCGAGGAGGCCCGGTTCCGCCTGACGCTCGAGGTGATCCGTGAGGTCCGCCGGGTCATCCCGGAGACCATGCCGCTGCTGCTGCGCATCTCCGCCTCCGACTGGACCGAGGGCGGGCTCGACGGCGCCGTGTCGGCGCGGCTCGCCAAGCGTGCCGCCGAGGAAGGCGTCGATTTCGTGGACGTGTCGTCCGGCGGAGCGGTTCCCGCCGCGTCGATCCCGGTGGGACCGGGCTACCAGGTGGCCCTCGCCGAGGAGGTGCGGTCCTCCGGCGTCCCGACGGGCGCCGTCGGCCTCATCAGTGATCCGCGGCAGGCCGACGACCTCATCCGCGCGGAGCGGGCCGACGTCGTCCTCATCGCCCGGGCGGCCCTGCGGGATCCGCACTGGTGGATGCGGGCCGCGCACGAGCTCGGCCACGACCTGGTGCCGGCGCCCCAGTACGAGCGCGCCGGCGGCTTCTGACGGGCCCTCCTTCTCGTCCTTTGGGATGACGAGCGGCGCGAGCGCGCGTTGCTAGCGTGACAGCATGAGTTCCCTCGTGCCATCGCCGACCGATGAGAACAATCCGCAGGCCAGGACCGGTACGGCCGCCCTCAGCATCCGTGGTCTCGCCAAGCGCTTCGGGGAGAAGATCGCCGTCAACGGCATCAGCCTCGACGTGCCGCCCGGCTCCTTCTACGGGCTCGTCGGGCCGAACGGGGCCGGCAAGACCACCACGCTCTCCATGGCCACGGGCCTGCTGCGCCCGGACTTCGGGTCGGTCACGGTGCACGGCGTGGACGTGTGGGGACAGCCGCTCGAGGCGAAGAAGCTGATGGGTATCCTGCCCGACGGCGTCCGGCTGTTCGACCGGCTCACCGGCGAGCAGCTCGTCACCTACGCGGGACTGCTGCGTGGCATGGACCGCGAGACGGTGATGGAGCGTACGGGGGACCTGCTGCGCGCCCTCGACCTGACCAACGACGCCGGCACGCTCGTGGTGGACTACTCCGCGGGCATGACGAAGAAGATCGCCCTCGCGTCCGCCCTGATCCACGCACCGAGACTGCTGGTCCTCGACGAGCCGTTCGAGTCCGTCGATCCGGTCTCGGCCGCGAACATCCGCGACATCCTGGCAGGCTATGTGCGCTCCGGCGGGTCGGTCATCGTGTCCAGCCACGTGATGGACCTCGTGCAGCGCATGTGCGACCACGTCGCTGTCATCGCGGCAGGGACCGTCCTCGCGGCGGGCACCGTCGACGAGGTCCGCGGGGACGCCACACTGGAGGACCGCTTCGTCGAGCTCGTCGGCGGCCGCAGCACGTCGGAAGGACTGTCGTGGTTGCGGACCTCCTGAGGCTCAAGCTCCTCCTGCTGCGCAACTCGCTCAGGCGGAGCACGGGCCAGCTCATCGGTGTGATCCTCGGCGGGCTCTACGGGCTGGGTCTCCTGGGCGTGCTCGTGGTCGGTCTCGTGCTGCTCGGCACGGCGGAGGTCGAGCTGATCCGGACCATCCTCGTGATCGGCGGTTCGGCGACCGTGCTCGGCTGGATCATCATCCCCATCGCGGCGACCGGCATCGACATGACGCTCGACCCCGCGCGGTTCGTGACCTTCGCGATCCCCATGCGCCAGCTGCTCGCCGGGCTGGTCCTGGGCGGCGTCCTGGGCATCCCGGGCGTGGTGACGCTCATCGCCTCGCTGACGCAGGCGATCACCTGGATCCGCTATCCGGCGGCCGCCCTGACGGCCCTCGTCTGCGGTCTGCTCGCCGTGCTGTTGTGCGTAGTCGCCTCCCGTCTCGTGACCACCGCGGTGTCCTCCATGACAGGATCACGCCGCTTCAAGGACGTGAACGGCATCGTGGCGTTCATCCCCCTGATCTTCCTCGGCCCGATCATCGGGGGAGTGACCGCCGGATTCCAGAGCTCGCCCGGTTTCGCGCGGTCCCTCGCGGACGTCCTCGCCTGGACTCCGCTCGGTGCCCTCTGGGCCGCGCCGGCCGACGTCGCCGCGGGCGAACCCGGGGCGGCCCTCCTGAAGTTCCTGATCGGCGCGGCGACGCTGGTGCTGTTCCTCGTGCTGTGGAGCCGCAGCCTCACCCATGCCCTGGTTACACCCCCCTACAACGCGGTGTCCAAGCGCGCCGGTGGGAACCTCGGCTGGTTCGCCCGGTTCCCTGCGACTCCTGCCGGGGCCATCGCCGCGAGGGCGCTGACCTACTGGCTCCGCGACCCGCGGTATTCCGCGTCCCTCGTGGTGATCCCGTTCGTCGCGGTGCTGCTGTACTTCTCCGGAGGAGGATCGGGCACGGCTTTCGCGTTCCTCGGACCCCTCACCGCGTTCCTCCTCGCCTGGTCCATCTCGGCCGACATCTCCTACGACAACACCGCCTTCAGCCTCCACGTCTCCACCGGCGTGAGTGGCCGCGACGACCGCCTCGGTCGTGCTGCCGCGCTGCTGGTCTTCGCGTTGCCGATCACCCTGGTGTTCACGGTAGGGCCGTTGCTCCTCACCGGCCGCACCGAGGATCTGCCCGTGATGCTGGGACTGTCGATCGGCCTGCTGCTGACCGGCGCCGGGCTGTCGAGCATCGTGTCGGCGCGATACACCTACAACGTCCCGCTGCCCGGGGAGAGCGCCTTCAAGACGCCGCCGGGCACGAACTTCACGATGTTCGCCGTCCAGTTCATCGGGTGGTTCGTCATGCTGCTTCTGGCGCTGCCCGAGATCGTCCTGACGGTCGCCTACTTCGTGACAGGGCAGGCGCTGTACGGCTGGCTGACCCTCCTGATGGGGTGCGTCCTCGGCGGAGTGCTGCTGGTGGTCGGCATCAGGACGGGCGGGCGGTGGTACGACCGCCGGGCGCCGGAGCTGCTTCTGGCCGTCTCCGCCAACCGCTGACTTACTAAGGCATCCTCGGGAGTGCGCCGAGTGGCGGTTTCCCGAGCCGGCGGACTCCCGCCAAACGGCAGGCGCGGCGGAGGAGCTCCGAACATCCGTCGAGTCCCGCGGCATTCAGGGTGTGCATAACCCTGTAGCGGATGAGCGCTTGGGACTATGCTGAGGCGCATTCCGGGTCGCTGGACGACTGTGATGGGGGAGTTGCGTGTTCCTTGTGCGGGCAATTAGTCGTGGTCGACGCGGTCGTCGTCGAACGGTGGTGCCGGGGTTAGCCGGCGCGGTTGTGGCGCTGGTACTGCTGACGGGGTGCCAGAGCGATCCGGATCCGACGACGGAACCGGGCCCTGAGCCGCCGCCGTCCTCCTCCTCCGCATCGTCGTCTGCTTCCGCGGTGCCGACAGCGTCAGCCACTCCTGAGCCCTCACCGGCTTCCTCGGCCGGGCCGGCAGCGAACATCCCCGTGCCGGTGAAGCCCGCGCTGGCGGACGAGAACTCGGCTGAAGGGCTCGAGGCATTTACGGAGTACTGGTTTGAGCTGTTCTCCTACGGTTACGAGACGAACGACTGGGCACCGTTTAATGCTGTGACCGACCCCGGCTGTAGGACGTGTGAACAAACGCGTGAGGTCGTGCGAGGTTCCTACTCCGATGGCGGTTGGATTCGAGGAGGAGAATTCGAATTGCTCGACTTCAGTGTCGATTTTCGAGTGAACACATCGGGCTCAATTCAAGGGTTTGTGGATTACCAGCAGTCAGACCTTATGTACTACGACAAGCACGGCCGCGGGTTACTAGAGAAAGCGCCGGAGGCATCGTTGAATACTATTTATGCTGTGTATCAAGAAACTGGGTGGCTCCTGCTTGACTTCGGGAAACCCGAGGGAACCTAATGAGGTCTCTCAGGACGATAGTCCCCACTTTGTTCTTGGTTCTCCTTTGTATGACTTCTGTGTCTCCTTCCTTCGCGGAGAGCGAACGGCCATCCGCGTTCGCTGAGAACAACGAGTTCGGAGCTGCTAATTTGTCGCAATCGCAGAAATCCCGATCGCTTGGGGCGTCTGGGTCATCCAGTGGGTCGAAATCGTCGCGTGTTGCCGCGGAGCCAGCCGCATTGCCAGCAGATGACGGTATTGAGTACACGTATGAGCGTGCATGTACGGCCGGTGCTGAAGAAGCCTTGAACCCTGCCACCTGTCCGCGGATGAATGCTCAATGTGCAGCACAGGAGGACGGGATCCTGGTGAACTGGATCGCCGTGGACACCAAGGTGCAGCCTCCGACGCGGACACCCACGGGCCGCTCCTCGTGCATGTACCCAGGTCAGCCGCCTGAGCCGCCGATCGAGGGCGGGGTGATTCCCGAGGAGCTACCGATCGTGATCACGCTCGAAGAGTTCCAGAAACAGCCCGTCCTTGCGGCGACGATCCTGTCGCAGCCCTCGAATTTCGGGCTACGGAACGCCCACTCGAACATCTATGCGGAGGCCCAGGAGCAGGAATTCGCGTTCGACTTCCAGGACGCGTCGATTGTTCTCAAAGCCCGGCCGGTGTCCTACCGATGGGACTACGGTGACGGCTTCAGCACGACGACCTCCACGCCCGGTGGCCCCATCATCGAGAACGCTTTCAACACGCCCACAGCGACGAGCCATCAGTACGCTCGAACCGGGGACTTCCAGGTCACAGTGACCACGTTCTTCGCCGGGGACTATTCGGTCGATGGTGGTCCGTTCCAGCCGGTCGCGGGAGAAGCGGCGGTCGTGTCTGCGCCGCATCTCATGAGTATCTGGCGGACCCAGTCCCACCAGGTAAGTCAGGACTGTTTGGAGAACCCGACCGGTATCGGCTGCGAACCACCCACGCGCTGACCGCCGACCGCCAGTCTGCTGACCTCCTTCGTCACCGTCAGCTCGTTACGGCCAGCTCGTTACGGCCAGGTCGCTACCGTCAGTTTCTGATCAGTGGCCCGGTCAGGACATTCCAGGGGGTCCATGGCCGCCACCATCGGCCGGCCGCCTGGTGTTCTCCTTCGGCCTGCATCCTCGGGTGCCCGCCATCTCGCACCCGCAGATCCCTGGCGGTTGCTTCCTGCGAGCGTTGGGCTCGGAGTTATCGACGGTGCAGTGCTTGTCCCATCGCTGGGTCTGCGCGGGTCAGAAGGGGGGTTGGTCGGGTTCGGTGGTGTAGGTGCGGCCGGTGGGTGAGGTGGCGGTGAGGGTGCCGGGGGTGTTGTAGCCGGTGGGTGTTCCGGTGGGGCTGCCGGGTGTGTCGGGTGTGTGTTGGTTCTGGGTGTCGTGGGTTTGGGTGTAGTGCCAGATGCCTTGGGTTTTGAGGTGGTGGTGTTTGCGGCAGAGGGAGGCGAGGTTGGTGGCGTTGGTGGGTCCGTGGTGGGACCAGGGCACGGTGTGGTCGAGGTCGCAGCGGGAGGCGGGGATGGTGCAGCCGGGGTGGCGGCAGGTTTGGTCGCGGACGCGGAGCCAGTGTTTGAGGTCGGCCGGGACGGTGTAGGTGGTGCGGCCGACGCTGAGTACGGCCCCGGTTTCGGGGTGGGTGAGGATGCGGGTGAAGGAGGGGGCGTGGGCGGCGAGGCGGCGGGCGATGTCGGCGGGGATCGGTCCGTAGCCTTCGAGGTCGGCGGGGGCGTCGTCGACGCCGAGGAGGGTCAGCACGGGCACGGTGACATTGACGTGCGCCCGGATCCGGGGCCCCACCCCACCATTCGACGCACTCTCCGACCCGCCCGCCGTCCCCGATCCGGTGCACCCGGTGCACCCGGTGCAGGGGGTGCAGGGGGGTGGGTCGGTGAGGAGGAGGTCGGTGAGGATGTCGGTGCGCAGTTGGGTCAGGGTGCGGGTCTCGGTGGGGGTCTGTAGAGAACGGGCGGTGCTGGTGAGGCGGGTGTCGATGGCGGTGGCGTCGGTGGCGGGCAGGTGGACGTGCAGCCAGGCCATCGCGTCGTGGTCGGGTTCGAGGTCGACGCGGCGGCGGGTGGTGGCGGTCGCGGCGCGTTGGTGGAGGGTCTCGGGGTGCAGTCGGGTGCGCAGGGTCCGGGCTTTGCGGGCGAGGCGGCTGGTGGTGGTCTCGGCGGCCAGGGGCAGGAGCTGGTCTTCGAGGAGGGCCGCGGTGGTCGCGGGCAGGCCGGTGTATTCGTGGAGCAGGGTGGTCGCGTGGGCCCAGGAGATCGTTCCGGCGTGCAGGGCCGCGTGGGTGCGGGGGTGGTGGTTGACCAGGACCGCGGAGTGCTGGACGAGGCGGTGGGCGGTGCGTTCGGGGATGCGCAGCAGGCAGGCCAGTTCGGTCGCGGTCGTGGTGTCGGCGAGGTTCGTACGGCGCCGCCTGACGGGTTTCTCAGAGGATTGTCCGCCGGGTTGCCCACCGGGTTGCCCATGGGATTGCTGATGGGTTCGCCCGCCGGACTGGTAGTCGAAGAATTCGTCTTCGAGGAGTTGGTGGAGTTCCTCGGTGGCGGTCGCGAGGTCCGCGTCGATGCGGGCTTTGTCCGCGGCGAGGGACAGGATGCGGGCGTCGATCCGCTCGCATTCGGCCCGATACTCCGCGGTCGTCCTCATGCACCGATGATCCCGCCCACCACCGACACTATGAGGCCGCCAGGATCACCTCCCGGCCACCCGACAGGAAACAGTTCATCGGGCGGAAGCGGGGCGATTTCAAGGGAGGAGTCATGGGCGATTACCGCCGTCGACCCTGCAGGGCGGGTGCGGTCGGGCGATAGACTGGGCCCATGACTATGCCCGCAGATCCCTTCGCCAACGACCCCCTCGACGCCGGTGCAGGCGGCTCCACGGCGACCATCGAACGTGAGGAACTCCGTCAGGAGGTGGAGCCCGGGGACGCAGAGCGCTTCGCGCACTACGTCCGCAAGGAGAAGATCATGGAGTCCGCCTTCACCGGCGAGCCCGTGATCGCACTCTGCGGCAAGGTGTGGACCCCGGGCCGGGATCCGGAGAAGTTCCCGGTCTGCCCCGAGTGCAAGGAGATCTACAACGGCCTCCGCCCGGGCAAGGACAAGCCCGAGGACTGACGACCGCCCGGCGCCGCACGCGACGCGCGCCGCTCCCGACCGCCCTCGGTGCGCGTCGAGGAGGCATTGCGGCGACGCGTCCGGCTCGGACGAGTGCCCCGACCGGAGTGGGTGAGTGCTACAGCCGACCGCGCCCGGCCTCCACGAGGGGACCACGCCACGAGAACAAGGTGACATGAGCAAGACCGCCAAGACGGCAGGGAACAGGACGGCAGGAGTGATGTCGCCCGAGCTGCGCCCCCTCACCATCGGCATCCTCGCCATCATCACCTGCGCGGCCTTCGAGGCGATGGCCGTCATCACCGCGATGCCGTCCGTTGCCCGTGAGCTCTCCGGCGAGTCCAGCTACGGCCTCGCCTTCTCGATGTACCTGACGGCGTCGTTGCTCGGTACCGTCGTCGCCGGCTCATGGTGCGACCGCAAGGGCCCCCGGCCCGCCCTCGCCGTCGGGCTGGGCCTGATGATCCTCGGACTCCTCGCAGCGGGAGCGGCTCCGGACTTCTGGCTGGTCACGGTGGGCCGCGCGGTGTCCGGTCTCGGCGGGGGCTTCATGATCGTGGCGGTGTACGTCGTCATCGGACGATCCTTCCCCCAGAAGGCGCAGCCGGTCGTGTTCGGCTGGCTCGCCGCCGCATGGGTGCTGCCTGCGCTGATCGGTCCCGTGGTCGCGGGATTCGTCACGGAGAACTTCGGGTGGCGCTGGGTGTTCCTCGGCGTCGCCCCGGTGGTGCTCGCCGCCGTCGTGATCGTGTGGCCGAAGACGAGGAAGCTCGGTCCTATGGAGGCGACCGAGACGGGCCCCGCGAAGAGCCGGGTGCTGCGCGGCGTCGCCCTGGCCGGGGGCGTCTTCGCCGCCCAGTGGGGCGTCGTACGGCTCGCGGACACGCAGGACCCCGATGCGGCGACCGTGGCGGGCCTCGTGGTCCTGTCCGTCGCGGGCGTCGTCGTCGCCCTCCTCGTCCTGCCCCCGCTCCTGCCCAGGGGCACCCTCGTCCTCGCCCGGGGGCTGCCGAGCATCATCGCGACACGCGGCATCGTGAACATCGCCTTCTTCGGGACGGAGGCGTTCATCCCCCTGATGCTCGTGAATTCGAGGGACATCGATCCGGGAACCGCCGGGCTCACGCTGAGCGCCGGTGCGCTCGGCTGGAGCGCCGGCTCCTACGTCCAGGCGCGGGTGACGTTCAATCGCCGGTGGCTGCTCGTCGCCGGGTCCTCCATCCTCTCGCTGTCGCTCGGCGGCTTCGCCCTCGCGACGGCCGTGGAAGCCCCGTTGTGGGTGCTGGCCGTGGTGTGGGGACTGTCGGGCTTCGCCATGGGGATGACGCTCTCCAGCACCTCCGTGCTGGTGCTGAAGCTCTCGGCGCCCGCCGAGCAGGGGCGCAATTCGGCCGCGTTGCAGATCTCCGACCAGCTCGGCGGCGTCGCAGGGACAGCCGGGGCCGGTGCCCTCTTCGCGCTGCTGCACGACCCCGCGGACCCGGGGCACGTGCCGACCTTCGTTGCGATCTGGCTGGCTCTGTGGGTGTTCACGGCAGCGGGTATAGTTTCGGGTCTGAGAGGGGCCAGGTCATCCGATGACGGTCCCGGTCTCGCCCCCAGAAAGTCAATGGAAGGTACTGTCCCGGCGTGAGTAATGACACCCTGTTCGGTGCCGGCGCAGCCCTGCCCCCCGCATATCCGGAGCGCGCGGCCTGGGGTACGGCCCCCAAGCTGCGCCAGTGGCAGAGCGAGGCGCTGGAGAAGTATTTCCTCGCATCGCCGACCGATTTCCTCGCAGTGGCCACCCCGGGCGCGGGCAAGACCACCTTCGCCCTGCGGGTGGCGACCGAGCTCGTCGATCGCGGCGTGGTCAACCGGGTCACGATCGTCGCCCCGACCGACCACCTCAAGCGCCAGTGGGCCGATGCCGCCGCGAAGGTCGGCCTCGCGATCGACCCCAACTTCAAGAACGCGGACGGCCGTCATGGCGGTGCCTTCATCGGCGTCGCCGTGACCTATGCGCAGGTCGCCAGCAAGCCCATGCTGCACCGCGCGAAGACGGAGGCCGCCCGCACCCTCGTGATCCTCGACGAGATCCACCACGGCGGCGACGCACTCTCCTGGGGCGACGGCATCCGTGAGGCCTTCGAACCGGCGGCACGGCGCCTCGCGCTGACCGGGACGCCCTTCCGCTCGGACACCGCGGCGATCCCGTTCGTCGAGTACACCGAGGACCGCGACGGCATCCGCCGCTCGCGCGCCGACTACACCTACGGCTACGGTCAGGCCCTCCGCGACCACGTGGTCCGGCCCGTCATGTTCATGGCGTACTCGGGCCAGATGCGCTGGCGGACCAGTGGCGGCGAGGAGATGGCGGCGTCGCTCGGCGAGGCGTCGGTGACCAAGGACATCACCGCCCAGGCGTGGCGGACGGCGCTCAACCCGGCCGGCGAGTGGATCCCGTCGGTCCTCGCCGCCGCCGACAAGCGGCTCACCGAGGTGCGGCGCACCGTGCACGACGCCGGCGGACTCGTCATCGCGACGGACCACGACGACGCCCGCGCCTACGCCGGACAGCTCAAGCGGATCACGGGGGAGTCCCCGACCGTGATCCTGTCCGACGACGCGAAGGCGTCCTCGAAGATCGAGGACTTCTCCGCGGGCGACAAGCGCTGGATGGTCGCTGTGCGCATGGTGTCCGAGGGGGTCGACGTCCCGCGCCTGGCCGTCGGCGTCTACGCCACCTCGACCGCGACCCCACTCTTCTTCGCGCAGGCCGTCGGCCGGTATGTGCGAGCCCGACGCCGCGGCGAGACGGCGTCCATCTTCCTGCCCTCGGTGCCGAACCTCATGGCGCTCGCGAACCAGCTCGAACTCGAACGCGACCACGCCCTCGACCGTCCCGAGAAGGACGACGAGGGATTCGGCCTCGAGGACGCGCTCATGGAGGCCGCGAACCGCGAGGACAAGGCGTCGGACTCCCTCACGAAGCAGAAGTTCGAGGCCCTCGAATCGCAGGCGTCCTTCGACCGCGTCCTGTTCGACGGCGGCGAATTCGGGACCGGCGGCGAGATGGGCAGCGAGGAGGAACTCGACTTCCTCGGCATCCCCGGACTGCTCGACGCCGACCAGGTGGGCCAGGTGCTGCGCCAGCGCCAGCAGGAGCAGCAGTCACGCCGCAAGACGCGCCACGCGGCAGCGCCCGCCGAACCGCTCGTGGTGGACCATCGCCAGCTCACCGAGCTGCGCGGCCAGCTCGCCAAGAACGTGTCGGCATGGGCCGCACGGACCGGGATGCCGCACGGCCAGGTGCATACCGAGCTGCGCCGCCAGTGCGGCGGGCCCGCCGTGGCGCAGGCCAACGAGGACCAGCTCCAGCGCCGCCTGCAGAAGCTGCAGGACTGGTTCATCGGCAAGAAGTAGGACCACACGGACGAAGGCCGGGCTGGATCACCAGCCCGGCCTTCGTGCATCCGGGAGCTCTAGCGGGTCAGCTCGACGCCGGCCGCCTCCAGCTCCTCCAGGGCCTCCTCAGATTTGTCCTCGTGCACGCCGCGGACGAGGTCAGCCCTCACCGTGACGGAGTACCCGGCCTGGAGCGCATCCAGGGCCGTCGCGCGCACGCAGTAGTCCGTCGTGAGGCCCGCGATCACGACCTCGTCGACGTCGTGGTCCTGCAGCCAGTCATCGAGGGTCATGGGGTCCTCGTCGCTCTCGGTGGCCCCGCCGAGCTTCTGGTCCCCGGTCGGGACTTCGTCATCGGGCGCCTTGACGCCCTCGAAGCCCGAGTAGGCGGCCTCGAACTGGCCCTTGCGGAACACCGCGTCGATGCTCTCCGTGTCGAGGTCGCGGTGGAACTCCGCCCCCCTCGTGTCGGCGACACAGTGCACCGGCCACGAGTCGGTGAAGTCGGGCTCGTCGGAGAAGTGCGCCCCCGGGTCGATGTGCCAGTCCTGCGTCGCGACGATGTAGTCGTAGGAGCCGGCCTGCCCGTCGATGTGGTCGCTGATGTCGGCCGCGACCTGGGCGCCGCCCTGCACGGCGAGCGAACCGCCCTCGCAGAAGTCGTTCTGCACGTCCACGACGATCAATGCGCGCGTCATGATGCTGCCTCCTCGTACTCGGTGGGGATGACGGGTTCGCCGCGCTGCAGGCGCCGGACGGCCCCCGGCAGCTCGGCGACGGATCGGGTGTGGCGCTCGGCCGCCCGGTGGACGGCCTCCGGCCCGGTCCAGCCGGGCAGGACGACGCCGTCCTTCACGAACTGCTGCACGAGCGGGCGGTCGTCGCCGTCGTTGGCCGGGCTGATCCCGATGCCGACGACCTCGGTCTGGGCGATCCCGTGCTCGTCGAGCCTGCGCAGTGCCTGCTTCAGCCCGCCCACCGATGCCTTGTTCTTCGCCGCCTTCGCCACGGAGATGAAGGTGCCCTCGTCGTCCTGCCGGCTCACGAGCTTGTAGACCATGCCCGCGGTCGGCGCCCCGGAGCCCGTGACGAGGGACGTGCCGACGCCGTAGGAATCGACAGGGGCCGAGGCGAGGAGCCCGATGGCGAACTCGTCCAGGTCCGAGGTCACCAGGATCTTGGTGGTGTGGTTCCCGAGGTCATCCAGGAGCTGCCGCACCCAGCGGGCCTGGGCGACGAGGTCGCCGGAGTCCAGGCGGACGGCGCCGAGCTCCGGGCCCGCCACCTCCACGGCCGTGCGGACGCCCTGTTCGACGTCGTACGTGTCCACGAGGAGCGAGGTGCCCCGGCCGAGCGCGGCGACCTGCGCCTCGAACGCGGCACGCTCGGAATCGTGCAGGAGTGTGAACGAGTGGGCGGCCGTGCCGACGGTCGGGAGGCCGTACCGGCGGCCCGCCTCCAGGTTGGACGTGCTCGCGAAACCGCCGATGATCGCGGCGCGGGCGGCGGCGACGGCGGCTTCCTCGTGCGTGCGGCGCGACCCCATCTCGATGCAGGGGCGTCCGGCGGCCGCGCCCGTCATCCGCGATGCGGCGGAGGCGATCGCGCTGTCGTGGTTGAGGATCGAGAGGACGAGCGTCTCGAGGATGCAGGCCTCGGCGAACGTGGACTCCACCGTCAGGATCGGCGAGTTCGGGAAGTACGCCTCACCCTCCGCGTACCCCGAGATGGAGCCGGTGAACCGGAAACCGGCCAGGAAGGCGAGGGTGGTGTCGTCGACGATCCCGTGGTCGCCGAGGAACGCGAGCTGCGCGTCGTCGAACCGGAAGGTCTCGAGGGCCTCCAGCAGGCGTCCGGTCCCCGCGACGACGCCGTAGCGCCGGCCCGCCGGCAGGCGGCGTGCGAAGGCCTCGAACACCGACCGGCGGTGGGCGGCCCCCGAGTGCAGCGAGGCCTGCAGCATCGTGAGCTCGTACTGGTCGGTGAAGAGCGCGCTGTTGGGCATGTTCACGGCGGGAGGCACCGCACCGGCAGCGTCGGACGGATCGGTGGTCAGGGCGTTGGTCACCCTCAAAACGATAGCGGTGTGCCCGGGGTGCGAGTACCCGGGCAACGGGTCGGGGCGGAGCGACCTAGACTGAGGGGATGACCGTAGGCTTTGCAACCGGCACCGACACCCTGGAAGAGACGCGGACGGCCGAGAAGACCGACCTCGACCAGCCCTGGGTCGTGGTGGTCTGGAACGACCCCGTGAACCTCATGAGCTACGTGAGCTACGTCTTCCAGACGTACTTCGGCTACAGCGAGGCCAAGGCGCGCACCCTGATGCTCGAGGTCCACGAGCAGGGCCGTTCCGCCGTCGTCTCCGGCAGCCGCGAGAAGGTGGAGCAGGACACCGTCGCCCTGCACTCCTACGGACTGTGGGCCACCTTCGAGAAGAGCGGAAGCGAGTAGGCCCGATGGCGAAACCGTTCAAATCGACGCGCCGCGGTATCACCGGAGCGCTGGAACCGGGTGAGGCGCGCCTCCTCGGAGCCCTGCTCGACGACGTCATCTCCATGCTCGAACCCGAGACGGGTCCCAGCGACGATCCGCTGGCCGCCCTCGTGGGCATGTCCGGTGTCGATGCCGAGTCCACGGCCCCCGACGACTCGGCGGTCCGCCGCCTCCTGCCCGACGCCGTCCGCGGGGACGACGACGAGGCGCTCGCCTTCCGTCGCCTGACCGAGCGGTCGCTGCGGGAGCAGAAGATCGGTGCCCTGCGCAGCAGCGCCCTCGCGATCGAGTCGAACCCGATCGCGCTCACTGACGAGCAGGCGCGCCTCCTGGCGCAGGCCCTCAACGACGTCCGGCTGGTCCTGGCCGATCGGCTCAGCATCGAGACGGAGGAGGACGCCGAACGGCTCCACGACGTCGCGGACTCCAAGGACGTCGACGACGTCGAGTCCTACCTCGCGCTGGTGTACAACTTCATCACGTGGCTCCAGGAGTCGCTCGTGCAGGCGATGCTGAAGGCGGCCCGGCTGCAGCGCTGACCCCGAACCGTGGCGGAATCGTCTACGGAGCGCACGGGACAGCACCCGGACAGCGCCCGGACAGCGGCAGGAACGTGCGGGTGGGCGACGGGCTGTGACAAAACCCACGGATCGGCGAATAGTTTTCGTCGGCGGCACGCCATATTCTCGGAGGATCATGAGCCCAGAGCCAGCGAACCCCGACCGCAGCGCAGCGCCCATCGGCATCTTCGACTCCGGCGTCGGGGGACTGACCGTCGCACGAGCCGTCATCGACCAGCTCCCGCACGAGTCCATCATGTACGTCGGCGACACGGCGAACGGTCCCTACGGGCCGCTCCCGATCGCCCGGGTGCGCGCCCACGCGCTGGGCGTGATGGACGAACTCGTCGACTCCGGCGTGAAACTCCTGGTCATCGCCTGCAACTCGGCGTCCGCGGCCGTGCTCCGCGACGCGCGGGAACGCTACACCGCCCGCTACGGCATCCCCGTGATCGAGGTCATCCAGCCCGCCGTGCGCCGCGCCGTGGCGTCCACCCGGTCGGGCCGGATCGGCGTCATCGGCACGAGCGCCACCGTCGGGTCCCGCGCCTACGACGACACCTTCGCCGCCGCGCCGCACCTCGACGTCACGTCCGTGGCCTGCCCTGCCTTCGTCGAGTTCGTGGAAGCCGGCATCACAGGCGGCCCGGCGCTGCTGAGGACGGCCGAGGAGTACCTCGCGCCCCTGAAGGACGCGGACGTGGACACGCTCGTCCTCGGCTGCACCCACTACCCGCTGCTGACGGGCGTCATTTCCTACGTCATGGGCGACGCCGTGACCCTCGTCTCCAGTGCGGAGGAGACCGCCAAGGACGTGTACCGGGCCCTCGTCTCCCACGACCTCGAGCGGACCGGCACGGCGCCCGCCGTGCACCGCTTCATCGCCACGGGCGACGCCGCGGGCTTCGAGGTGCTCGCGCGCCGCTTCCTGGGACCCGAGGTGCTCAGCGTCCAGCACGTCGACCACGTCGCCGCCCAGTACCCGACCGGCAGCCTCGCGCGGATCACGCCCGAGATGATCGCCGCCGGGTTCCCGCCGGCATGAAACTCACCATCGTCGGCTGCAGCGGATCCTTCCCCGGCCCCCAGTCCCCGGCGTCCTGCTACCTGTTGAGCGCCGAATGGGAGGGGCGCACGTGGCGCATCCTCCTCGACCTGGGCAACGGCTCCCTCGGGGCCCTCCAGCGGTACATGGACCTGCGCGAGATCGACGGCGTGTTCCTCTCCCACCTCCACCCCGACCACTGCATGGACCTGTGCGGTCTCCACGTCGCCGTCCACTGGGACCCCTCGGGCTGGGGTCTGCCCCGCATCCCCGTCTGGGGTCCGGCGGCGACGGCGGACCGGATGGCCAGTGCCTACGGCCTCGACCTCGATCCGGGGATGCACGAGGACTTCGACTTCCGCTCGTGGGAGGACCGTTCCGCGGTGTCCGTGGGTCCCTTCACGATCACGCCCTACCGGGTCCTGCACCCCATCGAGGAGGCCTACGCGCTGCGGGTCGAGGTGACCGAGGCGGATGCCGGGGGCACCCCCCGCCCGCATGTCCTCGCCTACTCGGGGGACACCGACGCCTGCGACGGACTGGTGGACGCGGCCCGGGACGCCGACGTCTTCCTGTGCGAGGCCGCCTTCCACGAGGGCCGGGACGACGCGATCACCGGCGTGCACCTCACGGGCAAGCGCGCGGGCGACGTCGCGACCCGCGCGTCCGCCAAGCGCCTCCTGCTGACCCACCTCCCGGTCTGGAACGACGCCAACGTCGCCGTGAGCGAGGCCAGGGAGAGCTACGAGGGCCACCTCGCCGTCGCCGTCGCCGGCGTCTCCTACACGGTGTGACGCACGCCCCGGCAGGGCCCGCACCGGTCCGCCGTACCCGATCGCGGGACGCCCTCCGGGGCGCCCGCGTCTAGACTGGAAATCATGACTTCCGCGAACTCCACGCCCGTGCCGCCCTCCGCCACTACCCGGACTCCTGTGCTGCGCGCGGACGGCAGGACGCCCGACCAGCTGCGCAACATCAGCATCACGCGCGGTTGGTCCAAGCAGGCCGAGGGGTCGGCGCTCATCGAATTCGGGAACACGCGGGTCCTCTGCACGGCGAGCCTGACCAGCGGGGTGCCCCGCTGGCTCAAGGGGGAGGGCAAGGGCTGGGTGACCGCCGAGTACGCCATGCTCCCGCGCGCCACGAACACCCGCTCGGACCGCGAGTCCGTCAAGGGCAGGATCGGCGGCAGGACCCACGAGATCTCGCGGCTGATCGGCCGCTCGCTGCGCTCCATCATCGACACCAAGGCGCTGGGGGAGAACACGATCGTCCTCGACTGCGACGTCCTGCAGGCCGACGGCGGGACGCGGACCGCCGCGATCACCGGCGCGTACGTCGCCCTCGCCGACGCCATCCGGTACGCCAAGGACAAGAAGCTCATCCCCGCCTCGGCGTCCCCGCTCACCGACACGGTCGCCGCCATCAGCGTGGGCATCATCGACGGCGTCCCCATGCTCGACCTGCCCTACGTCGAGGACGTGCGCGCGGAGACGGACATGAACGTCGTGGTCACCGGTTCGGGCAAGTTCGTCGAGGTGCAGGGCACGGCGGAGGGCGCGCCGTTCGACCGCGCGGAGCTCGACGCCCTGCTGGACCTCGCCCTCCTCGGCACCGCGCAGCTCGCGCAGATCCAGATCGACACCCTCCGGGACTCCTCCGGTGTCTGACGCGCCACGGCCCCGGCTGGTCCTCGCCACCCGGAACGCCGGGAAGCTGAGGGAGCTGCGCGAGCTGCTGCGCGGGCAGGTGCCCGGGCTCGACGTCGACACGCAGGTCGTCGACGCCGAGACCGCGGGTGCACCGGACGTGGTGGAGAGCGGCGTGACCTTCGAGGAGAACGCGCTGCTCAAGGCGGAGCAGGTGGCCGCTGCCACCGGCCTGCTCGCCGTGGCCGACGACTCGGGCCTCGCCGTCGACGTCCTCGGCGGCGCCCCGGGGATCTTCTCGGCACGCTGGGCCGGGCGGCACGGCGACGACGCCGCGAACCTCGAACTCCTCCTGGCACAGCTCGCCGACATCCCGCACGAGCGGCGGGGCGCGGCCTTCGTCTGTGCCGCGGCCCTCGCGTACCCTCCCGGAGCGTCCCCCGGCAGCTCCACCGAGCGAGGCGAACTGCGGGGATCGCTGCTGACCGCCCCGCGGGGCACGGGCGGCTTCGGCTACGATCCCATCCTCGTACCCGAGGGACTGGACCGCAGCTGTGCCGAGCTCGCACCGGCCGAGAAGAACGCCATCAGCCACCGGGGCATCGCATTCAGGGCGCTGCTGCCGCACCTCGTCGAGGCACTCCGCTGAACACCCCGCGGCACCGCCCACGGCGGAGCATCCACATGAGCACCACCAGCCCGGACGGCACGCATGCCGCCCACCAGGACGGACCAGTAGAGGGACGGAAATCACCGTGAGCATCATCCAGACAGTCCAGGCCGCCCAGGCCCTTCAGGTGCCGACGGCGACCACGTCGTCGGACGGCTCGGCCCTCAGCGCCGTCACCGACTGGGCCGTGAACCTCATGGAGACCATCGGCGCCCCCGGGGCAGGGCTCGCCATCGCGCTGGAGAACCTCTTCCCGCCCCTGCCGAGCGAGGTCATCCTGCCGCTGGCCGGCTTCACTGCGAGCCGCGGGAACTTCTCGCTGTTCGAGGCGATCCTCTGGACCACCCTCGGCTCCGTGGTCGGCGCGTACGCGCTCTACGCGCTCGGGGCCTGGCTGGGACGTGACCGCATGAGGCGGCTCGTGTCCAAGGTCCCGCTCATCGACCTCGAGGACGTGGACCGGGTGGAGGCGTGGTTCGAGCGCCACGGCTACCGGGCCGTCTTCTTCGGCAGGATGATCCCGCTCTTCCGGAGCCTCGTCTCGATCCCCGCCGGGATCGAGCGCATGCCGCTGGGCAAGTTCCTGCTGCTCACCACGGCCGGGAGTCTCATCTGGAACACGATCTTCGTGATGGCCGGGTTCTACCTGGGGGAGAACTGGCACATCGTCGAGCAGTACGCGAACACCTTCCAGAAGATCGTGATCGTCGCCGTCGTGCTGTTCGCCGTCTACTTCGTCGTCACGAAGGTGCGCAAGCACCGGGCGGCGAAGCGGGCCCGGTGATCCCGCGGGCGGCGACGGCGGGCGGCGCGGACCCGCTGGTCCGCGTGTGGCCGCTGTTCGGGCTCGTCATCACGACGCCGCGCCTCGTCCTGACGCCGGTGCGTGACGAGCACCTGCCGGAGCTCGTCGACGCCGTCCTCGAGGGGATCCACGATCCCGCCGAGATGCCGTTCAGCTTCCCCTGGACCGATGCGCCACGCGACGTCCTCGTCCCCGAGACGGCGCGGCACCAGTGGAGGACCCGGGCCGGCGTCGGCCCCGACGACTGGACGATCAACTTCGCCGTGCTGCACCAGGGCCGCATCATCGGCGTCCAGGACCTCATGGCACGGCGGTTCCCGCTCCTGCGCCGCGTCGGATCGGGCTCGTGGCTCACGCGTTCGATGCACGGGCAGGGCCTCGGCACCGAGATGCGGGCCGCCGTGCTGCAGTGCGCGTTCGACCACCTCGGCGCGACGTCCGCCGTCTCGGAGGCGGCCGACTGGAACAGGGCGTCGCTCGGCGTGTCCCGGCGCCTCGGCTACTCCCTGAACGGGACAGCACTCGTCGAGGCCCGCCGGGGTGAGGTGCAGACGCAGCAGAACCTGCTGCTCGCCCGGGAGGACTTCCGCCGGCCCGACTGGACGGCCGACGTCCAGGGCATGGAGGCGGTCCTCGACTTCCTCCTCCCCGGCCGGGATACAGGCCGGGATCCGGGCTCGGCTCCCGTCCCGGCGGGCTGACCCGCGCACCCGGTGCTCCTCCGGGTTCCTGCCGGCCCGGTCCCTGCCGGCCCGTGCCGGCCTACCTGCGCGCCGTCGGGACCCCGGCGTCCGCCGACTGCAGCACCCGGGACAGATCGGACGACGCCTCGAACAGCCGGGCGTCGATGCCGAGGGCACGGGCCGCCGCGATGTTGGCGGGGGCGTCGTCGACGAAGGTGATCTGGGCCGCGTCGACCGACAGTTCGGCCAGGACGTGCTCGAAGATCGCGGGGGAGGGCTTGACCAGCCTCAGGGACGAACTGAAGAAGAGGTGCCGGAAGAGCCGCGTCCACGGTGCGGAGGAGAGCTGCGACACCATGGCCGCCGGCATGTTCGACAGCAGCGCGAGCTGTTCACCCCGGGAGTCCAGGTCCTCCAGGACGTCGAGGGTCTCGAGGTTGGGATGCGACCACTGGTTGCCGTCGAGGACGTCGAGCCAGGCGGACCGCACCCGTTCCACGCGCTCGCCGCACACCAGCGACCAGTACTCCTCGGAGGTGAGGGATCCCGCGTCGTAGGCGTAGCGGTGCTGCCAGTAGGCGGAGGTGGACCCCTGCAGGTCCTGCGCCCCGGTCGCTTCCGCGAGCAGGTCCCAGTCCTGGGGCGTAGGGGCCGTGGAGATCACGTTCCCATAGTCGAAGAGGTACCACCTGCGGGAGCTGTCGATACGGGCCATGGTTCAGGGTAGGGCCGGATGCCCGGGGATGGGCCGCCTCCGCGATGAACGTTGCGTTAACGCGCAGCCGGCGGCGGTAAACTGACGAGGTGGGAATCGCGTTCACGGCCATCGACTTCGAGACGGCGAATGGATTCCGCGGGTCCCCGTGCGCCGTGGGCCTGACCAAGGTCAGGGACGGGCGGATCGTCGAGGAAGCATCCTGGCTCATGCGGCCGCCCGTCGGACACGACTCCTTCGACTCCCGCAACATCGCGATCCACGGCATCACCTCGACCATGGTCGAGGACGCCCCCCGGTTCGGCGACCTGTTCCCGGAGATCGGCGGCTTCATCGGCTCCGACGTGCTGGTCGCCCACAACGCGGCCTTCGACCTCGGCGTCATCCGCTCCGCACTCGAGGTATCGGCCCTGGCCGGACCCGCTTGGGACTACGCCTGCACCGTCGTGCTCTCGCGCAGGAGCTACTCCCTGCCCTCCTACTCCCTGCCCTTCGTCGCGGAGGCCGCCGGTGTCCCGCTGGTCAACCACCACGACGCCGTCGAGGACGCCCGCGCCTGCGCCGGCATCATGATCGACATCGCCCGCCGGTACGGCGCCTCCACCGTCGAGGACGTGCTCGGCCATCACAGCCTGCCCCTGTCGCGCGCCGAGCCGTACGCGCCGGGCGTGGACGAGCTGTCGAAGGCCACGCGGACGGCGCTCGAACGCGGGACGTCCTCCGGGGGCTGGGCGGGCTGGCCGGAGGAGGGCGAGAACCCGCATGCGAACGCCCAGGCCGACCCGCGGCATCCGCTCTACGGACAGACGGTGGTCTTCACCGGGAACCTCGGCATCCCGCGTCCGCAGGCCAAGGAGCGCGCTGCGCGGCTCGGGGCTCAACCGGCGAGTTCCGTCACGCGCAGGACGACCGTGCTGGTGGTCGGCGACGGCTTCGTCGCCTCGGACCTGCGCAACGGGCGTGTGACCGGCAAGGCGCGCCGCGTGCTCGAGCTGCACGAGCGGGGCCAGGCCATCGAGGTCCTGTCGGAGGCCGAGTTCCTGCAGATGACGGGCGGGCGGTGGCCGGCTGCCAGCCAGTAGGCGCCGTGCCTCAGAAGCGCAGGCCGATCCCCGTGAGCCTCGCCGAGAGGTCGATGAGCCGCGACGCGGCATTGCTCTCACGGGCACGCGGCTCCGCGGGGACGAGCCCGGGCCGCCCCTTGAGCTGGAACCAGCCGTCGGGGCCGCAGTAGGCGCCGTTCGGGATGCCGGCGTCGACCGTGGCCCGCACGAGAGGCCATGCGCCGTCGTCCTTCCCCTGCGCGACCGGCTCCATCAGTCGACGCCTCCACCCGGGGGCGGGCTTGTGGGCCTCGACGCCGGGCCTGGGCGGCGTGAGCATGCCGAGGGCGAACCCCGGATGCGCCACGACGCTCGTCGCGGCACTGCCGGTCAGGTGGAGGCGGCGCGCGAGTTCGAAGCCGAACGCCATGACGGCCAGCTTCGACGTCGCGTACGCGCTCGCATTACGGTACGACGACGGCTGGAGGGACGACGGCGTCAGGCGCGCCCAGCGGTGGCTGATGCTCCCCAGATGGACGATCCGGGTGCCTGCGGGGGAGAGCGCCGGCAGGAGCGAGGCGATCAGGGCGTAGTGACCCAGGTGGTTGGTGCCGAACTGCAGCTCGAAGCCGTCCGCCGTCGTACGGCGTTCCGCCGAACCGACCACGCCCGCGTTCGCGAGCAGTCCGGCCAGCGGCGGGCCCGCCGCGATGGCCGCGGCGGCGTCCCGGACCGACGACAGGTCGGCCAGGTCCAGGGACTGGAACGCGACGTCGGCGTCGGGGTGCCGGTCGCGGATGGCGTCCATGGCCCGGCCCGCCCTGTCGCTGCTCCGCGCGGCGAGGACCACGCTCGCCCCGGCGCCCGCCAGTTGCTCGCAGGCGAAGTAGCCCAGGCCCGCATTGCCGCCCGTGACGAGGATGCGACGGCCCGTCAGCCGGGGGAGCGCCCCGGGATCCCACCCCGGGCGGCCCGACAGGCGTCCCCCGGGCGTCCCCTCCGTCGGGTGCATCGCGTCAGGAACCGGTGGTCGCGGTGAGCAGGGTGCGCGCCATCGTCCTGACGACCGCCGGCAGGCCGGGAGCGTCGAGGTAGGCGGGGGGAAGGGCCTGCGTGCCGTGGAGTGCGCCGATGATCGCGCCTGCCAGGGACGCCGCGACCACCGGCGAGGCATCCGGCCTGCCCGCTGCCGCCGCATGGGCCAGCGCCGCCGCCAGCTGTGCCCGGGGCGCCGGCGATGCCGCCGCGCCCTCGAGCGCCGCCTGCAGTGCCGCCTCGAACGTCCCGGCCGCCGTCGTCCTTCCAGCTGCGGTCCCGCGGTCCGGGCCGTCGCCCAGGGTGCCGTCGGCCGGTCGGTCGGTCGGTCCGACGCCGGGGGCCAGGTGGTGCTCCTCCGCGCGGACGGCCCCGACCGTCTCCTGGAGGCCGACGCCCTCGATGACGATCGACCGGATGATGCCGCTGAAGAGGGCGGCGGAGCCCCGTGCCGCGGCGGAACCGTGGGTGAGCGCCGCGCCGTCGACCGTCAGCCGCTCGACCATGCTCGCCGGGATGCGGGGCACCAGTCCGAAGGGGGCGGAGCGCATCAGCGCCCCGGCGCCCTGCGCCTGCAGGTTGAGGGGCCGCGACCGGGTCCCCATCTCGCCGGTGAGGAGTGCGCGCACGGTGTCGGGATCGGCGTCGTGGACGGGCAGCAGGTCCTCCTGGCGGTCCAGCCACCGCGCGGGCGGCGCCGGAGCGCCGGCCGGGAGGTGTTCGCCCTGCCGGTCCAGCCAGCGCAGGTAGGCGAGCCACAGGCAGGCCGTCTCGTCCGCGGCGACGCCGTCGTTCGCCCATTCCAGCGCGTCGATCAGGCCGTCCACGGTGTACAGCGTGAGCTGCGTCGCGTCGGAGACCACCAGCGCCCCGGGATCCTCGAGGGCGGCGTCGGGATCGTCCCCCGCCGCGGAGAGGACGCCGTACGCGTCGCCGGCCATCGTGCCGAGGAGGCACCCGAGGACGCGGTCCTCATAGCCGATCGGGCCGTCCCCGGCGGCGGTCGTGGTCGGAGCGGCGGTGCCTGCGTCGTCGGAGCTGTGGGTCGTCACCGTCCCAGTCTAGGGAGCCCGTCCGGGTCGGTCGGCGCACCCTCTCCCAGCCGCCATGCAGACTAGGATGGAAGGCTTGTCGGCGGCCCGGGCACCGGGCAGTCCCCTGCAGCACGACCGAAGGATCCCGCTTCCATGACCTCCCCCACGACGCCGGCCGGAGCGACGGCGGACGCCGCGTCCTCCACCGCCGCGTCCTCCACCGCCGTGTCCCCACCCCCCGGTGAGTTCTCCACGGGTGTGTCCGAGCACGCGGTGCGGGCCCCCGGCCTGGCCGCCCGCTCGATCGCCGAGGGCGTCGGTTCGTTCCTCGTCCTCCTCGCCGGACTCGGTGCGACCATGCTGGCCACGGAGACCGCGCTCCAGCCCACGCTCGTGTTCGGCTTCGCCGTCGTCGCCGCGATGATCGCCTTCGGGTACGTCTCGGGCGGACACTTCAACCCCGCGATCACCCTCGGTTCGGCCGTGGCCGGCCGCACCGACTGGAAGTCCGTCGCCCCGTACGTCGTGGCCCAGGTACTCGGCGCCGTCGCGGCGTCCGGGCTCATCTGGCTCGTGCTCAGCGCCAATGCGCAGCTCACCGACATCAGCGGATTCTTCAGCTCGGCCTCCAACGGCTTCGACGAGCACTCGGCCGCCCAGTTCCCCCTGACCAGCGCCTTCCTGCTCGAGGTGGTCGCCACGGCACTCCTCGTGGCGGTCTTCCTCGGGGCCGGCTCCCGGCACGCCCGGCGCGACCTCGCCCCGTTCGCCGTCGGCCTGACCTACGCGGGGCTGCTCTCGTTCCTCCTGCCGGTCACGAACGGCGCCCTCAACCCCGTCCGCGCCACCGCCTCGGCCGTGTTCGCCGAGTCGTGGGCGCTCGAGCAGCTGTGGCTGTTCTGGGCCGCCCCGATCGTCGGCGGCCTGATCGCGGGACTGATCTACCGGAGCATCGACTCGGCGAACGGTGCCACCGGTGCACGCGACGCAGGGAAGGCCCCCGCCGCCGCGCCCGCCGACCAGCACGGCCCGCTCGACGGGGACGCGACCGCGCAGGACACGGACCGCCCGGACGGCGACGCGGCGTCGTTCTTCGACACCCCCGGGCACGGCGGCCCGCAGGCGCCCTCCGGCGAGGACGCCCCGGGGACGACGGGACCGGTCCGCTAGGAACCCCGCGGAGCCCGCCGCGCGCTGATGCCGACAATGTCGGCGTGCGGCGGTAGCGTGAAATTCATGAGGATCCTGCACACGTCCGACTGGCACCTGGGCCGTTCCTTCCACGGCACGGGGATGCTCGACGCCCAGCGGATCTTCCTCGACAGCCTCGAGAAGACGGTCCGCGAGGAGGCCGTCGACGTCGTCCTCGTGGCGGGGGACGTCTACGACCGCGCCCTGCCCGCCGTCGACGTCGTCGCGCTCCTCGACGAGGCGCTGGACCGCCTCACCGTCGCCGGCGCGCAGGTGGTGCTCAGCAGCGGTAACCACGACTCGGCGACCCGGCTGGGGTTCGGCGGGCGCCTGTTCTCCCGCGGGGGGGTGCACCTCCGCACGCGCGTCGAGGACATCGCGATCCCGGTGACGTGGCCGCTCGGCGAGGGCGCCGAACTCGCCGTCTACGGCGTCCCCTACCTCGAGCCCCGCGTGGTCGCCGACGCCCTGCAGGCGGACGCCGCGACGCACACGGCCGTGACCGGCGCCGCCCTCGACCGCATCCGGGAGGACCTCGCACGGCGGGCGGCCGGCCGGCGCGTCGTGTCGGTCGTCATGGCGCACACCTTCGCCGCCGGCGGGGCTCCCACGGACAGCGAACGCGACCTCGCGATCGGCGGACTCGGTGCCGTGCCGCTGTACCTCTTCGACGGCTTCGACTACAGCGCGCTCGGCCACCTCCACGGCAGGCAGCGGCTCTCCGACACCGTGCGGTACTCGGGCTCGCCCCTCGCCTACTCCTTCTCGGAGGTCGACCAGCACAAGGGGGCCTGGCTCCTGGAGGTGGACGCGGACGGGGTGCGCGACGTCCGCGCGGTCGAGTGGCCCGCCCCGCGGGAGCTCGCGGTCCTCAGCGGCCGGCTCGACGACCTGCTCGGCCGTGCCGACCTCGAGTGGGCGGAGACGGCCTACTGCCACGTCACGCTCACCGATCCCGAGCGCCCGGCCCGCGCCATGGAGCGCCTGCGGTCGCGGTTCCCCGACACGCTCGTGCTCGCCTTCGACCCCGAGGGAGGAGCCGGCAGCGACGCCCGGACGTACAGCGAGCGGATCGCCGGCGCCCGGGACGACGCCGACATCTGCTGTGGATTCCTCGAGCACGTGCGCGGCCGGAAGGCCTCGCCGGAGGAGCAGGCGCTCGTCCGGCAGACGGTCGATACCGCCCTCAGCCTCGCCCACGAACGGTAGGAAGCCTCCGTGAGACTGCACCACCTCGAGATCCAGGCGTTCGGGCCCTTCGCCGACCGGCAGAGCGTCGACTTCGACACGCTGTCGGCGCAGGGCCTGTTCCTCCTCAACGGCCCCACCGGTGCGGGGAAGTCGAGTGTGCTCGACGCCGTGTGCTTCGCGCTCTATGGTTCCGTTCCCGGGGCGCGCCAGGCCGCCAAGAGGCTGCGCAGCGATCACGCGGCCGAGAGCGTGGCCCCGGAGGTCTCCCTCGAGTTCTCCGTCGCCGACCGACGCTTCCGGGTCGTGCGGTCACCGGCCTGGGACCGCCCGTCGCGGCGGGGCGGCGGTACGACGACGGAGCAGGCACGCACGCTCCTCAGCGAGCGCATCGGCTCCGACTGGGTGCAGAAGTCCGCCCGCAACGACGAGGCCGGGCTCGAGCTGCAGGGGCTCCTCGGCATGGACAAGGAACAGTTCACCAAGGTGGTGATGCTGCCCCAGGGTGACTTCGCGGCCTTCCTGCGTGCCGATGCCAAGCCGAGGCGGGACCTGCTGCAGAGGCTCTTCTCGACGACGCGCTTCGAGGATCTCGAACGCCTGTTCACCGAGGAGAGCCAGCGCGTCGGCCGGGAGCTCGCGGAGCAGGAGGGCCGCCAGCGGCACCTCCTCCTCCGTGCCGTCGACGAGGCCCAGCGCCACGACGTCGGCGGCACCGGGGACGCCCTCGACGCGGGAACCGACGGGGCGGTGTCGCTGCAGGCCATGACCGCAGCCCTGTCGGAGCAGCGGGACGTCGCAGCGCTCGAGAGCCTCGAGCTGGCGGAGGCGAGCGCCCTCGCGGACGGCACGCTGGCGGAGATCCGACGACGGCGGAGCCGGTTCGGGGACCTGGCCCGGCTCCGCGTGCAACGCGCCGAGCACGACGGCCGCGCGGCGGAGACGGACCGCCTCACCGCGTCCCTGCGTCGCCACGACCAGGCGCAGGTCCTCGCGGCCCTGCTCGACCTCGACGACGACGGCGCCCGTGCTGTCGAACGGGCCCGCTCCCTGCACCGGAAGGCCCTCGACGACCTGCAGGATGACATCACCGCCGCCGAGTTCCTCGATCCCGGCCTCCTCGCCACCGACGTCCTCCCGCGGAACGCGTTGGTCGACGCGTGCACGGCGTCGTCGTCGACGCTGGGCGTCTTGCGCGCAGCCCTGCCGGACGAGCACCGGCTGCTCGAGGTCCGGGCGGCACTGCAGTCCGAGGCCGCAGCCCTCGACGGCCTCGACCTGCGCATCGGGGACACCGTCGAGGCCATCGCCCGGCTGCAGCGCACGCGTGCCGCGGACACCGAGAGCCTCGTCCCGCTGCGCCTGGCGGCCGACGGGCTGACGCACCTGCGTGCCGATCTCGCCGCGGCAGCGGCCGCCGAGGAGGTCGTCCGCCGGTACCGCGCGGCGGCCGGGCGTCGTACCGAGGCCGAGGCCGCCTCCGAGGCGGCGTCGGAGGAATTCCTGCAGCGGAAGACCGAGTGGCTCGACACGCTGCAGCTCCGCCTCGAGCAGTCCGCAGAGGAACTCGCCGAGCAACTCCGGGACGGACAGCCGTGCCCGGTGTGCGGCAGCCCCGAGCACCCCGCACCCGTGACCTCCCCGGGCGGGACCCGGATCACCCTGGAGGAGGAGCAGGCGGCGCGCCGCGTGCAGTCCCGGGCCGAGAAGGCCCGCGACGACGCCCGGGAGGTACGTGACCGGCTGCGGCTCGAGGCGGCCGACCTCGCCGCCCGCGGAGGTGTGGCCTCGCCGGAGGACGCGGCCGCGGCGACCCTGGCGGCCCGCGGCAGGGTCGACGACGCCGAGGCGGCCTCCGCCGAGTGTTCGGCCGTCGAGGAGCGCATCCGGACGTCCGTCGTGGAGGAGGACACGGCGGGCAGGTTGCGGGACGAGCTCCGGGCGGGACGGGCGGCTGCCGAGTCGCGCAGGGCGTCGCTCCTCGATCAGGAGGACGCCCTGGTGCAGCGGCTCGCGGGTCTGCAGTCCGCGGCGACGTCGCTGGCGGAGCGCATCGGGCAGGTACAGCGGGCCCACGACCGTCTCGAAGCCGTGAGGGACTCGCTCGACGACGTCGCCCGTGCCGCCGCCCGCCGGGCCGACGACCGGAAGCGCCTCGACGAGGCGCTGCTCGCCACCGCTTTCGCCTCGGCGGCGGAGGCCCGCGCCGCGCTCCTGCCCGCGGACGGCCGTGCGCGGATCGAGCAGGAGGTCAGGGACCATGAGATCCGGGGCCATCGCCTCGACGCCGCCTGGGAGGACCCGGCAATCCAGGAGACCCTCCTCGAGGAACGTGACGGCGTCGAACCGCCGTCCGAGGACGGCGAACAACGCGCCGCCGCCGCTGCCGAGGACCTCCGGATCCGGGCGCACCGGGCCGGGATCCGCGCGGAGGTGCTCGGGCAGTCCGTCGCCCAGCTCGAGACGTACGCCCGGCAGCTCGCGGACCTCGAGCGCGACGTCGTGCCCCTGCGCGAACGGGCGCACCTGGTTGCCGCCGTCGCCGACACCGCACGCGGTGGCGGGGAGAACCTCTACAAGATGTCCCTCGCGACCTACGTGCTCGCATCGAGGCTCGAGCAGGTGGCGGCGGCGGCCACCGAGCGCCTCCTGCAGATGTCCGACGGCCGCTACCAGCTGGTCCACAGTGACGCCACCGCGGGCAACAAGCGATCGGGGCTGGGCCTGAACGTGATCGACGGCTGGACGGGCAACCGGCGGGACACCTCGACCCTCTCGGGAGGCGAGTCCTTCATGGCCTCGCTGGCGCTGGCGCTCGGACTGGCGGACGTCGTGCAGCAGGAGGCGGGTGGACTCGACATCGAGACCCTGTTCGTCGACGAGGGGTTCGGCTCGCTCGACGACCAGGCGCTCGAGCAGGTCATGGATGCGCTCGAGGGGCTGAGGAGCGGCGGCCGCGTGGTGGGCCTGGTGAGCCATGTACCGGAACTCAGGCAGCGGGTCAGCGCGCAGCTGCAGGTCGTGAAGGGACGGCAGGGCTCCGTCCTGCGCCTCGTGCAGCAGCCGGCGAGCGTGTAAACTCGGGACGTTACCGGGTCGGGCGCATCGGGAGGGGGGACGATGCGCGTTCGACGCACCCGGAAAGCGTATGTACAAGAACCCGACGCCCGCCTCGGCGCACTCCCCGTCCCCTGAACCGTCCCCCACGCCACATCCGGACCGCCCCGCGCGGTCACGCCTCGGCAGGTTCGGCGTGCTGCCGCGTCTCGCGGGCACGTCCTTCCTCGTCCTCGGCCTGTTCGCCCGGCTTCCCCTGGCGATGCTCACCGTCGGCGCGCTGACCCTCGTGACCACCGCCAGCGACTCGTACGCCGCCGGAGGGTTCGCGGCCGGCGCAGTCGGCATCGGTTCCGCGCTCGGCGCCCCGGTGCTCGGCGTCCTCGCCGACAGGCGCGGCCAGCGCATCGTGCTGCTCGTCTCGGCGGTCCTCAACACCCTGGCCATCGCGGGCCTGCTGGTCGTGACACTCACGAGTGCACGCTTCATCGGAGGGGCCCTGGCTCTCGTCCTCGCAGCAGCCTTCGCGATGGGCTTCACCTGTCCGCAGATCGGCCCGCTGGCGAGGGTCCGGTGGATGGCGATGACCCGCGGCGGACACCGGTCGGACCTCGACACGGCGCTCTCCTACGAGGGGACGGCCGATGAGCTGACCTTCGTCCTCGGCCCGGCCCTGGTGGGACTGCTCGCCGCCGTCATCGCGCCCTGGCTGCCGCTGGCGCTGGCCGCCGCCCTCACCATCACCCTCGTCAGCGCGTTCGCGGTCCACCGGACCGTCGCCTTCAGCGACGCGCCTCCGGCGCCCGCGGAGGACGACATCGCCCCCGGCGGGGACACGTCCGCGCGGCGCCGGGCCCCGCTCGTGCTGCTCCCCGTGGCGGGCATGATCGCCATGGGGACTTTCTTCGGGTCCACGCAGACCTTCCTCACGGCCTTCACCGGGCACTTCGGCTCCGCCGAGTCCTCGGGACTGCTCTACGCCGTGATGGGCCTCAGCTCGGCGGTGGCCGCCCTGTCGGTGGCCTACTGGTCCCCCCGCTTCAGCCATACCGGGCGCTGGATCGCCTCCGCCGCGGCGATGGCCGTCGCCGCGGCGGCGCTCGCCCTTCCCGCCTCGATCGCCGCGATGGTCCTGGTGCTGCTGGTCCTCGGCATCTTCGTGGGACCCACCATGGTGACCATCTTCTCGATCGGTTCGGACGTCGCTCCCGCGCACCGGCTGGGCACCGTCATGACGTTGCTCGCGAGCGGGATCGTGGCCGGGACGGCGATCGGTTCGGCGCTCGCCGGGACGCTCGCGGAATCGGCAGGGCCGGCCGCCGCCGCGGTGGTCCCGGCGTCGGCGGCCGGCGCGCTGCTTCTCCTCGGTGTCGTCTCGGCCGTCGCCCTGCGGCCCGCCACGACCACGGGGACGGCACGGGGGACCGCCTGAGGGACCGTACGACGACGCGCATAGCACGTGGGCTGGGCTCTGCCGGCCCGCTGTTCCTTCCCCTGTGGCGAGCATAGGATCGGAGGACATCCGAGCTGTAGGAGGACCCATGAGTACCGAAGGCACTGAACGAGACGGCACCGACGAGGCGGAGGGCGCCGGCCCTGAAGGAACCATTCCGGCGAGCGCGGACGGCGTGGCGGCAGGATCCACCGACGAGCCGAGCAACTTCGAGCCGGAGGAGGACGACGGCGACGGCTCCTGATCAGGAGCTCGCCCGTCGGTGATCCCGGCGCCCGGGTGCGACAGGCGACGGGATCAGACGCTCCCGTCGGCGTCAGGGCGCCAGGACCAGGGGCTCTGGGAGCGGGACAGCGGTGATCCTGGGTGCACGACGCGGCGGATCCGGCAGGCGGATGCCGCCGGGTCCCGCGCCGGTGAGGCGTCCCGGAAGGACGCCGCCGGGATCGGCGCTTCGCGTAGCGGGGCCGCCGGCCAGGACCGGAGAATCCCCGGACCGCGGCGCCGAGGGTGCCGGGGCGGGCGTCGCGAGGCGTGCGTTCGCCCGGTCACGCAACTGCAGGGCGACATCGTGCGCGTAGGGCCTCCGCGACGGATCCCGCGACGTCATGTGACGGAGCAGGCCGGCCCAGCCCGGGCCGAGCGATGCGGGGATCTCGGGATCGCGCAGGAGCCTCGCCAGAGCCGCCTCGACCACAGGGCCGGGAAAAGCCTTCCGGCCGGTGAGGCATTCGAGCAACACGAGGCCGAGTGAGTAGATGTCGCTCCGCTCGTCGAGGGGGTCTCCCTTGGCCTGCTCCGGGCTCAGGTAGTTCGCCGTGCCGATCGTCGCCCCGACGGCCGTGGCCAGGGTGGCTTCCACCATCCGGGTGATGCCGAAGTCCGTGAGCTTGGCATACAGCCGCGTGCCGTTGTCGGCGCCGTGGAAGAGCAGGATATTGGCGGGTTTCACGTCGCGGTGCACCACGCCCTCGGAATGGATGTAGGCCAGGGCATCGGCGAGGTCCGCCCCGAGCTGGGCGACGTCCCGGACAGCGAGCGGGCCGCGCCTGAGCCGGTGCCGGAGGTCCTCGCCGTCCACGAGTTCCATGACGAGAAGCCGGTGGTGCGGCCGTCCTCGTCCGCGTGGATCCCGGCGTCGAGCAACGTCACGAGACCGGGATGGTTCAGCATGGAGAGCAGCATCATCTCGGTGTGCCGGCGGCGGTAGTCGTCGTCGTCGGACGTCGTGGGATGGAACATCTTGATGGCGACGTCACGGCCGAGCGTGCGGTCGACCGCCCGGTACACGGACGCGGTTCCTCCGACGCCGAGTAGGCCGGTCGTCTCGTACCGGTCGGCGAGGAGCACCCGCATGCGTGTCCTCCCGCGACTGTTCGTGATGGTCGATCCCGCCCGCTCATAAGGCTACTGATCAATTTCGAGTATAGTCCGCGGGTATCCGGCACCGGAGCGACCCGCCGGGTGCTACCGAACCTTGGCCAGGGGCCCGTAGGCCCCGGCATGCTCAGGAGAGGAAGGCGAGGGCGGCGTCCTTGAAGAGCCTGGCGGTGATGGCGTTCGAGTGGTTCCTGCCGGGCAGTCTCGTGACGACGGCGTCCGCGGCCCACCGGCGAAGATCCTCGATGCCCCCGGCGTAGTCGTCCTGGTCCCCGGCGACCAGGAGCAGCGGCATCCTGGGCACGGCGCCCTGTGGGTCGAAGGGTTCCGTCTTGATCGCCGTGACCATGGCCAGGAGTGCTGGAAGGTCGGCCTGCTGACCGGCCTGGGCCATGCGCAGGAGATCGGCCGTGCTCGGATCCGAGCTGGGGGATCCTCCCGCCAGGAACCGCTCGGCGCCCTCGAGGTCGAAGTCGGCGAGGGGGTCCGCGGTGCCGGGACCGCCGAGCACCATCCGCCGGACGATCTCGGGCTGCGTGGCGCCGAACTCCCAGGCGAGCCTCGATCCGAGGGAGTAGCCGATGATGTCGACACCGGACGTCGGGTCGCCGTCGCGGAGTGGCAGGACACGCTCGTCGAACAGGGCCTGTAGGAGGTCCGCGCGCATGCGGCTGGGCGTGTAGGCGCCGCGGTCCTCCGGCGCGGCGCTGTCGCCGTGCGCGGGGAGGTCCACCGCGATGACGCTGCGGCCGGCGTCGTTGAGGTGGCGGACCCAGCCGGTGTCCAGCCAGTTCTGCCGCGACGACGAGCCGAAGCCGTGCAGCAGGAGGACGGGCGGCAGGGGGAGCGGGGAGACCGCGGAGCTGCGCGTGATGGACAGGTGGGGGTCGACGCCCTCGACGTTCCGTACAGCGTGATGGTCCATGCACCCCATCGTAAGGGCGGCAGAGACGTGTGCGCCGTCGAACACATCCCCGCCGCGCGGCCCGGGGGCCGACGCCTGTGACTCTAAACACTTTCCCGCGGAGGTTCAACCCCGCCTCCCGCGGCGATCCGTGGGCGTGGCCGCCCGGGCAGACCTCGATACGTCTACCCACCCGCGAGCGCTTGAGTTATAGTCATTTCGACCCTAAGTAGGGTCGCCCCGCGATGACGAAAGGACCGGGTATGTACAGCTCGGCCAACGTCTCGGAGCGGCAGGCGCAGGCACCCGCCCTCGCCATCTCGACCGTCATCTTCGCGCTCCGTTCGGACGCCTCCTCGGGCCGCCAGGAGATCTGGCTGCCGCTCGTCCGGAGGGTCCGGCAACCCCACCTCGGCAAGTGGGCGCTCCCCGGCGGACCGCTCGGCGGGAGCGAATCGCTGCAGGACGCCGCGGCCCGCAACCTGAGGGAGACGACGGACCTCGAGCCGACGTACCTCGAGCAGCTCTACGCGTTCGGCGGGCTGGACCGGGCCGCCACACAGCGCGTCGTGTCCATCGTCTACTGGGCGCTCGTCAGGCCGGACCAGGCCGGCCTGGCCCGGGAATCGGAGAACGTCAGGTGGTTCCGCGCGTCCGAGGCGGCCGGCCTCGCCTTCGACCACGACGAGATCGTGGCCTACGCCCTGCAGCGGCTACGCGGCAAGATCGAATACGGATCCGTCGCCTACCACTTCCTGGGCGACCGGTTCACGCTCTCGCAGCTGCGCGGAGTCTACGAGGCCGTCCTCGGGCGGCACCTCGACCCGGCCAACTTCCGGCGCCAGTTCCGGTCCGCGAAGGACATCGCCGCGACCGACGAGGTGCTCCAGGGCGGACGCAACCGGCCGCCGCGCCTCTACCGCTACACCGGATCGCCCGTCGCAGAGCCCCCCTCGGGACCTGCGTAGTCGGCCGGCCGTCCCGGTCACCCGTCGTCCTACCCCGTCGTCCTATCCCTCCGAACCGCCCCGATTCCGTCGCCGACCGAAGCCTGCCGGCCCCACCCCAGGGAGATGCACATGTCCGCCACCATCAAGCTCGTCCCACGAGGCGAGGCCGGTGCCGCAGCACCCACGACCTGCTCGCCGAACCTCGCCCGCGACCCGTGGGCGTTCGACGCCCTCCCGCTGCCCACCTACGGGCCCGGCGCGTCGATGCACGATCCCGCCCCACCGGCGACCCCCCGGCAGGGCGAACTCCCGGAGGAGTACAGGAACGCCTCCGACGACGAGCTCGACCGCCGCATCCTCGCCGCGAAGGACACGCTCGGGGAGTCGTTGGTCATCCTCGGGCACTTCTACCAGCGCGACGAGGTGGTCCGGTACGCCGACTTCGTGGGGGACAGCTACCAGCTGGCCCGCGCCGCCACGGAGCGCTCCGCCGCCCGGTCCATCGTCTTCTGCGGCGTCCACTTCATGGCGGAGACGGCGGACATGCTGTCGACGCCCCAGCAGTCCGTCCTCCTGCCCAACCTGGCGGCGGGCTGCTCCATGGCTGACATGGCGGACATCGATTCGGTCTCCGAATGCTGGGAGCAGCTGACCGCCCTCCTCGGATCCGGGCAGGACGCCGACGGTCTCCAGCCCGTCATCCCCGTGACCTACATGAACTCCTCGGCCGCGCTCAAGGGGTTCTGCGGCGAGCACGGCGGGATCGTCTGCACGTCCTCGAACGCCGCTGCGGTCCTCGCCTGGGCCTTCGAGCGGGGCCGGCGCGTGCTGTTCTTCCCCGACCAGCACCTCGGCCGCAACACGGCCAAGGCGATGGGCGTGCCGCTCGAGCAGATGCCGATGTGGAATCCCCGCAAGCCCTGGGGTGGGACGGACGAGCAGACCCTGCGCGACTCGCGCGTGATCCTCTGGCACGGCTTCTGCTCGGTACACCGGCGATTCACGGTGGACCAGATCGAGAAGGCACGCGCCGACCACCCGGACGTGCGCGTGATCGTGCACCCGGAATGCCCGATGCCCGTGGTGGACGCCGCGGACGAGTCGGGCTCCACCGACTACATCCGGAAGGCGATCGCAGCGGCCGCACCCGGGAGCACCTTCGCGATCGGCACGGAGGTCACCATGGTGAGCCGGCTCGCCGTTCAGTACCCCGAGCACACCATCTTCTGCCTCGACCCGGTCATCTGCCCGTGCTCCACGATGTATCGCATCCACCCCGGGTACCTGGCGTGGGTGCTCGAGGGCCTCGTCGAGGGGCGGGTGCTCAACCGGATCACCGTCCCCGACAGCGTCGCCGTTCCCGCTCGCGTGGCGTTGAACCGGATGCTCGCGGTCACGCCATGACGCCGGGGAGCCCCGGTCCGGCGCCGCGGGGCGCCGGTCGTCCGGTCGATCGGGCCGTCGTCGTCGGCGCCGGTGTCGCCGGGCTGCAGACCGCCCTGGTGCTCCGTCGCCTCGATCCGTGCCGCGAGGTCGTCCTGCTCTGCAAGGCCGCCCTCGCCGAGAGCAACACCCGGTACGCGCAGGGCGGCATCGCGGCCGTCGTGCCGCGCCGTTCGGGCGAGCGCCCGCAGGAGCGGACCGGCGGGGATAGGGCGGGCGAGCCGGCGGGCGATCCGGCGCGGCATCCGGCCGGGGAGCCGGGCGAGAAGCCGGTCCAGGATTCGGTGGAGGCGCACATCGCCGACACGCTGGCCGCGGGTGCCGGCCTGGCCGATCCCCACGCCGTCACCGTCCTCTGCCGGGGTGCCGCGGACGGTGTCCGGGCGTTGGAACAGGCGGGGGTCGTCTTCGACACCGTCGATGCCGCCGATGCCGCCGATGCCGCCGATACCGATACCGATACTGATACCGGTACCGGCACGGGTGCCGAGGATTCCGCCGACACCCGAGCCCGCGCGTCGATGGCCCGGGGCCGGGAGGCCGCCCACTCCGCCGCGAGGATCCTGCACATCGGGGGCGACGCCACCGGTGCCGGTCTGGTGGACGCGCTCGTCGCGGCCGTCCGCGCCGACGGGGGGATCCGCGTCCTCGAGAACACCCTTGTGACGCGGATCCTGCTCGACGGCGCGCCGGGTGGCGTACGGGGCAGCGCTCCGCGTGCGATCGGCGTCGAGGTGCTCGGCGAGGGGAGGGCCCGGCGAGTCGGGGCGGACGCCGTCGTGCTGGCGACGGGAGGCGCGGGGCAGCTCTTCGAGCACACCACGAATCCGGTGATCAGCACGGGCGACGGCGTGGCGCTGGCATGGCGGGCGGGTGCCGTGGTCGCGGACCTCGAGTTCTTCCAGTTCCATCCCACCTCCCTCGACGCCCCGGGGAACCCGCTCATCTCGGAGGCCGTCCGCGGCGAGGGCGCCCGCCTCGTCGACGACGCCGGACGCGCGTTCATGACCGATCACCACCCCGACGGGGACCTCGCACCGCGCGACGTCGTCGCCCGCGCCCTCGCCTCCCAGCTCGCCTCCCGGTCCGCCCCGGATGCGTCCGCCCGGACGACGGGACGGGCCCCGCGTGTGCGGCTCGATGCGACGGCGCTCGGAGCCGCCTTCCTGGCCAGGCGCTTCCCGTCCCTCACGGCGCTCACGGCTCGGCACGGACTCGACTGGTCCGCCGACCCCGTGCCCGTCGTCCCCGCCGCCCACTACTGGATGGGCGGCGTCCGGACGGACACGGAGGGGCGGACCTCGGTGCCCGGGCTCTTCGCCGTCGGGGAGGTCGCGTGCACGGGTGTGCACGGTGCCAACCGGCTCGCCTCGAACAGCCTGCTCGAAGGAGTGGTGTTCGGTGCCCGCTGCGCCCGGGCGATCGCCGACGGCGGGGGAGGGGTCCCCCGCTTCGACGCCGAGGCCCTCGACCTGGAGGACGAGGAGACCCCGACGCAGTCGTTCACGCGACGGGACCTGCAGGTGCTGATGTCCGACCACGCAGGGATCCTGCGCACGCAGGGCGGGCTCGACCTCGCACGCAAGCACCTCGCGTCATACCACCCCGGCACCGATCCCGAGACGGCGAATCTCCTGCTGTGCGCCCGGCTGCTCGTTCACGCGGCAGCCACCCGGACAGGGTCCTGCGGCGCGCACTTCCGCGAGGACCAGCCCGACGCAGCACCCGGCCACCCCGCCCCGAGCCGGTCCTATGTCCGAGCCACACGAGGAGCAACACCATGACGCAGACCGCCGGCAACCCCATCTCCACTGCCGTGCCCCCACCCCCGCCACCCCAGCACCTGATCGACGCGATCGTCGCCGCCGCGCTCGCCGAGGACGCCCCCTGGGGCGACATCACGTGTCAGGCGCTCATCCACCCCGATCTGGAGGCCAGGGCGACCATCACGGCGCGCGAGCCCGGGATCCTCTGCGGGACGGCCGCGGTCGAGGCCGCGATGCGCCTCACGGATCCACGCATCCGCGTGGACTTCCCGCGGGCGGACGGCTCGCGGTTCGACGCCGGTGACGTCCTGGCCGACATCAGCGGACCGGCGGCGGGGATCCTCACGGCGGAACGGACGGCACTCAACCTCGCCCAGCGGCTGAGCGGGATCGCCACGCTGACGCGCGCCTTCGTGGACGCGGCTGAGGGCACGGATGCGCGCATCGTCGACACACGCAAGACGACGCCCGGGCTCCGGACGCTCGAGCGGTGGGCGGTCCGGTGCGGCGGCGGTTCCAACCACCGGTCCAGCCTGTCGGATGCGGTCATGGTCAAGGACAACCACCTCGCCCTGCTCGCCGTCGACGGCCCCGCAGCCCTCACCGAGGCCCTGCTCGCGGTGCGGTCCCGGGTGCCGCACACCATGCACGTCGAGGTCGAGGTGGACCGCCTGGACCAGCTCGAACCCGTCCTCGCCGCAGGGGTCGACACCATCATGCTCGACAACTTCGGACTGGACGACCTGATGGAGGGCGTGCGCCGGATCGGCGGACGTGCGCTCGTCGAGGCGAGCGGCAACGTCCGGCCGGACACCGTGGCGGCCATCGCGGCCACCGGCGTGGACATCATCTCCGCCGGGGCCCTCACCCACAGCGTCCGGTCCCTCGACCTCGGCCTGGACTTCACCGCGCAGCCCGGCCCGGCCGGTGGCCCCCATGATCTACCTTGACGCCGCGGCGACCGCCCCCGCGAGGCGAGAGGTCCTCGAGGAGATGTGGCCCCTCCTGACCGCGACCTTCGGCAACCCCTCGAGCCACCACATGTACGGCGAGGCCGCCGCCGCGGAGTTCTCGCGAGCCCGCTCCCGGATCGCGGCGCTGCTCGGGTGCCGGCCCTCGGAGATCGTCTTCACCTCGGGCGGGACCGAGGCCAACAACCTCGCGCTCAAGGGCATTGCGCTCGCCGCCCCGCGGGGGCGTCACATCGTCGCGAGCGCGATCGAGCACCCGGCGGTACTGGAAGTCCTCGCCTACCTCCGCAGGTTCCACGGTTTCCGCACCACGATCCTGCCCGTCTCGGACACCGGCCTCGTCGCCGAGTCCACGCTGGCCGCCGCGCTCGACGACTCCACGACGCTGTGCACCGTGATGTACGCGAACAACGAGGTGGGGACCGTCCAGGACATCGAGGCGCTGGCCGGCGTGTGCCGTCGCGCGGGGGTCCCGTTCCACTCCGACGCGGTGCAGGCCGCGGGCTGGCTCCCCCTCGATGTGGGCCGCCTCGGGGTCACGGCACTCAGCCTCTCGGGACACAAGCTCGGCACCCCGAAGGGCACCGGGCTGCTGTACCTCCGCGGCGGGACGCCGTGCGAGCCCGTGCTGCACGGCGGAGGCCAGGAGCGCGGGCGCAGGTCCGGGACGGAGAACGTCGCGGGCGCCGTGGGCCTCGCGCGGGCGCTCGAGCTCGCGCAGGCCTCCCTGCCGGCGGCGGCCGTGGCGGCAGCGACGGGGCGGGACGCCTTCGTCTCCTCCGTCCTCACCGGTGGGACCGGGGCGCTCCTGACGGGCGACCCGGACCGCCGGCTCCCCAACCTCGCCTCGTTCTGCTTCCCGGGCGTGAACGGCGAGGCTGTGCTCCTGGAGCTCGAGCGCCGCGGGGTGGTCTGCTCGAGCGGGTCGGCCTGCGCGGCCGGTTCCACCGAACCCTCGGGCGTGCTCCTGGCGCTCGGCCTCGACGAGGAGACCGCGTCGACCGCCGTGCGGTTCTCGTGGACCCGGGCCACCACCCCGGACGAGCTCCAGGCCGCCGCCGTCGCCGTCGTCGCGTCCGTGCAGGCCGTCCGCTCGCTCGGCGCGGCACGGCCCGACGGCAGCCTCACCGGAGCCTAGACTGGCGACACCGGGCCGGACCGACGGGGAGACGTCATGCAGCAGGTTGGAAGTACCGGGCAGGATGCCCGACCGGCAGGACCCGCACGACCGGCACGGCCGGTTCGGCCGGCACGCCGGGGAGGGCCGGCCGTCGTCGCCGCCGTTCTCGCCTGCCTCCTGCTGGCCTCGTGCTCGGCACCGCAGGACGACGGGTCGGCCTCGCCATCGCCGTCCGTGTCCGCCCCCGCCACGGCCGGACCCACGGCGGCGCCGTTGCGGGAGGCACGCGACGGATGGAAGGTGTTCACCGATCCCGGGCGGCTCGTGAGCTTCGAACTGCCCGAGGCGTGGGTCGTGCAGCCGCTCGAACCGGCGGTGGGCACGTATGCGCCGGGCTCGCTGCACTACGCGGTCCGCACGCCGGAGGGGACCACGGCCGCCGAGCTGCACACGGGTATCGTCACGCCCGAGGTGCCCTGCCCCGAGCCGCAGCGCACCCCCTATTACGTCATCGGCAGCGAGCCGCTTCCCCTGACCGGCGAGGTCCCCGCCGCCACCGGCATCGAACCCCGCTTCGTCGTCCGGCTCATCACGGGCTTCCGCTTCTTCGGCTCCTACGGCATCACCGATGCGGTCGGGGGAGCCGACGGGCTGGCGTGCTCGCTGCCCAACACCGTCCAGGGGAGCGACGCCCTCGGCCGGTTCAGTTTCGGCGACCTCGAGGTGCTGGTACCCAAGGCGCCGGCGGAGACCGGACCCCAGACCGTCTCCTTCGGCACCATCGGGGAGGCCGAGGCGTACTACGCCACCCCGGAGTTCGCGACCGTCCGGGAGATGATCCTGTCCGTGCGGGTCGGGGCGGGCCCGGCGAGCTGACGGGGGCCCGTCAGGCGGCGGGCTGGAGGGTCGCGAAGTCGACGCCGGTCAGCTCGACGCTGCGGTTCCAGAGCCGTACCGCGGTGTCGCGGTCGAGGACCCGGGGCACGGGGGCGACGAGGCGGGGTGCGCCGCGGGTCTCGCCCGGGCCGGACGGGCCGTAGTAGTCGCCGCCGTGGACGTCCGGGGCCGTCGCCGCGTACAGGGTGGGCAGGGCGCCTGCGGCGTCGGACTGGCCCATCAGCTTGAGGAAGCCGCCGAAGGCGTCGAGCACGGGGGCCTGCATGCCCGCGGTGAGGTTCGTGTTGGCCAGGCCGGGGTGCGCCGCCACGGAGGTGAGGTCCCACCCTGCGGCGCGTGCCCGCCGGTCGAGCTCCACCATGAAGTACAGGTTGGCGATCTTGCTCTGGCCGTAGGCGCCCCAGCGCCGGTACCGGCGCTCCGACTGCAGGTCCCCGAAGTCGATGCGTCCCCGCTTGTGCGCGAGGCTCGACAGCGTGACGACGCGGGCGGACCCCGCCTCGCGCAGGTTCGGGAGCAGCAGGCCCGTCAGCGCGAAATGCCCGAGGTGGTTGGTACCGAACTGCAGCTCGAAACCGTCGGCGGTGGCGGACCTCGGCGTGGCCATGACGCCGGCGTTGTTCACGAGGATGTGCACGGGCCCCTCGAGGCCGGCCGCGAACTCGCGGACGGAGGACAGGCTCGCGAGATCCAGAACCCTCATCTCCACGCCCTCACTCCCGGTGAGGGAGCGGACACGCCCCTCGGTCTCGCGTCCGCGCTGCTCGTTGCGGCAGGCGAGCACCACGTGGGCGCCCTTCCTCGCCAGGCCGACCGCGGTCTGCAGCCCCAGTCCGCTGTTGGCGCCGGTGATGACCACGCGCCTGCCCGTCAGGTCGCCGATGGAATCCGCCGTGAAGTCGCTCATGAGGTGCCTTTCCTGCGTGGGTGTCGTGCCCGGTCGGGGATGCCGCCCGGTGCCGAGGGTGCCGCTCCTGCCCCAGCATAGAGTTGGGAGGGAACCGATCGCCTACCGGGAGCAACGAACCATGCAGCGCACTGTCTCCGCCGACCTCGGCGCCACGACGATCGCCGGCACCGAGGTCGTCCTGTCGATCGCCGTGGCCGCTCCCGAGGCCTACGAGGCGGTGGATGAGCAGCTGACGGTGCTCGTCGACGGTGAACCGGCCGAGTTCCGCATGCGGCAGGACAGGGACGGCAGCCGGCTGCACCTGCTCACCACGCCACGGGCCTCCACGCTCGACGTGCGGTACCGCGCCACCGTGACGGGGCAGGCGCCTCCGGCACCCCGCGACGACGTCGACCTCGTGCGCTACGTCCGCCCGAGCCGCTACGCCGAGTCCGACAGGATCCTGCCCACCGCCTACGCGGTGTTCCCCGACCTGCGGGGAGCGGACCTCGCCCAGGGACTGCGCACCTGGGTCGCGGGAGAACTGTCCTACGTCTCGGGGTCGTCCCGTTTCACCGACGGCGCGGTGGACACCCTCCTCGCCCGCAGGGGCGTCTGCCGCGACTACGCCCACCTCGTGATCGCCCTCCTGCGCGCGCGGGACATCCCCGCCCGCCTCGCGTCGGTGTACGCCCCGGGACTGAGCCCGATGGACTTCCACGCCGTGGTGGAGGCCTGGGTCGACGGCGCCTGGCACCTGCTGGACGCCACGGGCCTCGCGCCGCGCGCGTCGATGCTGCGCATCGCGACGGGCAGCGACGCCACAGACACCGCGTTCGTCTCGACGGTGGGGGGTTCGCTGCTGCTCACGCACCTGTCGGTGACCGCCACCGTCGACGAACTTCCCGTCGAGCGCGCGGAGGACCGGTTGTCCCTGCGCTGACCCGGCACCCGGCCGGTACTACCCCAGGCCCGCGTTGATCTTGTCCGTGAGCGCCCTGAGCTGTTCCATCTCGGCCGCGTCCAGCACGGGAGCCAGCACGTCCTGGATGCGATGCACGTGCGCAGACCCGATGCGCCGCTGCAGCGCCCTGCCCTCGTCCGTCAGCGCCAGCTCGACGCCGCGCTGGTCGGTCTCGGCCGGACGCTTCCGCACCAGGTTCCTGGCCTCGAGGCGGTCCACCATGCGGCTGAGGCTGGGCTGGCTGATCAGGAGGTGGTGGTTGAGCTCGTTCAGGCGCGTCCAGCCACCGGGGCAGCGGCTCAGGTTGAACAGGACGTCGTACTCGCCGATGGGCAGTTCCCGGAAGGCCGGATCCTGGCGGATGCGGCGCATCACGCCCACCTGCGCGCGGAACAGCGATTCCCAGGTCTCCGACGCCTGCCGCACCGAGGCGCCCGACATGCCCTCGGAGTCGAGGGTCGCCCCGGGCTGTCCCGTGCCGGTGTTCGACTGGTCGCCCATGACTGCTTCCCGGCCTCCCGCCGGTTCTCCCGGCCCTTGGATACGTTTGCATCCATCATACGCGGGACGCGCGGCACGGGTCCGACGACGTCAGGCGGTCGCGTCGGCCGGGCGTCGCCGCGCGCGGTCCTCGCGGCGCCCTTCCACGAGACGGTAGAGGACCGGCACGAGGACGAGCGTCAGGGCCGTCGAGGAGACGAGGCCGCCGATCACGACGACGGCCAGCGGCTGCGAGATGAAGCCCCCCTCGCCCGTGAGGCCGAGTGCCATCGGCGTGAGCGCGAAGATCGTGGCGAGGGCGGTCATGAGGATCGGCCGGAGGCGCTGGCGGGCGCCCTCGCGGATGGCTTCCGCGACGGGCAGGCCGGGCGTGCCGTTGCGCGGCAGGCGGTACTGGTTGATGAGGTCGATCAGCACGATCGCGTTGGTGACCACGATGCCCACGAGCATCAGCATCCCGATGAGCGAGGGCAGTCCCAGCGGGATCCGCGTGATCAGCAGCAGCGCGATGGCGCCCGTGGCGGCGAAGGGGATCGACACGAGCAGGATCAGCGGCTGCACGAGGCTCTTGAACGTCGCGACCATGATGACGTAGACGATGGCGACGGCCGCCCAGAGCGCCAGGAACAACTGGTCGAAGGACTCGGCCTGCTGGCTCGAGGCTCCTCCGACCGACGCCGTCGCGCCGGCCGGCAGGTCGATGCCGGAGAGGCGTTCGTCCACCGCGGTCGTCAGGCTGCCGAGGTCGTCCCCCGAGGGGGTGATGGAGATCCGCGCGGTCCGCTCGCCGTTGGTGCTGGTGACCGAGAGCGGCACCTGCACCTCCTCGACGGATGCGACGTCCGTGAGGGGGATGGGACCCCGCGCCGTGGGGACCCGAAGGGTGCGGAGCTGGTCGAGACTCGTGATGGGTGTGCCCTCGCCGATCAGGACCGGGAAGTCGTCGGCGCCGAAGCGCACGGACCCGGCCGGCACGGGGCTGATCCTCCCGCCGAGCAGGCCCGCGATCTGGCCCTCGGTGAGGCCCGCCGCCACGGCGGCCGCCCGGTCCACGTCGACCTGGATCTGCGGCTGCGCCGCCGACAGGTTGCTCGTGACCTCGCCGGCACCGTCGAGGCCCTGCATGCCGTCGAGGACGGCGGCATTCGCGGCCTCGAGGTCCTCCGCTACGGGTGCGGTGATGTCGACGTCGATGGTGCTGGAGGTCCCGAAGCCGCCCTGCTGGCTGGACAGCGAGAAGGTGCCGGCGCCCTGCAGGGCTTCGAGGTCCTGCCGGATCGATTCCTGGAGGGCCTCCTGGTCGGCCTCCTCGTCGGTGGTGACGGTGAAGGTCGCCACGGAGGCTCCGCCGGAGAACCGGGCGGCGAACCCTCCCTCCGCGTTGCCGACGGTGAGCTGGACGTCCCTGACCTCCGGGTCGGCGGCCAGGATGTCCTCGGTGCGACCCGCCGCCTCGGCGGTCGTCGCGAGGCTGGAGCCCGGCGCCAGGGTCTGCGTGAGGGAGAAGCTGTTCTGGCCCGAGCCGCCGAGGAGGTTCGTGGGGAGGAACGGGACCATCGCCGCCGTCGCGCCCAGCACGACCAGCCCGCTGGCGAGCGTGACGACGGGATGGCGCTGGGTCCCGGTCAGGATCGGCAGGTAGCCGCGCTGCAGGAGCGACGGCCGGTCGGGAGCCGGGGCGTCCCGGGCGCCGTCCTCCGGTGTCGCCGTCGCGTGGCGTGCCGCCCGGTGGGGAGTTCGGTGGGAGGTCCGGCGGGAGGCCGGGGTGCGGGGGAGGAACCAGTAGGCCAGCACCGGGATGATGGTCAGCGACACCGCGAGGGACGCCAGCAGGGCGATGCCCGTCGTCACGGCGAACGGGCGGAAGAGCTCGCCGGCGAGCCCGCCGACGAACCCGATCGGTGCGAAGACGGCGACCGTCGTCAGGGTCGACGCGGTGATGGCACCGGCGACCTCGCGGACCGCCGTCAGGATGGCCTCGCGCTTCTCCTCCCCGTAGCCGAGGTGCCGCTTGATGTTCTCGATGACGACGATCGAGTCGTCCACCACGCGCCCGATGGCGATCGTGAGGGCGCCGAGGGTCAGCAGGTTCAGGGAGTAGCCCGCGGCGTACAGGCCGATGAACGTGATGAGCAGGGACAGCGGGATGGAGATGGCGGTCACGAGGGTCGAACGCACCGAGAGCAGGAAGACGAGGATGATCAGGACGGCGAAGCCGAGGCCCAGGATGCCCTCGGTGGTGAGGTCGTCGATGCTGCTCTCGATGAAGGGGGCCTGGTCGAACACCACCGTGATGTCGGCCGCGTTCCCGAGCTCTGCCTCGAGGTCGGGGACGAGCTCCACGATCTGCTGGGAGATCTCCACGGTGTCGCCGTCCGGCACCTTGGTCACCGCGAGGGCGAGGGTCTCCACCCCGTTGGTGCGGGTGACGGAGGTGGGTGCGTCGTCGGCCAGCCCGACGTCGGCGACCCCGCCGATGGTGGCGGGGGCGGCCGACGAGGAGGACGACGAGGACGACGAGGACGACGGGAGCACCGGCAGTGCCGCGATGTCGTCGAGCGACCCGATCTGGCTGCCCGCCTGGATGGTCAGCGACCGGGGGTCGTCCTCGAGCGTCCCGACGGGGAACAGCGCGCCGTTGTCCTCGAGCGTGCTCGTGAGGTCCGCGACGGTCAGTCCGGCGGCTTCCAGGGCGCCGTCCCGCGGGAGGATCGCGACGTGCTGGGTGGTCCCGCCGGAGACGTCCGCGGTCCGCACACCGTCGATCTTCTGCAGGCGGGGGACGGTCAGCCGGGTCAGGTCGCCGTTGAGCTCGCTGAGGGACTGATCCGAGGAGACCGCCATGAAGACGATGGGCAGGTCGCTGATACTGCCCGCGAGTGCCTGCGGCTCGACGTCCTCCGGGAGGGTGGGGCGTACCGTCGAGATCGCCCGGTCCACCTGCGCCCGCGCCCGGTCGAGGTCGGTGCCGTAGACGAAGACGAGACTGACGGTGGAGACGCCCGAGCGTGAGGTCGAGGACGACGACTCGAGTCCCTCGACGCCGCTCAGGGCCGCCTCGAGGGGTTCGCTCACCTGCTGGTCCAGGTACTCGGAGGACGCCCCCGGCACGCTGGACAGCACCGTGATCTGCGGGAACTCGAGCGACGGGATGAGTTCCTGCTTGAGGGACCCGAGCGTGATGATGCCGAAGACGGAGGCGAAGATGGTGATGAGCGCGATGAGCGCACGGTTACCGAGGGAGAGATGGGCCAGACGGAACAAGGAACCTGCCTTCGATGCTGGCGGGCGCCCGGCTGTCCGGCACCGCCGTCGTTACTTGAGCTTGAGTGCCCGGTCGGTGAGGGACTGCACCTCGGCGGCCAGGGACGGGTTCTCGTTGAGCCGGATCCCGTACCCGGGCAGCATCTCCTTGAGCTTCGGCTCCCAGTCGGCCATCCTGGTCGGGAAGCACCGCTTGAGCAGTTCGACCATGATCGGGGCGGCCGTCGAGGCGCCGGGCGAGGCGCCGAGCAGGGCCCCGACGGAACCGTCCGCCGACGTGATGACCTCGGTGCCGAACTGCAGCACGCCGCCCTTCTTGGGAGCCTTCTTGATGACCTGCACACGCTGGCCCGCCGAGATGAGTTCCCAGCTGCCGCCGTCGGCCGTCGGGAGGAACTCGGTGAGCGAGTCGTTCTTGGCGTCCCGGTTCTTCAGCACCTCGGTGATGAGGTACTTGGTCAGGGACATGTTGTCCTTGCCGACGGCGAGCATCGGTACGAGGTTCGACGGCCGGATGGACGAGGGGAGGTCCAGGTAGGAGCCGCGCTTGAGGAATTTCGTGGAGAATCCGGCGTAGGGGCCGAAGAGCAGGGAACGCTCACCCTTGACGAAGCGCGTGTCGAGGTGCGGCACGGACATGGGCGGGGCGCCCACCGAGGCCTGGCCGTAGACCTTGGCGTTGTGCTGTCCGACGACGTCCGGGTCGGTGCAGCGGAGGAACTGCCCGGACACGGGGAACCCGGCGAAGCCCTTGCCCTCGGGGATGCCGCTGCGCTGCAGCAGGTGGAGCGCGCCGCCGCCGGCACCGATGAAGACGAACCGGGTGGTGACGGTGCTGGTCTCGCCGGTGGCCTTGTTCCTCACCTTGACGTCCCAGCGGCCGTCGGTGGCCCGGGCGACGTCGAGCACGTCGAAGCCGTAGTGGAGGTCCACCCCCGTGCCCCCGAGGTAGCCGGTGAGCTGGCGGGTGAGGGCGCCGAAGTCGACGTCGGTGCCACCCTCGACCCGGGATGCCGCGACGGGCTGCGACGGGTTGCGGCCCTTCATGACGAGCGGGGTCCAGCCGGCGATCGTGCCGTGGTCCTCGCTGTGTTCCATGGTCTCGAACAGCGGCTGCGCGCTGAGCGCCTCGTAACGCCTGCGCAGGTACTGCGCGTTCGCCTGTCCCCACACGAAACTCATGTGCGGGACGGGGTTGATGAAGGTGCGGGGATCGCCGATGTACCCCTCGGACACCATGTGCGTCCAGAACTGGCGTGATACCTGGAACTGCTCGTTGATGGCGACGGCCTTGGCCGGATCCACCGAGCCGTCCTTGCCGGCGGGCGAGTAGTTCAGCTCGCACAGGGCGGAGTGGCCGGTCCCGGCGTTGTTCCAGGGATCGGAACTCTCGAGGCCCGCGACGTCGAGCCTCTCGAAGAGGGAGATCCCCCACTCGGGCTGGAGCTGCCGGAGGAACGCACCGAGCGTGGCGCTCATGATCCCACCGCCGATCAGCACGACGTCGGTGGTCCTGGCAGGGGTGCCCAGATTGTTAGTGGTCAACGTTGTCTCCAGTCGCGAGGTCGTAGCAGGGAAAGCCTAGCCGCTGGCAGTGACACTCCCTAAATCCGCGCAGGCACGCGGACCGGCGCGGCCCGACCCCCGGTCGGGCGGCCCGGCCCGGTGCCTCAGTCCCGCGTCGCCGACGGTTCGGGGAGGGGCTCCGCGTCCGCCAGGTCGATCCGGTTGAACACCTCGCGCATCACCGGGCTGACGGGGTAGGACGTGACGCGGGCGCTCATCGCCAGGGCGGAGATGGGGAAGGCCAGGGGTACCGCAGGGATCCGGTCCGCGATCTGCGAGCTGATGCTCGCGTAGGCCTCGGTCCGGTCCTCGCCGTCCGGCAGCCCGCGGGCCCGGTTGATCTTGCTGAAGAGCTGCGGGTCGTCGTAGCCGAACTCGTCGGTGCGGCTCCCGAAGAGGGCGCCGACGAAGTTGTCCGGGTCCTCGTAGCTCCCGCTCCACCCGAGGAGGTGGAACGCCCGCTCCCCGGGCTCCTGCACCGCGGCCACGTAGCCGTCGCTCCAGTCGACGGGGACGGGCTCGATGTTGAACCCGGCCTCGGTCAGCTGGCGGCTGAGCTCGGCATAGGCCTTCTCGGGCGAGGGGAGGTAGGCGCGGGAGACATTGCGCGGGTAGTAGAAGGGGAGTTCGCGCCCGTCGTAGCCGGACTCCTCCAGCAGCTCCCGGGCGAGGTCGAGATCGTACCCGTAGTCGTTCACGGTGTCGTTGCCCACGCCGAGCTTCTCGGGGATGAACTGGCGAGCCGGCTTGGTGCCGTTGAGGAAGCGGCCCTCGATCAGGGCGTCCTTGTCGACGGCGTGCGCGACGGCCCGGCGGAAGAGGGCGTCGTCGACCCCGGGGAAGGCCTGGTTCATGCCGAGGTACAGCACGGAGTACGGGTCGCGCTGCAGGAACTGCAGGCCGTTGCGGGCGAGGTCGACGGCGCTGTCGACGCTCACGAAGTCGTAGCCGTCGATCCGCCCGGAGGTGAGGGCCCGCGCGCGGGAGTCGGGGTTCGAGATGGTCGTGAAGACCACCTCCTCGACCTCGCCGCGCTCGCCCCAGTACCCGGTGAAGGCGCTGAGGTCCACGGCACCGGGCGTCCAGGAGACGAGGCGGAAGGGTCCCGTGCCGACCGGCGCCAGGCCGTAGCGGGAGATGGCCGCGCCGTCGCGGGACTGCCCGAGGTCGTCCGCCGCTCCGGACCGGAGCGCTGCCGGAGAGGACATGGCGAAGGCCGGGGCGGCGAGCGCCGCGATGAGTCCCGTGATCCTGCCCCGGAGCTGCAGGTCCACGGTGTACTCGGACGTCGCGGTGCAGCCCGCGTACAGCGTGGCGTCGGGTCGGTCGGAGTACGCCTTGAACACGTTCTCGAAGGGCAGCCGGGAGGAACCGGCGCGGGTCTCCGCGGGCAGGTCGTACCAGCGGTCGAAGTTGGCGCACACCGCGTCCGCGTCGAAGGGCCGGCCGTCGTGGAAGACGACGTCGTCCCGGAGCGTGAACTCGTAGGCGCGGCCGTCCTCCTGTTCCTCCCACGACTCGGCCAGCAGCGGCGTCGGCTCCGAGGTGAGGGGGTCGACGCCGACCAGCCCCTCCATCATCTGCTGGGTCACGCGGTAGGACTCGGTGTCGTTGGCCAGTGCCGGGTCGAGGGTCCGCGGGTCCGCCGCGGTGCCGAACGTGAAGGTCGACGCGTCCGCGGCGGTCGTCGCCACGGTCGCGGAGGGCTGCGGCGGGGTGACCTCGCCGGCCGTGCAGGAGACCAGGGACACCGCGGCGACGAGGACCGCAGCCAGCGGGAGCGCACCGCGCTCGACGCGTCCGGGGAGGAGGCGGCGCGCGGCAGGGGTCTTCACAGTCAGGATCTCCGAAGGGCAGTGGATCCCGGTCCGACGCGGTCCGGGTTCGTGAGCCCCCAGTCTAGGTGATGGTCCTGCCCGCGCCGCCCAGGAACGCGGCGGGGGCGGACGAACGAAAGGACCCCCTGCACGAGGGGGTCCTTCCCTTGCCCCGGACCACGTCAGAGGTGTGGCCGGGGACGCAGCGGTCCCTAGCCTGCGGGAGGCGTCAGGACTCCGTCGACCAGGTACACGACGGCGTTGGCGGTCTGGACGCCGCCGCAGATGACGTTGGCGTCGTTGACCTTGAGCTCCTGGCCCGAGCCGGTGACCTCGAGCGTCGCGCCCTGGACCGTGGTCTGGGTGGTGCCCTCGAGCTCGGCGGGCTGGATCTTGCCCGGGACGACGTGATAGGTGAGGATGCCGGTGAGGCCCTCGGTGTCGGTCTTCAGGCCCTCGACGGTCTCGGCGGGCAGTGCCTTGAAGGCGTCGTCGACCGGTGCGAAGACGGTGAACTCGCCGCCGTTCAGGGTGTCGACGAGGTCCACGTCCGGGTTGATCCCGCCGGAGACGGCAGCGGTCAGCTGGGTGAGGATGGGGTTGTTCGAGGCGGCGGTGGCCACGGGATCGAGGGCCATGCCGGCGACCGAGCCGGCGCCGTCGGGAACGGTCTCGGCGTAGCCGGCGCAGCCGGGGCCCACGAGGTTGGCTGCGGGGTCCATGGCGGCCGCGTCGGCGGAGGCCGAGGGGCTCATGCTCGCCTCAGGCGAGGCCGACTCGCTGGCCATGCTGCTCTCGCTGGCCATGCTGCTCGGGGAGGACTCCGACGAGGCCTCCTCGCCGCCGCCGCAGGCGGCCAGACCGAGCATCGAGACGGCTGCGATGCCGAGGATCGAGAAGTTCCTGCGCTTGGTGGTTTCCATGGGATGTCCTCCGTACAGGGCGCTCTGGAGGAGCGCCGGTGGTCTGTGATTGTCGGTGAAACACATCGTGTCGAGGTCTCGGAGGTACTTCGGACGACCCCCGGGAGCGGATGGGTGCGATCTTCGGCGGACGCCTCCCGCCGTCGCCGGGCCCGGTCCGGGGACCGTCGGACGGCCCGCTCCCGACCCGGGGCGACGGGCGGCCGCGGTTGCACGTCCCGGCACGCAGAAGCCCCGCCGGGTCGGGTGCCCGGCGGGGCTTTCCTGTGCGCAAGAGGGGACTTGAACCCCTACGTCCGAAGACACTGGAACCTAAATCCAGCGCGTCTGCCAATTCCGCCACTCGCGCTCGCAGGTCCTCCCGGGGAGGACCGTCCTGTCCGGCCTACTCTATCGCCACCGCGCGGATCGTCCCGGGGCCCGGGCGGGCGATCGCGGGCCTACCGGTCGATGCCGAGGTCGCGCCGCAGCTTCGCGACATGGCCTGTCGCCCGCACGTTGTACTGCGCGACGGCGACCCTGCCGTCGCCGTCGACGACCACCGTGGACCGGATGAGCCCCTCGTAGGTCCTGCCGTAGTTCTTCTTCTCGCCCCAGGCGCCGTAGGCCTCCGCGACGGCGTGATCCTCGTCGGACAGCAGGGGGAAGGTCAGGGACTCCTGCTCGGCGAACGGGGCCAGCTTCGCGACGGGGTCGGGGGAGATGCCCAGCACCCGGTACCCGGCACCCCGGAGCGAGGCCAGGTTGTCCCGGAAGTCGCAGGCCTCGGTGGTGCATCCGGGCGTGGCGGCCGCCGGGTAGAAGTACACGACGACGCCGCCGCCCCTGAACGACGAGAGGGCGACGTCGTTGCCCTCGGCATCCGGGAGCGTGAAGTCGGGGGCACTGTCACCGGGGGCGAGTCGTTGCGTCATGGATACTCCTGGGGGTTCGGCGGGGTGGTGGGATCCGTGGACGGCAGGGGCGCGGACCCGCCTCCTGGCGGGATCCGCGGGCCGGCCGGGAGGAATCGACTAGCAGGCCTAGCTATCATAGGGGGAGGATCCGGCGCGGTAGGGGACCGCCGGGTCTGCGAGCGAGAGGAAGTGCACGGTTATATGCCCGATCTGGAGCAATGGCCCACGGGTCGACTGCTGACCACGGCGGCGCGTCTCGTCGAGCACGCCTGGAACGAACGGCTCGTCGACATCGGGGTGACCCACGCGGGCGTGATCGCCCTGGGCGTCCTCGCCGACCAGGGGGCCATGACGCAGGCCAGCCTGGCCCAGATCGTCCGCGTCCAGGCGCAGACGATGGGGAAGACCCTCTCGCGGCTCGAGACCAGGGGACACGTGACGCGCGTGCGCAACGACCTCGACCGGCGATCGCACACCGTGTCCATCTCGCCGGCGGGACGCCGGGTCCTCGACACGGCCGAGGACATCGAGCGCACCCTCGTGGCCGGCGGTGGGCTCGTGTCCGAGGAGCTGCGCGGCCATCTGCAGCGGGTCATCAAGGAACTGGGCGCACCGCGCTGGAACTGGACCGCCGCCGGTGCCGCCCCGCAGGAGGGCGTGGCGCTCGAAGGTCCGGCCGCTTCGGGACCCGCCGCGACGCTGTTGAACTGAGGTCGCCTCCCGAAGCGGCGACCGTCCAGCCCCCTGCCGAGCGGCAGGGGGCTTCTTCGTCGTCGCCCCCGGGCTCTCCTACCCGTGCGCCCGGCAAAAGGGAAGACCCCCTGGCGAAACGGCCGCTGTGCGAGACGGGGGTTGCGTACTAAGCACGCTGATGTTCTGTTGGGAAGCGTGAGTGTCCAACGCCCGACGGAGTACAGCATGCCCCATATCGCCGATCCCGCATCGCCCTCGGGCACTCCTGCCGCATGCGCCACCGCAGTCGCCGATGCCGGGCCCGTCCCCGGGGCCGACCGGTTCGGGGCCGACGGGTCCGCCACGGACGGGCGCCGTCCGGAGCGTCCCCTGAAGGCGGCCCTGCAGGACGACATCGCCCTGCGGCACATGGACATCGCCGAGTCGGTGGCCCGCTCCTTCGCCTCCTCGGGGCCCGAGGCCTCGGACATCCGGCAGGTCGCGTATCTCGGTCTCATCAAGGCCGTGCAGCGGTTCAACCCGGGGCGCGGCGTGCCGTTCGCCTCCTTCGCGGTGCCGACCATCACCGGCGAGATCAAGCGCTACCTCAGGGATTCGTGCTGGGTGGTGCGCCCGCCCCGCGACGTCCAGGACCTCAGGACCGAGATAGCCCGTGCGGCTCCGGCGATGGCGCAGCGGCTCGGCCGGGAGGCGACGGTACGCGAGCTGGGACGGGAACTGGGCTGGCCGGAGGGCAAGATCCTCGAAGCGCAGGCGTCCTCCTCGAGCCTGCGGCCCGATTCGCTCGACGCGCCGTTCGAGGGGCGCAGCTGGGCCGACACCCTCGCGGCCGACTCCACCGGGATGGAGCGCAGCGACGACATGATCTCGCTGCGCGGTGCCGTCAACGAGCTCGACGCCGGCGAGAAGGAGCTGCTCTACCGCCGGTACTTCATGGAGCAGACCCAGCAGTGCATCGGCGACGAGCTCGGGATGTCGCAGATGCAGGTCTCGCGGACGCTCGCGCGCATCCTCGTGAAGCTGCAGAAGCGACTCCTCGGCGCGCCGGCCGAGCCGGCCCGGCGCACCGCGCGGTCCGGCATCGCCTGAGGTGCTCCCGGAACCGCGCTAGGAGATCCCGTGGTCGGCTGCGGCCGCCAGCACCTGATCCACGGTCACGGCCATCAGGGCCGGGTCGGGGGTGGGCGAGAACGTCTCGCCGAGGCGGAGTGACGCGTCGGTGAGCACCGTGTGCGGGCCGGGCGGCGGGCCCCATTCGGACGCCGGCGCCGGGCCGAAGAGCACCACGGACGGCCGCGCGTAGGCCGACGCCAGGTGCGCGGCCCCCGTGTCGGCCGAGACGACGAGGGAGGCTCCGGCGATCAGGGCGGCGAAGCGGTCCAGGGGCAGGTGCCCCGCCGCCACGGTCTCCTCGGGCAGCCCGGCGCCATCGGCGACGGCGAGCGCGCGCGGCCGCTCCTTGGCGCTGCCGGTGAACAGGACCTGGTGCCCGGCAGCGGCGAGGGTGCGCGCCACCTCCGCGAACCGTTCCACCGGCCAGAGGCGGCTGCCGTACGCGGCTCCCACGTGGACGACGACGGCGTCCGGCGCCGGGCTCCCTCCGTCCGGCACCCGCAGGCGGCAGTCGAGCGGATCCGCTGGGACGCCGTGCCAGGAGACGAGCGACGCCCAGCGCTCGCGTTCGAGGATGCCGTCGCGCCACTCGGGGCCGTCCCAGCCGGGGGAGCGGTGCCCCATGCGCCGCTTCGCGCCGATCTCCTGCAGGCGGGCCCTGCTCTCGCCGCCGCTCCCGTGCAGGTTCACGGCGAGGTCGATCCGTCCGTGCTCGATGGGCAGGGGATCGTCCAGCCCGTGCGTCGGCAGCAGGTCGTCGATGGCGTCGGTGAGTCCGACGACGGGCCGCAGCCATTCCTGCGCGGCGTAGAGGATGCGGTGCTCGGGGAAGGCCCGGCGCAGTCCCTTGAGGGCGGGCACGGCCACGAGCAGGTCGCCGAGCTTCAGGGCGCGGAGCGCCAGGATCTCCGGGCGTCCGTCCGGTGCGGGGGTGGAGGCGGGGATCGGCGCGGAGCCGGGGGCGGGCCGGGCGCCCGCGGTGGTGGTGCCCTCGGAAGTCATGCGGATCATCCTGCCAGAGGTTCGGGGGCCTCCCCGCGGCCGCGGCGGGACGGGGCGACCGCGGGGCGGGAGAGAAGAAGTTCGGGAGGAAGTGTTTAGTACTGCTTCTTCTCGGGAACTAAGCCTGTATGCATACTTCGGCCGAACGCCCGCGGACGGCACCCCGGGCCGTCCTGTTCGACCGCGACGGGACCATCGTCGTGGACGTCCCGTACAACGGCGACCCCTCGCTCGTGCAGCCCATGCCGGGCGCCCGCGAGGTCCTCGACGGCCTGCGCTCCCGCGGCATCCCGGTGGGCGTGGTCACCAACCAGTCGGGCATCGCGCGGGGCTACGTGACGCGGGAGCAGGTCGACGCCGTCAACGCCCGCGTGGAGGACCTGCTCGGTCCCTTCGCGGTCTGGGAGGTCTGCCCGCACGGGACGGACGACGGCTGCCCGTGCCGCAAGCCCGGGCCCGGCATGGTCCTCGCCGCGAGTGCGCGGCTGGGCCTCGACCCGGCGGACGTCGCCGTGATCGGTGACATCGGGGCCGACATGGGCGCTGCCGCGGCCGCCGGCGCCCGCGGCGTCCTCGTGCCGACCGACATCACGCTCGACGAGGAGATCCGGGGCGCCCCCGCCGTCGCACGCGACCTCGCCGAGGCCGTCGAGGCCCTGTGGGCGGGCACCCCGTGAGGCGGCGCGTCCTCGTCGCCCGCCTCGACAGCGCCGGCGACGTCCTGCTCGCCGGCCCCGCCGTCCGGGCCGTCGCCGCCGGGGACCACGGTGACTCACCGAACGACGTCGTGATGCTGTGCGGGCCGCAGGGTGCTGCCGCGGCCCGCCTCCTGCCCGGCGTCGTCGACGTCGTCACGTGGTCCGCCCCGTGGATCATCGACCCGGCGCCCGAGCCCACGCCGGACCTGATCGCCGGACTCCACGACGCCGTCGTGGGCCTCGGCGTCGACGAGGCGGTCCTGCTGACGTCCTTCCACCAGTCGCCGCTGCCCCTCGCCCTCCTGCTCCGGCTCGCCGGGGTCCGGCGGATCGCGGGTGCGTCCGTGGACTACGCGGGCTCCCTCCTCGACGTCCGGCTCAAGCCCGGGGAGGACTTCCCGGAGGACCAGCCCGAGGCGGAACGCGCCCTCGGCATCGCGGAGGCCGCGGGCTACGCGCTGCCGCCCGGCGACGACGGCCGGCTCCGGGTCTCGGGCCTCACCGACGCCTCCGACCTCGTGGGTCAGGGGCCCTACGTCGTCGTGCACCCCGGCGCGTCGGTACCCGCCCGGGCCTGGCCGCCGCTCCACCACGCGGCCGCCGTCGAGCTCCTCACGGCGGCCGGCTTCCGCGTCGTCGTCACCGGCGGGCCCGGCGAGACCGACCTGACCTCCACCGTCGCCGGACCGGAGGCGCTCGACCTCGGGGGCCGCACGGACCTCGCCGCGCTGGGTTCCGTCCTCGCGGGGGCCACCGTCGTGATCACGGGGAACACGGGGCCCGCGCACCTCGCGGCCGCCGTCGGCACGCCGGTGGTCTGCCTGTTCTCGCCCGTCGTGCCCGCGATCCGCTGGGCGCCCTACCGCGTCCCCGTCGAACTGCTCGGCGACCAGGACGCCGCCTGCGCGCTCAGCCGGGCGCGCATCTGCCCCGTGCAGGGCCACCCCTGCCTGTCCACCGTGTCCCCGGAGGACGTCGTCGACGCCGTCCTCCGGCTCGGCTCCGGAGTATCGTCACTCGGCTCGCGCCGTAGCATCGGCCGCACCGACGGCCGCAGAACAACGAGGGGAAACCGATGAGGATCCTGTTATGGCACGTCCACGGCGGGTGGACCGACGCCTTCGTGAGGGGGAGCCACACCTACCTGCTGCCCACCACGCCCGACGGCGGTCCCTGGGGACTCGGCCGGGCGGGCCGCGACTGGCCCGCCTCCGTCGTCGAGGTGGCGCCCTCGGACCTCGCGGACGCCGGCATCGACGTCGTCGTCCTGCAGCGCGTGGAGGAGATCGCGGAGTGCGAGCGGCTCCTCGGCCGCACGCCCGGGCGGGACCTGCCGGCCGTCTTCCTCGAGCACAACACGCCGCGCCGCGACATCGTCGGCACGGTGCACCCCCTGGCCGAGCAGACGGACATCCCCGTGGTGCACGTGACCCACTTCAACGACCTCTTCTGGGACAGCGGCGTCGCGAGGACCACGGTGATCGAGCACGGCATCGTCGACCCGGGCTACCTCTACACGGGGGAGCTCGAGCAGCTCGCCGCCGTCATCAACGAACCGGTGCGCCGCGGGCGCATCACCGGCACGGACCTGCTCCCGCGGTTCGCCGGCGTCGCGCCCCTGGAGGTCTTCGGCATGGGCACGGACCGGCTCGCCGACGCACTGGACCTTGCCCCCGGGGAACTGAGGATCGGCGGGGACCTCCCCACGGCGGAGCTGCACGCCCGCCTGGGACGCTCACGGGCCTACGTGCACCCGCTGCGGTGGACCTCCCTCGGGCTCTCGCTCCTGGAGGCGATGCACGTGGGGCTCCCCGTGCTGGCGCTCGCGACGACGGAGGCCGCGCGTGCGGTACCGCCCGGGGCCGGTGCGATCTCGACCAGCATCGACGACCTCGTGCGGACGGCCGCGCGCCTCATCGACGACCCGGACGAGGCCCGGGCCCGAGGGCTCGTCGCACGGGAAGCGGCCCTCGCACGGTACGGGCTCGCCCGGTTCCTCGCCGACTGGGACGACGTCCTGGAGGGCGTGCCCGTGCGGCACCGGGTCCTGGCGGCAACAGAAAGGAAAGCGCAGTGAGGATATCGATGGTGTCCGAGCATGCCAGCCCCCTCGCGGCACTGGGGGGCGTCGACGCCGGCGGACAGAACGTCCACGTGGCCGAGCTGTCCCTCGCACTCGCCCGCCGCGGGCACGACGTCACGGTGTACACCCGCCGCGACGACGCCGCGCTGCCCGACCGCGTCCGCACCCACCCCCGGCTGGAGGTCGTGCACGTCACGGCCGGACCGGTCAGCACCGTCCCCAAGGACATGCTGCTGCCCTACATGGGCGAGCTGGCCGAGGGCATCGTCGAGGACTGGGGCGAGGACGCGCCGGACATCGTGCACGGCCACTTCTGGATGTCGGGCATCGCCGCGCTCGACGCCGCCCGCCAGTCGCGGAGCGCCGGCCGACCTGTGCAGGTCGTCCAGACCTTCCACGCGCTCGGGACGGTCAAGCGCCGCCACCAGGGAGCCGAGGACACGAGCCCGTCCGAGCGGCTCATGCTGGAGGCGATGGTGGGCCGCAGCGCCGACCGCATCGTCGCGACCTGCTCCGACGAGGTCTTCGAGCTCAAGGCCATGGGCGTGCCCGGCAGCCGCGTGTCGATCGCCCCCTGCGGCGTCGACCTCGAACTGTTCTCCCCGACGGGCCCCGTCGAGCAGCGCGGCCGTGCCCACCGGATCGTGAGCGTGGGCAGGCTCGTCCCGCGCAAGGGCATGGACATCGCCATCCGTGCGATGCGCGACCTCGCCGCCCTGGGCCGGGACGACGTCGAACTCGTCATCGTGGGCGGCTCCGGCAACTCGGCGACCCTCGAGGACGACCCCGAGGCACAGCGGCTCCGGGCGCTGGCGGCCGAACTGGGCGTCGGGGACCGCGTGGTGCTGCGGGGCCAGGTGTCCCGCGCCGAGATGCCCGCGGTCCTGCGGAGCGCCGACGCCGTGGTGTGCGCGCCGTGGTACGAACCGTTCGGCATCGTGCCGCTCGAGGCGATGGCGTGCGGCGTCCCCGTGATCGCGGCGGCGGTCGGGGGACTGGTGGACACCGTGGTGGACGGCAAGACCGGCCTCCATGTCCCGCCGCAGGACCCGGAGGCGGTCGCGGCGGCCATCGCCGAGATGGTGTCCGACCCCGTCTGGGCCACGGAGCTCGGCGGCAACGGCTACCGCCGCGTCAAGGCCCGCTACTCGTGGAGCCGGATCGCCGCCGACACGGAGAAGGCCTACCAGACGGCCCTGGCCGCGGCAGCGCCCGCCCAGCAGGCCACCGCGCGGCGGAGCGCCGCGCGTCGACTCGAAAGCACGGGAGGCAGGGCACTGTGACCACTCACATCACCGACGTCACCACGGACAGGACCGCCGACCCCACGGCACCGGACCGCGGCCGCCCGCACGGGACCGCGACGGGCGGGCTGTCCCGCCACGAGGCTGACTCCCGGCGGCTCGTGACCGACCACCTGCGGGCCGTCGCGCCGGCCATCGAGTCCCTCCTGCAGAACGTCGGCACGCTCGCCGGCTGGGGCGTGGAGATGGCGGAGCGGCTGATGGCCGGTCAGCGCCTGCTCGCGGCGGGGAACGGCGGTTCCGCCGCCGAGGCGCAGCACCTCACCGCCGAGCTCGTGGGCCGCTTCGACGGCGAACGCGAGCCGTTCTCGGCGATCTCGCTGCATGCCGAGAGCTCGGCCGTCACGGCGATCGCCAACGACTACGGCTTCGACCGCATGTTCGCCCGCCAGGTGACCGCCCACGGGCGTCGGGGCGACATCCTCCTGCTCCTGAGCACGAGCGGCAAGAGCCCCAACCTGCTGCACGCGGTGGACGCGGCCCGGGCGGCCGGCGTCACCACGTGGGCGCTCACCGCGGCGGGTCCGAACCCGCTGACCGAGTGCGTGGACGATTTCGTGGCGATCGACGCGAAATCGGCCAACGCGCAGGAGGGCCACCTGATCGCCCTCCATGCGATCTGCAGGGCCTTCGACGCCGAGGTGCACCGCCGCCGGCAGGAGGAGCAGCGATGAGGATCGTGGTGGTGGGGGACGTCCTGCTCGACACCGACCTCTCGGGCGATGCCGGGCGCCTGTCGCCCGATGCCCCCGTGCCCGTCGTCGACGTGGACGCCGTCCGCCGCCGCGCCGGCGGAGCGGGCCTGGTGGCGCGCATGCTGGAGTCCGACGGACACGAGGCCGTGCTCGTCACGGTCCTCGGCGAGGACGCCGCCGCCGGGCTGCTCCGCGCCGAACTCGGGGGCATCACCGTCGTCGCCGGTCCCTCCGGCGCGCCGACGCCCGTGAAGACCCGGGTGCGGGCCTCCGGCCAGCCCGTGGTGCGCTTCGACGAGGGCTGCGCCACGCCCCCCGTCCCGGACTGCACCGAGGACATGCTGGCCGCCCTCGACGGGGCCGACGCGATCATCGCGGCGGACTACGGGCGGGGGCTGCTCGCCAACGAGGCACTGCGCACGCGCCTCGAGGCCCTCGCCGGGTCCGTCCCCGTGGTCTGGGATCCCCACCCCTCCGGCGCCCGGCCCGTGCCCGGTGTCGCCGCGGTGACCCCCAACATCGGGGAGGCGCTGCGGTTCGCCGACGTGCAGGGCTCCGGTACACGCGCCGCCGCGGCCGCCGCCGACGTCCTGCTGGCCACCTGGCGCAGCCGGGCCGTCCTCGTCACCATGGGCGAGCACGGGGCGCTCGTCGCCGCGGCGGGCCTCCTGCCGCAGGTCGTCCCCGCCCCCCGCGTCAGCGCCGCCGACCCCTGCGGCGCGGGCGACCGGTTCGCCTCCGCGCTCGCCGTCGGCCTCGCCCAGGGCGACCCGATCGACGCCGCCGCCCAGCAGGCCACGGACGCCGCGGCGCGGTTCCTCGGCTCCGGCGGCGTGAGCGCCATGGGCCGCCGGGAGGAGCCGCCGCGGCAGCTGCCCGTCGACGGCCTCGACGCCCTCGACGTCGCCCGCCGCACGCGGGAGGCGGGCGGGACCGTCGTCGCGACGGGCGGGTGCTTCGACCTGCTCCACGCGGGCCACGCCCGCACCCTGGCGGCCGCGCGGCAGCTCGGCGACTGCCTGATCGTCCTCCTGAACTCCGACGAGTCGGTGCGCGGCCTGAAGGGCGAGAGCCGGCCCATCATCAAGCAGGAGGACCGCGCCGAACTGCTCTCGGCCCTCGAGTGCGTGGACGCCGTCCTCGTCTTCGGCGAGTCGACGCCGGAGAACGCCATCTCGCGCCTGCAGCCCGACATCTGGGTCAAGGGCGGGGACTACGCGGCCGAGGACCTGCCCGAGGCCGCCCTCGTGAGCAGCTGGGGTGGCAGGACTGTCACCGTCCCGTACATCCCGGCCCGCTCCACCACCAAACTTGCAGCCGCGCTCGCCCGAGTCGGCTGACGCGCTGCAGATCCGCACCCGGACCGATCCGACCGGCCGGGAGCCACGCAACGAAAGGAACAGCATGACCGAGAACACGACATCAAGCACGACGGCCAGCACGACGGCCAGCACGGCGGCGGCCACGGCAGGCAGCGGCTTCAACCCCGGACGCGTCCTGGTGACCGGCGGAGGCTCCGGCCTCGGTGCGGCCATCGTGCAGGGAGTGCTCGCGGCGGGAGGCACCCCCGTGGTGCTCGACCGCGACATCAGCCGGGTCACCGGCGTCAAGGCCTTCGAGGTCGACGTCTCCGACCGCGAGGCCGTCGAGGCGGCGGTGCGGGAGGCCGCGGAGACGATGGACGGCCTGGACGCCGTCGTCACCGCGGCCGGCATCGACCGGTGCGGCGCGCTCGACACCGTACCCGCGGATCAGTGGGAGAAGGTGATCGGCGTGAACCTCCTGGGCACCGCGTCCACCGCCCGCGCCGCCCTGCCCTACCTGAAGCAGACGCACGGCCGCGTGGTCACGATCGCCTCAACACTGGGCATCAAGGCGGTGGGCGACGCGACGGCCTACTGCGCCTCGAAGTTCGGCGTGATGGGCTTCTCGCAGGCGCTCGCCGCGGAGACGACCGGGCAGATCGGTGTCACGACGATCATTCCCGGCGGCATGAAGACCCGGTTCTTCGACGACCGCGACGAGCAGTACAAGCCGCAGGACGATTCACGCCTCAACGACCCCGAGCGCGTGGCCGAGGCGATCCTCTTCGCGCTCTCGCAGCCCAAGAGCTGCGAGATCCGCGAGATGGTCATCGCCCACGCAGAAGAAGGCTCGTGGCCCTGAGTTCCGCCACGTCCGCGTAGACGGCGTCGGGCCGGACCGCCGCAACGAACGAGTCGTCGTGCTCGCACCGTTCGGCGGTCCAGCCCACCTGCCGGACGTCCACCCCGCACACGGGGCACCGGTCGACCCAGGAGAAGTGCACGCGGTGGAGGCTCCGTCCCATCGCCCCGGCATTGATGACGTTGCCGATCCAGTACACGCCGACGGTCGGGGTCCCGACCGCCTGCGCGAGGTGCCGGGGCCCGCTGTCGTTGCCGACCATCACGGCGCTGCGGTCCAGCACCCCCGTCAGCTCACCGAGGGTGAGCTGCCCGGCCAGCGAGCGCACGTCCGCCGTCGGGTCCGTCCGCAGGGCCAGGCGGACGATCTCCTCCGCCGTCGGCACGTCGGTCGCGTCGCCGACTACCACCACCTCGCAGCCGTCCGCCGCGGCACGCACGGCGACCTCGGCGAACGACGACGACGGCCACCGGCGGCGCGGGTCCGTGGCACCGGGGTGCAGCGCGACCACCGGTCCGGGCCCGGTCAGCTGCGCGGCACGCGCGGCCTCCTCGGGCAGGACCTCGACGCGCGGCTCGAGGTCCTGCGCCACCGCGCCGGCCAGCCCCACCACCTCGAGGGCACGGAACACCTCGTGCTGGTAGTAGACGTACGGGATCGTCCGCTCGAGCCCCACGGCGTCGGGGGTGCGCGTCCCGATGCTGTGGCGGGCGCCGAGCCGCAGGAGGAACGGGTTGGAGTTGCGGCCGCCGCCGTGGAGCTGCACGGCGAGGTCGAAGGACCCGCTGACGGAGGCGAAGAAGCGGTCGACGGCCCGCGCGTCCGCGTCGCCGGGACGGACGCCGGGGGAGACGGGCAGCTCCACGACCTCGGAGACCGGCCCGGGCCTGCCGTCGAGCAGCGCCGCGTGGCCGGGCATGCCGAGGAGCGTGATCCGCGCCGCGGGGTAGCGGTCCTTCAGGGCGGCGATGGCCGGCAGGGCGAACATGAGGTCGCCGAGGCCGCCGCCCCGCAGGACGGCGATCCGCCGGATGCCCTCGAACGGCGCGAGCACGGGCCCGACCGACCTCGCCGCGTCCTGCCGGCCGCCGAAATCGGCCGTGGTGTTCCCTTGCCGTGTCACGTTCTCCCCGTTCCTGTCGCTGATCGACATCGTGCGCCCGGCCGCCGGCTCCCGGCCCCGGCAGGCGGGATGACGGGCTGTCAATGCCTTCTCCGGGAGCAGGAGACCCGCTGCTCCTCCTCCCGCCACCATAGGCTAAGCGTGCTGACGATCGCGCAGGGTGCAGAAATCGGCGTGCGCCCTGTGTGAAAGCACGGGAGGCGGGTACGGGACCACTAGCCGTGCCGCGGGACCACGCCGCGGCACCCCACGACACCGAGGAGCGCAATGTCCATCAACTCCCAGGCCCACACCCTGCTCGACGTGGAGGACGACGAGTCCCTCACCATCTCCGATCCCCGTGACGGGAGCGAGGTGGGCACGCTGCCTTCCGCCAACCGGGACCAGGTGGCCCTGGCCGTCTCGCTGGCGCGCGCCGTGCAGCCCGAGTGGGCGGCCACGAGCCCCGCGGACCGCGGTGCCGCCCTGCGGCGGGCCGCCGCCGCACTCCGGGCCGGTGCCCACGAACTGGCGGACCTGAACACGCGGGAGACCGGCAAGCCGCCCGCCGACGCCCTCGGCGGCGTGGAGGCCGGGATCGCCACGCTCGAGCAGTACGCGGAACTCGGCCCCGTGCACCGCGGGCTCAGCCTGCGCGGCGCCGTCACCGCCACGGACTACACCGTCGCCGAGCCGCGCGGGGTCGCCGCGCTCCTGACGCCGTGGAACGATCCCGTGGCCGTGGCCGCCGGGCTCATCGGCGCCGCACTCGTCACGGGCAACGCCGTCATCCACAAGCCGAGCGAGCGGTGCCCGCACGTCGGCGAGCTGCTCGGACGCCTGCTGCAGCCGGCCTTCCCCGCCGGGGTCCTGACGACCCTGACGGGCGGCGCCGGCGTGGGGCAGATGATCACGATGGAGACGGGCGTGGACGTCTTCGCCCACGTCGGCTCCAGCGCCACCGGGGCCCGCATCGCCCGGGCGGCGTCGCTCACCGGCGCCCACGTCATCCGGGAGAACGGCGGCAACGACCCGCTGATCGTCGACGCCGACGTCGATCCGGTCTGGGCCGCCGGCCAGGCGGCGCTGGGCGCCTTCGCGAACAGCGGCCAGATCTGCACCTCCGTGGAACGCATCTACGTGCACCGGGCCATCGCCGAGCCCTTCCTCGCCGCGCTCTCCGACGAGGCGCGGAGCCGCAACACGGGCGGCGATTTCGCCCCGCTCGTCGACCGCCGGATGCGCGACGTCGTGGACGGGCAGGTCACCGAGGCGATCGGCCTCGGCGCACGGTGCCTCGAGGGCGGGCGCGCGCCGGACGGGCCGGGCGCCCACTACCCGGCGACGGTGCTCACCGACTGCACCGACGCGATGACCGTCATGACCGAGGAGACCTTCGGGCCGGTCGCACCGGTGACCGTCGTGGACAGCTTCGAGGACGGCCTGCGCCTCGCCGCAGCCGGCCCGTACGGCCTCGCCGCCAGCGTGCTGACGGGCGGCATCGCCCACGCGCAGCAGGCGATCGCCGCGCTGGCCGTGGGGACCGTCAAGGTCAACGCGGTCTTCGGTGGCGCACCCGGCGGGTCGGCCCAGCCCCGCGGCATCAGCGGTGCGGGCTTCGGCTACGGGCCCGAGCTGCTCGACGAGTTCGCCCTCGTGAAGGTCGTGCACATCAGCGCCCCGCCGCAGGACGGTGCCTGATGGACGATGCGCCGCAGGACTCCCGCGAGGGCGAGGCACCCCGGCGGCACGACGGCGCGGGTGACCTCTCGGACGTCCGCGGCCTCGCCGCCTGGGTGCCTGCGGCCATCGCGGACCGCGCCCCCAGCGTCACCGTGATCGGCGACGCCATCCTGGACGGCTGGTGGAGCGGCACCAGCGAGCGTTTCTGCCGCGAGGCTCCCGCGCCGGTCGTGGACATCACGCGGCGTGACTACGCGGCCGGCGGGGCGGCGAACACCGCGATGAACCTCGCCGCGCTCGGCGCGACGGTGCGCATGTGCGGGCTGATCGGCGCCGACGACGCCGGCCGGCGCCTGCGCGGCATCCTCGAGGACGCGGGCGTGGACACCACCCACCTGCTGCAGGACCCCCGGGTCGGCACCACGACGAAGTACCGGATCATCAGCGGGGACCAGGTCATGCTCCGCCTCGACGACACGCACGAGGGGCTCCCCGCGTCGGCCCTCGCCGCTCTCGCCGGAACGGTCCCGGCCGCCGTCGCCGGCGCCGACGCCGTGGTCGTCTGCGACTACGGCTCGGGCACGCTCGACGAGGGGGTCCGGGCCGCGCTCGGGCACCCGTCGGGCATCGAGGAGGGCACGCTCGTCGTGGTCGACGCCCACGACACCGCGGCGTGGGCAGCGCTCTGCCCGGACATCGTGACGCCGAACGCGCAGGAGGCCGCGCAGGTCCTCGCCGTCCGCCTCGACCCGCGCTCGGACCGGGCCGCGACTGTCACCGGTCGGCGGAGCGAGCTCCTCGCCGCCACGAACGCCGCCGCCGTCGTCGTCACCCTGGACCGGGACGGCACCCTGCTGCTCGGCCGGGACGGCGAGGAACACCGGACGTGGGCCCGGCCCGCCACCGAGAGGCAGGCCTCCGGCGCCGGGGACACCTTCGTCGCGAGCCTCACGGCCGCGCGGGCCGCCGGCCTGCCGCTCACCACGAGCCTCGACCTCGCGCAGGCCGCCGCGGACGTCGTCGTGCACCGTCCGGGCACCTCCGTCTGCACGACGGCGGACCTCACGAGCCACCTGCAGCACGTCGCGGACACCGCGCTGACCACGGCCGAGCTCCTGCGGAGGGTGGAGGAGGACCGCGCGGCGGGCCGGCGCATCGTCCTGACCAACGGATGCTTCGACGTGCTGCACCGCGGTCACACGCGCTCCCTGAACCAGGCCAAGCAGCTGGGCGACGTGCTGGTGGTCGCACTGAACGACGACGCCGGAGTGCGCCGCCTCAAGGGCCCCGACCGGCCCATCAACCCGATCGCGGACCGCGCCGGCATCATCGCGTCCCTGAGCTGCGTCGACTACGTGACCGTCTTCTCCACCGACACCCTCGTGCCGCTGATCGAACTGCTCCGGCCCGACGTGTACGCGAAGGGCGGCGACTACACCGCGCAGATGCTCGAGGAGACGCCCGCCGTCGAGGCCGCCGGCGGGCGGGTCGCCATCCTCGACTACGTCCCGGAACGCTCGACCGCGGCGGTCGTCCGCAGGATCCGGTCGGCGCCCCTGCAGGGTGACGTGCCGTGACGCCGCGCTGGTCGGGGGAATGGGCGGGGGACGCGCCCGTGGACGAACCCGTCCTCGACGTGCTGATCCCGTCCTACGGACGACCGGCGGAACTCGCCGTGACGCTCGCGGGCCTCGCGGCGCAGGAGGGCGTCGCCTTCCGCGTCGTCGTGAGCGACCAGACCGACGGCGAGGCGGCGTCCTGGGTGCAGCCCGCGGTCCGTGCGATGGTGCGGGTCCTCGAGGCGCAGGGCCGGCCGGTACGGCTCGAGAGGCACCTGCCGCGCAGGGGCCTCGCCGAGCACCGGCACTACCTCCTCGGGCTCGCGAGCGCTCCCCTCGTCCTCTTCCTCGACAACGACGTCTGGCTCGAGCCCGGGTCGCTGGACCGCATGGTCCGGGCGCTGCGGACCGCCGGGTGCGGGTTCGTGGGCTCGGCGGTCCAGGGCCTGTCCTACCTCGACGACCGCCGGCCCCAGGAACGCACGGAACTGGCGTTCTGGCCCGGCGACGAGGTGGTCCCGGAGCGGATCCGCCCGGGCACCGAGGGCTTCGAGCGCTGGCCGCTGCACAACGCCGCGAACCTGGCGCACGCCGCCGCCGACCTCGCGATCCCGGCCGGCGACTGGCGGCTCTACCGCGTCGCCTGGGTGGGCGGCTGCGTCCTCTTCGACCGGGAGGCCCTCGTGGACTGCGGCGGCTTCGACTTCTGGGACAGGCTGCCGCCCGGGCACGCCGGGGAGGACGTCGCGGCCCAGTGGCGCGTCATGGAGCGGTACGGCGGCGCGGGCATCATCCCGTCCGGCGCCGTGCACCTCGAGGCGCCGACCACGGTCCAGGACCGGGACACAGACGCTGCCCGGGTGATCCTGGGCCAGTGACGGTGCTCCCGCCGCGGGAGCACCACAGGGTACGAACCGACACGAAGGAGCACCACATGGCAGATCCGAGTCCGATCGACATCCAGAAGGCACTGGGCGGCATGGAGTACCCGGCGTCCAGGGAGGACCTCGTCCAGCACGCGAAGGACAAGGGCGCCGACGACGCCGTCCTCGAGACCCTGGGGAACCTCCCGGACCGCGAGTTCGACTCGCCGACCGATGTGAACAAGGAAGCGTCCCAGTAGTCGGTGGGCGGGCCAGGGCGTGCCGACGGCGCGTCCTGGCCCGCCGGCCCTTCCGGCCCTTCAGGGAGGACGGCAGTGAGGAACCAGGCGGCACAGGCGGGCGGAACCGGTCCGGCGGCGGACGAACGGCAGGAATCGAGCGGCGGCGACAAACCCGTGACGGTCATCGTCGCGTTCGTCGCGAACCTCCTCGTGGCCGGCGCGAAGACGGTCGCGGCGGCGATCACCGGCTCCGCCTCGATGACGGCCGAGTCCGCCCACTCGTGGGCCGACACCGGCAACCAGATCTTCCTGCTCATCGCCGAGCGCAAGTCCAAGCGCCGCCGTGACGTCTCGCACCCCATGGGCTACGGCCGGGAGGCATACGTCTGGTCGATGTTCGCCGCGTTCGGGCTCTTCACCGCGGGCGCCGTCGTCTCGATCACGCACGGCGTGCAGCAACTGCTCGAACCCGAGCCGGCCGGGGACTACGGCATCGCCTACGCCGTGCTCGCGATCGCCTTCGTCCTCGAGGGGGTCTCCTTCACGCAGGCCTTCCGGCAGGCGCGGAAGGCGGGCCGGGAGCGCGGCACCTCCACACTCCGGAGCGTGTCGACGACGTCGAACCCCACCCTCCGCGCGGTGTTCGCCGAGGACGCGGCCGCGCTGCTCGGCCTGCTCATCGCGTTCCTCGGCATCCTGCTGCACCAGCTCACCGGCTCGCCGGTCCCGGACGCCGTCGGGTCCATCCTCGTGGGCGTGCTCCTCGGGGTGATCGCCGTGATCCTGATCGACCGCAACCGGCGGTTCCTCGTGGGCCAGGCCGTGTCGCCCGCCCTGCTCGAATCGGTCGCCCGGCGCCTGAGCGCGCACGCGAGCATCGACCGCGTGACGTACCTGCACCTCGAGTACGTGGGGCCCGAGCGCCTGTACCTCGTGGCGGCGGTGGACCTGGTGGGGGACCGCCGGGAGCACGACGTCGCCGTCGCCCTCCGCTCCGTGGAGCGCGACATCGAGGACCACGAGCGCATCGAGGAGGCGGTGCTCACCCTGTCGACGCCGGACGAGCCGACGCTCGACCTCGCCCCGCAGGCCTGAGCCCCGGGTCCCGCCCGCCCGGGGCCCGTCGTCCGGAGCTGGTGCTCCCCGGTCCTGTTCTCCCCGGGGCGGTTCTCCCCGGGGCGGGACGTCAGACGGCGCTGGTCTCGCCCAGACCGCCGGCACGGGCGCCGTCCTCGGCCTGCCCGCCGGCCCCCGTCCCCGCGATGTTCACCATCCAGGAGACGCCGAAGCGATCGACGCACATGCCGAAGCTGTCGCCCCAGGGCGACTCGGACAGGGGCAGGACGGCGGTGCCGCTGCCGGCCAGGGCGTCCCAGTAGCCGCGGAGCTCGGCCTCGTCGTCGCCGCTGATGGAGATCGAGTGGCCTGCCGGAGGCGTGTACTCCATGCCGTTGGGTGTGTCGGACGCCATGATCACCTGGCCCGAGGGCGTGGTCAGCATCGAGTGCATGATCTTGTCCTGCTCGGCCGGATCCTCGCTCATCTGGAACTCACCGAAGGTGCTGCGCTGCAGGTCCCCGCCGAACACGGACTGGTAGAACTCCATCGCCTGCGCCGCGGTGTCCCTGAAGCTGAGGTAGGTGTTGATCGTCGCTGCCATGATGTCCGCTTCCTGCCGGGTGGCCTGCGCCACGCCTCCGTGATGACAGGAGCGATTATCGTCCAGGGACGGCGTGCTGGGAAGGTCAGGGGCGCCGCTGGTCGATCGCGCCCGCGATCCTCTCCTCGAGGTCGGTGATGGTGGCGTCGGGCAGGACGATCAGCCCGTCGAGTTCACGCCGCGCACGCCGGTACGCGGTCTGCCGTTCGGCGGCGGTGGCGGCGTCGTCGACCGCGACCGTGACGAGTTTGCGGGCCGTCTCCAGCCGCTGGCGTTCCGCCGGGGTGAAGCCGCTCGCCCGCACCCGCCGGGCCTCGGTCTCGGCCACCTGGAACGCGACGTCGTACGAGGTGACGGCGGACCGGTACTCCGCGAGGTCCTCGGCGGACACGCCGTCGGGGTCCTCGGGCCGGAGGGAGTCGGCGACGCGCTTGGCCCGCAGGAAGGCGACGGTGAGCGGTTCCCGTACGTCCGTCATGGTGGGGTAGTCGATCAGCTTCGCGGCGTCGAGCTCGTAGGACAGCCACTTCCGGTCGACCTCGTCGTGCATGCGTCCGACGTGCTCGACGTCGCGTCCGCGTCCGCGGGACTGCAGCTGCTCGGGCTGGGCGTGCGCGCCGTGCAGCGTGGCGGGATGCTTCAGGCGGTAGAGCTCCACCTTGCGCCGGTGGCGTCGCTCGGTAGCATCGGACCACGACTTGCCCCAGATCGCGAACACACCGGAGAGCGGGAAGACGAGCCACCAGTAGCTTCCGGCGAAGGCCAGGATTTCGTTCACGCGTCCATCGTAGGCCCGCACCCGGTGGAACCCGCCGGGCGGACCGACAGGGGCCCTGCACCCGGCTCGGCCGCACGGACCCGGTGCGGGTGTGCCACGGGTCCGGGCACCCGGCGCGGCGGCAGACCCGCGACCGACGAAGGCGACCGACGGAGGGCCGCACCCGGCGCGGCGGCAGGCCCGGGAGGCTCAGAGGAAGGGGGGGTGCCGGTTATGGGGACACCACCGCAGGGCCGGAAACGAACGAATCCCCGTCCTCCAGGCGGCGAGACCTGATGGACGGGGATCCGAAGTGCACCCCTCGGGACTTGAACCCGAAACCCATTGATTAAGAGTCAATTGCTCTGCCAATTGAGCTAGAGGTGCGTGGCGTTTTCCTTCCCGATTTGGCTCGGTCCGGTCATCCGCAACAGCATGGAACTCTACCAGCAGTTCGGCCCAAACATGAAACCGGCCGCCCGGCCCGTCCTTGGCACCGGCCGCCGTCCAGCACGTGCTCATCGGTCCACGTCCCGGTCGATGCGCAGGATCCGCGCCCCGCCGGACTCGTTGGTCGCCACGAGCAGGGAGCCGTCCATGCCCGCCGCGACATCCCGCAGCCGCCCGTACTGCCCGTCGAAGTGGCCGGCCGGTTCACCCGCGGTGCCGTCACCGAGGGGGACCTGCCACAGGCGCTGCCCCCGCAGGCCGCCGATGTAGGCGACGTCGTCGAGGATCGCCATGCCGCTCGGCGAGGATGCCGCCGTGGACGGCCACACCACCTGGGCGTCGATGTACCGCGCATCGCCCGGCGCCCCGGTGACCTCCGGCCACCCGTAGTTCCCGCCGGGCGTCACGAGGTTCAGTTCGTCGTCGACCTCCGGGCCGAACTCCGACGCCCAGAGCCTGCCAGCGGAGTCCCAGGCGAGCCCCTGCACGTTGCGGTGTCCGAGGCTGAAGACCGGGGAGCCGGGCGTCGGGTTGTCGTCGGGGATCCCGCCGTCGGGCGTGATCCGCAGGATCTTCCCGCCGAGGCCGGCCGGGTCCTGCGCATCCTCCCGGGACCCGGCATCGCCGGTGCCGATGTAGAGGTGGCCGTCCGGCCCGACGGCGACCCGCCCGCCGTTGTGGATCTCCGCCTTCGGGATGCCGGTGAGGATCGGTTCCGGTGCGCCGAGCCGTCCGTCGGTCCAGGGCATCCGCACCACGCGGTTGTCCGTGGCCGAGGTGTAGTAGGCGTAGAGCGCGTCGGGCTCCGTGCCCGGTCCCGCCTCGACGGCGAGGCCCAGCAGGCCGCCCTCGCCCGAGGCCGCCGCTGCCTCGGGAATGCTGCCGATCACCTCGGTGCCGGTGCCGCCGATGCGCTTGATCTCACCGGTCTCACGCTCGGAGACGACGAGGTCCCCGCCGTCGAGCACCACCACGGACCAGGGGAGGCCGAGCCCGGTCGTGGCATCGCCTCCGTAGGTGAGGTCGGGAAGCGCCGCGGGCGCTGCCGGGGGAGTGGCGGAGCCGGGCCCCGAGGAGGGTGCGGCGGAGCCGGGGGCTGCCGGGGGAGTCGCGGACGCGCCGGCGTACAGGGGATCGGGTTCGGGGGCCGCGACGGAGCAGCCGGCCACCCCCAGGAGGATTCCGGCTGCCGGGGGGAGGACCCGGGCGAGGAGGCGGGCGGGTCGCCGCCGGGCGGCTGACATGGTCCGACCCTAGGGCGGGGCCCGGGAGGTGTCCACCCCTTTCCGGTGCGCGGGAGGAAGGGGCCGGGGCGGGAGGGGCGGGGCAGGAGGGCGGGGTCGCGCCGATCCCTCTAGGCTGGCGCCATGACGAATCCCGCCGCAGCCTCCGACACAGCCTCCGACACCCGGACCGTCCGCACCCTGAGCGTGCCGTCCCCCGACCTGCGGGATGCGCTCGCCGACGCCTCCCCGGCGGTCGACGTGGTCGTCTGGGACTTCGCGACCCCGCCCGAGGGCTTCGACCCGGCGACGCTCGACGCCGCCGTCCTGCCCTACACGGGCCGCGCCCACCTCGGCGGGGCGCTGGACGCCGCCCCGAACCTGCGCCTCGTGCAGACCCAGTCCACCGGCTACGACGGCGTCGCGGACCTCGTGGGACCCGACGTCGCCATCGCCACCGCCGCGGGTGTCCATGCCGCGGCGACGGCCGAACTCGCCCTCGGGCTCGCCCTGGCCTCGCTGCGGGGCATCGACGACGCCGTCCGGCAGCAGGCCGAGGGCCGCTGGCACAGCGCCCGTTACCCGGGCCTCGCCGACCGCCGCGTGCTGCTCGTCGGCGTCGGCGGGATCGGGGAGGAGATCCGCAAGCGCCTGGCGACCTTCGAGGCGGAGGTGACGAGGGTCGGGAGCTCGGCGCGCGACGACCACCTGGGGCACGTCCACGGGAGCGACGAGCTCGTGGCGCTCGCGCCACGCCACGACGTCGTCATCGTGATCACGCCGCTCACGGACGCCACGCGGGGACTCATCGGCCGCGACGTGCTCGCCGCGCTGCCCGACGGTGCGCTCGTCGTGAACGTGGCCCGCGGGGCCGTCGTCGACACCGAGGCGCTGACCCGGGAGGTCCTGGCGGGGCGGCTCAGGGCGGCGCTCGACGTCGTCGATCCCGAGCCGCTGCCGGCGGACCACCCGCTCTGGGGCGCGCCCGGCGTCCTCATCACGCCGCACATCGGAGGCAACACGGGTGCGTTCCCGCCCCGGATCCTCGCGTTGCTCCGGCGCCAGGTCGAGCGGATGGGCAACGGCGAGGAGCCCGCCAACCTCGTGCGGCGCGGCCCCTGGGCCTAGCCGCGCCCAGCACGCCTCCCGGCCCGGCCGGGCCGGCGGCGGGCCCGCGGTCAGGACATGGCGATGAACGCGTCCATGAAGGAGGTGAAGTCCTCGGCGTCCTCCTCCTGCGCGAGCCGCAGCGGCGTCCCGGGGCCGATGTCGAGCACGGGATCGGCGGTGACCGCGAAGCGGAAGACCCGTCCGGTGCTGGTGCCCACCTCGTAGCTGCCGTCCTCGTCCCACTGCAGCGCGTGCGCGAGGTTCGTCATGTTGACCTCGACCGGTATCCCCGCACCCGTGATCCCCGCGAGGTTCACCGGCGCGATCATGAGTTCGGCGGGCTTCCACCGGTAGCCGACCACGTAGGCGGTGCCCGGCGCGGCGCGGACCTCGCGTGCGTGCCGCGCCGCGTACACCAGGTTGTAGTCGCCGTAGTTCGGGATCTGCCCGTCGAAGACGCGGCGCAGGGCGTTCTTCAGCCCCTGGCCGCCGTCGAGCGGCCTGCTGGAGTCGTGCGGCTCATCGAGGGTCATATCACGCCGTTGCGGTAGGGGGCCGTCGGCCCGGGTGCCCGGGGGTTCCCGCCGCCCGCGGTGCGCGCCGCCGGCGGGCCTGAGGAACCGCCCGCGAGACCCACACTGTACCGGAGGGCGGCCCTCCGGCACGAGGACCGCCCCGACCGCCCCGAGACCCTGCCCGGCGGCCGTGCAGCCGCCTGTAACAGGCGGGTCACATGGCGAAACCGTCCTGTGACCCGGGCCTAGACTTCAGGCATGACCGTGGAAACAACTCCAGACATCAAGCCCAGAAGCCGCGTCGTCACGGACGGCATCCATGCGGCACCGTCCCGCGGGATGCTGCGTGCCGTCGGCATGGGCGACGACGACTTCGCCAAGCCCCAGATCGGCGTTGCAAGCTCCTGGAACGAGATCACCCCCTGCAACCTGTCCCTCAACCGCCTGGCGCAGGGAGCCAAGGAGGGCGTGCACGACGCGGGAGGGTTCCCCATGCAGTTCGGCACGATCTCCGTGTCCGACGGCATCTCGATGGGCCACGAGGGGATGCATTTCTCGCTCGTCTCCCGTGAGGTCATCGCGGACTCGGTGGAGACGGTGATGCAGGCCGAACGCATCGACGGCTCCGTGCTCCTCGCCGGCTGCGACAAGTCCCTCCCGGGCATGCTCATGGCGGCGGCCCGCCTCGACCTCGCCTCCGTGTTCCTCTACGCGGGAACGATCATGCCGGGGTTCGCGAAGCTCGAGGATGGCACCGAGAAGGAGGTCACCCTCATCGACGCCTTCGAGGCGGTCGGCGCCTGCGCTGCCGGCAAGATGAGCCTGAAGGACCTCGACAGCATCGAACGTGCCGTCTGCCCGGGTGAGGGCGCCTGCGGCGGCATGTACACGGCGAACACCATGGCGTGCATCGGTGAGGCCCTCGGGATGTCCCTGCCCGGCTCGGCAGCGCCGCCGTCGGTCGACCGGCGCCGCGACCTGTACGCGCGGAAGTCCGGCGAGGCGGTCGTGAACCTGCTGCGCCTCGGGATCACGGCCCGCGACATCATGACGAAGAAGGCGTTCGAGAACGCCATCGCGGTCACCATGGCCTTCGGCGGCTCGACCAACGCCGTCCTCCACCTCCTCGCCATCGCCCGCGAGGCCGAGGTGGAGCTCACGCTCGACGACTTCACGCGCATCGGCGACCGGATCCCGCACCTCGGCGACCTCAAGCCCTTCGGCCGCTACGTCATGTTCGACGTCGACAAGGTGGGCGGCGTGCCGGTCATCATGAAGGCGCTGCTGGACGCGGGCCTGCTGCACGGCGACTGCCTGACGGTGACCGGCAAGACCCTCGCGGAGAACCTCGCGGAGATCGGGCCGCCCGACCTCGACGGCAAGATCCTCCGCGCGCTCGACAACCCGCTGCACAAGACCGGTGGCATCACCATCCTGCACGGCTCGCTGGCTCCCGAGGGCGCCGTCGTGAAGAGCGCCGGCTTCGATGCCGACGTCTTCGAGGGCACGGCACGCGTCTTCGAGCGTGAGCAGGGCGCGCTCGACGCGCTCGACGCGGGCGGGATCCAGGCCGGCGACGTCCTCGTGATCCGCTACGAGGGACCCAAGGGCGGCCCCGGCATGCGCGAGATGCTCGCCATCACCGGCGCCATCAAGGGTGCCGGCCTCGGCAAGGACGTGCTCCTGCTCACCGACGGCCGCTTCTCCGGCGGTACCACGGGCCTGTGCATCGGCCACGTGGCGCCGGAGGCCGTAGACGGCGGCCCCATCGCGTTCGTGCGCGACGGCGACCGCATCCGCGTCGACATCGCGGCGAAGAGCTTCGACCTCCTCGTCGACGAGGCGGAGCTCGCGGAGCGCAGGGTGGGCTGGGAGCCCCTCCCGGCCCGCTACACGAGGGGAGTCCTGGCGAAATACGCGAAGCTCGTGCACTCCGCGTCCATGGGTGCGTACACGGGCTAGGTAGGATCCGCCGGGACGGGAGCCCCTCCCGTCCCGGTGCGGGGAGCGTCGGGTTAATGTCCACTAACTGGACGCCCTGTCCACCATGTGAGATCGCCGGAGGGGCGGTTGACACCCTTTCGCGGGGGCGTGGAAACTACAGGTATGCAGCTCGAACCCGTAGTCGTCGTCCTTATACAGCGCGTGGCCTGAAGCCCGTCCGCCAGACGACTGCAGTCACGCGCAACCCCTCGCAGAGCCCGACAAGGCCGAGGGGTTTTTTTGTTGACACGACCTGTCGGCAGGGAAGCAGCGCAGGGAAGTCCGCAGTTCAACCTGCAGCAGTGCAGCGTACGTTCCAGAGGAAGTTGTCAGATGTCCAAGGGATCGCCCATCAGCCCAGCGCTGTTGGCAGCAAGGCCAGCACCTCCCGCAGCACCCGCTCGTGAGACCGCACCCGCTCGAGATGTTCCGGCGAGCGCCGTCCGTGGCCCCAACAACGTCGTCGCGCCCACCCGCATGCTCGGGTCCGCGGCGATCGTCCGGTCCCTCGAGGAGCTCGGCGTCGACGACGTCTTCGGGCTTCCCGGCGGGGCGATCCTCCCCACCTACGATCCGCTCCTCGCGTCCACCAAGCTCCGCCACATCCTCGTGCGGCACGAGCAGGGCGCGGGCCACGCCGCCCAGGGGTACGCGATGGTCACCGGCCGGCCCGGCGTGTGCATCGCGACGTCCGGGCCCGGTGCCACGAACCTCGTGACCGCCATCGCCGACGCCCACATGGACTCCGTGCCCCTGGTCGCCATCACCGGCCAGGTGTCCAGCGCCTTCATCGGCTCGGACGCCTTCCAGGAGGCGGACATCGTCGGCATCACGATGCCGATCACCAAGCACTCCTACCTCGTCACCGACGCGCAGGACATCCCGCGCGTCCTCGCCGAGGCGTTCCACATCGCGACCACGGGACGCCCCGGCCCCGTGCTGGTGGACGTCGCCAAGGACGCCCAGCAGTCCACCATGACGTTCTCCTGGCCGCCCAAGGTCGACATCCCCGGCTACCGGCCCGTCGTCCGGGGGCACGCCAAGCAGGTGCGCGAGGCCGCGCGCCTCATCGGTGCCTCCCAGCGGCCCGTCTTCTACGTGGGCGGCGGTGTCGTCAAGGGCCACGCCTCGGTGGAGCTGAAGGAACTGGCGGAACTGGTCGGTGCCCCCGTCGTCACCACCCTCATGGCCCGGGGCGTCTTCCCCGACTCCCACCAGCAGCACGTGGGCATGCCCGGCATGCACGGATCCGTGTCCGCCGTGACGGCGCTGCAGCAGGCCGACCTCCTCATCACGCTCGGCGCCCGCTTCGACGACCGCGTCACCGGCGTCCTGTCGAGCTTCGCGCCCAACGCCAAGGTCATCCACGCGGACATCGACCCCGCCGAGATCTCGAAGAACCGCACGGCGGACGTCCCGATCGTCGGCTCGGTGAAGGAGATCATCCCCGAGCTCACCACGGCGGTCCGGGACACCTTCGAGGCGCAGGAGCGCCCCGACATCTCGGCCTGGTGGAGGACCATCGACCACCTGCGCGAGACCTACCCCGTGGGCTTCACCCAGCCCGACGACGGCCTCTCCGCGCCACAGCAGGTCATCAAGCGCATCGGCGAGCTCACGGGCCCCGAGGGCGTCTTCGTCTCCGGCGTGGGCCAGCACCAGATGTGGGCCGCGCAGTTCATCCGGTACGAACGCCCGCACGCCTGGCTGAACTCCGGCGGCCTCGGCACCATGGGCTACTCGGTGCCCGCCGCGATGGGCGCCAAGGTCGGCAACCCGGACCGCGTGGTGTGGGCGATCGACGGCGACGGCTGCTTCCAGATGACCAACCAGGAACTCGCCACCTGCGTCATCAACAACATCCCCATCAAGGTCGCCGTCATCAACAACTCCTCGCTGGGGATGGTGCGGCAGTGGCAGACCCTGTTCTACGAGGGCCGCTACTCGAACACCGACCTCAACACCGGGCACGACACCGTCCGCGTGCCGGACTTCGTGAAGCTCGCCGACGCCTACGGCTGCGTCGGACTGCGCTGCGAGCGGGACGAGGACATCGACGCGACCATCCAGCAGGCGCTGGCCATCAACGACCGCCCCGTGGTCATCGACTTCGTGGTGAGCCGGGACTCCATGGTGTGGCCGATGGTGCCCTCGGGCGTCAGCAACGACCTCATCCAGATCGCCCGGAACATGACCCCGACCTGGGAGCAGGAGGACTGACCATGGCACGACACACACTCTCCGTGCTCGTCGAGGACGTACCCGGCGTGCTGACGCGCGTGGCGAGCCTCTTCGCCCGCCGCGCGTTCAACATCAACTCGCTGGCGGTGGGGCCGACGGAGATCGCCGGCATGTCCCGCATCACCGTCGTCGTCGAGGCCGAGGGCGACCTCCTCGAGCAGGTCACCAAGCAGCTGAACAAGCTCATCAACGTGCTCAAGATCGTCGAACTGACCACCGAGCAGTCGGTGCAGCGCGACCACGTCCTCATCAAGGTGCGGGCCGACGCAGCCACGCGCCTGCAGGTCACCCAGGCCGCGGACCTGTTCCGCGCGTCCGTCGTGGACGTGGCGATCGACTCGCTGATCATCGAGGCGACGGGCACCCCCGAGAAGCTCTCGGCGCTGCAGTCCGTCCTCGAGCCGTTCGGCATCCGCGAGATCGTCCAGTCGGGCACCCTCGCGATCGGACGCGGCGCGAAGTCGATGAGCGATCGCGCCCTGCGCAGCGCCTGAGCGCACCCAGACCCTTCCCAGCACCACCCACCCCAAGGAGAAATACCCGTGACCGAGATGTTCTACGACGACGACGCCGATCTTTCCATCATCCAGGGCCGCACCGTGGCCGTCATCGGCTACGGCAGCCAGGGCCACGCGCACGCGCTCAGCCTGCGGGACTCCGGCGTCGACGTGCGCGTCGGCCTGAAGGAAGGATCGGCGTCACGCGCGAAGGCGGAGGCCGAGGGCCTCCGGGTGCTCTCGGTGGCCGAGGCCACCGCGGAGGCCGACCTCATCATGGTCCTCACCCCCGACCAGGTGCAGCGGCACGTCTACAAGGACGACATCGCGCCGAACCTGCAGGCCGGCGACGCCCTGTTCTTCGGCCACGGCTTCAACATCCGCTTCGGCTACATCCAGCCGCCGTCCGACGTCGACGTCGCCCTCGTCGCGCCCAAGGGACCCGGGCACATCGTGCGCCGCGAGTTCGAGGCCGGCCGCGGCGTCCCCGACCTCATCGCCGTGGAACAGGACGCCTCGGGCTCGGCCCGCGACCTCGCCCTGTCCTACGCGAAGGCCATCGGCGGTACCCGGGCCGGCGTCATCGAGACGACCTTCACCGAGGAGACCGAGACCGACCTCTTCGGCGAGCAGGCCGTCCTGTGCGGCGGGGCGTCGCAGCTCGTCCAGTACGGCTTCGAGACGCTGACCGAGGCGGGCTACAAGCCCGAGGTCGCCTACTTCGAGGTCCTCCACGAGCTCAAGCTCATCGTGGACCTCATGGTCGAGGGCGGCATCGCCAAGCAGCGCTGGAGCGTCTCCGACACCGCCGAGTACGGCGACTACGTCTCCGGCCCGCGCGTCATCACGCCGGAGGTCAAGGAGAACATGAAGGCCGTCCTCGCGGACATCCAGAGCGGCGCCTTCGCGAAGCGCTTCATCGACGACCAGGACGCCGGCGCACCCGAGTTCGCCGCGCTGCGCAAGAAGGGCGAGGACCACCCGATCGAGAGCACGGGCCGCGAACTCCGCAAGCTCTTCTCCTGGATCAAGACGAGCGACGACTACACCGAAGGTTCCGTCGCGCGCTAGCGCCACCCCTCCCGGCAGGGCGCTCCCTCACGTGCCCGGCGCTCGACGACGAGCACCCGAGCGGAGCGCCCTGCCGGACGTGTGTCCGGCCCTCCCCGGACCCTCCCCGGACCGTCCCCGTTCCAGCCCCTCCCGTCCCGAAGGAATCCCCGTGACCACCAGACCCGTCGTGCTCCTCGCCGAGGAACTCTCACCCGCCACCGTCGACGCCCTCGGGCCCGATTTCGAGATCCGCAGCACCGACGGCGCGGACCGCGCGCAGCTCCTGGCAGCCCTCGCGGACGTCGACGCCGTCCTGGTGCGCTCGGCCACCCGCATGGACGAGGAGGCCATCCGCGCCGCCCCGCGGCTCAAGGTCATCGCGCGGGCCGGCGTGGGGCTCGACAACGTCGACATCAAGGCGGCGACGCACGCGGGCGTCATGGTCGTGAACGCGCCGACGTCGAACATCATCTCCGCCGCCGAACTGACGGTCGGCCATATCCTCAGCCTGGCACGCAACATCCCGCAGGCCAGCGCGGCCCTGAAGGCGGGGGAGTGGAAGCGCTCGAAGTACTCGGGCACGGAGCTGTACGAGAAGAACATCGGCATCATCGGGCTCGGGCGCATCGGCGCCCTCGTCGCCGCGCGGCTGCAGGGCTTCGGCACGCAGATCCTCGCCTACGACCCCTACGTCACCTCCGCGCGGGCCGCCCAGCTCAACGTGCGGCTCGTCTCCCTCGACGAGCTGCTGCGCGAGTCGGACTTCGTGACCATCCACATGCCGAAGACACCCGAGACCGTCGGCATGCTCGGCGCCGAGGCCTTCGCGCTCATGAAGGACACCGCCTACGTGGTCAACGTGGCCCGCGGCGGCCTGGTCGACGAGGAAGCCCTCCAGTCGGCCCTCGAGCAGGGGCAGATCGCCGGCGCCGGTGTCGACGTCTTCGTGGCGGAACCGAGCACCGACCTCCCGTTCTTCGCCCACGACAGCGTCGTGGTGACCCCGCACCTCGGGGCGTCCACGGCCGAGGCCCAGGAGAAGGCGGGCATCTCCGTGGCGAAGTCGGTCCGGCTCGCCCTCGCCGGCGAACTCGTTCCCGACGCCGTCAACGTGGCCGGCGGGGTCATCGACCCCGCCGTCCGCCCCGGCATCCCCCTCATGGAGAAGCTCGGCCGGATCTTCACGGCGCTCACCTCCGCCTCGCTCACCCAGATCGACATCGAGGTGGCCGGCGAGATCGCGGCCCTCGACGTGAAGGCGCTCGAACTCGCAGCGCTCAAGGGCGTCTTCACGGACGTCGTCTCCGAGCAGGTCTCCTACGTCAACGCGCCGGTCCTCGCCCAGCAGCGCGGCATCACCTCCCGGCTGATCACCACCCCGGAGTCCGAGGAGTACCGCAACGTGCTCAGGCTCCGCGGGGCGCTGTCGGACGGCACGCAGATCTCCGTCGCCGGTACCCTCACGGGACCGAAGCAGGTCGAGAAGCTCGTGGGCGTCAACGGGTACGAGCTGGAGATCCCCATCAGCGACCACCTCCTCGTGCTGCTCTACACGGACCGCCCCGGCGTGATTGGGACGCTCGGCCGGCTCCTCGGCGAACGGGACATCAACATCGCCGGCATGCAGGTGGCGCGGAACAAGGAGGGCGGCCAGGCGCTGTCCCTGCTGACCGTGGACAGCTCCGTGCCGCAGGAGGTCCTCGACGCGATCCGCGCCGAGATCGGGGCCACCGTGGCCCGCGAAGTGGACCTGCAGGACTGATGGCCGGCGCCGGACCCGAGGCCAGCATGACCACCCACCACCTCCCCGCCGAGCAGGCGACGGCCACGCAGGTCCTCTCGCGGGACACCCCACCCGTCCTGCGCATCGAGGCCGGCGATCGCGTCGTCGTCGGATCCCTCGACGCACGCGGACACCTCGAACGCCAGCGGACGCCCGGCGCCGTGACGCCCTACCGGTTCCCGGACCGCCAGGGCCATGCCCTCACCGGACCGATCGAGGTGGCCGGAGCCGTCCCGGGCGACGTGCTCGCGGTCCGCTTCGAGGCACTGGAGACCGCCGACTGGGGGTGGACCGCGGCCGCGCGGCGGGACGACGACTTCGCGCGCCGCCTCGGGCTCGAGGGTACCGACGCCGCCTGGCTGCTGTGGGACCTCGACCGGGACGCAGGGACGGGCACCGACCAGTACGGCCACGTGGTCCGGCTCGCCCCGTTCCTCGGCGTGGTCGGCCTCCCGCCGGCCGAACCGGGACGGCATTCGACGACGCCGCCCCGTACGGCCGGCGGCGGCAACATCGACTGCCGCGAGCTCACGGCCGGCTCCACCCTGTTCCTGCCGGTCACCGTACCCGGCGCGCTGCTGCACCTGGGCGACGGCCACGCCGCCCAGGGCGACGGCGAGGTGGGCGGCACCGCCATCGAGTGCGGCATGACGACGACGATCACGGTCGACGTCGTCCGGGACGCGCCGCTGGCGACCATCCATGCCGTCACGCCCACCGCGCGTATCACCTTCGGCTTCGACGCCGACCTGAACCGGGCGACCGCCGACGCCCTGGGGGCCATGCTCACCTGGCTGCAGCAGCTGCACGGCCTGGAGCGCAGGACCGCGCTGGCCCTCGCCGGCGCCGTCGTCGACCTCCGCGTCACGCAGATCGCCAACCGGACGTGGGGCGTCCACGCCGTGCTCGGGCACGACGCCGTCGGGCGGGCCTGAACGCCCGCGCGTCTTCGCACTTGGGCGAATCCGCACCGGCCGGGGTAATTTCATAGGGTGACCTCCGCAGACGCAAAGCCCCCGTTCTACATCACCACGGCCATCTCCTACCCGAACGGCGTGCCGCACATCGGGCACGCCTACGAGACGATCGCCGTGGACGCCATGGCGCGCTTCAAGCGCCTCGACGGTTTCGACGTCATGTACCTCACGGGCACCGACGAGCACGGCCTGAAGATGCAGCAGGCGGCCGACCGCGAGGGCGTCCCGGTCCGCGAGCTCGCCACGCGCAACGCGCTGGCGTTCCGGGACATGAACGACGTCGTCGGCACCTCCTACGACCGCTTCATCCGGACCACCGACGAGGACCACTACGCGGCGGCGACCGAGATCTGGAAGCGCATGGAGGCGAACGGGGACATCTACCTCGACAAGTACGCCGGCTGGTACTCCGTGCGCGACGAGGCCTTCTGGGGCGAGGACGAGACGGAGGTCCGTGAGGACGGCGTCCGGTACGCGAAGGAGACGGACACGGAGGTCACCTGGACCGAGGAGGAGAGCTACTTCTTCCGTCTCTCGGCCTACCAGCAGAAGCTGCTGGACCTCTACGAGGCGCAGCCGGAGTTCGGCGCGCCGCAGCCCCGCTTCAACGAGGTCATCTCCTTCGTGCGGCGCGGACTCGAGGACCTCTCCATCAGCCGCACCACGTTCGACTGGGGCGTCCCGGTCCCCGGCAACCCGCGCCACGTCATGTACGTCTGGGTGGACGCGCTCACCAACTACCTGACCGGTGTCGGCTTCCCCGACACGGGGTCCGAGCGGTTCCGGAAGTTCTGGCCCGCGGACGTGCACGTGATCGGCAAGGACATCTCCCGCTTCCACGCCATCTACTGGCCCGCCTTCCTCCTGTCCGCGGGGCTCGAGGTACCCAGGCGCGTCATGATCCACGGCTTCCTGCACAACAAGGGCGTCAAGATGTCCAAGTCGCTCGGCAACACGGTGGCGCCGGCCGACTGGGTGGAGCAGTACGGCCTGGACCAGGTCCGCTTCTTCCTCCTCCGGGAGGTGCCGTTCGGGGCGGACGGCTCCTACAGCCACGAGGCCGTCGTGGGACGGATGAATGCCGACCTCGCCAACAACTTCGGCAACCTGGCACAGCGCTCGCTGTCCATGGTCGCCAAGAACTGCGGGGGTGCGGTCCCGCAGCCCGGGGAGTTCGCCCCGGCCGACACCCGGATCCTCGACCAGGCGCACGCCCTGCTCGACGCCAGCCGTGCCGCGTTCGACCGGCAGGAGTTCTCGCGGGCGCTCGAGGCCGTCTGGGCGGTCCTCGGCGACACCAACGCGTACTTCGCGGACCAGCAGCCGTGGGTCCTCCGGAAGACGGACCCCGAGCGCATGAACACGGTCCTCTACGTGACGCTCGAGGTGCTCCGGGTGGTGGCCGTCCTCGCCCAGCCGGTCATGCCCGCCGGCGCCGGGCGGATCCTCACGGCCCTCGGCCAGGGGACGGCGGACGACGACGGGCGCCGCCTGTTCAGCGCGCTGGTCCGGCGGATCGAACCCGGCACGGTGCTGCCCGCGCCGTCGCCGGTCTTCCCGAAGTACGAGGAGCCCGCGGGGGAGTAGCACGGGGCACGGTCGGGGTTCGCCCCGGACCGTGCCCCGTCCGGCGTGCGGCGCCGTGATCCCGGGATCAGTACCGCAGGAACCGGGCCGGAGCCGTCTCGGTCATGACCCGCGCCACCGTGTCCTGCTGACGCTTGGAGGCCGCGAGCAGCTCCACGAGCACCGGGTGGTTGAGGACGGCGTCGCCCGCCGTCGCCGACGCCCCCGGCGAGAGGGCCAGGAGCGTGGACCACAGGGCCTCCTTGCCCCTGAGCAGCGACTGCAGGGCCTCGAGCTCCAGCTGGGCGCCGGCCGAGGCCTTGCGGCGCATCGGGTTCAGCGGATCGACCCCCGCCACGACGGACATCGCCCGCGCGGCCGCCATCTTGACGACGCCCGGCCGGTGGCCCAGCGACTTGATGAGCCGCTTGAGGAAGGTCCGCTCCTCGCTGATCTCCTGCCGCAGGCGCTCGAAGTCCTGCTCGTAGGGGGTCCCCGCCCACGAGACACGCGCGGCCTTGAACAGCCGGACGCCGTTCGTGGCACCCATCAGATGCAGGTCGAGATACGGCAGCAGGGTGTCCAGGTCCAGCTGGCGCAGGGGGATGCCGTCCGAGACGTGCGTCATGTGCGGTCCTTGTCGTCGATTGTCCAGCATGTCACCCTACGGCAGCGCGGCTCAGCAGCGGTAGCGTGATCGCGACCGCCGTGCCGACCCCCAGCGACGACTCGATCGTGATAGTCCCGCGGTGTGCTTCGAGGGTCCGCTTCGCGAGGGACAGCCCGACGCCGGCACCCGGCAGCGTCTGGTTCGCATTGGACCCCCGGTGGAACGAGTCGAAGAGTCGCGGCAGGTCGTCCGGCGGTATGCCGATGCCGGTGTCCCGCACCGCGACGACGACCTGGTCGTCGTCGGGACGGTGCGTGAGTCCGACGGCGACGCTGCCGCCCCGCTGCGTGAACTTGAGGGCGTTCGACAGCACGATGGTGAGCGCGTCCGCGAGCTGCTCCCGGTGTCCCGAGACGGTCAGCGGCTGCTCCGGCAGCGTGCCGTCCAGCGTGATCCCGCCCGCTGCGGCCTCCAGCACGGCCCGGCCGGTGACCTGCGACACGAGGTGGACGATGTCGACGGGTCCGTGCTCGGACGCGTCGGCCTCGGGTGCCGACAGCGCCGAGATGTTGTCGATCAGCCGACTCAGCTTCGCGGTGTTGCGTTCCACGGCCTGCAGCATGGTGCTCGCCTCCGGCGGCAGTTCGCCGCCGACGCCGTCGTTGATCATCTCGAGGTAGCCGGCGATGGACGCGAGCGGCGTCCGCAACTCGTGGTTCACGGTGCCGACGAAATCGCTCTTCGCCTGGTTGAGGGCGCGCAGCTTCCGGACCGCCTCGTGCTGACGCGTGATGAGCTGCGCCTGGATCAGGCCGTGGGCGAGGTTGCCGAGGACGTGCTGGGTCAGGGAGTCCTCCACGCCCGACCAGACCGGCCGGGACTCCTCCCGGATGATCCAGAGCAGTCCGAAGGGCGTGTGGCCCTCGCCGAGGGCGGCCACGACCCCCTCCGCCGACCGTCCTCCGAGCGCGTCGCCGAGCCAGGCGGGTACCTCGACGCCGTCGGGTCCGGCCCCGGGCGCGGTGCTGAAGCGGGCGGTGGTGGAGTCCTCCCACAGCCTGAGCGCGAGCGCGAGTGCTGCAGGCCGGTCGGGGCCCTGCGGGCCGAGGGACGGGCCCGAGGTCCCGGCGTCCGGCGTCCAGCTGCTGCTGCGGGCGGCCACCCGTTCGTCGTCGAACACCTGCAGCGCGAGGTGGCGCGCACCGAGCGCACCCCCGGCGGCGGGGAGGAACTGGTCCACCATCACCGCGGGATCGTTCGTGGCACGGATGCCGGCCGAGATGCTGCGTATCTCCTCGCGCAGGCGGGCCGAGGACGCACGCTGGGCGAGGGTGCGCCGCCGCCGGGCGATGACGGCGTCCGTGCGGTGCAGCAGTTCGCGGGCGTCGAGGGGCCGGAAGACGACGTCCGTCACGTAGGCGGCGAGGTGACCGGGGACGGCTTCGGCGCCGCCCTCCGGCAGGAGGAGGATCGCAGGGACGCCGGCCAGTCCGGGATGCGCCGCGACGACGCCCGCGAGGGAGCCCGTGTAGTCGAGGGCCGTGTCCAGGTCGACCAGCAGGACGTCGGGCGGCGTCGAGAGGACCTCCTCGAGGAGCGCCTCCGGGCTCCGGACGACCGTGCAGGAGTACCCGCCGTCCGCGAGGATGCTCCGAAGTGCGTCGCGGTCCGCGGCCGATCGGGACGCGACCACGGCGAGTGCCCCGCCGTGCGTCCCTGGTGCTTCTTCCCCCGCCACGGCGTCCCCTCCGACTCTTTCGCTGCGACGCCCAGTGTATAGGTCGCCGCGTCGGGGGTGGGGAGGACGCCGGGCCGGTCCTCAGTCGGCGGCGAGCCCGGCCACCGGGGAGAGCCGTGCGGCCCGCCGGGCGGGGAGCACCGAGGCCATCAGGCCCGCGGCGAGGGCCACCAGGAGGACGGCGCCGATCTGGCCGACGGGCACCGCAGGGCTGACCGGGGTGATGCCGCCCAGGGCCGACTGCGCGCCGAGCCACCCGTACAGGATGCCGAGCCCGGAGCCGAGCAGGGCCGCGACGCCGGCGAGGAGCACCGCCTCGACGGCGAGCATGCCGCGCAGCTGACCCCGGGTGAGGCCGAGGGCGCGCAGCAGCGAGTTCTCGCGGCGCCGTTCCAGCACCGAGAGGGACAGCGTGTTCGCGACCCCGATGAGGGCGATGAGCACGGCCACGGCGAGCAGGGCGGTGACGATCAGCAGCATGACGTCGATGATCTCGTGATAGGCGACGCGTTCGATCGCAGGGCCGGTGACGCTGTACTCCGGGACGCCCGTCGCAGCGACGATCCGCGACTGCACCTCCGTGATGCCCTCCGCGTCAAGCCCGTCGGCCAGCCGGAGCCAGAAGGTGGACCCCACGGAGGCGGCGAAGGCGTCGGCATCCGCCGGCCCGGCTGCGCGGACGCCGGCCGGCTCGCCCAGGTAGGTCCCCAGCGCCTCCGGCGGCGTGCCGCCGAGCCGGTCCGCCGTCACCCGGGTGATCAAGGGCTGGAAGAACGCGGCGTCCGTCGCCGTGACGGGCAGGGTGGCCGGCCCGTTCCCGCCGTCGAGTGTCACGTCGGCCTGCTCCCACGTCTGCGGAGCGAGTACCATGCCGTCCTCCAGCGTCACACCCTCGGCGCGGAGCACACCGGCGATCTCGTCGGCCTCCGCCGCGTACACCAGCCGGCTGCCGTCCTCGACGCTCGTGAGCAGTACGGGGGTGAGCTCGACGGCGGTCTCCACGCCGTCGACCTGCAGGAGCAGGGCTGCGTCGACGCCGGACGGGGCCGGGACACCCGTGGCGGCGTCAGGTGCGGCACCGGGTGTGGTACCGGTCGCGTCACCGGTCGCGGCGGGCAGGGATCCCGGGACCCTCACCTCGAGGTCGACGGCGTAGTTCCCGTCGAGTTCGCGGTCGAAGGACGTGCGCGCGGTCTGCGCCCCGACCATCATCATCGTCACGAGTGTCACGCCGACGAGCAGTGCCGCGGAGGACGCCGTGGTACGGGCCGGGTTGCGGACGGCGTTGACCGACGCCAGCGTGCCGGGCACACCCAGGGGGCGGGCGAGCCGCCCGACCGCGGCGACGCTCGCCGGGATGAAGAACGGGGCCAGCAGCACGATGCCCAGGAAGGAGGCGGCTCCGCCCAGGACGGCCGGTCCGATCGCCGCACCGGCCGCGCCCATCACGAGGAGCGCGGCGCCGAGGAGCAGGGCGGCGAGGCCCAGGCCGAGCCGGATCCTCCCGCTCCGGCCGGTGGCGCGCACCGGGTCGGCGGGACGGAGCGCTGCGAGCGGCGCGACGCGCGTTGCGGCACGCGCGGGGACGAGGGCGGCGAGGAGCGTCATCAGCACGCCCACTGCGACGCCGGTCAGGACGGCCGACGGCGGGACGGCCAGGACGGCGAACGAGCCGAGGTCGGTCCCGCGTGCGAGGCCCACGAGCGCGGCCATCACCCCGACCGCGAGCAGGACGCCGAGCAGGGCACCCGTCAGGCCCACGACGACTGCCTCGACGAGCACCGCGGCGCGGATCTGCCGTCGTTCGGCCCCGATGCAGCGCAGCAGGGCGAGCTCCCGCGTCCGCTGCGCCACCAGGACGGAGAACGTGTTCGAGATGACGAGCCCGGCGACGAGGACGGCGACGGCGGCGAAGGCGAGGAGGATGCCCGTGAGCGCGTCGTCGCCGTTCGAGAGCTGCGCGACGTCGGCGAGCGTCTGCTCGGTGGCCGTGCGGACCGTGAGGTCCGGAGGGTCGAGGGAGTCCGGGAGCCCGCTCGCGAGGGCCGCGGCGACGGCCGATGCGACTGCGCCGGTGTCGGCGTCGGGGGCGAGGGCGAGCTGGACGTTGCGGACGGCGGGCTCGCCGCCGGTGAGTTCGCGGACGACCGAGGCCGATGCGAGGACCTGGACCGATCCCGAGAGGGTCGGATCGGCGCTCGGTCGGGTGAGGCCGGTGACGGTCAGGGCGCCGCCCAGGGCAGCGGTTCCCGTCCCCGTCCCGTCGCCGACGGCCACGGTGTCACCGGGAGTGACGCCGAGGCGCGCGGCGGACTCCTCGTCGAGGGCCACCTCGCCCGGGGTCCCCGGGTACGAGCCGCGCGTGACCTCGGCGGTCTCGAGGTCGGCCGGAGCGGTGGCCGTGAAGGCGGCGAGGGAGGTCCCGGAGCCCGTGGCGAGCGGGCTGTACGCGCGTTCGAGCCCGTGCGCGGTGTCCACGCCGGGCACGGCCGCCAGCCGGTCGACGACGTCGGCGGGGATGTCCACGCCGTCCCGTCCCGTGACGACGAGGTCGGCCTTCGCGTAGGCGGCCCCGATGCTCCGGCCGATGCTGGCGTTGGTGGTCGCGCCGACCATGAGGGTCGCGGAGAGGAAGGCCACGCCGAGCATCACGGCGAGGCCGACGGCGACGAAACGGCGGGCATGGACCCGCACCTGGGCGAACGCCAGCTGCAGCACGTCACGCCCCCAGCATCGCGAGCGCGCCGAGGATGGCATCGGGCGTCGACTGCTCGAGCTCGCCGACCAGCGCGCCGTCCTTCATGAGGACCACGCGGTCGGCGTAGGAGGCCGCCACCGGATCGTGGGTGACCATGATGATGCTCCGGCCCATCTCCCGGCAGCTGCGCCGCAGCAGGGACAGCACCTCGGCGCCCGTCGCGGAGTCGAGGTTGCCGGTGGGCTCGTCACCGAAGATGACGTCGGGTCGCGTGAGCAGGGCGCGTGCGACGGCGACCCGCTGCTGCTGGCCGCCGGAGAGCTCGTGGGGGCGGTGGGACAGCCGGTCGGCGAGGCCCAGCGAGGAGGTGATCCGCTGCAGCCATGCGGCGTCCACCGTGCCCCCTGCCAGCGCGACCGGCAGGGTGATGTTCTGCTCCGCGGTCAGGGTGGGAACGAGGTTGAAGGCCTGGAACACGAAGCCGACGCGTTCACGGCGGAGCCGTGTCAGCTCGGCGTCGGGAAGCTCCGTGATCTCGGTCCCGCCGATCCAGAGGCGGCCGGCATCGATGCTGTCGAGCCCCGCCAGGCAGTGCATGAGGGTGGACTTGCCGGACCCGGACGGACCCATGATGGCGGTGAAGTGCTCCCGGGCGAAGTCGACGGAGACGTCGCGGAGGGCGTGGACTGCGGTCTCGCCGCGGCCGTAACTCTTGGACACGCCGCGGGCGGCGACGGCGGCGCCGGTCGTGGACGGGTGGCTGGCGGGGGCTCCGGGCACACCGGCAGGGTGATTCGTCGAGGTCGTCATGCTTCCACGCTAGGGACCGGGCACGCCGGGCGGATCGGCGCACGGACCGGGATGTGCGGGCACCGCCCTCCTACCGGGGGATGAGCCGGAGGCTCCCCGCGTACGACCGGGTGGGCCGGGTACGACCGGGTGGCCCGGGCGTCCGGGCGTCCGGTGGTCCGGTGGTCCGTCGTCCGGCGATCCGGCCGTCAGGGCCGGACCACACCCGTCGCATACGCCAGTACGACGGCCTGCACGCGGTCGCGCGCCTCGAGCTTCGCGAGGATGTGGCCCACATGTGTCTTCACGGTCGCCTCGGACAGGAACAGCTGCGCCGCGATCTCCGGGTTCGACAGGCCCTGCGCGATGAGTCCGAACACCTCGCGCTCGCGGGCCGTCAGGCGGGCCACCGCCTCGGCCTGCGCGTCCTGGGCGGGGGAGGGCCGGCGCAGGAGCGGGGCCACGTGGTCCAGCAGGCGCCGCGTGGTGGAGGGCGCGATGACGGCGTCGCCCCGGTGCACCGTCCGGATCGCCTCCAGCAGCTCCTCGGGCGGTGCGTCCTTGAGCAGGAACCCGCTCGCCCCGGCGTGGATCGCGGACAGCGCGTACTCGTCGAGGTCGAACGTCGTCAGCACCACGATCCGCGGCCCGCCCTCCGCGCCACCGGTCGTCGCGCCGTGGCCGGCGAGGATGCGGTGCGTCGCCTCGATGCCGTCCATGCCGGGCATGCGGACGTCCATCAGGACGACGTCCGCACGGGTGGCCGCGAGGGCGCGCACCGCTTCCTCGCCGTTGGCCGCCTCGCCGACGACCTGGAGGTCCGCCTGCGAGTTGATCAGCATGGCGAAGCCGCTGCGCACCAGGTGCTGGTCGTCGACGATCACGACCCGGATCGGCGCGGCGACTCCACCGTCCGCCGGTACGGAGGCGCCCCGGCCGGTCGGGCCCTCGGTGCCGACGGGGCTGGTCGTGCGGGTCGTTCCGGTGCTGGCCGTGCTGGCCGTGCTGGCCGTTCCGGTGCTGGCCGTGCTGGCCGTGCTGTCCATCGTGGTCGTCGCCTCTCCTGGTCCGCGGTGTGCTGCGGTGTGCTGCGGCGCCCGGGTGTCGCCGGCCGCCGTACGGCGTGGTTCCCCGCCGCTCCCAGCCTAGGTCTGCGTGTAGGGGATGAACGCCTCGACGCGGTAGCCGCCGCCCGTGCGCGGCGCCGCCGACACGGTGCCGTCGTAGAGGCGGACACGCTCGGTCATTCCGGCGATCCCCTGTCCCGTGCCAGCCGTCGCGGGATCGGGAGCGGCACCGCGACCGTCGTCGTCGACGGTGATGCCCAGCCCGCGCGCCCCGAACTCGAGGGTCACCTCGGTGGTCGTGTGCTCCCCGGCATGCTTGAGGACGTTCGTGAGGGACTCCTGCACCACGCGGTAGGCGGTCAGTTCCGCCCCGAGGGGGAGCGGCCTCCGCGGCGTGCCGATGCGCCGGCAGGCGACCCGCACGCCGGAGCGCCGCACCGACTGGAGGAGGGAGTCGACGTCGTCCAGCGTCGGCAGCGGCCGGGTGGAAGCCGTCTCGTCGCCGCGCAGTACCCCGAGCAGCCTCCGCATCTCGCGCAGCGAACCCCTGCCGGTCTCGGCGATGGTACCGAGCGTCTGGACGGCGAGCTCGGGTACCTGCGCGCTCGCGTACCGGGCGCCGTCGGCCTGCGTGATGATGACCGAGAGTGAGTGCGCCACGATGTCGTGCATCTCGCGGGCGATATGGCTGCGCTCGTCAGCAGCCGCGAGGTCGCGCTCCTGCTGCCGCTCCACCTCGAGCCGCCGCGTCCTGTCCTCGAGTGCCTGGTAGGTCCGGCGGCGCGCCCGCGCGAGGTCGCCCGTCGTCCATGCGAGCAGCACGAGCGCCTCCACGAAGAACAGCACGACCAGGTACAGCGGCACGGAGGTCAGCACGGACGCGGTGCCGCCGATACCGATCAGGTCGCCGAACCGTACGAGGCCCACGGCCGAGCCGATGAGGGCGAGCGCGAGGCCTCCGAGGCTCGCCCACCGCGGACCGTACGCGGCCAGGGTGTACAGGGTGATCAGGACGACGAACTGCGCAGGGACCGGCTGGATGCCGAGGACGAGCTGCATGACCGACACGCCGGCGACGGCGCCTGCGGAGAGCAGGAGCCGCGAGCGTCGCCAGATCAGCGGGACGACCACGGCGGCGGACACGGCGACGACGCCGCCGTACCCCTCGGTGCCGCCGGCGGCGAAGGGCAGGACCAGGAGGACGAGGATCGCCAGCGTGAGGCAGGCGTCCAGGATCCCCGGGTGCGTGCGTACCCAGCGCGCGAACCGCAGGTGGATGTCCATGGCGACCAACTCTAGGTGCGCCACGGTCGGCGCACATCCGACCGTAGGGGGAGCCGTCTCACCCTGCGGACGGATTGTTGCCGGACCGGACGCCTTCCTACGCTGGGATCATGACCGACGCACCGCACCGCATCGACATCGCCGTCATCCCCGGGGACGGGATCGGCCCCGAAGTGACCACCGAGGCGGTGAAGGTGCTGCTCGCAGCCGTCGGGAACGACGTGGACGTCGCCCTGACCGAGTACGAGCTCGGAGCCGAGCACTGGCTCGCCACGGGGGAGACGCTGCCGGACGCCACGCTCGAGCGGCTGCGGGGCCACGACGCGATCCTTTTCGGGGCGGTCGGCGCGGCACCGGGCGACACCCTCGTGCCGTCCGGGCTCATCGAGCGCGAGTTCCTCCTGAAGCTGCGTTTCTCGCTGGACCACTTCGTGAACCTGCGGCCCACCCGGCTGTACCCGGGGGTGCCCAGCCCCCTCGCGGATCCGGGCATCGTCGATTTCGTCGTCGTGCGCGAGGGGACCGAGGGCCCGTACACGGGCAACGGCGGGACGCTGCGGGGCGGTACCGAACACGAGGTGGCGACCGAGGTGTCCCTCAACACCGCGCACGGCGTGGAGCGGGTCGTCCGGGACGCGTTCCGGCGCGCCGCGGCGCGCCGCGGGAAGCTGACCCTCGTGCACAAGCACAACGTCCTCGTCTACGCGGGGCACCTGTGGAAGCGCATCGTGGAGGCCGTCGCCGTCGAGTTCCCCGACGTGGAGCACGACTACCTGCACGTCGACGCCGCGATGATCTTCCTCGTCACCGACCCCTCCCGCTTCGACGTGATCGTCACCGACAACCTGTTCGGCGACATCGTCACGGACCTCGCGGCAGCGGTCTCGGGCGGGATCGGGCTGGCCGCGTCCGCGAACCTCAACATGGACCGCACCGCACCCTCCATGTTCGAGCCCGTCCACGGGTCGGCGCCCGACATCGCCGGCCGGCAGATCGCCGACCCCACCGCCGCGATCCTCTCGGCCGCCCTCCTGCTCCGTCACCTGGGACTCGAGGCCCATGCGGCCCGGATCGAGCAGGCCGTCGAGACGGACATCGCCTCCCGAGCCGGAGCACGCACCACGGCGGCCGTCGGCGATGCCATCGCCGCCGCCGTGTCCTAAGGTGGTTACACATCATTAACCCAGTGCCGGAGCACTGACCACCGACGGACGACGGCGGCCGCGCCGCGCGTGCAGTCCGTTCCAGCGCGGAGGAACCATGACAGCCACCGATACCCAGTTCGCCCAGCACCTGTCGACCCGCCGCACGCCGGTCGAGGAGCGGGAGGCGGTGCTGGCGAATCCGGGCTTCGGCAACTTCTTCACCGACCACACCGCCATCGTCGACTTCAGCATCGACGAGTCCGGCGTGGGGGGCTGGCACAGCGCGCGCCTCGAGCCCTACGGCCCCATCGCCCTCGACCCGGCGGCCGCCGTCCTGCACTACGGCCAGGAGATCTTCGAGGGCATGAAGGCCTACCGCCACGCGGACGGATCGGTGTGGACGTTCCGGGCCGACGCCAACGCCGCCCGCCTCAACCGGTCGGCCGTCCGCCTCGCCCTGCCCCAGCTGCCCGAGGAGCTGTTCCTCGAGTCGCTGCGCCAGCTCGTCGCCGCGGACCAGGACTGGATCCCGTCCGGGGACGGCGAGAGCCTGTACATCCGGCCGTTCATGATCGCCACCGAGGCGTTCCTCGGCGTCCGCCCGGCGCGGGAGGTGTCCTACCGCGTGATCGCGTCCCCGGCGGGCAACTACTTCGGCGGGGAGGTTCGGCCCGTCGACATCTGGGTGTCCCGCAACTACGCGCGGGCAGGGCGCGGCGGCACCGGAGCGGCGAAGGCCGGCGGCAACTACGCCTCGTCCCTCGCCGCGCAGCTGGAGGCGGAGGCCCACGGCTGCAAGCAGGTGCTCTTCCTCGACCAGTTCAACGACAACGCGGTCGAGGAACTCGGCGGCATGAACGTCTTCTTCGTCTTCCGCGACGGATCCCTCGTGACCCCGGCCCTGTCGGGCACCATCCTCGAGGGCGTGACGCGGTCCTCGGTGATCCAGCTCGGCCGCGACCGCGGGCTGGACGTCGTCGAGCGCAAGATCACCCTGGACGAATGGCGTGACGGCGTCGCCACCGGCGACATCACGGAGGTGTTCGCGTGCGGCACGGCCGCCGTCATCACCCCCATCGGTCGGCTGCGCGACGGCGACGAGTACATCGGGACCGCGGACGGAGCGGCGGGCGAGGTCACCATGTCAATCCGGAGCCAGCTGCTCGGTATCCAGACCGGCGCCGTGGAGGACACCCACGGCTGGTTGACGCGGCTCGTCTGAGCACGTGCCGACGGCGCCCGCCCCTTCCCGGGCGGGCGCCGTCCCCGTGTCCGGGAAGGGTCAGCGGGAGGCTGCCCGCTCCGGGCCGTCGATCTCCTCGTCGACCCGCAGGTGGCGCGTCGTGGCGAGGAGCACCCCTGCCTCCTCGGCCGGCATGGGTCGGCTGAAGTAGTACCCCTGGCCGCTCGCGCAGCCCAGTTCCCTCAGCTGATTCGCCTGCTCGCGTGTCTCGATGCCCTCGAAGACGGCCTCGAGGCCGGCGGCCCGGATGAGCTGCAGGATCGCCGCGACGAACTCCAGCTGCCCCGGCCTCGTGTTGAGCTCCACGAGCAGGGAGCGGTCCACCTTGACCATGCTCACGGGAAGCTCCCGCAGGTAGCTGATGGAGGAGTACCCCGTCCCGAAATCGTCGATCTCGATGCCGACGCCGAGCTGCTGCAGGCTCAGCAGCGAGTACATCTCCACCTCCCCGCGCGTGACGATCGCCGTCTCGGTGATCTCGACCACCAGGTTCCGCGGCGGCAGGTCGAGCTCGCGGAGCAGGGTCCGGACGGAGTCGACGAGGTCGAGCTGCTTCAGCTCGACCGCGGACAGGTTCACCCTCAGCTGGAAATCGTCGTCGAGGGGGAAGTCCCGGCGCCACTGGGCGAGCTGGCGGAGCGACGTGGACATCACCCAGCGGTCCAGGTCGTGGATGACCCCGATCTCCTCGGCGAGCGGGATGAAGGTGTCCGGCGGGATCAGGCCACGCAGGGGGTGCTGCCACCGCACCAGGACCTCGACGCCGAGGATCCTGTTGGTGGCCAGCTCCACCACCGGCTGGTAGTGGAGCACGAGCTCGTTCGAATTGATCGCACCGCGCAGTTCCGTGGCCATCTGGCTCCGGAGCTGCCGGGAGTAGAGCATCACGGGTTCGAAGACCTTGATGATGCTGCGGCCCTCGCGCTTCGCCGCGTACATGGCCGTGTCGGCGTCGAGCAGGAGTTCCTCCGCCGTCTGGTCGGCAGTGCCGAGGCGCACCCCGATGCTCGCGCGCGCGTGGACGTAGAGCGAGTCGAGGCGGATGTGCTCGCCGAGGACCTCCAGGGCCCGGCGTGCCACGTGCATCGCGGTGTCCATGGTGGCGCCGGGCAGGAGGATCGCGAACTCGTCGCCGCCGAGACGTGCCACGACGTCGCTCTCGCGGACCACACTGTTGAGGCGGGTGGCCACCTCCTGCAGCACCCTGTCACCCGCGTCGTGGCCGAAGCGGTCGTTGACGTTCTTGAAGCTGTCGAGGTCGAGGAGCAGGAGGGCGGGGGGAGGCGTCCCCCGGGTCGCCTGGTTCAGGGCCTCCTCGATGGCGTCCATGAGGGCCACCCGGTTGGCGAGACCCGTGAGGGCGTCGGACATCGCCATCTTCATCATGTCGAGGTGGGCCTGGCGGAGCATGGCGGTGCGGCTCTCCACGCGCTTCTCGAACTGCTCGTAGACCTGCTCGAGTTCCTCCGCGAGCAGGTTCACGCCGGTGATCACGGCATCGACCTCGTCCCTCGCACTCGAGGGTTCGATCCTGCTGCTGAGCTCTCCCCGTGACAGGCGGACGATGCTCTCCACGAGCATCGCGAGCCGGGGGTCCTTGTGGGCGCTCATCGGGTCCAGCGTACATTCCGGGTGCCGCTACCGGGACGCCGGGCTGTCCCGGTGCATCCGGAACCAGGGCGCAGGAGGGCTGCGTGGTCCGCCGTACGGACCGAGACCGTCGTCATGCGCTGCCCCCAGGCTGCCGCCGTCGAAGAGAAGAGGTGGAGGACGCGTCGGCCTGGGCCGGCGAGCCAGTCGTGCGGCGGGTGGGCAGACTCTGCGCAGCCCTGGTCCGCGTGACGGGGAAAGATTAGCACCGAGCGCTGCCGCCGCCGGGGTCGACGTGCCGCAGTGAACGCGGTGGCGTCGCGGCGGACGGCCGGGCGGGGAAGAAGCCCCGACCGGGGTGGGAGTAATGGGGGAAAACGCCCAGCCCGATCGGGACCCGAGGATCAAATTACGCGACCGCCGCCGGACGGGGCCGCCGGGTGTCGACGCGGGATTTCACTTGACAATCGACGAGAGGCCTCGTCGACTCAACCCGGCACGTCCTGGGCGCCATGGACGAGCGCGCGGGCCGCCGAGGCCCTGTCCTTGGCCCCCGACTGGAGGAAGAGTCCCTCGCTCACCCGGAAGTTCGCGTCGGCCCGGGTGGTATCGCCCCGCGCGGACAGTGCCTGTCCGAGGAGGAAGTGTGCGTCCGCCGCAGTATGCGTCGCGAGCAGCTGCTTCTGTCCGATGACGCCCTTCAACTGCTCGATGGCGGCGTCGTACTGGCCCGTCAGGACCAACCATTGTCCGCGAGTCAGCTTCAACTCCAGCCGGTCCCGCTCGGTTCCACCGACGATGGAGCTCGCCAGCTCGGCGCGTTCGATGCACTCGAGGGTCTCGGGGGCGACGACTCCAGCCTTCAGTCTCAGCGCTGCGGAGGCCCTGTTGAAACGTGCCCAGAGGTCGAGGTCGTTGCTGGGGGAGAGGTTCTTGGCGGCAAGGCCGTGGTAGGAGACCCCCTCGGGGATGTGCCCGAGCAGGAAGGCGACATTGCCGATCGCCCAGAACGCCATCCCGGTCGTCTGGCTGCTCGGTTCGGGACGCAGGAGCGCATCGAGGGCCAGGCACTCCTGCCATGCGAGCTCCAGTTGGTCGCTGTCGGCGAGAGCCGCGATGAGTGCGTTGCGTGCCCCGACCTCCACCTTCACGTCGTCCACGTTGCCGGACGCATCGACGACGGCCTGCCGGGCGGCAGCGACCGCCGGCGCCAGCTCGCCGGTCCCCTGCAGGGCGAGGGAGAGGAGGGTGGACACCCGTGCACCCAGTGCCTTGGACTGGGCCGTGAGGTGATGCTCGGCCAGTACGTCCGCGACACCGCGCGCCTCGTGGACGAGTCCCTGTTTGCGCAGGCATTCCGAGATGAGGAAGGTGGCATTCCACCAACCGAGTTCGTCTCCGGCATCCCGCGCAGCGGCCGCCAGCTCTTCCGCCAGGTGTTGCCCGGCGACGTAGTCCCGTTGGTCCCACGCATCCCGAGCACGCAGCTCGAGCAGCAGCCGTTCGCCCGCAGCTTCCTTGTAAGTCATCGCCACCTTCAGCTCTCCGGATCGATTGGCTGCTTCGCCCATTATTCGGGTTGCGGGGCCCTTCGGCCATCCTTTGGAAAACTTGAGGAAAAAAGATCCCGAGAAGTGTTACCAAAGTGACTGGTGTGGCTTACGATAATTAATGAACCGCTCGTGGTATGGGGGCGGGTTCCACTACACTGTCAATCGAGCCCAAAGGACAAAACCATGAAGCGCTTCACCTCCGCATTCCTCCTTGCAACCCTCCTCGTCACCGGTGGCGCGGCAGCAGCGAACGCCGCTCCCGCCAAGGCCGGCGTCGTCGCACCCGTCTCCTCGCTGGACCGCATCAACAACTGGCCCGGCTAGGCACCTCCGGTCGACGCGGCGATCCCTTCCGGACGCCACGCGGCCGTACCTGTGCGCCACTGATACCGCGGGCACCCTCTTTTGGGGAGGGAGTGCCCGCGGTATCCCGCGTGGAGGCGCTTTCCTCCCGCTGCACGGACCCACGTCCGGAGGAAGGCGTCAGGCTAGGCTTGGCGGCATGCGAATTGCACGCTTTGTCGTAAATGATGACCCACTGTTCGGCGTTGTGGAAGGCTCCCCCGGGAGCGAGGAGGTCGCCGTCATCCACGGCGACCCGTTCTACGGGGGCGTCCAGCTCACCGGCGCCCGGCACGCCCTCGAGGACGTCCGGCTCCTGGCTCCCGTCATCCCGCGCAGCAAGGTCGTCGGCGTGGGGCTGAACTACGCCGACCACATCCAGGAGATGGGCGGCGAGACACCCGCCGCGCCGCTGATGTTCCTGAAGCCCAACACGTCGGTCATCGGTCCCGGCGACCCGATCATGCTGCCGTCCTTCTCGGACCAGATCTCCTTCGAGGCCGAACTGGCCGTGGTGATCGGCCGGATCTGCAAGGACGTCCCCCTCGAGCGCGTCGACGACGTCGTCTTCGGCTACACCTGCGCCAACGACCTCACGGCACGCGACGTGCAGAAGACCGACGACCAGTGGGCCCGTGCCAAGGGATTCGACACCTCCTGCCCGATCGGCCCCTGGATCGAGACCGACCTCGATCCCGAGAACCTGACCATCCGCGGCTCGCTCGACGGCGACCTCCGCCAGGACGGTTCCACGAGCGACATGATCTGGGGTGCCCGCGAGCTCGTGGCGTACGTCTCGCAGGCCTTCACCCTCCTGCCGGGGGACATCATCCTCACCGGCACGCCCGCCGGCGTCGGCCTGATCACCGACGGCCAGCGCTACGACGTCGACATCGAGGGCATCGGGCGCCTGTCCAACCCCGCACGCCGCTGAGGCACGCGCCGTCGTGACCGTCGGTCGGGGGCGCGACGGCGCGCGGCCGGTCATGATGCTCCCACCTAGACTGGGGGCATCATGACTATTGCCGCAGATCTCCCCACCGTCACCGATGCCACGCCCGTCCGGGTCCGCTTCTGCCCGTCGCCGACCGGCACCCCCCATGTGGGGCTGATCAGGACGGCGCTGTTCAACTGGGCGTACGCGCGCCATACGGGCGGGAAGCTCGTCTTCCGCATCGAGGACACCGATGCCGCCCGTGACAGCGAGGAGAGCTACCAGCAGCTCCTCGACGCGATGACGTGGCTGGGTATCGACTGGGACGAGGGCGTCGAGGTCGGGGGACCCCACGCTCCCTACCGGCAGTCGCAGCGCGGCGATCTCTACCAGGACGTCATCGGGCGGCTGGTCACGGCGGGCCACCTCTACGAGTCCTTCTCCACGCCCGAGGAGGTGGAGGAGCGGCACCGTGCGGCGGGGCGCGATCCCAAGCTCGGGTACGACAACCACGACCGCACGCTGACCGGGGAGCAGAAGGACGCCTTCCGGTCCGCGGGCCGTCCCGCGGTCCTGCGCCTGCGCATGCCGGACGAGGACATCACCTTCACCGACCTCGTGCGCGGCGACATCACCTTCCGCGCCGGCAGCGTGCCCGACTTCGCCGTCGTCCGAGCCAACGGCGCCCCCCTCTACACGCTCGTGAACCCCGTCGACGACGCCCTCATGGGGATCACCCACGTGCTGCGCGGCGAGGACCTGCTGTCCTCCACGCCCCGCCAGGTGGCGCTCTACCGCGCGCTGATCGACATCGGTGTCGCCAGGTACATGCCGTTGTTCGGCCACCTGCCGTACGTGATGGGCCAGAGCAACAAGAAGCTGTCCAAGCGGGATCCCGAATCGAACCTGTTCCTCCACCGGGAACGCGGCTTCATCCGCGAGGGGCTGCTCAACTACCTGTCCCTGCTCGGCTGGAGCCTGTCCGCGGACGAGGACATCTTCTCGGTGGAGCAGCTCGTCGAGAAGTTCGACGTACGCGACGTCCTCGCCAATCCCGCCCGCTTCGACCTGAAGAAGGCCGAGGCGATCAACGGCACGCACGTGCGGCTCCTCGACCCGGCCGAGTTCCGCAGCCGTCTCCTGCCCTATCTGGCCGCCGCCGGCGTCATCGGCGACCCGCCCACGGACGAGGACCTGCGCATCGTGGCCGCCGCTGCCCCGCTCATCCAGGAGCGCATCACGCTGCTCGGCGAGGCGCCGGAGATGCTCGGCTTCCTCTTCAAGGCGGACGACGCCGTCGACATCGCCGAGGACGCCCGCAAGGGGCTGCCGGAGAACCTCGGCGAGGTGCTCGACGCGACGCTGGACGCCCTGCAGGGCGTGGACGCGTGGGACGCGGAGTCGCTGCAGGCCGCCCTCCGGGCCGCGCTCGTCGACGGCCTCGGCCTCAAGCCGAGGCTCGCGTTCGGGCCGGCACGCACCGCCATCTCGGGTCGCAGGATCTCGCCCCCGCTGTTCGAGTCCATGGTGATCCTCGGCCGCGAGTCCTCGGTGGCGCGCCTGCGCGCCCTCCGCGCGACGGCGGGCTGAGCCGTGCGCGCTCCGGTCGGGGGACCACCGACGCCGGACGCGGGTCCCGCCACGGAGGGCGTACTGTTCGACATCGACGACACGCTCGTGGACCTCGAGCAGGCCATGGGCCACACCCTGCAGGCGATCCCCGATCCGGCGCTCAGCCACCTGGGCGACGACGACTGGGTACGCTACAAGGCGCTGTACACGACCGATCCGCAGCGGCACTACGACCGCTTCCTCGCCGGAGAGCTCACCTTCGAGGAGCAGCGCGTGCACCGCGTCCGCCACGCGCGGGCGGTCTTCACCCCCGAGCCGTTCCTGGGCCGCGTGGCGGAGGCATGGGTCCGCGCGTATGAGCAGATGCTCCCGCAGCACTTCCGTGCCTACGACGACGTCCTGCCGCTGCTGGACGAGCTCGATGCGCGCGGGATCCCGTACGGGGCGGTGAGCAACAACGTGCACGACTACCAGCGGGCGAAGCTGAACCGGGCCGGACTCGGGCGCGTCGGGGTGCTCGTGGGCATCGACACGGTCGGGGTCGCCAAGCCGGATCCCGCCATCTACCGGGAAGGGGCCCGCCTCATCGGCACCGCACCGTCACGCACCCTGTACGTCGGCGACAACAGGCTGGTGGATGCCGTCGGAGCACGGGACGCCGGGTTGCTCGGCGTCTGGCTCGACCGCACCGGGACCGGCCGGGGCTCCGGGGTCGACTCGGGGACCGGCGCGACCGGTCCGGGTGACCCGGGGGAGGACGCCCCGGAGGTGCCCCGCGTCGGGGGGCTGGCGGCCGTTTTGCAGTTCCTGCCTCCTGTCCGGTAAAGTTGTTTCTCGGCGCGGAGCGGTTACGCGGCCGGAGCCCAGCACGATCGGGTCTTCGAAAAGCGCCTTTGGGGTATGGTGTAATTGGCAACACACTGGTTTCTGGTACCAACATTCTAGGTTCGAGTCCTGGTACCCCAGCGCAGTCCCGTCCTCGACGGGGAGGCACAAGCAGGAAAAAAGTAGTAGTAGCATGGAAAAGTACTGGCCCCATCGTATAGCGGCCTAGTACGCTGCCCTCTCACGGCGGTAACGCGGGTTCGAATCCCGCTGGGGTCACACCTGGAACGTCCCGGACATCACGATGTCCGGGACGTTCTGCTTTCCCCGACAGGTCCCGCATCCCCGGAGAGCCCTCCCCGCCGGACGTCCCGGGCGACGGCGGACGACTGGCATGATGGACCCATGAGCGCACCCTCCCCGGCCGGCGATGCCCGCGTGCTGCCGCCGCTGCTGCGGGACGTGAACGGAGCGCTCGAGAATCTCGCGTTCCCCCTGGCGCTTCCCGCCTCGGCCGACGCGCGGGCCGCGACGAAGGCCGCCCGCGCCCAGCTCGACGACTACATCCTCCCGCGCCTGGCCAGTCTGGACGCGCCCCTCGTGGCCGTCGTCGGCGGCTCGACCGGGGCCGGCAAGTCCACGCTGGTCAACGCCCTCGTCGGCCGGCCCGTCTCCGCCACGGGTGCCGTCCGCCCCACGACGCGCCAGCCGCTGCTGCTGCACCACCCGGACGACGCGGCGTGGTTCGACGACGCCCGCGTCCTGCCGTCCCTGGGACGCGTGCGCCTCGCAGGCGACGACGGGGAAGGCGGGGACACGACCAGCCCGGCGCCCGTCCAGCAGCAGGCGACCACGGAAGCCGGAGCGGACACTCTGCTCCTCCGGCCCACCTCGACGCTGCCGGTCGGTCTGGCCCTCCTCGACGCGCCCGACGTCGACTCGATCGCCGACGAGAACCGCCGCCTCGCGGGCCAGCTCCTCGCGGCGGCGGACCTCTGGCTCTTCGTGACGACGGCGAACCGCTACGCGGACGCCGTGCCCTGGAAGCTGCTGGCCGAGGCCGGACGACGCGACGTGCTGGTGGCCATCGTGCTCGACCGCGTACCCCCGGGCGTCGAGGAGGAGATCAGGAGTGACCTGATGACCCTCCTGACCGCCCAGAACCTCGGCCACGCCCCCATCTTCGTGATCCCCGAGCTTCCCCTCGGATCCGAGCGCATGCTGCCCGCGGACGCCGTCGAGCCGATCGCCCGGTGGCTGCACACCCTCGCCGCCGACGCCGAGGGACGGCGGGACATCGCCAGGCGCACCGTGCAGGGTGCGATGCGGGCGCTGGCGGGACGCATGGACGGGATCGCCGAGGCGGCGAGCCAGGAACAGGCGATCGGGGACGAACTGAGGGCGGCGGCGGACGGCGCGTACCGCGACGCACTGCGGAACGTCCTCGCGGCGACGGAGGACGGCAGGCTGCTGCGCGGCGAGGTGCTGGCGCGCTGGCAGGACTTCGTCGGCACGGGCGAGTTCATGCGGGGGCTCGAGTCCAGGATCGGGCGGGCGCGTGACCGTGTGAGCGCCTTCTTCACCGGGCGGCCCGCACCCGCGGAGACCGTCGCGGACGCCATCGGCAGCGGTCTGCAGACAGTCGTCGTCGAGCAGGCGGCGCGCGCCGACGAGTCCACGCGGCGGCGGTGGCGGGCCGACGCGGCGGGCCGGTCGCTGCTGGAGGGCCTGGCCCCGTGGCGCGCCGACGAGGTGTCGGCGGACGTCGCGCGGGAGATCCGCGCCTGGCAGGAGGACCTGCTGCTGCTCGTGCAGGCCGAGGGCGCCGACAAGCGCTTCACGGCACGCATGCTCTCCTTCGGCGTCAACGGGATCGCCGTCGCGCTGATGGTGGTGGTCTTCGCCTCCACCGGCGGACTGACCGGCGGCGAGATCGGCATCGCCGGCGCCTCGGCCGTCGCGGGGCAGAAACTCCTCGAGGCCGTCTTCGGCGACGACGCCGTCCGCCGCCTCACCGCCACGGCCCGCGAGGACCTCTCCACGCGCGTGGAAGGCCTCTTCCGGCAGGAGCGGGAGCACTTCGACCGCAGCCTCGAGCCGCTGGCCCGGCAGACGCCGGCGGAGACCCTGCGGGTCCTCGCCAGCCGGCTCCGCACGGCACTGCCACCCGGGCGGTTCCCCGGGACCGGGGACGGCGCATGAGCCGGCACCGGGGAGCGACGGCCGAGACGCCGCTCGCCGAGGCACTCACCGACGCCCTCGATCACCTGCAGGCGGCCTACGAGCTCGGACGGGACCGGCTGCCCGAGGACAGCCTCTCCCGCCTGCACGCCACGCTCGACCGCGCAGGCACCCGGCGGTCGCTGTCGGCGGACCACACGGTGGTCGGGATCTTCGGGCCCACCGGCAGCGGGAAATCGTCCCTGGTGAACGCCCTCAGCGGCACCGACGCGGCGCGCGTCGCCGCGCGGCGCCCCACGACCTCCGAACCGCTCGCCCTGGTCTGGGGTCGTCTGGGGAGCGACGAGCTCCTCGACTGGCTGGGCGTGCGCCAGCGCGTCGAACTGCCCGACGGCGCCCCGCTCGTCGCCGGCTCCGCAGCATCGGCCGGGTCGGCAGGCAGCGCCGGGACGAACGAAGCCGGGCCCGGCGCCCGGACCCGGGCCGATGCCCCGATGCCCGTCCTGCTGGTGGACGGAGCCGGCGCCGCGGGTGGCGCCCGCTCCGTGGAGGAGGTCCCGGCCGATGCTCCCGAGCGGAGCCGGCGCGGGCTGCTCCGTTGGCGGCGGCGCGGCAGGTCCGCGTCGCCCGCGGCCCGGGAGGCGACGGCACCCCTGGCGGCGGCCGTCGAGCCAAGCACCGGTCCGGGCCTCATCCTCCTCGACCTCCCGGATTTCGATTCGACGGCCCTCGCCCACCGCGAGATCGTGGAGCGGCTCACGGGGCAGGTCGACGTCCTGCTCTGGGTGGTCGATCCCCAGAAGTACGCCGATGCCGCCCTCCACCACGGATTCCTGCGCGGCCTGGCGAACCACGACGCGGTGACCCTGGTCGCGCTGAACCAGGCCGACCGCCTCCAGGCGCAGGACCTGGGGGCGGTCACCTCGTCCCTCACCTCGATCCTTGCGGGGGAGGGGCTGCAGGACGTCGCCGTCGTCCCCGTGTCCGCCCTGACGGGCCACGGGGTGGAGGACCTGGCCGAGGCGATCAGGGGCCTCGCGGAGAGCCGTGTCGCCGCCACCCGGAGGATCGCGGCCGACGCCGCACGCGCCGCGGACGAGCTCCTCCCCTTCGCGGCGGCAGAGCCGATGACCGGTCCGTCGGGCGACGCGAGGGCCGCGCTCGCACAGGGCCTCGGATCCGCGGCAGGTGTGCCCGTCGTGGTGGACGCCGTCCGGAGCTCCTACCGCCGCGACGCCCACGCCGCCATGGGCTGGCCCGTCACCCGGTGGCTGGGGAGGTTCCGGCCGGATCCGCTGCGGCGGCTGAACCTGCGGAGCCAGGACGTCGTGCCCGAGGTGCGCCGCTCCTCGCTCCCCCTCGGCCAGCCGGCCCAGCGGGCGAGGGTGGACCAGGCGCTGCGCGTCTTCGGGGACGAGGTCGCCCGCGGGATCGCCGAGCCCTGGCGCACCTCCCTCCGCGACACCGCCCGCGGTACCGCCGACGACCTCACGGACGCGCTCGACTCGGCGGTCACGGGGGTGGACCTCGAAACGGGCCGGCGCGCCTGGTGGGGGATCTTCGGCCTCCTGCAGTGGATCGCCTTCGCGGCACTCGTCGCGGGGCTCGCCTGGCTCGGCGTCCTGGCCGTGCTCGGCTTCCTCCAGCTGCCCGCCATCGATGTCCCGCGCGTCGAGGGCTTCCCCGTACCCACCCTGCTGATCCTCGGCGGCGCGGGGGCGGGCATCGTGCTGGGCGTCCTCGCGGCGCTGCTCGCGCGGTGGGGGGCAGCTCGGCGGGCGGCACGCGTACGACGGAGGCTCCTGGACGCCTGCGCCCGCGCGGCGGAGGGCGTCGTGGTGGCCCCCATGGAGGCCGAGGTGGACCGGTGCAACAGGTTCCGCGACGCCGTCCTCGCGGCCCGGACCGCCTGAGCAGATCGCCCGGCGGCTGCCCGGGCCCGGTCATATTCGCTGCAGGGACGAAATGTAGGCGGCACCCGGCTCCCTGAGGCCTGCGCGGGCCGACAATGGAGGCCCGGGCCGGAGGGCACGGAGAACGGCGGTCGACGGCGTGCCAGCACGCCGGAACGATCGCGCCGACGCGCACGGGATACCCCAGAGTCCACGAGCGATTGGATCGATCATGCCCACTGAACGCCCTGACACCATCGTCCTCATCCACGGGTTGTGGATGACTCCGCGCAGCTGGGAGGACTGGATCACCTACTACGAGCGCAAGGGGTACCGGGTCCTGGCGCCCGCGTATCCGGGCTTCGAGATCGAGGTCGAGGCACTCCGCCAGAATCCGGACATCATCGCCCGCCTCACGGTGCCGGAGACGGTGGACCACCTCGCCGGGGTGATCCGGACGCTCGACAAGCCGCCCATCCTCATGGGGCATTCCTTCGGCGGGGCGCTGACGCAGCTCCTCGCCGCACGGGGGCTGGGGGCCGCGGCGGTCGCGATCAACTCGGCTCCCACGGAAGGGGTCCGTGTCACCCCGCCGTCGCAGCTGCGGACCTTCTTCCCGATCCTCAGCAATCCCAAGTACCTCCGCCAGGCCTTCGCCTACACGCCGCAGCAATTCCACTACGCCTTCACGAACACCCTGAGCGAGGAGGAGTCGTCGATCGTGTACGAGCGGTACCACATCCCCGCCCCCGGGAACTGGGTCTGGGCGTACGGGCTGCTCGCGAACTTCAAGCCCGGCCGGCAGGAGACCTGGGTGGACTACTCCCAGGACGACCGCCCGCCACTGCTGTTCATCGCCGGCGGCAAGGACCACATCATGCCGTCGTCGGTCAACCGGTCCAACGCCCGGCACTACCAGAAGTCGGCCGCCGTCACGGACTTCCACGAGTTCCCAGGCCGGTCGCACTGGACCTGCGGTGAGCCCGGCTGGGAGGAGGTGGCCGACTACGCGCTGGAGTGGGCGTCGCAGAACGCGGGGCGCTCCAGCGTGGCCGCCGGCTGACCCCCCGGGGGCTGCAGCGTCAGCTGGTCGGGGAGGCGACCGCGGCCACGGCGTTGTGGCCGGAGCAGACCCACTCCACCGAGCCGGCACGGATGCGCTCGGCCAGCAGCCGGACGGTACCCGCCGCCGTGGGCTTGTCGTCGATGAAGAGCGCCAGGAAGTCGCTCACACGGCCGTCCGCGGAGACCCGAGCCGCATCACCGGTGAAGAGCACCCCGCGCCACTGGTAGGCGTAGTGGCCCGGGGTGTGGCCGGGCGTCGGGAAGTACGAGAGGCCGGGGAAGATCTCGCCGGAGCCGTCGAGTTCCTTCGTTCCGGTCGGCAGCGTCACGCGCGCCAGCCGGAGCACGACCTTCCGGAACACCGTCCGCGGCTTGATGCGACCGCGCAGGACGGCGGCGTCCGCGGCACCGATCCAGACCGTCGCTCCGAGGGCCGCCTGGAGCCGGCGCGCCGCCTGTGCGTGGTCGACGTCGTAATGGGTGAGGACGATGTCGGTGATCGGGCCCGTCGTCGCCTCGTCCGCGCGGAGTTCGGCGATCACGCCGTCGAACCCGGAGGACAGGCCGGGGTCGACGACCGCGGCGCGGCCGGCACCGGCCACGACGAAGCCGTGCGAGCCCTTCTGCTGGTCGAGCTGGTAGCAATCGTCGGCGATGAGGCGCATGGGTGTCCTTCGGCTCGTCCTGCGGGTCCGTGCGAACAGTACCAAGGTCGCGCGGCACCCGGCAGGCTTCGGCTCACGCCAGGAGGCGCAGCACCTTGTCCACGGTGTTGATGTTCCGGGTGGTCGACGTCTCCGCGTACCGTGCCCGCGCCAGGAGGCGGGCGAGCGGCACGTCCGTGGACTGTCCCTTGGGGGAGGACCACGCGATGGCGGTGCCACCGGTGAGTACCGCGGGCTGCAGGTCGCGCGCCTCCTCGAGGAACGCCGCGAGGTCGTCCGGCCCGGTGAACAGCGTGACGTAGGTGTGGACGGGCGGGTCGGTGCCCGCGTCGGTGCCGGTCCCCGCGTCCGCCGGTGGCGGCGGGACCGACGCGGCGAGTGCCCGGAGGTCGGCGTCCCCGACGACGATCACCCGGGCCGCATAGCCGAAGTGCCCGCTCAGGGCCTCCTCGATGCGGCTCTTCAGGTCGAGGGGGCCGAGGGAGGAGGAACAGGTGACGTTGCCGCTGGCGAGGACCGTCGCGACATCGCCGACCGGAAGACCGGCGAGCAGGTCGCGGAGCTCGGCCATCCGGACCTTCACGCCACCCACGTTGACCCCGCGCAGGAAGACCGCGTACCGCCGGCCGGGTGCGGCAGGGGAGGGCGTGCGGCCCGGCCGGGTGGCCGGCAGGTCGGCTGCCATGTCAGTCGGACGCCGATCCGACGGCGAGCGTGAGCTGCCGCGCCGCATCCGACACGACCTCCGCGTGGATGCGCCCGGGCTGCCGGGTGAGGCGTTCCATCGGGCCGGAGATCGACACGGCGGCGATCACCCGCCCCGAGGGGCCCCGCACGGGTGCGGAGACCGACGCCACGCCGGCCTCGCGTTCGCCGAGGCTCTGGGCCCATCCGCGGCGCCGTACGCCGGCGAGCACCGTGGGCGTGAAGCGCGCATTCTGCAGGCCCATGAGCAGGCGGTCGTGATCCTCCCACGCGAGCAGGCACTGGGCCGCCGACCCGGCCTTCATCGACAGCTGCGTCCCGACCGGGATCGTGTCCCGCAGCCCCACGGGCCGCTCGGCCGAGGCGACGCACACCCGCCAGTCCCCCTGCCGACGGAACAGTTGCGCGCTCTCGCCGGTCGCGTCGCGCAGCCCGAGGAGGACCGGCCCCGCCGCTGCGATGAGGCGGTCCTCGCCGGCCGCCGAGGCGAGTTCCACCAGTCGGCTGCCGAGCACGAAGCGCCCCTGGATGTCCCGGCCCACGAGGCGGTGGTGTGCGAGTGCCAGCGCCAGCCGGTGCACCGTGGGTCGAGCCAGCCCTGTCGACGCGACGAGCTGGGCGAGCGTGGTGGGCCCCGCCTCGAGGGCGTCCAGTACGAGCGCGGCCTTGTCGATCACGCCGACACCACTAGAATTGTCCATAGGATGATACTGACGTCTCATTATCTGAGACGCAACCCGACCGGCTGGCCCTCGTCGCCGGGCGCTGGTTGAGTGGATGTCACCAAGAGTCCTGCCGGGCCGCCCTACCGGGCCCGGTTCGCCGGAACAGAGAAGGACGATCGTCATGGGCAAGACACTGGCAGAGAAGGTCTGGGACGCACACGTGGTCCGCAAGGGCGACGTCGTCGGTGCGGAAGCGCAGCCCGACCTCCTCTACATCGACCTGCACCTGGTCCACGAGGTCACCTCGCCGCAGGCCTTCGAGGGCCTCCGTCTCGCCGGACGGCCGCTGCGCCGTCCCGATCTCACGATCGCCACGGAGGACCACAACACGCCGACGCTGGACATCGACAAGCCCATCGCCGACCTCACGAGCCGCACCCAGATCGAGACCCTGCGCGCCAACTGCCGGGAGTTCGGCGTCCGGCTGCACTCCCTCGGTGACGCCGAGCAGGGCATCGTCCACGTGGTGGGGCCCCAGCTGGGCCTCACGCAGCCCGGCCTGACCGTCGTCTGCGGCGACTCGCACACCTCCACCCACGGCGCCTTCGGGGCACTGGCGATCGGCATCGGGACCTCCGAGGTGGAGCACGTGATGGCCACGCAGACGCTCTCGCTGAAGCCCTTCAGGACCATGGGCATCACCGTGGAGGGGACCCTGAAGCCGGGCGTCACGTCGAAGGACATCATCCTGGCGGTCATCGCCAAGATCGGCACCGGCGGGGGTCAGGGCTACGTCCTCGAGTACCGCGGCTCCGCCATCCGGTCGCTGTCGATGGAAGCACGCATGACCATCTGCAACATGTCCATCGAGGCGGGCGCACGCGCCGGCATGGTGGCCCCGGACGAGACGACCTTCGAGTACCTGAAGGGCCGCCCGCACGCGCCCGAGGGCGAGGACTGGGACGCCGCCGTCGCCGACTGGCGGGAACTGCGCACCGACGACGACGCCGTCTTCGACGCCGAGGTCTTCCTCGACGCGAACGGGCTCGAGCCCTTCGTCACGTGGGGCACGAATCCCGGCCAGGGCGTCTCGCTCTCCCAGGCGGTGCCCTCACCCGACGACTTCGCGGACGAGAACGACAAGGCGGCCTGCAACCGGGCGCTCGAGTACATGGCCCTCGAGCCGGGCACGCCGATGAAGGACATCCGCGTGGACACCGTCTTCCTCGGCTCCTGCACCAACAGCCGCATCGAGGACCTCCGCATCGCCGCCGACATCATCCGTGGCCGGCAGAAGGACCCCGCCGTCCGGATGATGGTGGTCCCGGGGTCGGCGCGTGTCCGCCTGCAGGCCGAGGCCGAGGGCCTGGACCGCGTGTTCAAGGACTTCGGCGCGGAATGGCGGTTCGCCGGCTGTTCCATGTGCCTCGGCATGAACCCGGACCAGCTGGCACCGGGGGAGCGGTGTGCCTCGACGTCGAACCGGAACTTCGAGGGACGCCAGGGCAAGGGCGGACGCACCCACCTCGTCTCACCCGTCGTCGCCGCCGCCACCGCGGTGCGCGGCACGCTCAGCTCGCCGTCGGACCTCGGTCCGACGCCCGGCGGCGCCGCCGGTGCCGATACCGCCGAGTCCACCGTCCCCGCCGCCTAGGAGCCCGCCATGGAGAAGATCACCACGCACACCGGCATCGGTGTCCCGCTGCGCCAGAGCAACATCGACACCGACCAGATCATCCCTGCCGTGTACCTCAAGCGCATCACGCGCACCGGGTTCGAGGACGCTCTGTTCGCCGGCTGGCGCAAGGAGGAGGGCTTCATCCTGAACCGGGAGCCCTACTCGCGCGGCACGGTCCTCGTCGCCGGCCCCGACTTCGGCACCGGGTCGTCCCGCGAACACGCCGTCTGGGCGCTGAAGGACTACGGCTTCCGGGCCGTCCTGTCCTCGCGGTTCGCGGACATCTTCCGCGGCAACTCGGGCAAGCAGGGCCTGGTGGCGGCGCAGGTGGCGCAGGACGACATCGAGCTCATCTGGAAGGTCCTCGAGAACGAGCCGGGCGCCATGGTGACCGTCGACCTCGCCGCGCGCAGCGTGCAGTGCGGGCCGGTCAGCGCTCCCTTCCAGCTCGACGACTACACGCGCTGGCGCCTGCTGGAGGGCCTCGACGACATCGGCCTCACCCTCCGGCAGGAGGAGCACATCACCACGTTCGAGGCCGGCAGGCCGTCCTGGAAGCCGACCACGCTGCCCGTGCGCAGCTGAGCACGCACCCGACGACCGCCACCCGCAGGTCGTCGATCCCGGCCCGGATGTAGTGCTTCTCACCCCCCGTGCGGTCCCGGGCGGGAATGGCGACGCACCCGGACCGGTTCTACACAGGGGAACAGGGAGTGCACGACGTACCCTTGTATTTCTGTCTGCCGCGCCGTTCTCCTATGCTGGGTAGGAGCATTTTCGAGTCCGCGGGGGGTTCAACGTATGAGGGAAATAGGTATTCATGGGTAGCGTTCTGACCATCCGCGGCGGCATCCCGCTGACCGGCAAAGTCTCCGTCCGCGGTGCGAAGAACCTGGTTCCGAAGGCGATGGTCGCCTCGCTGCTGGGCAACACGCCGTCCGTGCTGCGCAACGTCCCGGAGATCAAGGACGTCGACGTCGTCACGAGCCTCCTGCAGCTGCACGGCGTCACCGTGACCAAGGATCCCGTCACGGGCGACCTCACGATGGACCCGATCGACGCGAAGATGGCGATGTCCAAGGACATCGACGCCCACGCCGGCGACTCGCGGATCCCCATCCTCTTCTGCGGCCCCCTCATGCACAGCATCGGCGAGGCCTTCATCCCCGACCTCGGCGGCTGCAAGATCGGCGACCGGCCGATCGACTACCACCTCGAGGTCCTCCGCAACTTCGGCGCCGTCGTCGACAAGCGTCCCGGTGGGATCTCCATCTCCGCGCCCAAGGGCCTCCACGGCGCGAAGCTGACCCTCCCGTACCCGAGCGTCGGAGCCACCGAGCAGGTGCTCCTCACCGCCATCCGCGCCGAGGGCATCACCGAGCTCTCGGGGGCCGCCGTCGAGCCCGAGATCATGGACCTCATCGCCGTGCTGCAGAAGATGGGCGCCATCATCACCGTGCAGACGGACCGCGTCATCCGCATCGAGGGCGTGGCCGAGCTGACCGGCTACAACCACAAGGCCATCTCGGACCGCAACGAGACGGCGTCCTGGGCGTCCGCCGCCCTGGTCACCAAGGGTGACATCTACGTGGAGGGCGCACGCCAGCTCGACCTCACCGCGTTCCTCAACACCTACCGGAAGATCGGCGGCGCCTTCGACGTCGACGACGAGGGCATCCGCTTCTACCACCCCGGCGGTGCGCTGAAGCCGCTGGTGCTCGAGACGGACGTCCACCCCGGGTTCATGACGGACTGGCAGCAGCCCCTCGTCGTGGCCCTGACCCAGGCCTCCGGCGTGTCGATCGTGCACGAGACCGTCTACGAGCAGCGCTTCGGTTTCACCCAGGCCCTGATCCGCATGGGTGCCAACATCCAGCTGCACCGCGAATGCCTCGGCAGCGTCCCGTGCCGCTTCGGGCAGCGCAACTTCCTCCACTCCGCGGTCATCTCCGGACCCACCCAGCTGCGCGGCGCGGACATCGACATCCCCGACCTGCGCGGCGGCTTCAGCCACCTCATCGCGGCCCTCGCGGCCGAGGGTGTCTCGCGCGTCACCGGGATCGAGCTCATCAACCGCGGCTACGAGCGTTTCCAGGACAAGCTCGAGGGCCTCGGTGCTGACTTCGACGTCTCGGAGGACGCGCCGGTTCCCGCCGCGGTCTTCTCCTAGGCGGTCCGGACACGATGGGGGAGTCACGGGGCTCACGGGCCATGTTCACGTTCCTCGCCTCCTGGGTGAGGCCGACCATGAACGCGCTCATGGCCAAGGAATGGCACGGGCAGGAGAAGCTGCCCAGGGGGACGGGCATGATCGTCTGCCCGAACCACGTCACGGAGATCGACCCGGTCGTGGTGGCGCACTTCCTGTACAACCAGGGCGTGATGCCGCACTTCCTCGCCAAGGCGTCGCTGTTCACGGTGCCCGTCATCGGGTCCATCCTGCGCACCATCAGGCAGATCCCGGTCGAGCGTAGCTCGGCAGGCGCCAACCGTTCGCTCGAAGCGGCCCGCGCAGCGCTCGCCGACGGCGGCGGCATCATCATCTACCCCGAGGGCACGCTCACGAGGGACCCCGACATGTGGCCCATGAAGGGGCACACGGGAGCGGCTCGTCTCGCCCTGCAGACCGGCGCGCCGGTCGTGCCCCTCGCGCACTGGGGTGCGCACGAGGTCTTCCCCCGCTACGCCAAGCGTTTCCACCTGTTCCCCCGCAAGCGTTCCCGCGTGCTCGTCGGCGAGCCCGTCGACCTCTCCGACCTCCGGGGCGCCCCCCTGACGAAGACCACGCTCGACGCCGCGACCGAGCGCATCCTCGACTCCATTACGGCCCTGCTCGCCGAGCTGAGGGGTGAGGAGCCGCCCGCCGAGCGCTGGGATCCGGCGCAGAAGCAGCAGAAGCGGATGGGCCGGAACATCGAGACCCCGGACGACCCCGACGGGTCGTCGCGCGGAGGGCGGTCATGACGGCGGCAGCCGACGCCCGGATCATGCCACCGGCGAAGATCGCGGTCCTCGGCTCCGGCAGCTGGGGGACGACGTTCGCGAAGGTCCTCGCCGACGCCGCCGCCGGCACCCCTGTGATGCTCTGGTCGCGCCGCTCCGAGGTCGCCGAGGAGATCACCGCCGAGCACCGGAACTCCCGGTACCTCGGGGACACCCGACTGCCGTCGAACGTCTCCGCGTCCACTGACGTCGGGGCAGTCCTGGCCGGCAGCGAGCTCGTGGTCATCGCCGTCCCCGCCCAGACGCTCCGGGCGCAGCTCCCGGCCTGGCGCCCGCTCATCCCGGCCGCCGCCGTCGTCGTCTCCCTCATGAAGGGCCTCGAGGTCGGAACGGATGCGCGCATGAGCGAGGTGATCGCCGAGGAGCTCGGGCTGCCGGCGGAGCGCATCGCCGTGCTGTCCGGGCCCAACCTCGCCATGGAGATCGCCCGCGAGGAGCCGACCGCCTCCGTCGTCGCATGCCCGGACCATGACACGGCGGCGTGGATCGCGGCCGCCTGCACGGCCTCCTACTTCAGGCCCTACACCTCCACGGACGTGATCGGCGTCGAGATCGGCGGCATCGTCAAGAACGTCATCGCGCTCGCCGTCGGCATCTGCGAGGGGCGTCGCATGGGTGACAACACGAAGGCGTCCGTCATCACGCGCGGCCTCGCCGAGACCACGCGCCTGGCGGTGGCCCTCGGGGGGAAGGCCGAGACGCTGGCTGGTCTCGCCGGCATGGGCGACCTGATCGCCACGTGTTCCTCGGCGCTGTCGCGGAACCACACGGCCGGCCACCTGCTGGGCCAGGGCCTGACCCTCGAGCAGGTGACGGTCCGCATGAACCAGACCGCCGAGGGCATCAAGTCCGCCCACGCCGTCCTCGACTCCGCCACGAAACTGGGCGTCGACATGCCGATCACCGAGAGCGTGGTCGCTGTCCTCCAGGGGCGCCTGTCCGTCCACGACCTCGGACCGCGCCTGCTGTCCCGCAACCTCAAGCCGGAAGGCGACTCCGCCCCGTGACCACCGAAACACCCGTCCCCACCCGCAAGCCCCGTGTCCTCGTGCTGTTCGGCGGCCGCTCGAGCGAGCACTCCGTCAGCTGCGTGACCGCGGCCGGCGTCCTCGAGGCGATCGACCGGACCCGCTACGACGTCGTGCCCGTGGGCATCACGAGGTCCGGGCAGTGGTCGCTGGTCTCCGCGGATCCGTCCGCGTGGTCGCTGCGCTCCGACGTCCTGCCCGAGGTCATCGCGACCGAACAGGCCGTGGTGATGGGGTCGGCCACCAGCGGGGGCACCGGCCAGGAACTGCTCGTCGCCGCGCCGGGGTCCGTCCCGGAGAGCCTGGGCGGCGTCGACGTGGTGCTGCCGCTCCTGCACGGGCCGTTCGGAGAGGACGGCACGCTGCAGGGCATGCTCGAGATGGCCGAGATGCGCTACGTGGGGGCCGGTGTCCTGGCGTCCGCCGTCGGCATGGACAAGCACTACATGAAGGTGGTCTTCTCCGCTGCGGGGCTCGAGGTGGGTCCCTACGAGGTGATCACGGACCGGCAGTGGCGCAGCGACCCGGACTCCTGCCTGACCCGGGCCGCGTCCCTCGGATTCCCGCTCTTCGTCAAGCCGTCCCGCGCCGGCTCCTCCATGGGCATCAGCCGTGTCGAGGACGCCGCCGGGATCAGGGACGCCGTCGAGGCGGCCCGCGCGCACGATCCAAAGGTGGTCGTCGAGGCAGGGATCGAGGGCCGCGAGATCGAGGTGGCGGTCCTGCAGGGACGCGGGCTCGAGGCGCCGCGCACGTCGCTGCCGGGGGAGATCGCGATCCGGCCCGGAGACCACGCCTGGTACGACTTCGAGGCCAAGTACGTCGACGGCGCCGCGGCCGAGCTGTCCTGCCCGGCGGACCTCCCCCCGGACATCCTCGACCGCGTGCAGCTGCTCGCCGGCCAGGCGTTCGAGGCGATCGGCGGAGAGGGCCTCTCCCGGGTCGATTTCTTCTACACACCCGACGGCCGCCTGGTCATCAACGAGATCAACACCATGCCCGGCTTCACGCCCATCAGCATGTACCCGCAGATGTGGGCGAAGTCCGGCCTCGGCTACACCGAGCTGATCGACGAACTGATCGGCCTCGCGCTCAGCCGGCCCACCGGCCTGCGCTGACGCCCCGGCCCGCCCCCGCGTGGGAGCGGAGGGCTGGCGTCGTGGCGCGCCCGCCGCCGCGCATCTGCCGGCGCGGCGGTCATGCGAGCAGGAGCACGCCGAGGAGTGAGCCGCCCGCGAGCAGGGTGGTCGAGGCGGCACCGACGGCGGCGAAGCGGCCTCCGGTGCGTAGCAGCCGACGTACGTCGATGCCGGCCCCGAGGCCGAACATGCCTGCCGCCAGGAGGGCCGTGGTGACGGTGCGCCCGCCGTCGAGTACCGGATCCGGCAGGATCCCGAGCGAGCGGACGGCGACCATCACCAGGAAGCCCAGCACGAAAAGGGGCACCACGGGTGGGCGGGCCCCGGTCGTCGGGACCGTCGGCGTCGGGGCGTCCGGCACGCCGGCCCCGTCCCCGCTCCCGGCGCGGTGGTCGGCCGCGGTGAGGGCCGCGGTGCGCCGTCGTTCCCCGAGGGACGCGAGCGCGGCGACCGGCGCGAGCATGAGGACCCGGCCGAGCTTGACGACCGTCGCGACGGCGAGGGCCGTCGCCCCTGCGGTGCCGGCGACGGCCACCACCTGCGCCACTTCGTGGACCGCCAGGCCCGCCCACATCCCGAAGCGGTCCTCGCTCAGGCCGAGCAGCCCGCCGAGCACGGGCAGGACGACGATCATGAGCGACCCGTACAGGGTGACCATCGCGACAGCTGCGGCGGCCTCGTCGTCGTCGGCGTTCACGACGCCCTGCAGGCCCGCGACGGCCGACGCCCCGCAGATCGAGAAGCCCGCGGCCATGAGCGTCGCGCCGGCGCGCGAGAGCCCCATCCGCAGACCCAGCTGCAGGGTCAGGACATAGCTCAGCGCCACGCAGGCGATGATCAGGCCGAGGACCGGGAGGCCGAGCGCCACGATGTCGGGCAGCGCGAGCTGGAGGCCCAGCAGGACGACGCCGGCCCGCAGGAGCCTTTTCGTCCCCGCCTTCACGCCGGGCCGGAGGGCCGGGGCGTAGAGGGGAGAGTTGGCGAGCAGCACACCGAGGACGAGTGCGATCACCAGGGGACCGAGAACGGCCTGCAGGGATCCTGCCCAGACAGCGGAAGCGACCCCGGCGGCGACCACCGCCAGCCCGGGCAGCGGAGACCCGGTCCGCGCCCGTAGGAGGGCCGGGCGGTCGGCGGATGACGGCATGGCAGGGGCACTTCCGGCTCTGGTCAGGGAGGTTGCTTCCAGTCATTGTTCCACGGGGGAGGGAGCAGTATCCTCTTCCCCGAAGCACCGTTCGGCGAGTCCCCCGGAGAGACGCCATGTCCACCTTCCTCTTCGCCACGCTCGACGCCGGCGGCAACGTCCCGCCGGCCCTCCTGATCGCCCGGGAACTGATGCGCCAGGGCCACGCCGTCCGGTTCCTCGGTCACGAGGCGCAGGCGGAGACGATCAGGGCGATCGGCGCGGACTTCACCGCGTACCACTCCGCCGTGCCGATGACGCCGACGGTCGAGCTCTCGGCGCTCCGCGACCTCACCCTGATGTTCTCGGTGTTCACAGATCCTGGGATCGGCCGTGACCTGATCTCCGAGGCCCGCCGCGATCCGCCGGATCTGCTGGTCATCGACTGCCTCCTCCTCGGAGCCCTCGGTGCCGCCGCGAAGGAGGGACTCGCCTACGTCTCGCTGGTTCACAGCTTCTACGCGTTCTTCGACGGACCCTTCCGGCACAACCCCATCTCGATGCTGGCGCGGCTGAGGGGTAGGGGCCCCCACCAGGTCGTCAAGGAGGCGGAGCTGGTGCTGGTCTGCGCGGATCCGGTCCTCGACCCGGCCGGCACCGCCCGCACCGCCCGCACCGCCCGCGACCCCGGCGACCCCGGCGACCCCGGCGACCCCGGCGACCCCGGCGACCCCGGCGACCCCGGCGACCCCGGCGATACGGGCAAGGTGGTATGGGCGGGCGCTGCAGTGGACGTGGCCGAGCCGGCGAGCCCACCGGACGCGGCCCATGTCCTGGTGAGCCTCAGCACCACGGCGTTCCCCGGGCAACCCGAGGTGCTCCAGAAGATCCTCGATGCCGTCGCCGACCTGCCCGTGGACGTGACACTGACGACGGGGCCCGCGGTCGACCCGCAGGCGCTGTCGGCTCCGCCGAATGTCGCGGTGCACCGGTACGTCCCGCACAACGACGTGATGCCCCGATGCTCCGCGGTCATCGGGCACGGCGGACACGCGACCACGATGCGGGCCCTCGCCCACGGGCTGCCCCTGCTGATCCTGCCGATGCACCCCATGCTCGACCAGCCGATGATCGGGAAGGTGGTGCAGGAGGCGGGCGCCGGGCTGACGCTGAGCCGGAAATCCTCCGAGGCGCAGATCGCGGCCGCCCTGACGACCATCCTCGGCACCGGCACCTGTGCGGCAGCCGCTGCGGCCATCGGCGACCGCCTCCGGGCTGCGGACGGTGCACGTCGGGGAGCACGGCTGCTCGAGGCCGTCGCGCAGCGCGCCTCGGCCTGATTCCTGCTCCCCGCAGGAGCGGACGGCTCCGACGCGACGCACGGCCGCCGTCATCGCCGTCGTTCCCAGCTTTCTGCCGCGGGCGGACCCGGACGGCGTCGCGTCGCGCTCCGACACGTGTGTCCGGCGAGACAACAGGGAAGGACGACGGGGAGCAGCCCGCAGCAGGGCGCCCCGGGTGCGTGCCGCCGCGCCGGGTGCCCATCCCCGTGGGGGAGGAGCCCCGGGTGTGTGCCGCCGCGCCGGTTGCCCCGTCCCGGACAGCGGCGACGCCGGCCCCGACGGCAGGGTGACCGGTTCCCGTCGCTAGACGACCCCCACCGTCAGGTTGTTCGGGGTGCCGAAGCGGTGGGCGGTGATGCTGATGGCCTGCTCCTGCAGGAACGGCAGCAGCTCGATCCGCCCCGACTCCGTGACGGGCTGCGCGTACACCGCGAGATCGGGCCGCCCGCCGGTGACGGCGGCGATCGCCGAGGCTCCTCCACCGATCAGCCGGACGCGGCGGAGGGGCAGGTTCGCCGCACGGGCGAGCCAGGCGGCGTCGTCCTCGGTGGTGAGGCGCTCGACCCGCTCGGTCACGACGGACCGCAGCGCCGCGGGAAGCTCGACGGCGGCCGAGACGGCCACCGGTGCGCCGGCCGCCGTCGCCGCGAGCAGGACACGCACGAGGTCGGCGATGGGCGCGTCCTCCGCCAGACGTACCGTCACGGGATGGGCGAGGTAGCGGAACAGGTTCCGCTCGGCTGCGAGACCCGAGACGTCCCGGACCTGGCCGAATTCGGCGTTCCATGCCTCGGCATCGGACGCCGCGGCGCGGGTCAGGCGGGCGAGATCGGCGTCGGGCAGGCCGCCTGTCCGTGCCGCCGCCAGCAGGGGCCCGACGACGGGCAGGGGGGTTCCCTGTGCCTTCGACGACGACGGCGCCCACGATCCGAGACCCACGAGGTAGTTGGGGCCGCCGGCCTTCGTGCCGGCGCCGACGGCGGACTTCTTCCAGCCGCCGAAGGGCTGGCGCTGCACGATCGCCCCGGTGATACCCCGGTTGACGTACAGGTTGCCCGCCTGGACGCCGTCGATCCAGGCGGCGATCTCGCGGCTGTCGAGCGAGTGGATGCCGGAGGTGAGGCCGTAGTCGATGTCGTTCTGCAGGGCGATCGCCTCCTCGAGCGTCGCTGCGGTCATCACCCCGAGGATCGGCCCGAAGTACTCGGTCAGGTGGTAGGTGGAACCGCGCTTCACGCCGACCCGGATGCCCGGGCTCCACAGACGCCCCGAGTCGTCGAGCCGCTGCGGTTCGACGAGCCACGACTCACCCTCACCGAGCGTGGTCAGGCCGTCGAGCAGCTTGCCGGCGGCGGGCTCGATCACCGGGCCCATCTGCGTGGTGGGGTCGTCCGGGTAGCCGACGGTGAGCGAGGTGACGGCGTCCAGCAGCTGGTTGCGGAACCGGTGCGACGTCGCCGCGCTGCCCACGAGGATCACGAGGGACGCGGCCGAGCACTTTTGGCCCGCGTGGCCGAACGCCGACTGCGCGACGTCCTTCGCGGCGAGGTCGAGGTCGGCGCTCGGGGTGACGATGACGGCGTTCTTGCCCGAGGTCTCGGCGAGCAGCGGCAGATCGGTCCGGAAGGAGCGGAACAGCTCCGCCGTCTCGTAGCCGCCGGTCAGGATGACCCGGTCCACGCGGGGATCCGAGATGAGCCGGCGCCCGAGGTCACCCTCCTCGACCTGCACGAGGCGCAGGATCTCGCGCGGCACGCCCGCGGCCCACAGTGCGTCGATCATGACGGATCCGGACCGGCGTGCCTGGGAGGCGGGCTTGATGATCACGGAGGATCCCGAGGCGAGCGCGGCGAGGGTCGATCCGGCCGGGATCGCGACCGGGAAGTTCCACGGCGGTGTCACGACGGTGAGCCGGACGGGGGAGAACACGGCGCCGTCGACGTCGTCGAGCTCGCGGGCGCGTTCCGCGTAGTAGTGGGCGAAGTCGACGGCCTCGGAGACCTCGGGGTCGGCCTGGTCCAGCGTCTTGCCGGTCTCGGCGGCCATGACCTCCATGAGCTCGGCGCGGCGCGCCTCGAGAGCGTCCCCCGCGCGGTGCAGGATCACGGCCCGCTCGGCTCCGCTGAGCGAGCCCCAGGAGGCGGAGGCCGAGACGGCGCCGGCGATGGTGTCCTCGAGCTCGTCGGCGCGCGTGAGCGTCGTCTCCGCGACGAGGTGGTTCCCGAGGTCCGAGGTGGGGACACGGTCGAGGATCGCCCGACCCCACGCCCGGTTCGCCGGGAGCGAGGGGTCCGTGTCGGGGGTGTTGTCGAAGCCGGTGCCCGGGTGCGGCCGGACGGGAGCGGTACGGTCCTGCCGGCGGTTCGGCGCGGGGATCGCGGTGTCCAGCTCCTCCAGGGACGCGAGGAAACGGTTCTTCTCGCGGTCGAAGAGCGCCTCGTTCTCGGAGAGCTCGAAGACGGCGGACATGAAGTTGTCCTGGCTCGCCCCCTCCTCGAGACGCCGGATCAGGTAGGCGATGGCGACGTCGAACTCGCCCGGGTGCACCACCGGCGTGTAGAGGAGCAGGGAGCCGACGTCGCGCCGGACGGCCTCCGCCTGACCCTGTGCCATGCCGAGGAGCATCTCGAACTCGATGCCCTGACGGACGCCGCGCTCGCCGGCGAGCAGCCAGGCGAAGGCGAGGTCGAACAGGTTGTGCCCGGCGATGCCGACGCGCACGTTGTCGATCCGCCCGGGCTGCAGCGCGTAGTTGAGCACGCGCTTGTAGTGCGTGTCGGAGTCCTGCTTGGACCCCCAGGTCGCCAGCGGCCAGTCGTGGAGGGACGCCTCGACCTGCTCCATCGGCAGGTTCGCGCCCTTCACGACGCGGACCTTGATGCCGGCGCCTCCACGGGCGCGGCGGGCCGCGGCCCACTCCTGCAGGCGGACCATGGCGGCCAGGGAGTCGGGGAGGTAGGCCTGCAGGACGATGCCCGCTTCGAGCTCCCTGAACTCGGGCCGGTCGAGGATCTCCATGAAGACCGCGATCGTGAGGTCGAGGTCCTTGTACTCCTCCATGTCGAGGTTGATGAACTTGCGCGGCTCGGACCGGGCGGCGAGCTCGTACAGGGGGGCGAGTTTCTCGGCGACGTGCTGCACCGCCTCCTCGAAGGCCCAGGCCGGGTGCGGGGCCACGGTGGAGGACACCTTGATGGACACGTAGTCGACGTCGGGGCGCTCGAGGAGCCGGACGGTGCCCGCCAGGCGGCGCTCGGCCTCGGAGTCGCCGAGGACCGCTTCGCCGAGGAGGTTGACGTTCAGGCGGATCCCCTCGCGTTTGATCCTCGCGATCGAGCGGCCGAGCCTGGCGTCGGAGGCGTCGATGATGAGGTGTCCCACCATCTCGCGCAGCACGCGGCGGGCGACGGGGATGACGACCTGCGGCAGGACGGGCGCGACGGCGGCGCCCACCCTGACGGCGGAGCGCATGTACCAGGGGAGGAATCCGGGCACCTTCGGGGCGATCGCGCCGAGGGTGCGGGCGGCCACCGAGAGGTCCTCGGGCCGGATGACGCCGTCGACGAAGCCGACCGTGAAGGCCAGCCCGTGCGGGTCCTTGAGGACACCGGCGAGCTGCTGGGCGGACGAGTCGACAGGCACCTTCGAGGCCTCGGTGAGCCACCGGCGTACGAGGGCGACGGCCTGCTCCGGCAGCGCCGCCGGGATGTCGGTGGTGCCGCCGGGGCCGGCGGTGAACCGGCGGGGCGTGTCGTCGGACGCGGTGCCGGGCGCCGACGCGCCCCGGGGTGCCGGAGCGGCGGCGTCGTGGAGGCGCGGGATCTGGGTTGTCATGGCACTGGCTTTCGATCGGACGGCTTCCGCCGGGCAGGTAGTTCCTCTCCAGTATCGAACCGCCGTACGATTAGGAAAAGCGATGATTACCAAACGGTACTCGTCAGCAGAACCGATCCAAGAGTCGTCCTCCGGAGGCATCGTGCTCGACCTGCGCAGGCTGCGGCTGCTCCGCGAACTGAAGATCCGCGGCACCCTCGCGGACGTCGCTGAGGCCCTGAACTACAGCCCGTCCTCGGTCTCGCAGCAGCTCGCGCTGCTCGAGAAGGAGGTGGGCGTCGAACTGCTGCGGAAGGCGGGACGCCGGGTGGTGCTGACGGCGCAGGCCGAGGTTCTCGTCGCACACACCGCAGAACTGCTCGAGACACTGGAGCGCGCCGAGGCGGACCTCGCGGCATCTCTGACCACGGTGTCCGGCACCGTCCGGGTGGCTGTCTTCCAGTCGGCCGCGCTGGCGCTCATGCCGGGCGCCCTGACCGCCATGACGCGCGACTACCCCGACGTGCGCGTGGAGATGGTGCAGCGCGAACCGGAGACGGCCCTGTACGAGACGTTCGCCCGCGACTTCGACCTCGTGATCGCCGAGCAGTACCCGGGACATGCGGCTCCCCGCCACCCCGAACTCGACCATGTGGCCCTCACGGAGGACGCGATCCGCCTCGCCGTCCCGCTCGCCGGCGGCCACGCGGGCATCACGACCGTCGCGGAGGCGGCCACGGCCGCGTGGGTCATGGAACCGAGGGGAGCGGCCTCGCGGCACTGGGCGGAACAGGCGTGCCGGCGGGCCGGCTTCGAACCCGACGTCCGCTATGAGACCGCGGACCTGCAGGCGCAGATCCGCCTGATCGAATCGGGCAACGCGGTCGCGCTCATGCCCGACCTCGTGTGGACCGGCCGGAGTGTTCCCGTGCAGCTCCTCGACCTCGGGGAGAGTCCGCGGCGCTCGATCTTCACCTCCGCCCGCCGTGCGGGTGCCCAGCGGCCCGCCGTACTGGCCGTCCGCGAGGTCCTCGGGCACGCAGCCGCCGACGTGCGGCGGCCCCCCTCGGCGTAGCCGGCCGACACGGACCGGCCGACACGGACCGGCGGGAAGCGCAGCACCCGTGCCCTGCCCGTGCCGACTCCCGGGGACGTGTGTTTTCGCGTCTCGGGGCCCCACTCGTAGGGTTGACCCATGTCCATCCAGCCTCCGCACGCTGATTCAGCAGCTGTGCCGGCGACCGTCGAGAGGGTCGTGGAGACCGTCCTGCCCACGCGGCACGGGACCTTCCGCCTCGTCGGCTACCGCGACGACGGGGGCACGGAGCACGTGGCCCTCCTGCAGGGGATCGACGCGGCCGGACTCACGGGCCCCGCCCCGCTCGTCCGCGTGCACAGCGAGTGCCTCACGGGCGACGCCTTCGGGTCCTGGCGCTGCGACTGCGGCGAGCAGCTCGATGCCGCCCTCGCCGCCATCGCCGCGGAGGGACGCGGTGTCGTCGTCTACGTCCGGGGCCATGAGGGCCGCGGCATCGGCCTGCTGGCGAAGCTGAAGGCCTACGCGCTACAGGACCAGGGCGTGGACACGGTGGACGCGAACACCGCGTTGGGCCTGCCGGTGGACGCCCGCCGCTACGGCCAGGCTGCCGAGATCCTGCAGGACCTCGGCATCGGCGCCGTCCGCCTGCTGTCCGGCAACCCGGCGAAGGAGGAGGCCCTCGAGGACCTCGGCATCGCCGTCGTCGAGCGCCGCAACCTCCCGGTGTCCGACCGCGCGGAGAACGCGGGCTACCTGGCGACCAAGCGCGCCCGCATGCGGCACGACGCGCCTCCCGCCGCGGATGCCTGGGAATCGCTGCTCGACGGCGTCGTGCCGGCGGCGCCTGCCCCGGGCGAGGCGGAGGAACTGACCCACCGGTACGGCTATCTCGCCCAGGCCGGACCGCTCGTCGTCGGGCAGTTGCGCCAGAGCCTCGACGGATTCATCGCGTCACGTTCGGGGGACGCCGGCTTCCACGAGGACCGCGGCGACCACGGACACCTCCAGCGCCTGCGCGCACTCGTGGACGCCGTCGTCGTGGGTGCGTCCACCGTCCTGGCCGAGGACTGCTCCCTCGCCGTCGAGGACGTCCCCGGCCGCAGCCCCGTGCGCGTCGTGCTGGATGCGGCGGCGAGGGTGCGCGTGGGTGCCCGGGTGCTGGCCGACGACGGCGTGCCGACGCTGTGGATCGTGTCCCACGACGCCCCGGTGCCCGACGGGCTGCCCTCCTCGGTGGAGGTGGTGCGGCTGCCGGTGGAGGACTTCGCGCCGCGCCGCGTCCTGGACGTCCTGCAGGCGCGGGGGCTCGGGAAGGTGCTCGTGGAAGGGGGCGGGAACACCGTCTCACGGTTCCTCGAGGCCGGCGCGCTCGACCGCCTCTACCTCACCACAGCACCGGTGCTCGTGGGCGACGGCATCCCCGGGATCCGCTTCTCGGGATCGGACGCCCTGGCCGAGGCGCGCACGGCGCCCGTCCGGCGCTTCCTGTTCGGTCAGGACATCTGCACCGAGTTCAACTTCGCGGCGACACGCTAGGGCGGGCCGGGACGCAGGAATCCCACTGCCCGGGCTCTCCAGCGCCGGACAGTGGGATCCGAGGGGGCGTCCGGGTCAGGAGTCCTCGGTGAGCCGCTTGCTTTTGCCCTGCAGCCGATCGATGTGCTCCGATGCCTCGGCCTTGTTGATGTCCGCCGGGATCTCCTCGCCCGCCTCGCGTGCGAGCGTATCCAGGTAGCTGCGCTGAGCGGCGGTCATGGGCTCGTCGCCGGTGACCCAGTCCGAAGGATCCCGCTCGAATCCGCCCTCGGGCTCGGAGTTCGGGCTTCCCAGTGTGTCTGCCATGTGTGTTCCCCTTCGTGGTGGCCGGCTGAAGCCATCAGTCTACTTACTGTCACTGACAGCCTCGTGGCGGCCGGCACCGATCTCCGGACGAGGTCCCGCAGACGGCGGACCCGGTCACCGTACGAGTCCCGAGTCGGTCCGCTTCGACGCCGGACGTCGTCGGCCGCGTGCCGCACGGACGAAGGGTGTCCTCCTCGCGCAACGGGTTTCCGGACCGCCCACCCGCTTCCCTTCAATTAGTAAGGGTGCTTACGGTGAAGGGGCAAGGAAGCCACGGGCGCGACCGTCCGTCGACACCAGGAGGAACAGTGAGCCAGCCAGCGCAGCAGCAGGACCCGCCCGGAACCACCGAGGCCATTTACCCGACTCCCGACCACGGCGAGCAGTCCTATCGCGGCAGCGGCCGACTGACGGGCAAGAAGGCTGTCATCACGGGCGGTGACAGCGGCATCGGCCGCGCCGTCGCGATCGCGTACGCCCGCGAGGGAGCGGACGTCCTGATCAGCTACCTGAACGAGGACGACGACGCCCGCGAGACGGCGCGCTGGGTGGAGGAGGCGGGGAGGCGGGCCGTCCTCTTCCCCGGCGACCTCGCGGACCCGGCGACGTGCCGCGCCGTGATCGACAAGGCCGTCGAGGAGTTCGGCAGGGTGGACATCCTCGTCAGCAACGCCGCCTTCCAGATGACCCACGAGACCATCGAGGAGATCCCGGACGAGGAGTGGGACCACACGCTCGCCACCAACCTCAGCGCCTTCTTCCACCTCACGAAGGCGGTCCTGCCGCACATGGGCAGGGGTGGTTCGATCATCGGCTCGAGCTCCATCAACGCGGACAACCCGGTGCCCACCCTGATGCCCTATTCGGCGACGAAGGCCGGCATCGCCAACATGACGGCGTCCATGGCGCAGCTCCTCGCCGAGCGCGGCATCCGCGCCAACTCCGTGGCCCCCGGACCCATCTGGACGCCGCTCATCCCCGCCACCATGCCGAACGAGCAGGTCGAGACCTTCGGCCGGCAGGTGCCGATGCAGCGGGCGGGCCAGCCCGCGGAGCTCGCCCCGGTGTACGTGATGCTCGCGTCGGACGAGGCCAGCTACGTCTCGGGAGCGCTCATCGCCGTCACCGGCGGGCAGCCCATCCTGTGATGCCGATGCCGATGCCGATGCCGATGCCGATGCCGGTGCCGGCACGGTGACGCCGTCCGGCGCGACTCACGGCGCGACGGACGACGTGCCGTCCTTCGCGGCGCCGGAGGTTCGGGCAGCCCTTCCACGGAGTGTCGACAGCAGGCGTCCGTGGCAGGGTGGACCGCCTGATCCTCGGGCCTAGCCCGCGAACATCGGCAGGGGAGCGCCGGCCACGCCGGGCTCGACGGCGAAGAGTGCGCCGGCCTGCGGCTCCGACCCCTCCGGGACGTTCTCACGGGTCGTCGTGATGAACAGCGTCGTCAGGTCCGGTCCGCCGAAGGCGCATGCCGTCACATTCGTCACCGGCAGCGGGATGTGCTCCGTGAGCCTGCCGGAGGCGTCGTAGCGCGCCACGGCCCCGCCTCCGTACAGCGCCGCCCAGATGCCGCCCTCGGCGTCGATGGCGAGCCCGTCGGGCATCCCGAGCGCCTGCTCGACGACCGCGAACGTGCGGCGGTCCGTGAACCGGCCGGAGGCGACGTCGTAGCCGAGTGCGTCGATGCGGCCCGTGGGGGTGTCGGCGAAGAACGCGGTGTCGCCGGTGGGGGAGAAGTGCAGGCCGTTGGAGACGGTCACGCCGGTCAGCAGGGTGGAGACCGTATGGTCGCTCTCCAGTGCGTACAGGGTGCCGGCCCCGAACCCGCCCTCCCAGCCCATCGATCCGCACAGGAACCGCCCCGCGGTGTCGCAGCCGCCGTCGTTCATGCGGACGGAGCCGTCGCTGAAGGCCGCAGGGCCCTGCTCGAGGACCGTGAACGAGTCGTCGGCGAACACGAACCCGCGCTCGACGCCGAGGACGTACCCGCCCGACGCGCGGCCGCGGATGACGCCGGCGAGGCGCGGGTGCACGTCGTGCCGGTCGAAGCTGCCGTCGTCATGGCGGACCAGGACGTCGCCCTCCATCATGTCCACCAGCAGCAGTTCCCCGCGGCGCGGGTCCCAGTAGGGCCCCTCCCCGTGGAAGGTGCAGACGTCGGAGATTCGCTCGGCTTTCACGGTGCTCCTTGCTGTGGGGGTCGGGCGGCGGGAAGGGTGTGCGTCAGCCGCCGGCGGGTGCGGGAGTGGCGTCGGCGAGCCCGACGCACGCGCGGCTCTGCTCCACGCGCCCGACGGCGTCCCCGAGTTCCACGAGGACGGTGCTCGAGGCGACCTCGTCCGGGTCGAAGAGGACCTCGACGGCGGGATCGCGCCCGTAGGTGGTGGCGGTCCAGGCCGGGTCGCCCTCGCGGACCACCCAGTCCACGTCGTTCACGGTCACGCACGGATCGGTGGTGGGTCCGGGGACGTCCACGCCGCACCGCAGCACCACCCTGGAGGGATCACCCCACGCCGAGGTGGCCTGGCTGTTCGTGTCGCGCTGTTCGTTCTCGGCGACCGACGGCGGCAGGGCGATCATCACGTCGGCGCACCGTGCGTTGGCGGCGTCCTGCGCCGGATCGACGTCGACGACGGACCCGCACCCGGAGAGCGCCACCAGGATCGCGGCGAGCACCAGGGGGGTCGCGGACCGGGGGAGAGCAGGCATGGTCCCACCCTAGTAGGTGGCCGGAGCGGAGGAGCGACACGGCGGCGACGCCGCCCACGATGAGCCGGGCGGGAGAACGGGCCGACCGTACACTTCAGGAGCCGCAGCCGAAATCCCGGGCTGCCGGTCCCCCACCCGCACCCGGCGATGCATGCCGGGCGCGAGAGCCCGAGCCGAGGACGAATGACCGCGCCCCACCGCCGCACCCTGCCGACGACCGCCTGCACGAGGATCCTCTCCGCGGCGGCGGCCACCCTCTTCGCCGGAGCAGCGCTCGCCGCTCCGCTGCCCGCGCTCGCGGTGGACGCGGTCGGGACCGAACCGGCCCCCGCCCTCGTCGGCGAACCGGGGCCTGTGCTTCCGCAGCAGCCGCAACCGCAGCAGCCGCAACCGCAGCCGACGGGGACCTTCGCGGAACCCGCGCCGGCCGTACCGGACCCCACGGCGACCTCCGGCATCGACCCCGCCACCGGCTTCGCGATCAACGCGCGCACCGGGTTCCTGGTGCACCCCGCCACGGGACACCTGATCGAGCCGGGCACCGGGCAGCTCCTGTTCGCCGACACCCTCATCTACACCAACCTCCGGTACGACGCCGCCTCGGGGGAGGTCCTGGGGGTCGCCGGCGAGAGCCCCGCCCCCGGTGCGGGAGGCACGACGGCAGCTCCAGTCCCGACGGCCACGGCCACGGCGCCACCCGCGCCCGCCCCCACCGCGACCGCAGTGGCGCCCGTCCCTGCGCCGTCCGCGACCGTCGTCCCGGAGGTACCCGCCGCGGCGCCGGTCGCACCCACGGCCACGCCCAGCGCGACGGCGACGCCGCGGGCGAGCCGGTCGGCGACGCCCTCCGCCACGAGCACGCCGGTGGCCGCCGGGGAGGAGCGTGCGTCGTCCCTCGCGCCGGTCGCCTGGATCGGCGCCGGCCTCCTGGCCGCCGCGCTCGTCGTCGTCGCGGTCCTCGCCGCGCGACGGCGGGGCCGCCACCAGCCCTGACCCGCCGCCGACTCCGGCGCGGGACCCGGCGCCGGGACCCGGCGCCGCCGCGCGACAGGCCGCCCGTCGGCGGAACCGGGCGATGCCGGGGCCTGCCGGTAAAGTGCAGGACGTGAAGAATCTCCTGGTCACCGGCGGCGCCGGCTTTATCGGATCCAATTTCGTCCACTATCTGATGCAGCACACGGACGCCTCGGTCACCGTGCTCGACAAGATGACGTACGCCGGCAACCACGCCTCGCTCGAGGGGCTGCCGAGCAGCCGTGTCGAACTGGTGGTCAGCGACATCGCGGACGCCGCCGTCGTCGACCCGCTGACCCGCCGGGCGGACGCCGTCGTGCACTTCGCCGCCGAGTCGCACAACGACAACTCCCTGCACGATCCCCGGCCGTTCCTCGACACCAACATCATCGGCACCTACACCCTGCTCGAGGCCGCACGGCGGTACGGGACGCGGTTCCACCACATCAGCACCGACGAGGTGTACGGCGACCTCGAGCTCGACGACCCCGGGCGCTTCACCGAGAACACGCCCTACAACCCGTCGAGCCCCTACTCGTCGACGAAGGCGGGCTCCGACCTCCTCGTGCGGGCCTGGGTGCGCTCCTTCGGCGTCCGGGCCACGATCAGCAACTGCTCCAACAACTACGGGCCCTACCAGCACGTCGAGAAGTTCATCCCGCGCCAGATCACCAACGTGATCGACGGTGTCCGTCCGAAGCTCTACGGCGAAGGCCTCAACGTGCGCGACTGGATCCACGCCAACGACCACTCCTCCGCGGTGTGGACGATCCTCGGGAAGGGCGAGATCGGGCAGACCTACCTGGTCGGCGCCGACGGCGAGCGGAACAACAAGGACGTGGTGGAACTCATCCTCGGCGAGATGGGCCGGCCCGCCGACGCCTACGACCACGTGATCGACCGCGCCGGACACGACCTCCGCTACGCCATCGACTCCACGAAGCTGCGCACGGAGCTCGGCTGGACCCCCGAGTTCTCCCACTTCGAGCAGGGCCTGCGCGACACCATCGCCTGGTACCGCGCCAACGAGGCGTGGTGGCGCCCCCAGAAGGCCGTCACCGAATCCAAGTACACCGAGCTGGGGCAGTAGCAGCATGGGCCCCGCCTTCTCGAAGCCCCTCGCCGCCCGCGAGACGCCGATCCCCGGCGTCGTGCTGTTCGACCTGCCCGTCCACGGTGACAACCGCGGCTGGTTCAAGGAGAACTGGCAGCGCGCCAAGATGACCTCGGCCGGACTGGACGACTTCGGTCCCGTGCAGAACAACATCTCCTTCAACGAGACCGCCGGCACCACGCGCGGCATCCACGCCGAGCCGTGGGACAAGTTCATCTCCGTGGCCACGGGACGGGTCTTCGGGGCGTGGGTGGACCTCCGCGAAGGACCCTCCTTCGGTGCGGTGTTCACCGCGGAACTCGATCCGTCGACGGCGATCTTCATCCCGCGCGGAGTCGGCAACGCCTTCCAGACCCTCGAGGACGGGACCGCCTACACCTACCTCGTCAACGACCACTGGTCCGCCGACGCCCAGGACCGGTACGTCTTCCTGAACCTCGCCGACGAGACCGCCGCCATCGCCTGGCCCATCCCGCTGGCCGAGGCCGAGCTGTCCGAGAAAGACCGCAACCATCCGCGCCTCGCGGACGTCACGCCGCTCGCGCCGCGCCGCACGCTCGTCGTCGGGGCCGACGGCCAGCTCGGCAAGGCCCTGCGCAGCGCCCTCGCAGGCCACCCCTCCGTCGAGTTCGCGTCGCGTGCGGACCTCGACCTCCTCGCCGGGGACCTCGACGGCGCCCGGCCGTGGTCGGCGTACGACACCGTCATCAACGCCGCGGCGTACACCGCCGTCGACACGGCCGAGACGCCGGAGGGGCGCGCTGCCGCCTGGGCCGTCAACGTCGCAGGCGTCGCGGCCCTCGCCCGGGTGGCGACAGCGCACCGGCTGACCCTCGTGCACATCTCCAGCGACTACGTCTTCGACGGGTCGAGCGCGGTGCACGGGGAGGACGAGCCGTTCAGCCCGCTCGGCGTGTACGGGCAGACCAAGGCGGCGGGCGACGCCATCGTGGCCACGGTGCCGCGCCACTACGTCCTGCGCACCAGCTGGGTGATCGGCGAGGGCAACAACTTCGTGCGCACCATGGCGAACCTCGCGGGTCGCGGCATCTCCCCGAGCGTCGTGGACGACCAGGTGGGCCGCCTCACCTTCGCTCGTGACATCGCCGCCGCCATCCTGCACCTGCTCGGGACGTCGGCCCCGCACGGCACGTACAACGTGACGAACGACGGCGAGCCGCAGAGCTGGGCGGACATCGCGGCGGACGTCTACGCACTGTGCGGCAGGGACCGCGCGGATGTCACGGGCGTCAGTACGGCCGAGTACTTCGCCGGCAAGGAGGCCGCGCCGCGACCCCTGCAGAGCACGCTCGACCTCGGGAAGCTCAGGGCCGCCGGGTTCGTACCGGCACCCGCGGCGCAACGCCTCGCCGAGTACGTCGCCGCGCTGTCGGCGTGACCCGGTGCCGGACCCCGCTTTGTCGGTACCGCACCCTACGGTAGGCGCATGAGTGAATCAGCGGACCGGCCGGCACCGGTGGAACCGGCCGGTCCGACCGTCGACGGGATGACGGAGGGTGAACTCCTCGCGCGGATCCTCCCGCTGCTCGGCGCTGCCGCCGGCGCGCTCGTCGGCCCCGGGGACGACGCCGCCGTGCTCGCCGCGCCGGGCGGGTCCGTCGTGATCTCCCTGGACACCCTCGTGGAGGACCACGACTTCCGGCTCGTCCGCGCGAACGGCTTCCGGACCACCGGCTACGACGTGGGCTGGAAGTCCGCTGCCCAGAATCTCAGCGACATCAACGCGATGGGCGGCACGGCGACGTCCCTGGTCGTGAGCCTGACCCTGCCCCCGCACACGCCGGTCGCCTGGGTGGAGGACTGCGCGCGGGGGCTGGCCGCCGCGATCCACGGGCTCGGTGCCGACGGTTGCTCGGTGGTCGGCGGCGACCTCGGCGGCGGGGCGCAGATCGTCGTGACGGCCGCCGTGACCGGGACCCTGGACGGGCGGGCGCCCGTCCTCCGTTCCGGCGCCCTACCGGGGCACGTCCTCGCCGTCGCGGGGACCCTCGGCCGGGCCGCCGCGGGCCTCGCCATCCTCGAGGACGGCCGCCCGCCCGAGGAGTTCGGCGCGTCGGGGGAGGACCTCGTGGGCGCCCAGCTGCGCCCCCGTCCGCCCCTGGCCGCGGGACCCGCAGCCGCCGCCGCCGGCGCGAGCGCGATGCTTGACATCTCGGACGGACTCGTGCGGGACGCCGGACGCATCGCGACGGCGAGCGGTGTCCACCTCGACCTCGACCCCACCGCGCTCCGGCGGTATGCGGTGCCGCTGGCGGGCCCTGCCGCACTGCTCGGCGTCGACCCGCTGGAGTGGGTGCTCGGCGGCGGCGAGGACCACGGGCTGCTCGCGAGTTTCCCGCGGGACGCCCTGCTCCCACCCGAGTTCGCTGCGGTAGGCTCGGTGAAGCCGGGCAGGCCGCTGGTGACACTGGCGTCCCAGGCGACAGTCCTCAGGGGATGGGATCACTTTGCACACTAAGATCACCGCCAATGCTGTTGCGATGAAGCGTTGGCTGAGCAGGGCCGAAGAATCCCTCGGCAACCACAGCGACCGCCTCAACGCCATCAACATCTTCCCCGTAGCCGACGGCGACACCGGCACCAACCTCTACCAGACGGCCCGGGCCGCAGCGCGCGCAGCGCACGAGGCCGAGACGTCGGACCTGGGGGAACTGCTCAGCATCGCGGGCCGTGCCGCCATGGAGGATGCGCGCGGGAATTCGGGAACCCTCTTCGCCGTCTTCCTGGCGGCGTTCGCCGAGCCCCTGCACGGCGTCACGCGCCTCACCTGCACGCTCCTCGCGTCGGCGCTGCACCGCGCCCAGATCCGCAGCTGGTCCGCCCTCAGCGATCCCGTCCCCGGGACCATGCTCTCCGTGCTCGAGGCCAGCGCGCGCGGCGCGGCCGAAGCCGCCTCCGGCCACGCGGGGGACGACAGCAACTCCGCGCTCGCCCTCACGCTGCGGGCCTCCGTCCAGCAGTCCCTGCGTGCCGTCGTCCGCACCGAGAGCCAGCTCGGCCCCCTCACGGAGGCGAAGGTGGTCGACGCCGGCGGCGTGGGCTTCCTCCTGATCCTCGACGCACTGAGGGCCGCCGCGCTCGGCGAGGAACTGCAGGACGAGCTCATCGACGGCCTCCACGGCTACGACATCCAGGCACCGCACATCCACAACGGCGGCGACGCGGAGGGCGTGGAGGTCATGTGCACCATCAACCTCAGCCCCCTCGACGCCGCCACCCTGCGCCTCCACCTCGACGAGATCGGCGACTCGGTCATCATGAGCGCCGTCACCGAGGTCGAGGAAGGCTATCGCTGGCGGGTCCACGTGCACGTGCCGGACGCGGCGCCCGCCCTTGCCCTCATCCACGAGGCGGGAGACCCCGTCAACATCACGGTGACCCTGCTCGCCGCCCCGCCGGTGGGAGACGCGAGCCGGTGACTCCCGACACGGCGCGGGCCACCGCCTCGGAGCTGGACGCCCCGCTCGAGAAGCGCCTCGGACCGGTGGCCAAGCACCTCGCCAAGTACTTCGGCATCACGACGGTCGGCGAGCTGCTCAACCACTTCCCGCGCACCTACCTCAAGCGGGGCGAGCTGACGCCCATCGCCGAGGTCCCCGTGGACGAGGAGGTCACCCTGATCGCCCGCGTGCAGTCGGCCAACTCCCGCAGGATGCACACGCGCAAGGGGATGCTGCTCGAGGTCACCATCACCGACGACGCCGACGGCGGCCTCGGCGGGATGAACCTGACCTACTTCAACGGCTTCGGCGCGGCACGGGAGCTCAAACCCGGCGTACGCGCGATGTTCTCCGGCAAGGTGACCGTGTACCGGGGCAAGCTGTCGCTCACCAACCCCCGCTACGCCCTGCTCGACGAGGGCGACGACCCCGACGACGTGAACCGGCCCATCCCGGTCTACCCGGCGGTCGAGAAGCTCGACAGCGACAAGATCGCGAAGGCGGTCGCCGTCGTCCTCGACACCCTGCGGCTCTCCGACCTCGACGACCCGGTGCCCGCCTCGATCGTCCGGCGCGACAAGCTCATGAGCCTCGCCACCGCCTACGAGCTCGTGCACCGGCCCCAGCAGGTCGAGGACGCCTACCGGGCCCAGCACCGCCTGCGCTACCAGGAGGCGTTCGTGCTGCAGGCGGCGCTCGCCCGCCGTCGCGCCCTCGCCGCCCGGGAGGAGGCGACGGCGCGCCCCCCACGCGAGGGCGGCCTCCTCACCCAGTTCGACGCGCGGCTGCCCTTCACCCTCACGCAGGGACAGCTCGACGTCGGCCGGACCCTCGCCGACGATCTCGCACGGGACCACCCCATGAACCGCCTGCTGCAGGGCGAGGTCGGCTCCGGCAAGACCCTGGTGGCGCTGCGCGCCATGTTGCAGGTCATCGATGCCGGGGGCCAGGCCGCGCTGCTCGCACCCACCGAGGTGCTCGCCGCCCAGCACCTGCAGTCGATCACCCGGACGCTCGGGCCACTGGCCGAGGGCGGCATGCTCGGCGGGGCCATGGACGGCACGCGCGTGGTGCTGCTCACCGGGTCCATGTCCACGGCGCAGCGGAAGAGGTCCCTGCTCGATGCAGCCTCGGGGGAGGCCGGCATCGTCATCGGCACCCACGCGCTGCTGTCCGAGAACGTGCAGTTCTTCGACCTCGGCCTCATCGTCGTCGACGAGCAGCACCGCTTCGGCGTCGAACAGCGGGACTCCCTGCGGACCAAGGCCCGCACCTCCCCGCACGTGCTGGTCATGACGGCGACGCCGATCCCGCGGACCGTCGCCATGACGGTCTTCGGCGACCTCGAGACGTCCACGCTCTCCGAGCTGCCGGCCGGGCGGTCACCGATCGCCACCCACGAGGTGGGCCTCACCGAGCACCCCGCGTGGATCAACCGCATCTGGTCGCGGGCGCGCGAGGAGATCGACGCCGGCCGGCAGGTGTACGTCGTGTGCCCCAAGATCGGCGACGACGGCAAGGCCGAGGACGACGCACCGGAGGCGCTCTACGGGGAGCCGCCGGCGGATCGGAAGGCCGGCGCACAGCAGGAGCTGACGAGCGTCGTCGGCCTCTTCGGGTCGCTCGGGACCGTCCCGCAGCTCGACGGGGTGACCAGCGGCATGCTGCACGGGCGCATGGAAGCCCCCGACAAGGCGGAGGTCATGGCGCGCTTCGCCGACGGCAGTGTGCAGCTGCTCATCGCGACGACCGTCATCGAGGTGGGCGTCGACGTCCCCAATGCCACCCTCATGGTCATCATGGACGCCGACCGCTTCGGCATCTCCCAGCTCCACCAGCTGCGCGGGCGCATCGGCCGGGGCGGGCACGCCGGGACCTGCCTGCTCGTGACGAAGCTCGAGCCCGAGCACCCGAGCCGCGAGCGGCTGTCCGCCGTCGCCGCCACGACGGACGGGTTCGAGCTCTCGCAGAAGGACCTCGAGCTCCGGCGCGAGGGCAACATCCTCGGCGCCTCGCAGTCCGGCGGCCGCTCCGCGCTGCGCTTCCTCAAGATCACCCGGCACGGCAAGGTCATCGAGAAGGCACGCGCCGATGCCCAGGAGATCGTCCCGGGAGACCCGGACCTCTCCGAGTACCCGGGCCTCGCGCTCGCCATCGAGCTGTACCTCAACCCGGAGAAGGAAGCCTTCCTCGAGAAGGGCTGACCCCGCGCTTCCGCGTCCGAGGAGATAGCATCCTTTCCATGACGCAGATACGGATCGGCGATGCAGCACGCTTCCTCGCCGTCAGCGACGACACCGTACGCCGGTGGATCGACGCAGGCATCCTCGGGAGCACCCGGGACTCCTCGGGGAAGGCCGTCGTCGAGGCGCTCGAGCTCGCACAGCTCGCGCGGCGCAATGCCGTCCTGCCCGGCGATCCGTCCGACATCGGCAGGTCCGCGCGCAACCGGTTCGTGGGCATCGTGACCGACATCATCGTCGACACCGTCATGGCGCAGGTGGAACTCCAGTGCGGTCCCCACCGCGTGGTGTCCCTCATGAGCAGCGAGGCCGTCCGCGACCTCGGCCTCGAGAAGGGCTCCGTCGCGATCGCCGTCGTCAAGGCCACCACCGTCATCATCGAGACCCCGGCCGGGAAGGCCTGACCATGCCCTCGAACCGCCGAGCCGCCCTCGCGCTCGCCACCGCCGTCGTGGTCCTGACCAGCGCCTGCGGGGCCGGTGGGCAGGACCTCGGGAGCGGCACCACGGGCGATGCCGCCGGGGAGGCGATCGCCGGCAGCATCACCGTCTTCGCCGCAGCGTCCCTCACGGCGTCCTTCACGGACCTCGCCTCCCGGTTCGAGGAGGCCCATCCCGGCGCCGAGGTCGCCCTGAACTTCGCCGGCTCGTCGGATCTCGCCACCCAGATCACGGCGGGAGCCCCCGCGGACGTCCTCGCGAGCGCGGACGTGAGGAACATGGGCAAGGTCCTCGACGCCGGCCTGCTCTCGGGGAATCCGGTCGACTTCGCCACCAACACGCTCCAGCTCGCGGTCCCACCGGACAACCCCGCCGGGATCACCTCGCTCGCCGATGCGGCCGCGCCCGGCGTGAAGACGGTCGTGTGTGCCGGACAGGTCCCGTGCGGGGCGGCCACCGCGGCGGTCGAGCGGGCGGCCGGGGTGGACCTGGACCCCGTCAGTGAGGAGTCCTCGGTCACCGACGTGCTCGGCAAGGTCACCTCGGGGGAGGCCGACGCCGGGCTGGTCTACCGGACGGACGTGCGGGCGGCGTCGGGTGCGGTACTCGGCATCGACGTCCCTGAAGCCGCCGGCGCGGTCACCACGTACCCCATCGCCGCGCTCGCCGACAGCGCCGACGCCGTGACCGCCCAGGCCTTCGTCGACTTCGTGACGGGCACGGACGGGCAGGCCGTGCTCCGGGCGGCGGGTTTCGGTGCACCCTGACCCGTTCCGCCGCCGCGCGGGCCGTCCGCGTGCGGCCCGCCCCGGGGCGGGACGCCGATGAACGCCGGCGTGCTCCCACGCTGGGTCGTGGCGCTCGCGGTCGCCGGCGGGCTGTTCGTGGTGCTGCCCGTGGTGGCCCTGGCCCTGCGTGTCGACTGGCCGCGCTTCGTCCCCCTCGTCACCTCGGACAGCGCGCAGGCTGCCCTGCTGCTCAGCCTGCGGACCTCGCTCACGGCGACGGCGCTGTGCGTGCTGTTCGGTGTCCCCATGGCCCTCGTCCTGGCCCGGACGTCGTTCCGCGGGCAACGGCTCGTGCGGTCACTCGTGCTGCTCCCGCTGGTCCTCCCGCCGGTGGTGGGCGGCATCGCCCTCCTGTACACCTTCGGGCGGCGCGGCCTGCTCGGGAGCACCCTCAGCGCCGCGGGCATCGACATCGCCTTCTCGACGGCGGCCGTCGTCATGTCGCAGGCCTTCGTCGCCCTGCCGTTCCTCGTCCTCAGCCTCGAGGGGGCACTGAGATCCGTCGGGACCCGGTACGAGGCCGTGGGCGCGACCCTCGGCGCCGGCCGCTGGACCGTGTTGCGGCGCATCACCCTGCCGCTGGTCCTGCCCGCCCTCGTCTCGGGCGCCGTCCTCTCCTTCGCCCGCGCGCTGGGCGAGTTCGGCGCGACGCTCACCTTCGCGGGGAGCCTCGAAGGCACCACGAGGACGCTCCCGCTGGAGGTCTACCTGCAGCGGGAGACCGACCCTGACGCGGCCGTCGCGCTGTCGCTCATCCTCGTCGTCGTGGCCGTCGCCGTCGTGGGTGTCGCCCACCGCGTGCGGCCCCTCGCCGGTGGAGCACCTGCGCCGGGCCCGGTCAGCACCGGGGGAATCCGCTGATGGGCCTCACCTTCGCTGCCACCCTCGCCGAACGGGGGTTCGACGTCTCGTTCGAACTCGCCCACGGGGAGACGCTCGCCGTGCTCGGACCCAACGGGGCCGGGAAGTCAACGCTGCTCAACCTCCTCGCGGGGCTGCTCGCCCCCACCTCCGGCAGGGCCGAGCTGGACGGCTCCGTCCTCTTCGACGCCGGCGCGGGTCGGCGCGTGCTCACGGAGCCCCGGCGCCGCGGGGTGTCGCTGCTCGCCCAGGAGGCGCTGCTGTTCCCGCACCTCACGGCCCTGGAGAACGTCGCCTTCGGGCCGCGGAGCCGGGGCGAACACCGGGCCGCGGCGCGGAGCCGGGCTTTGCGCTGGCTCGGGCGCGTGGGCGTCGAGGAGCTCGCCCGCCGCAGGCCCGCCGAGCTGTCGGGCGGCCAGGCCCAGCGCGTGGCCATCGCCCGCGCACTCGCGGCCGACCCGGCGCTGCTCCTGCTGGACGAGCCGCTCGCGGCCCTCGACGTCGCCGTCGCCCCGTCCGTCCGGGCGCTCCTCCGGGACGTGCTGGTCGAGCGGTCGGCCATCATCGTGACCCACGACCCGCTCGACGCCTTCCTGCTGGCCGACCGCGTCCTCATCCTCGACGACGGGAGGATCGTCGAGTCCGGCGCCACCGCCGACGTCCTCACACGGCCCGTCACCGCGTTCGGTGCCCGGCTTGCGGGCCTGAACCTCGTCCTCGGACGCGCGACGACGGTGGGAACGCCGGCTGACACCCCGGCGGGATCGACGGGAGGCCCCGGGGCGGGATTCACGGCGGACAACGGGCTGCGGGTGCCGTCCGCGGGGCCGCTCCCGACGGACCGCAGGCTCGCCCTCACGGTGCGTCCGGGCAGCGTGACCGTGTCACGGAGCGTCGAGGCCCCGCCCGGCACCAGCCGTATCGAGGCGGAGGTCGACGACGTCGAACACCGCGGCGACCTGGTCCGCGTCCATGCCGCGGGGCTGGCGGCCGACGTGTCCCCGGCCGACGTGGTCGCCCTCGGCCTCACGCCGGGGATGCGGCTGTTCGTGGGCTTCCGGCACGAGGACGCAAGCATCTACCCGCTGTAGGGGGCGGTCTGCGCGGCATCGGCCGGGCGATAGAGTCGACAGCATGACGCGCATCATCGCCGGAGCCGCGGGCGGCTCGACCCTCACCAGCGTCGACGGGAACGGCACCCGTCCCACGACCGACCGCGTGAAGGAAGCCCTCTTCTCGAGCCTCGAGGCCTACAACGTGGTGCACGGGGCACATGTGCTCGACCTCTTCGCGGGCTCCGGGTCGCTCGGCGTCGAGAGCGCGAGCCGCGGCGCAGCCTCCGTGGACCTCGTGGAATCGGTCGACCGGGCAGCCGCCGTCGCGCAGCGCAACGCCGACCTCGTGAACCGCGTGCTGGGCTGGACCGCGGTGCGCGTACACCGCACGAAGGTCGAGACCTACCTTGAGCGTGTCGCCCCCGACGTGACGTGGGACCTGGTCCTCATGGATCCGCCCTACACGGTACGGGAGGACGGCGTGCTCGCCGTGCTGGCGGCGCTCGAGTCGAGATTGTCCGAGGGGGCGGTCGTCGTCGTCGAGCGATCGGCGCGGTCGCCGGAGCCCGCCTGGCCCGCCTGGCTCGAGCGGTTCTCGGACAAGAAGTACGGGGAGACGCGCCTCTGGTACCTGGAGCCGGCGATCCCCTGACGTGGGACCGCCCCGGAGCTCGTTCGCGCGTGTCGCGCAGAGGAGACGGGACGGGACGGGACGCGGCGCAGGCCGTGGGCCTGCACCGCGCCCCGAGGGAGCTAGGCCTTGCGGCGCGTCCTGGCGAGGGCCGCCAGACCTGCGGCGAGCCCGAGCAGGCCGGCGACGAGTCCGGCCCACGCGACGGGCGAGGGCGAACCCGCGTCGGTGCTGTCGGTGCTGGCGGCGGCCTGCTCGGCGTCGATCGCCTCCGGGGTCTCGGCGGCCGTGTGCGTACCTCCGTGCGCGCCCTCGCCCTCGGCCGCGGTGGTCGTCACGAAGGACGGTGCCGGCTTGTCGGGCTCCTCGGCGCCCTCGACGGTCTCCTGGTTCCACTCGACGACGTCGCCGTCGGTGTAGGACTGCGTCGCGGGGAGCATCACGGTGGAGCCGGCCCCGGGCAGGCGCCCGACGGAGATCGAGAACGTCTGGTACTGCTGCTGCGAGATCTCGGAGCCGGTCTCCGCGGTCCAGACGACGGACAGCGGCGCCTCGGTGAGGGTCGCGCCGTCGTCCGTGGTGACGGGCTCGGGCAGCGCGCCGGTCACCACTTCGGCCGTCCAGCCCTCGACCGGCTTGACCCGGACGGAGGTGAACGGCTGCTCGGTCGGGAGCTGGACCTCGACCTTGTTCGTGGCGGCGCTCTCGGACTCGTTCGGCACGCTGAACGTCAGCTGCGAGTACCCGTTCTCCGTGGTGGAGGCGGGGGCGACCGTGACATGGGCGCTGGCGGCACCGAGGCCGAGAGCCATGAGGCCGGCGGTGGTCAGGGCGACTGCGCCGGTGGTGAGGGTACGCCAGGAGGGGTTGGTCATGGGACTGCCTTTCGGGGGATGCGCTCCGGGCCGCGTTTGCGGGAGGTGTCGGAGCAGCAGGGATTCGTGGGGTCGTCGGGGAAGCGCCGCCGACGCCCCGGATCCCTCAGGGGTCCGGGTCAGGCGGGCGGCGCAGCCATCACCGGCGGACCACGCAGGCTCGGCACGGAGGCGTGCACGGGCAGCGGCGTGACCGGCGGAGGGCCGTCCAGCACCGACGGACGACGGGCGGGAGCGGGGAGGGCGACGACCGGGAGCCCGAGGAGCGGCCGGAGCCATGCGCGGAGGAGGGCCAGCGCCTGCTCGCTCCGGGACACCGCGACGGCCAGGAGGATCGTGGCGAGCGCGTGCAGCAGGAGCATGGCCGGACCGGCGGACGCCCCGCTCATCGATTCCTGGGCCGCCGGCGAGCAGGCGAGCTCGAACGCCGCGTGGTGCCCGGGCATCGCCGAGGAGCTCTGGCACACAGCGGGGACGGCCGTCATGCCGAACACCGTGTGCAGCAGGAACTGCCCCGCGCCCATCGCCAGGAGGCCCGAGCGGAACGAGAGCGGACGCCGGGCCAGCAGCCTCAGCGGGACCAGGAGCAGGACACCGATCAGGAGCAGGACGCCCGGGGCGGGGAGGTGCCCCGCGGCGAGGACGTGCGACGCGGACGAGACCGAGAGGATCAACGAGGCGAGGACCACGGACCGGAGGTAGGGGAGGGCTGTCGTCATCCTGTGCCTCCTTCGTGTGGTGTCCCGCGGCCGTCGCAGCGCCGCCGGCTCGACGGGATGCTCTCACAGAGTACCGCCGCGGCGGTGACCGGCTGCGTACACGTACTTCGCGTGCGTCGCCCTCCCGGATGGGCCGCCGGCGGCGGCGGCGGCGGGCACGACGGCGCGGCGCACCACCGACCACGGGCGCGTGCCGGCGGCGCGGGTCCGAGCGGCGTGCCCCGCTCGCCCGGGCCCGCGCCGCCGAGGACAGCGGCGGCCGGCGCTGCCGCATCCGGCGACTCCCGCCCGTTACCGGGGCGTCGGCCCGTGGAAGGCTTCGAGATCCGGGCCGGCGAGGACGGCGGCCGGGTGGGGCCCGGCCGCCAGGAGCGCGCGGGTCCACGCTGCCGGCCAGGGCGCGCGGCGCGCGGCGATGACGACGTTCCCTGCCTGTGAGCCGTCCACCATCCCGGCCTCGGTCAGTACCGCGGTCGTAGCAGCCAGCGCTGCGAGTTGTCTGCTCTGCGTGCGGGCGAAGGCGAGCGGCGGATCGTCCCCGACGTTCACCAGGACCACCCCGTCCTCGGAGCAGACCCGCAGGAGGTGCGCGGTGAAGTCCGGGGAGGTGAGGTGGACGGGCGCGTCGGCCCCGGCGAAGATGTCGAGCACGACGACGTCGAAGGCGGCGTCCGGCTGCTCCAGGACGGCGTCGGACGCGTCCCCGATGACGAGGTCACAGGCGGTCCCCTCCGGCAGGGGCATGGCCTCGAGGACGAAGTCGATCAGGCTCCGGTCGACGTCGACGGCGGTCTGCGGCGAGCCGGGGCGCGTGGCCTGGACATAGCGCACGAGGGTCAGCGCCCCGGCACCGAGATGAAGGACCCGCAGGGGAGCGCCGGGCTCCCCGACGAGGTCGATCACGTGGGCGATGCGCTGCAGGTACTCGTAGAAGACACGCTCGGGGTGGCGCAGGTCCACGTGGGACTGCTGGGCGCCCGCGATGCTGAGGATCAGGGCCCCGTCGATATGGGCGTCCTCGTCGATCTCCGCGTAGGCGCCGGTCGCGGGCAGCCAGCGGGTCGGGACCCCGGCGTCGTCCTCGTCCCGGGCGGCCCCTCCGGACGCCGGATCCGGTGCGGCGGTCACAGCCGTTCCCGCAGGGTGCCGAGCCGCCGGGCGCCCTCCTCGATCACGTCGAACCTCTTGCAGAACGCGAAGCGCAGCATCGAGCGCGTGCGCTCCGCCCCCTCCTCGTGGCAGAACATGGCCACGGGGATCGCGGCGACGCCGATCAGCTCCGGCAGGCGCCGCGCGAGGTCGGTCGCGTCCTCGATCCCCAACGGAGCGGCGTCGACCATGGTGAAGAACGTGCCTTCGGGCTCGAAGACGTCGAAGCCGGCCGCGCGGAGGCCCTCACCCAGGAGGTCCCGCTTCTTCCCGAGGGTGGCCGCGGCGGAGGAGAAGAACGCGTCGGGCAGCCCGAGACCCAGGGCGACAGCACTTTGGAAGGGCGTGCCCGAGGTGTAGGTCAGGAAGGTCTTCACCGTGCGCACCTGGGCCACCAGCTCCGCCGGGCCGCTCAGCCACCCCACCTTCCACCCGGTCACGGAGAAGGTCTTGCCGGCCGAGGAGATCGTCAGGGTACGTTCCGCGGCTCCCGGGAGGGTGGCGACGGGGAGGTGCCGGACCCCGAAGGTCAGGTGCTCGTACACCTCGTCCGTCACGATGATCGCGCCGAAGCGCTCCGCGAGCCGGACGATGAGCTCGAGTGCCGGCCGGCCGAGGACGCTGCCCGTCGGGTTGTGGGGGTTGTTGACGACGACGATCCTCGTGCGCTCGCTGAAGGCAACCTCGAGGTCGGCGGCCTCGGGCTGGAAGTGGGGCGCGCGGAGCGGTGCCGTGGTGTGGGTCGCGCCCGACAGGCCGATCACGGCGCCGTACGAGTCGTAGAACGGCTCGAAGGTCAGGACCTCGTCCCCGGGGCCGGCGAACGCGAGGATGGCGGCGGCGATCGACTCGGTGGCGCCCGTGCTGACGATCACCTCGGTCTGCGGGTCCACGGCCAGGCCGTAGAACCGCTCCTGATGGGCCGCGATGGCGTCGCGCAGGACGGCGAGTCCCTGGCCGGGGGCGTACTGGTTCGCGCCGTCCGCGATGGCGGAGCGGGCGGCGTCGAGGATCTCCCGCGGGCCGTCCTCGTCGGGGAAGCCCTGGCCGAGGTTGACGGCCCCGTGCTGCTGGGCGAGGGCCGTCACCTCCTCGAAGATGGTGATGCCGAGCCGGCCGTCGCTCCCGAGCAGGTTCGCACCGCGTGCCGCCCTCGTCCACGGCGCCGTGCCGGTCGGGGCGGGGATCTGCGGGTGTGTCGTCATGACACCAGTATCGCGGCTCCCGCCGGCCGCGCCATCGGCCACACCTACCCGCCCGACTGGGTACCGTGGGGGCATGAGCCGCGCCGTCTGCCCCGGGTCCTTCGACCCCCTCCACAACGGACACATCGAAGTCATCCGTCGAGCCACCCGCCTCTTCGACGAGGTGATCGTCGCGGTCTCGACGAACCACGCCAAGAAGTACCGGTTCGGCATCGACGAGCGCCTCGCGTTCTGCACGGAGAGCCTCGCGCACCTGCCCGGTGTCACGGTGCGACCCATGGCGGCGGGGCTCGTGGCGGAGTTCTGCAGGGAGCACGGCGCGGTGGCGCTCGTGAAGGGACTGCGCTCCAGCCTCGACTTCGACTACGAACTCCCGATGGCCACCATGAACCGGCACCTCGCGGATGTCGAGACGGTCTTCCTCCCCACCGGTACGGACTTCGCCCATGTCTCCTCCACACTGCTGAAGGAGGTCGCGGCGCTCGGCGGCGACATTCGTGCGTTCGTTCCGGACGCCGTCCACGCCCGGCTGCTGCCGGAGGGCTGAGCCCGGTACGCCCCGGGGAGCCCGCGTTTTGGGCCTGCCCGGATCCGCAGGGTAGGATGATACGTCGGTCATATGTTCTACAGGAGTCACCATTAAAAGCGATCTCAGTTCGCCCTTGACGTTCAGCGTCAAGGATCTCGGACGCAGTCCGGGAAGCATGCGGACAGTCGAAGAACATGTACCGGCACCGAAGGATTTCGGCGTCGCGCTGATCGGCGTGCAGGAGGGTTCCGACATGGAACTCGATCTGCGGTTCGAGTCGGTGCACGAGGGGATCCTGGTGTCCGGAACGGCGAAGGTCGAGGTAACCGGCGAGTGCGGCCGTTGCCTGGAGCCACTGCGGTACGAGCACGAGGTGGATGTCCAGGAGCTCTTCTTCTACAGCGACTCGGAGTCGCTGTCGGGCGAGGACGAAGAACTGCACAGGGTGGAGAACGATTCGGTCGCGCTGGAACCGGTGCTGAGGGATGCGGTGGTTACGTCACTGCCATTCCAGCCGGTGTGCCGGGACGACTGCAAGGGTCTGTGCTCCGAATGCGGAGCCCGGCTCAACGACGATCCGGACCACCACCATGAAATTTTGGACCCTCGCTGGTCAGCCCTAGCCGGGCTGGCGGGCAACGCCGCTGAGAACGATGCGGCACCAAAGTCAGAGTCAGACGAGAGAGAAGAGAGTTAGCCGTGGCTGTCCCGAAACGGAAGATGTCCCGCGCGAATACCCGCGCACGCCGGTCCCAGTGGAAGGCAACCGCCCCCAAGCTGGTCAAGACCCTCGAGAACGGCCGCGTGACCTACAGCCTCGCCCACCAGGCGAAGGTCGTCACCGACTCGGCGGGTACCCCGCTGTTCCTCGAGTACAAGGGCCGCAAGGTAGCCGACGTCTGACATCGGACCGTCCCGCCGCGTCACGTACCGGCGGGTATCCGTCCGATGCTGATCAGCTGATGCGGTTGTGAAGAATACCGAAGAACTCACGGAGCGTCTCGGTGTCGATATCGACACCGGGACGCTTCGTCTTGCCCTGACGCACCGGTCCTATGCCTACGAGAAGGGTGGGATCCCCACCAACGAGCGCCTCGAATTCCTCGGCGACTCGGTGCTCGGCCTGTCCGTGACGGACGCCCTGTACCGGGACAACCCCGGCCTCTCCGAGGGGGAGCTCGCGAAGCGCCGGTCCGCCGTCGTCAGCACCAAGGCACTCGCCGGCGTGGCGCGTTCGCTCGACCTCGGCAGCTACGTCCTGCTGGGGCAGGGCGAGAAGCTGACGAACGGCCGGGACAAGGCGTCCATCCTCGCGGACACCATGGAGGCGGTGATCGGCGCGGCGTACCTCAGCCACGGCATCGAGACGGCACGCGCCATGGTCATGCGGCTCATCGGGCCCCTCCTCCGCGATTCCGCCGTCCTCGGCGAGGGCACCGACTGGAAGACCCGCATCCAGGAGACGGCGGCGGGCCGGCGCCTCGGGCTCATCGACTACCAGGTCGAGGGGACCGGCCCCGACCACGCCCGCACCTTCACGGCGCGCCTGCTGATCGGCGGGATCGAGTACGGCTCCGGGAACGGACCGTCGAAGAAGGATGCCGAGCAGGCGGCCGCCGCCGTGTCCTGGACGCTGCTCGCCGACGGGGCCGGTTCCCCGACCCGGCCCGGCAAGCCCGTCCCGGGCCCCGCTGCCGACGCGGGCGCCACCGCCGCTTCCGGCCCCGCCTCCAACCCCGCCTCCAACCCCGCCTCCAACCCCGCCTCCGGCATCGTCGACGGATCCTGAGTGCCCGAACTCCCCGAGGTGGAGGTCGTCCGCCGGGGTCTCGCCCGCTGGGTGACAGGACGCCGCATCGAGGCCGTGGAGGTTCTCGACGCCCGGTCGCTCCGTCGGCACGTGAACGGTGTCGAGGACTTCGCGGGGAACGTCACCGGCTCGCGCGTGACCGACGTGGTGCGGCGCGGGAAGTTCCTCTGGCTGGTCCTCGAGGACCCCGACGCTGCCGGGCCCCCGCACGTGGCACTGATGGCACACCTCGGCATGAGCGGGCAACTCCTGATCGAGGAGCCCGGCGCTCCGACGGAGAAGCATCTCAAGGTCCGCCTGACCCTCTCCGCGGCCCTCGACGACGACGGTGTGCCGTTGCCGGCCGAGCTGCGCTTCGTGGACCAGCGGATCTTCGGCGGCATGTTCGTCGCCGACCTGGAACCGACCGACGACGGCCACCCGGGCGGGCAGGGGCAGGGGGACCTGCCGCTCGTCCCGCACCAGGCCGCCCACATCGCACGGGACCTCCTCGACCCCGCCTTCAGCCCCGAGGCCTTCCATGGGCGGATCAGGGCGCGGAGGACCGGCCTCAAGCGCGCCCTGCTCGACCAGGGGCTCGTCTCCGGCATCGGCAACATCTACGCGGACGAGGCCCTGTGGGCCGCGAGACTCCACTACGCCCGGCCCACCGATACGCTCCGCCGGCCGGACACACTCCGCATCATCGGTGCGGCCACGGACGTCATGACCCGTGCACTCGCCGCCGGAGGGACGAGCTTCGATGCCCTCTACGTCAACGTCAACGGCGCATCCGGCTACTTCGCACGGGACCTCGAGGCGTACGGACGTGCAGGGCAGCCGTGCCGCCGCTGCGCCTCGGAGGGCCGCGAGACGCTGATCCGCCGGGAAGCGTTCATGAACCGGTCCTCCTACCTCTGCCCGCACTGCCAGCCGAGACCGCGGAACGCACGGCCGTAGACCCGTCGGCACCGGGAGTGATCTTGCCCTCGTGATCTAAACGTGACAATCGAGGAACCACCGCGTACCGTTGAACCCGCGTCCGTTCCAGCAAGGAGGGGCGCCCATCCTCTTTCTGCCGAACCCTGTCGATGAGGATGGACCGTTCGCACAAACCATTCGACAGGGGCGGGGGAACCAGTAGCGGACTCCATGTGAGTCCTTGGGGTAAAGACACGCGTCGACCAGCTTGGGGGCGATGGTCGACAGGTGTGTGTCCGGATGTCCCATCCGAACCCGACAGCTAACTTCGCAGGCATTGGGAAAGGCATCAGCATGTCCAAGAAGAGCTCAATCGCGCGCCACAGGGCAGTCCCCACGCGCACCAACCCCTTCATCACGGCCTCCCGCGCCGTCACCGCCAGTGCTTCGGTGGCCGGCAAGCCCGCCGCCGTGGTCGTCACCGCTTCCGGCCTCCTGTTCGGCGCGGCCCTGCCGGCCAGCGCCGCAGGCGAGATCAGCGTGGACACCCAGGCGGCCGCGGTCAGCACCGCCGCCGCAGGGACCTACACGGTGCAGGCGGGCGACACGCTCGGCAGCATCGCGGCGTCCCACGGTGTCAGCCTCGAAGCCGTCTTCACCGCCAACGGCCTCGGCAGCAGCTCGGTCATCTACCCGGGCCAGTCGATCTCCCTCGGCGGCTCCGCAGCCCCCCAGCAGTACTCCGCCCAGTCGGCGTCCATCGTGGCGGCTCCGGTCGCGGCCCAGGTCGCGGCCCCTGCTGCGGCTCCCGCCGTCTTCGCCGGTAACTCCACCGGCATCAGCACCCAGTCCGCGGCCTCGACCGCGCGGATCCCCGCCGGGCCGGTCGCCGGTATCGCCGCGACGGCGATGCAGGGCGTCGGTTCGGGCTACGTCTACGGCGGAACCGCCTTCGGCGCCTGGGACTGCTCCGGCTTCGTGCAGTGGGCCTACGCCCAGCAGGGCATCAGCCTCCCGCGCACCACGTGGGCGCAGTTCGCCTCCATGACGCCCACCAGCACCCCCCAGCCGGGTGACCTGGTGAGCCAGAACGGTGGCAGCCACGTCGGCATCTACCTCGGCGACGGCCAGATGGTCAGCGCGCTGAACCCCTCGCAGGGCACGCTGGTGCACTCGGTCGACGTGATGGCGGTCGACGGCTACTACACGCGCTAACCGCGACAGCCCATGGGCCGGCCGGACAAGGCCGGCGGCAGGGCGCACGAACGCTGCAGAAGGGCGGGATGCCGGGCATCCCGCCCTTCTCCGCGTCGGTCTCCGGGTGTAAATTCCGGCGGGACACGCCTACCCGAAGGAGCACCGATGTTTCGAGGATTCGCCACCATCAGCTTCTACGCGGACGATCTCGCCGCAGCCCGCGCCTGGTACACGGAGCTGCTGGGGATGGGACCGTACTATGCGTTCCCGCAACCGCCCGAACCTCCCGCCTACCTCGAATTCCGGGTGGGCGACGACGAGGACGAGCTCGGGTTCATCGACAGGCGGTACGCGCCGTCCGGTGCGTCGCATCCCCCGGGCGGTGCCGTGATGTTCTGGCACGTGGACGATCTGCCCGCCACGCTGGACAGGCTGCTCGGCATGGGCGCGACCGAGTACGAGCCCGTCACGGAACGGGGGACCGGCGGGTTCAGGACGGCGTCGGTCGTGGATCCGTTCGGCAACGTGCTCGGGCTGATGAACAATCCGCACTACCTCGAGGTCCAGGCCCGGCGGGCATGACCCGGCCGCCCTGACGGGGACCCCGGAACGACTAGGCCCGGCGCGCGTAGTGGCGGGTGAGCCGCTCGAAGCCCTCCTCGATCCCGACGGACGGCTCCCAGTCGAGGACCGCGCGCGTGCGCCGCTGATCGAACCAGTGCGCCGTCGAGAGCTGCTCGGCGAGGAAGCGCGTCATCGGAGGTTCCTCCGTGCGGCCCGAGGCGAGCCAGGCCCGCTCGATGAGCGCCCCCGCGCCGCGTGCGACCGCGCCCGGCACCGACCATGCGGGCGGCTCGACCCCTCCGGCGCGGCAGATCCCCGCGAGCAGTTCCGCGATGGGCCGCGGTTCGCCGTTCGTGACGACGAGGGCCCGACCCTGTGGCGCCTCCCCTCTGCGCCGGCCGGGGGCGATCGCGGAGGCCTCGGTGTTGACGAAAGTAGTGTCGATGAGGGCGGTCCCGCCGTCGAGCAGCGGCAGGCGGCCGCGGCGTGCGCGGTCGATGACCCGCTCGACGAGCTGCGTGTCGCCGGGCCCCCACACGATGTGCGGCCGGACCGCCGCGACGCGGAACGCCGGGGTCGAGCGGGCGAGGGCCAGCAGCTCCGCAGCAGCCTTCGTCCGCGCGTAGTCGCCGCGCGCGTGCCGGGGATCGGCGGGTCCGGCGGGAGCGCCGACGAGGGACGTCCCGGCATGGGCGACGGAGGGTGAGGAGACCTGCACGACGTCGGTGACGCCGGCGTCCTGCGCCGCGTCGAGGAGGCGCCTCGTACCCCCGACGTTGATGCTGTCGAACTCGGCGGCGGCTCCCGTGAAGGAGACCTTCGCGGCCAGGTGGATCATCCCTGTGCACCCGCGCACCGCGGCGGTGACGGAGGCCTGGTCCTCGACCGACCCGAGGACATCCTGCGCCCCGGCGACGCCGGAGGGGCGCCGCTGGAAGCACCGCACGTCCCGGCCCTCGGCGACCAGGTGCTGCGCGACGGCGCGCCCGAGCATGCCGCTCGCGCCCGTCACGAGGACCGTCACAGGGAGCCCGTCCGCCCACCGGACAGGAAGCGGCCGCTCCACGTGGCGACGCGCGCACGATCGATCTTCGCGTTGTGGCGCACGTCGACGGGCAGGGACGGGACCGCGATGACGGCCGCGAGGTCGACGCCACGCGCCCGCGCGGCGGTCCGGGCGGCGGCCGCCAGCGCCGGCTCGGCGAGGCGCGGACGGCGTCCTGCCGCCTCCGCCTCGAGCACCGCGACGACGGCCTGCGTCCCTGCAGGACCCACGCCCACGACGGCGGCCAGCCGCACGCCGTCGAGGGTCTCCAGGGCCTGCTCGAGTCCGACGGGGGTCAGCACGCCGGTGGCGGACGTGACGACGTGGCCCAGCCTGCCCTCGACCCAGAGGCGTCCCTCGGCGTCGAAGTGGCCGACATCCCCCGTGCGGTGCCAGGGCAGGGTGCGCGCCGCGTCCTGCTGAGTCCTCCACAGCCTGAAGTAGCGGTCCTTGACGTGCGGGGCGTCGACGAGGATCTCGCCCGTGACGCCGGGCGTCGTCCCGGGCTCGCCGGTGGCCGCGCCGGCGCCGTCGAGCGGGCTCACGGCGACGCGCGTCCCGTGGACGGGCAGGCCGACGCAGACACCGTTCCCTGCGCCCTCCGCGCCCGACGCCGCGGCGGCACGGATGCCGTCGAGGTCGATGTCCGCGACGAGGAGGGACTCCGTCATGCCGTAGGGCGTATGGAGGGCGGCGGCCGGGACGAGGTCCTGCACGGCTTCGAGGAGGGGGACGGGGATCGGGGCCCCGGCCGAGAGCATCAGGGTGATCCGGCCGAGGGCGCGCTTCCCGGTGTCGGCGAGGTCGGCCGACGTCGCCAGGACATTGCGCAGGGCCGCCGGGGAGGCGAAGACGACGGTCGCGCCGACGGCGTCCGCGGCGTCCGCCAGGGCCTGCGCCGTGAGGGTGCGAGGCGCCGCCACGTCCATGGCAGGGGTGACCGACGTGGCACCGAGCGCGGGCCCGAGCAGGGCGAAGGGCGCGAATCCCGCGACGAGCGCCGCACCGGGTCCCAGGCCCAGGGTCCGCTCGACGGCGTCGCGCATCGCGGAGAGCTGCCGGTGCGTGTACACCACGCCCTTGGCGGGTCCCGTGGAGCCGGAGGTGAACAGGATCGCCGCGTCCGCGTCCGCGTCCGGATCAGGGGCCGGGGACGCCGCTCCCGGCCGCGCGGCCCGGAGGTCGTTCAGGGACGCCTCCACGCGCAGGGCCTTCCGTCTCGCCGCCGACAGGGGGCCGGAGCTGATGCGGCGGCCGGGCCATCCGAAGGCGCGGGCGGCGAGGAGGGCCCGCTCGATGCCGATGACGACGTCGGGGGCCGATCCCCGGACCGCACGGCTCAGGCCTCGGGCACCGAGGCCGGCGTCCGCGACGACGATCACCGCACCGATCCGCAGGCAGGCGTAGATCAGGACCGTGAGGTCCACGCCGGGCGGCACGAGGAGGCTGACCCGGCTGCCGGGACCGTACCCGAGCGCGGTCAGACCCGCGGCGACGGCGGCGACGTCGTCGGCGAGTTCCCGCCAGGTCAGCGTGCGCGGCGGACCCGCGGAGGTCATCTCCGCGACGGCCGTCGTCGATCCCTCCGGACCGTCGGCGAGCTCGCCGATCCGCCGGCCGAGCGGAACGTAGGGCGCCGCCGTCCGGGACGGGCCGTCGTCGGCCGGCGCACCCGCACCGACGGAACGGGCGGCGAGCCAGTCCATGGCGGTCGACGCCGCGGCGGCGTCCTCCTGGACGAGGTGGCCCGCCGCTTCGAAGCGGTGGATGTCGGCGTGCGGCAGCCGGACGGCGAGGTCCGCGAGGTAGGTGTCGGAGAAGATCGGGTCGCGCGGTCCCCACATCATGAGGACGGGCACGTCGAGGCTGCGGATGCCCGCTGCCGTCGCGGCAAGGGCCGCGTAGCTGGGGTGGGAGGGTCCGGCCGGGATGTCGGAGACGAAGTTGGCGATGCCCCGGCGGTCCGCCGGGGAACGGTACGGAGCACGGAAGGCGCGGCGGACTTCCCGGTCCAGTCCGGGCCGGGCGAGTGCGAGCGTCACGTCCAGGAAGGCGCTGGTGGTCCGGGTGCCGAGCCCGTGCACTCCCGGTGCCAGGGCGAGCCGCAGGGGTGCGGGGATCGGGCGGGCCGGGTCCTGGTGGATCGCCGTGTTGGTCAGGATGACCCCGGCGAGGTCGTCACGGTTGCGGTCGGCATAGCCGAGGCTGACGACGCCCCCCCAGTCGTGCCCGACCGTCACGACGGGACCGGTGATACCGACGGCGGCGACGAAGTCCTCGAGGTCCGTGATCCGGTGGGCCAGGCGGCGGAACACGCCCGTGCGGGCGGAGTAGCCCATGTCGAGCTGGTCCACGGCGATCACGCGCCAGCCGGCGTCCCGTCCGGCCGCCAGGAAGCTCCGCCACAGATAGGACCAGGTGGGATTCCCGTGGACGCACAGCAGTGTGCCCCGTGCGGGCGGGCCGTCCGGGTCGTTGTCCAGGTAGTGCCAGCGATGCGTGCTCCCGGGGGCGTCCGCGTCACTGGTCGAGGGCACGTCGATGTACGTCGACCACGAGGGATCGACGCCGGGGAGTGCTACCACGCAATCTCCATCATCGAGGTGTTCAGGCCCGAGCCCACGCCGAGGCAGAGCACGCGGTCTCCGGGTGCCAGCGACTGCGACTCCTGGGCGAGCGTCATCGGCAGGGACGCCGGCCCCACGTTGCCCCAGTGCGGGAAGGTGATGGGCACGCGCTCGCGCTCGAGGTCCACGGCCTTGATGATGGCGTTGGTGTAGGAGTTGGAGACCTGGTGCGTGACGTACCGGTCCATCGCGTCCCATGCCCAGCCGTCGGCCTGCGCCTCGTGCCAGGCGGTGACCACGAGCTCGAGGCCGCCGTCGAGCAGGCCCTTCGTGTCGGTGTACATGCCGTCGATGCCGCCCACGCACAGCTCGTGATGCTGTGTGCCGGCGCGGGACACCCCGCCGAGGATGCGGTGGGAGCCGGGATGCAGGTCGGCGGGGCCGATGACCGCCGCGGCGGCACCGGAGCCGAGGGTAAGGGTCGCGAACTCCGCCAGGAAGTCCTCGCGCGTCGAGTCCTCACGGTTGAGGCGGCGGAACGTGGCCTCCTGCGTGCGCTGGGCATCCTCGCCCGCCACGATCAGGGCGTACTTGATCTGCCCGGAGTCGATCATGTTTGCGGCCAGGGTCATGCCGTTGACGAACCCGAGGCACGCGTTGGCCAGGTCGAAGTTCATCGCCGACGAGGGCAGTCCCAGCGAGTGGTGGATCTTCACGGCGACGGACGGCTCGAGGTTGCGTCGGGTCACGGAGGTGTTGATGAGCAGGCCTACGTCACCCGGCTCGATGCCGGCCTCCGCCATCGCCTTCGCGCCGGCCTCGATGGCGGCGTCGTCGAAATCGGACCCGGGGGACCACCAGCGCCGCTCCGTGACGCCTGCCACGCGTTCGAGGAGCCGCTTGGAGAGGCGGAGCCTCTTCAGGCTGGGAGCGAGCCGTTCGTCGAACTCTGCGGAACTGACGACTACCGGCGCCTCCACACTCGTGACGGCGAGCAAGGCCGTGTTGTCATGTCGGAACGTCGCGTTACCGGTCAAATTTCCTGCCTCGTCCATGTGTCAGCGCCGGGGGGTGGCCGTGGTGGATCCACGGATGGATCGGCCTGGACGCTCTGAAAACTGCTGAATCTTTGGTAAGCCTACTTCGTAATGCAGCGGCCGGTCACGTCGAATTCACCGGCGCGTGCGGTCTTGCCGCCCGATGCACCGCTCCGAGCCGGTCCGACGCCGGCCCCGCAGCGGGCGCGATACCCGGCGACGTCGGTGGGTTCCAGTAGATTAGGGAGGTCCTACACCACCTGGAGATCCTGACACCGTGCATCTGAAGAGTCTAACCGTGCGAGGGTTCAAGTCTTTCGCCTCGGCGACCACCTTCGACTTCGAGCCCGGCGTCACCGCCGTGGTGGGACCGAACGGCTCCGGGAAGTCGAACGTGGTGGACGCGCTCGCCTGGGTGATGGGCGAGCAGGGCGCCAAGACACTCCGCGGCGGCAGGATGGAGGACGTGATCTTCGCCGGCACGTCCGGTCCCTCGGGCAGGGCCGCGCTCGGCCGGGCCCACGTGTCCCTCACCATCGACAACAGCGACGGGGCCCTCCCGATCGAGTACACCGAGGTCACCATCAGTCGCACGCTGTTCAGGGCGGGCGGCTCGGAGTACGCGATCAACGGCAGGAGCTGCAGGCTCCTCGACATCCAGGAGCTGCTCTCCGACTCCGGCCTGGGGCGGGAGATGCACGTCATCGTGGGCCAGGGCCAGCTCGACAAGGTGCTGCACGCCACGCCGGAGGACCGCCGGGGGTTCATCGAGGAGGCCGCCGGGATCTTGAAGCACCGGCGGCGCCGGGAGAAGACCGTCCGGAAGCTCGACGCGATGCAGGCGAACCTGGCGCGGCTGTCCGACCTCACGGCCGAGCTGCGGCGCCAGCTGACGCCCCTCGGGAAGCAGGCGGAGGTGGCACGCCGTGCGCAGCAGGTGCAGTTCGCCGTCCGGGACGCGCGGTCCCGGCTGCTCGCCGACGAACTCGTCACCCTGCGGGCCGGCTTCGACCGGGACGCCGCCGCCGAGGCCGCGCTGCAGGCGCGCCGCGACGAGGTCGAGGCGGAGCTCGGCGCGGCCCAGGGACGCCAGGCGCACCTCGAGCAGGAAGCAGCGGCGTCCGTCCCCGCCCTCAACAGGGCGCGGGAGACCTGGTACTCGCTGTCCAGTGCCCGGGAGAAGCTCGCCGCGCTCGCCGCCCGTGCCGAGGACCGGGGGCACCTCCTCGGCCAGGGCGACCCCGCACAGGACCAGGGGCGCGACCCCGACCACCTCGACCGGCAGGCCGTGCGCGTGCGCACCGAGGTCGAAGGACTGCAGGACGAGGTCGTGTCGCTCGCGCACGCCCTCGAGGAGACCCTCGCCGTCCGCCATGCCGCGGAAGAGGCATCGGCGGCCGAGGACGCCCGGCTCGCGCGCCTGCTGCGGGCCGCCGCGGACCGGCGCGAGGGCGACGCGCGGCTGGCGGGCACCGTGGGAGCCGCGCGATCCCGTGTGGAGTCGGCCGCCGCCGAACTCGGGCGCCTCCGCGCGTCGATCACCGCGGCCGAGGAGCGACGCCGCACCGCCGAGCGCGACTTCGCGGCCCTCGAGGGCCAGGTGGCAGGAGCCGAGGAGGGGGAGGAGGGACTCGACGCCGAGTACGAGGCCGCCTCCGCGGCCCTCGAAGCCGTCACCGGGGAACGCGCCGCGCTCGCCGAGGAGGAGCGCGGAGCGGACCGCGCCCGTGGAGCCCTCGCCGCCCGCCTCGAGGCGCAACGCGAGGGCCTCCAGCAGCGCGACGGCTCGGGCGCGCTCCTCGCGGCAGGGCTCGACGGCGTGGTCCCCCTCGCGCGGCTCCTCCAGGTGGTGCCCGGGTTCGAGAAGGCGGTCGCCGCTGCGCTGGCGCACTCCGCCGATGCCGTGACCGTCCCGAGCGTCCCCGCGGCGGTGCGGGCGCTGGAGCTCGTCAAGCAGGACGACGCCGGCCAGGTGTCGCTCGTCGTCGCCCCCGGCGTGCGGGAGGCCGACCGCCCGGCCGCGCCGGAGCCGCAGGTGCCGCACGTGCCGGGAGCACACGACGGCGGGCCGGTCGCCGCCCTCTCCGTGGTGTCGGTGCCGCCCGCCCTGCGCGCCGCCGTCGAGGACCTCCTGGCCGGCGTTGTCGTCGTCCGGGATCTCGGCCAGGCCGCCGCCATGGTGGAGGGCGGGAGCGCGGGGACGGCCGTCACGCGGGAGGGTGATGTCGTGTCCCGGCACGCCGTCCGCGGGGGGACGCCCGGTGCGGCGGGCTTCCTCGAGCTGCGTGCCGCAGCCGAGGAGACCGAGGAGGACCTCGCCGCCGCCGTCGCCGCGACCGAGCGCCTCCGGTTCCGGCTGTCGGCAGCCGATGCGCGCCTGCAGGCCGCCCGGCAGCGTGCGGAGGCGGCGCTCGAACGCCTGCACGAGTCCGACGCCCGGATGGCGGCCGTCGCCGAGAGACTGGGCCGGCTGAACGCGGGCCTCCGCTCGGCCTCCGGCGAGGCCGAGCGCCTCGCCGCCCTGGTGCGCGCCGCCGAGGCGAACCTCGTGCAGGAGGAGTCGAAGCTGCAGGAGGCCGCCCTGCGCCTGAAGGACCTGCAGGCCCAGCCGGTCGAGGCAGAGCCGTCCACCGCACAGCGGGACGATCTGCAGCGTGCCGCCGCCGACGCGCGGCAGGCCGAGCTCGAGGCGCGGCTGGCGCTCCGCAGCAGGGAGGAACAGCTCTCCGCGCTGGCGAACCGGGCGGCATCCCTCGAGCGTGCCGCCCGGTCCGAGCGCCGCGCACGGGAGCAGGCCGCCGAGAAGGCGAGGATCCGGGCGGCGCAGGCCCGGAAGGCGGCGGCCGTCGCCGGGGCGGCGCGCCGGGCCGAACGGGCTGCGGCCGTCTCGGTCGCCGCAGCCGCCGAGCACCGCGATGCCGCCGAGCGCCGACGCGACGAACAGGACAGGGAGCTGCTGGAGGTGCGACGGTCGACCGCGGACCTCGCCGTCGAACTCGCGCGGCTGACCGATTCCGTGCACCGGGACGAACTCGCCCGTGACCGGCAGCGGGCCCGGATCGAAGCCCTGGAGAACCGCTCCATCGAGGAACTCGGCCTGACGCCGGACCACCTCGTCGACGAGTTCGGCCCGCACCTCCCCGTGCCCGACGACTCGGCCCCGCGGGACAAGTGGGCCGCCCTGAGGGCGCCCGTCGACGACGACGGCAATCCCGTGCCCCACGGGGTCCCGTTCGTGCGCGAGCAGCAGGAGAAGAGGCTGAGGAGGGCCGAACGCGACCTCGCGGCCCTCGGGAGGGTGAACCCGCTGGCGCTCGAGGAGTTCGCGGCCCTCGAGGAGCGGCACCAGTTCCTCAGTACGCAGCTCGCCGACCTCAAGGCCACGCGGAAGGACCTCCTGGACATCATCCGGGACGTGGACGAGCGCGTGGAACAGGTCTTCACCGCCGCGTACCGCGACACCGCCGAGCAGTTCGAGCGCGTCTTCGCGACCCTCTTCCCCGGCGGCGAGGGCAGGCTCGTCCTGACCGATCCCTCGGACATGCTCACCACCGGGATCGAGGTCGAGGCGCGGCCCGCGGGCAAGAAGATCAAGCGCCTGTCGCTGCTCTCGGGCGGGGAGCGGTCGCTGACGGCCGTCGCCCTCCTCGTCGCGATCTTCAAGGCGCGGCCCTCGCCGTTCTACGTGATGGACGAGGTCGAGGCCGCCCTCGACGACACGAACCTGGGCCGGCTCATCACGATCTTCCGGGAACTCCGCGAGTCGAGCCAGCTCATCATCATCACCCACCAGAAACGCACCATGGAGGTCGCCGACGCCCTGTACGGCGTCACGATGCGCGGCGACGGCGTGTCCACCGTGATCAGCCAGCGGCTGACGGCCGGGGCGGAGCCGGCCGGCCGCTAGGGTGCGGTGGAGCGGGCCTGGGCGGGCAGGGTCTCCCGCGAGCCGATCCACACGGCGGCGGCGGCGACCGCGAGGGCACCCGTCACCACGAAGGCCAGGTCGTAGGAACCCACGAAGAGCCGGTCGATGATGACCCCGGCCACGAGGGGACCGAAGATCGCACCCAGGTCGGAGCTCATCTGGAAGCCCGCCAGGACCTTCCCGCCGCTGCGTCCGTTGCCGATGACGTCCGCGACGGCGGCCTGCTGCGCCGGGTTCAGCAGCCCGGTCCCCACGCCGCCGACGACGCAGACGGCGAGGAACACGGCGACGTCCCCCGAGAAGCCGAGCGCGGCCATCGCCGCTCCGTTGACCAGGAGGCCCGTGATCACGAGGGGTCTCCTGCCGACGGTGTCGGCGAGACGCCCCGAGACCGTCAGCGCGAGCGCCGTCCCGGCCGCGAAGAACGCCAGCGAGATGCCGGCGATCTGCGGGCCGGCGCCCAGCACCGCGGTGGCGAAGAGCGGCACGAGGGCCATGCGGATGCCGAAGGAGGACCAGCCGTTGGCGAAGCTCGACACGAGTGCCGCACGGTACGCGGAGTCCTTCACCGCCTCGCGGACGGTCAGGGGAGCGGACTCGCGGGCCGCCTGCCGGTCCGCGAGCGAGGTGTTCTTGAGCTGGAAGAAGACGACGGCGGACGCGACCAGGAGAGCCCCCGCGTAGACGAGGAACGGGACGCGCAGCCCCAGCCCGGCGAGCAGCCCGCCGAGGATGGGCCCGCCGATACTGCCGAGCAGGAACGCCGTGGCATACGCACCCGAGACGCGGCCCCGGATCGACGGCGGCGCGAGCCGCACGATCAGCCCCATGGCCGACACCGTGAACATCGTGGACCCGATCCCGCCGAGACCCCGGAAGACGAGGAGCTGCCAGTAGTCGCCGGCGAACGCGCAGGCCGCTGTGGAGAGCGCGACGATCAGCAGGCCGATGATGTAGACGGGGCGCTCGCCGAGCTTCTCCACGAGCCATCCGCCCGCCGGGGCGAACAGCAGGCGGGTGAGCGCGAACGCACTGACGATCACCGAGGCCGCCGTCACCCCCACGTCGAAGCTGCGGGCGAACTGCGGGAGGATCGGGGCCACCAGGCCGAACCCGATGGCGATCACGAACGCCGCCGCGATCAGCACCCTGATCTCACGGGGGATGCGCTCGCGCTCCGCCCGGCCCGAAGGTGTCCTGGAGAAGGGGATGCGCGCGCGAGGAAGTCCGGCCATGGTCCCCGAATTCTGTCACCCGGCGGGCGAGATGCTCAATCGGCCCGTATGAGAAGGTGGATCGGTGAACGACATCCTCCTGCCTGTCATCTTCGTCATCCTCGCGCTCGCCGTGCTCGGGTCGGTCGCCGCCCTCCTCGTCCGCGGCCGCCGCACGCCGCCCGGGCTGTACTCCTCGCCGAGGGATCCCGATGACCGGGTGACGGGCGGTGCCCACGGTGCGACGTCCACCGACGTCCTGGAGCGTCCCGACGGCCTCCCCACCACCGTGCTCGTCCCGGACGACCTCAGCGGCCTCGACGAAGCGCCCGCCCTGCCGCTGCTGGACACGGTCGACCCCGTGCAGGGCAGGCTCGCACGCCTCCGCGCCCGCCTGGTGCGGTCCAACAACGCCCTCGGCAAGGGGCTGCTCGCCCTGCTGTCGCGGGACAGGATCGACGAGGACGTCTGGGACGAGGTGGAGGAGACCCTCCTCCTGGCGGACCTGGGCACGGAGCCGACCCTGGAACTCGTCGACGCCCTGCGCGAGCGCGTGAAGGTGGCGGGCAGCCGGAACCCCGCCGAGGTCAAGGACATGCTGCGGGAGGAACTCGTCAAGCTGGTCGACCCGTCGATGGACCGTTCCCTGGCGACGCACCGCCACGCCGACCGTCCGGCGATCGTCATGGTGGTCGGCGTCAACGGGGTCGGCAAGACGACGACGGTCGGCAAGCTCGCCCGCGTGCTGGTGGCCGACGACAAGGACGTCATCCTGGGTGCGGCGGACACGTTCCGTGCTGCCGCCGCCGAGCAGCTGGCCACCTGGGGTGCCCGCGTCGGCGTACCGACGGTGAAGTCCGACGTCGACGGTGCGGATCCCGCGTCCGTCGCCTTCGAAGCCGTCAAGGCCGGCATCGAGCAGGAGGTCGACGTCGTCCTCATCGACACCGCGGGACGCCTGCAGAACAAGGTGGGGCTCATGGACGAGCTCGGCAAGGTCAAGCGCGTCATCGAGAAGCAGGGCACGGTGGACGAGGTCCTCCTGGTGCTGGATGCGACGACCGGGCAGAACGGACTCTCGCAGGCCCGTGTGTTCGCCGAGGTCGTGAACATCACCGGGATCGTGCTGACCAAGCTGGACGGCACGGCGAAGGGCGGCATCGTCGTGGCCATCCAGCGCAGCCTCGGGGTGCCGGTGAAGCTGATCGGCCTCGGCGAGGGTGCGGACGACCTCGCCCCGTTCGACGCCGAGGGTTTCGTGGACGCCCTGCTCAACTAGGCCCGACGGGCTCCCGGGTGGCGAAACCTGCCCGAAACATCGACGTCACGCGCCTTTTACGCCGGTGAGAGTTCTGTAACCTGCGCGCAACGCGACACCCAGCAGCCGGAAATACGTGCAACGCATTCTGGATGAGCGGGAAGTTCCCGCCCACTTCGGAAGGACCGCGTTCGATGGATCTGACAGCAGGTCACGTCTGGGTGATGATCTCAGCCGCCCTCGTACTACTCATGACCCCCGGCCTAGCCTTCTTCTACGGCGGTATGACCCGCGCCAAGGCCGCCCTCAACATGATGATGATGAGCTTCATCGCCGTCGGCCTCGTAGGGATCGTCTGGGTCCTCTGGGGCTACTCCATGACGGGCGGCGACGGCGTCGCACAGCTCTTCGGCAACCCGTTCACCTCCTTCGGCCTGACGAACCTCATTGGCACCGAGGACCTCATCGGGGCCGGCTACGGCGCCACCTTCGCGATCATCACCGTGGCGCTGATCAGCGGCGCGATCGCCGACCGCGCCAAGTTCGGCGCCTGGACGCTCTTCGTCCCCATCTGGGTCACCGCCGTGTACTGCCCGCTCGCCTTCATGGTGTGGGGCGGCGGGCTCCTGAGCGCGGACGGCGCGGTGGGCGGGGCCGTCGGTGAGGCCATCGACTTCGCCGGAGGCACCGTCGTGCACATCAGCGCCGGCGTCGCAGCGCTCGTCCTCGCCCTGATCCTCGGCAAGCGCCAGGGCTTCGGCAAGGACCCCGCACAGCGGCCGCACAACATCCCGTTCGTCATGCTCGGAGCCGCCCTCCTGTGGTTCGGGTGGTTCGGGTTCAACGGCGGCGCGGCCGGATCGGCCGAGGAGGCCGGCCTCATCTGGATCAACACCATGGCGGCACCCGCTGCCGCGATGGTCGGCTGGCTGGTGACGGAACGCATCCGTGACGGACGGCCGACGTCGCTCGGCGCCGCCTCGGGCATCGTCGCCGGCCTCGTGGCCATCACCCCGGCCTGCGCCAACGTCAGCCCCGTGGGCGCCGTCGGCCTGGGTCTCGTCTCGGGAGCGCTCTGCGCCCTCGCCGTCGGCATCAAGTACCGTCTCGGCTTCGACGACTCGCTCGACGTCGTCGCCGTCCACCTGGTCGCCGGGATCATCGGCACGCTGTCGCTCGGGTTCATCATGATGCCCGTCGAGGGCGAGGGCGGCGGACTGTTCTACGGCGCCGGCCCGGGCCAGCTCGTCGCGCAGGTCGTGGCGGCAGCCATCGCGATCGCCCTGTCCGCGGTCATGACCGCGATCATCGGCCTCGCCATCCACAAGACCATCGGCTTCCGCATCAGCTCCGACAACGAGGTGTCCGGCGTCGACCTCTCGGAGCACGCCGAGACCGCCTACGAGTTCGGCGGGCTCGGGGTCGGGGGATCGTTCCACCCCTTCGCCGACCAGATGTTCGGGCAGCAGAAGTCCGCACAGCCACAGACCACCCAGCAGAACGTCACGGAGGGCATACATTCATGAAACTGGTGACAGCGATCGTTCGACCCGACAAGCTCGACGGCGTCCGGGGAGCCCTGGAGAACTACGGCGTCCAGGGCCTCACCGTCAGCCAGGCCAGCGGCTACGGCCGCCAGCGCGGCCACACCGAGGTCTACCGGGGCGCAGAGTACACCGTGGACCTCCTGCAGAAGGCACGCGTCGAGGTGCTCGTCGCGGATGCCTGGGTCACCGACATCGTCGATGTCCTGGTGTCCACCGCCAACACCGGCCGCGCCGGCGACGGCAAGGTCTGGGTCATCCCGGTCGAGGAGGCCGTCCGCGTCCGCACCGGGGAGCGCGGGGAAGCAGCCCTGTAGGGTCCGGACAGCACGGCTAGGGTCCGGACAGCACGGCGCACCGGGACACCCCAGCAGCACGGAAGGGCCGCCACCCGGCGGCCCTTCCGTCGTGCGGCGGCCGGTCAGGCCCTGCCGTGCGAGGACGGCCACGCCTCGGGGCCCGCCGACCCTGCCACGTACTCCTCGAGGGGGACCCGGTCCTGCGACCAGGCCGCGAGGACGGGTTCCACGATCCGCCAGCAGTCCTCGGCGGTGTCACCGCGGACGGACAGGGTCGGATCGCCCGCGAGGACACCGTCGAGCACCTCGCCGTAGGGCAGCAGATCCGACTCGTTGAGGTCGGCGCTGAGGGTGGCCCGGTCCAGCGCGAAGATGTCCCCGGGCCCGTTCACGTCCAGTTCGAGCTGCAGGGTGTCCGGGCCGAACCCGATGCGCAGCTTCGTCGGCGCGTCCTGGCCGGTGAACCCGACGGGGAGGTGGCTGACGGGCCGGAACGTGATGACGGCCTCCTTGCGCTTGGCGCCGAGCGCCTTGCCCGAGCGGAGGACGAACGGGACGCCGGACCAGCGCTCGTTGTTGATCGACACCGTGACCTCGGCGAGCGTCTCCGTGCCCTTCGCACCGTCGACGCCGGGCTCGGCGGTGTAGTCGACGATCTGCCGCTCGCCGATCGTGCCCGCCGTGTACCGCGCGCGCCGGCTGCTGCCCGGGGCGTCGAGGTCCACGGAGCTCGCCCGGAGGATGGACCCGATGTGGTCCCGCAGGTCCCGCTCGTGCAGGGTCGACGGCGCATTGAGGGCCAGCAGCGCCATGACGTGGAGCAGGTGGCTCTGGATCATGTCGCGGAGGGCGCCCGCGCCGTCGTAGTAGCGTGCCCGGTTCTCGAGCGCGAGGTCCTCGTCGAAGATGACCTCCACCTTCTCGATGTGGAGGTTGTTCCACACCGGCTCCAGGATGCGGTTGGCGAACCGCAGGCCGAGGATGTTGAAGACCGTCGCCTTGCCGAGGAAATGGTCCACCCGGTGGATGTTCTGCTCGGGGACCAGCTTGGAGAGCTTGGCGTTGAGGCGGTGCGCGCTGGCCTGGTCCGTGCCGAACGGCTTCTCCATCACGAGGCGCGTGCTCTTCGGCAGGGAGTCCGGGCCGAGGGCGCTGCAGGTCAGCTGGCTCACGGCGGGCGGCAGCGCGAAGTAGATCGCGACCGGACCCTCGAGCGTCGCGACGAGCGCGGCGAGGCCGTCCTGCGTGACGTCGATGACATGGTAGGCACTGGCGTCGCGCACCTGCTCGAGCGCCGCGCGACCGCGGTCGTCCGCCTTCTCCCGCGCGGCGGCGAAGGCCCCGTCCACGCGCTCACGCCACTGTTCGTCGGTCCAGTCGTCGGATCCGGCTCCGACGAGCTGCAGGCCGTCGGCCCGGCCGAGGCGGATCAGCCGTGCGAGTCCCGGCAGCAGGAGCCGGCCGGTCAGGTCACCCGAGGCTCCCAGGATCAGCAGCGTCCTCACGCGCGTCTCGGCCTCGGCGGGAATGGTGTCGTGTTCTGCGAGAGAGGAAGTATCCACCTCTTCACCTTGCCACTTATCCCCGCGGGTGTCCCGCCCCGGCGATGCGGGCACGGGTGCGCCCGGGGTCGTCCCGGATGCCCGGCGGGAGCGCCCGTGGTCGTCCTTCCCGCACCCCCAGTTGCTACCCTAGGGAGTTGAGTCTCTCTACTTCCCGATGAAAGAAGTGCACGGCACGTGTTCAATACACTCTCCGACCGGCTGACCGCGACCTTCAAGAACCTCCGCGGCAAGGGCCGCCTCACCGAGGCGGACATCGACGCGACCGTCCGCGAGATCAGGCGCGCCCTGCTCGACGCCGACGTCGCGGTCCCCGTGGTGCGCGCGTTCACGGCCGCGGTCAAGGAACGCGCCCTCGGCCTCGAGGTCTCCCAGGCCCTGAACCCGGGGCAGCAGGTCGTCAAGATCGTCAACGAGGAACTCGTCGCGATCCTCGGCGGCGAGACGCGCCGCCTGAGGCTCGCGAAGAACCCGCCGACCGTGATCATGCTCGCGGGCCTGCAGGGCGCGGGCAAGACCACGCTCGCCGGCAAGCTGTCCAAGTGGCTCAAGGGCCAGGGCCACAGCCCGCTGCTCGTCGCCTGCGACCTCCAGCGCCCGAACGCGGTCCGGCAGCTCCAGGTCAACGGCGAACGCGCGGGTGTGCCCGTGTACGCCCCGCACCCCGGCGTCAGCTCGGAGTTCGAGTCCGCGACCGGCGATCCGGTCGCCGTCGCCCGCCAGGGTGTCGCCGAGGCGCGCGCCCGCCTCCACGACGTCGTCATCGTCGACACCGCCGGCCGCCTCGGCGTCGACGCCGAACTGATGCAGCAGGCCGCGGATATCCGCGCCGCGATCGACCCGGACGAGGTGCTGTTCGTCATCGACGCGATGATCGGCCAGGACGCCGTCAACACCGCACTCGCCTTCAACGAGGGCGTCGACTTCACCGGCGTCGTCCTCACCAAGCTCGACGGCGACGCCCGCGGCGGCGCGGCCCTCTCGGTCGCGTCCGTGACGGGAAAGCCGGTCATGTTCGCCTCCACGGGTGAGGGGCTGAACGACTTCGAGCTGTTCCACCCCGACCGGATGGCCTCGCGCATCCTCGACATGGGCGACATCCTCACCCTGATCGAGCAGGCCGAGCAGTCCTGGGACAAGGACGAGGCAGCCCGGATGGCGAAGAAGTTCGCCGACCAGGAGGACTTCACTCTCGACGACTTCCTCGCCCAGATGCAGCAGATCCGCAACATGGGCTCTATGAAGAAGATGCTCATGATGATGCCGGGCGCCGCCAACATGCGCGAGCAGCTGGAGAACTTCGACGAGCGGGAGATCGACCGCGTCGAGGCCATTGTCCGCTCGATGACCCCGCACGAGCGCCTGGCGCCGAAGATCATCAACGGATCCCGCCGCGCGAGGATCGCCCGCGGTTCCGGCGTGCACGTCTCCGAGGTCAACGGCCTGCTCGAACGGTTCGGCCAGGCCCAGAAGATGATGCGGAAGATGGCCTCGGGCGGCGGCATCCCGGGGATGCCCGGCATGGCCGGGCCCGGGGGGTTCGGCGGTCCCCGCAAGAAGGCCGTCGCGGCGAAGGGCAAGAAGAAGCCCCGCTCGGGCAACCCGGCGAAGGCAGCGCAGGAGCTGCAGGAGGCCGAGGCGCGTCGCGCGGCGGCCCGCACGGCAGCGCCCGGTGCCGCCTTCGGCGGCCAGGCGGACTTCGATCCTTCGGCGATGAACCTCCCCAAGGGCTTCGACAAGTTCCTCGGCAAGTAGCGTCCCGGTGCTCAGCATGACGGCCGGGACCTGCGGGACCGCGGGCAGCGGACGATGACGCTCGAGCGCGCGGTGTTCGTCCACGGCAGCGGGTCCTACGGTGCCGCCGCTTGGCCCCGCCAGCACGGGCTGTCCCTGGACTACGACTGCCTCTACGTGCGCCGGCACGGCTTCTCCGCCTCGGACGAGCCGCTCCCGACGGACCACGGTCGCGACCAGGCCATCCTCGCCGGGGCCCTCGGGCGAGGGGGGCACCTCGTCGCCCACTCCCAGGGAGCCGTCTCCGCCATGATGCTCGCCGTCGAGCGTCCCGACCTCGTGCGCACGCTCACGCTGATCGAGCCCGCGTGCCTGTCCCTGACGTCGGACCTCCCGGCGACCGCGGCGCACATCGGCGTGATGGCCCCCCTGTTCGCGGAGCGCGCCGGCATGTCCGACGACGATTTCCTGCAGGCGTTCGTCCGCCGCGCGTCCGACGCCGAGGCGCGAGTGCCCGCCACCGACGACGCGCGCCGGGACGCCGCCCGGCTGCGGCTCCAGAGCCCGCCCTGGGAGGCACCGCTGTCGATCGTGCCCGGCGTGCCCACGCTCGTCCTCACGGGTGGGTGGGAGCCGCTCTACGAGGAGGTCGCCGAGTACCTGGCGGGTACTGGTGCCGTCCACCGCATCGCGCCTGGCGGTCACCGGCCGCACGACACCGCCGAGGGCGCGGCGCTGATCCGCGCGTTCCTGGCGGCAGCCCGCCTCGACGTCGCGGCCTGACCGCCCGCGCGCTCTTCGTCGGACCGCCGCGCCGGGTGCCTATCCCCGGGGCGGCGTTCCCCCGCGTCTGAACAGGCGCGGCGGGTCCGGCCCCACGGGAATAAGTTGAAGCTTCAACAAGTTGTGCCGGATGTCCCACCAACGCACTCCGAGGAGCAAGATGACCGCGCAGGATCTCCTACCCGCTGATACCGCCATGGGGCCGCTGATGCTGAAGGTCGGCGACCTGGCGCTCATGTCCACCTACTACGCCACGGCCCTCGGTCTCGAGGTGCTCGACGACGGTGCGTGCGCAGTCGTCCTCGGACGGCGGGGGAGTGCGGTGGTCCGCCTGGAGGAAGCAGGCCATCTCCGCCTCCCATCCCGCGGTGAGGCGGGCCTCTTCCACACCGCCCTCCTCTTCCCCGATCGTGCGGATCTCGCCGCTGCCGTCGCATCGGCCGCCCGGCACCCCCTGAGCGCCTACGTGGGCAGTGCGGACCACCTGGTCAGCGAGGCGTTCTACTTCAGCGACCCGGAGAGCAACGGCATCGAGCTGTACTTCGACCGGCCCCGCGAGACCTGGGCCTGGACGGAGGACGGACGCGGCCACCGTGAGGTGGTGATGGACAGCCTGCCCCTGCCGCCGCGCGAGTACGTCGGACGGCACCTGACCGAGGCTGCGGCGTCCTCCGCCGCGTCGAGGAGCGCGACGGTGGGACACGTGCACCTGCAGGTGGGCGACGTGGACACGGCCCGGCGCTTCTACGTCGACGTGCTCGGATTCGAGCGCACCGCGGGCTGGCACGACCAGGCCCTCTTCGTCTCGGCCGGCGGGTACCACCACCACATGGCCATGAACGTCTGGAACAGCAGGGGCGCCGGACCGCGGAAGGACACCCTGGGCCTCGGCGAGGTCCTCATCCGCGTACCGTCCGCCGACGAGGTCGGCGCCCTCGCGGATCGCCTCGCCTCCGCCGGCGTCGAGAGCCACCACACGGGAGCCGAACTGCGCTTCGAGGACCCCTGGCGGAACCGCCTGAGGGTCGCCGTCGAGCAGGTCTCCGGCGGAATCGCCTAAAGTACGGCCATCTGGCACAATGGAGTCGTACTCGATCCGTACAGCCCCTCTCTCTGTGCGCGAATTGTGTCCTCTGAACCCTCCGAATGGCCCGCCCCACGGGAGCAGGACGACGGGTTCGCCCCTTTTCATTTACAAGGAGTGACCACACAAGTGGCCGTAAAGATTCGCCTCAAGCGCATGGGCAAGATCCGCGCACCGTTCTACCGTGTCGTCGTCATGGATGCACGCTCCAAGCGTGATGGCCGTGCCCTCGAAGAGATCGGCAAGTACAACCCCACCGAGGAGCCCTCGTTCATCGAGATCGACTCCGAGCGCGCCCAGTACTGGCTCGGAGTCGGCGCGCAGCCGACCGAGCAGGTCTCCGTCCTGCTGAAGATCACGGGTGACTGGCAGAAGTTCAAGGGACTCAAGGGCCAGGAAGGCACCCTGAGGACCAAGGCGCCCAAGGAGTCGTTCGTGGTGCCCGAGAAGGGTTCCGTCATCGTCCCCGAGGCGATCACGCCGAAGGCGAAGAAGAACGACGACGCCGCTCCGGAAGCGACCGAGGCGGAGTAGGTTGCTGGCCGAAGCTCTGGAGCACCTCGTACGCGGCATCGTCGACAATCCGGACGATGTCCGGGTCTCCGCGAAGAACAACCGCCGCGGCGAGACGCTGGAGGTGCGCGTGCACCAGGAGGACCTCGGCCGCGTGATCGGCCGCCAGGGGCGCACCGCCCGCGCGCTGCGCACCGTGGTGGCCGCCCTCGCGAATGGCGAGCCGGTGCGCGTCGACGTCGTCGACACCGACCGCCGCCGGGGCTGACCCCTTCCAGAGCCAGGCACGACCCCGATCGGCCCCATCACCAGGACATGGTGGTGGGGCCGATCTCATGTACCACCTGTAGCACCACCGACAGAACAGCAGGAGCACCACCATGGATGTACTCGTAGCGCGGATCGGCAAGCCCCACGGCATCCGGGGCGAGGTGACCGTCCAGCTCTTCACGGACGCCCCCGAGGACAGGTTCGTGGCCGGCGAGACCTTCCGCGTGGAGGATGCGACGGTCACCGAGCTGACCGTGGTGCGGGCACGGTGGAACAAGGACATCCTGATCGTCGGGTTCGAGCAGATCGCCGATCGCAACCAGGCAGAGACGCTGCGCGGCGCCCAGCTGTTCATCGACACGGACGAGGCCCACGACGAGGACGACGCCTGGTACGAGCACGAGCTCGTGGGTCTCGACGCCCGCGTGGACGGCGTGAGCGTGGGCAAGGTGACGGGACTGCGGACGATGGCGGTCCAGGACCTCCTGGTGGTCGAGCTCGCCGACGGGCACGAGGCGCTCGTGCCGTTCGTGGGCGAGATCGTGCCGGAGGTCGACCCGGAGGGGGGCTTCGTGGCCATCGTGCCCCCGGCCGGACTGTTCGACCTCAACACCCCCGGCTCCAACCAGGCACCCGACGACGGCGACGACGTCGTCCCCGGCGAGGCCCGCGACTAGTGCGCGTCGACGTCGTCTCCATCTTCCCGGAGTACCTCGCCGCACTCGACCTGTCGCTGATCGGCAAGGCACGGCAGGACGGCGTCCTCGACGTGCGCGTCCACGACCTCCGCTCCTTCACCACCGACCGGCACCGGACGGTGGACGACACCCCCTACGGCGGCGGGGCGGGCATGGTGATGAAGGCCGAGCCGTGGGCCCAGGCACTCGAAGCCGTGCTGGCCGAGGCGCCCCCGGCACCGCGACGGCCCACGCTCGTCGTCCCGTCGCCCGCCGGGGCGGTCTTCGACCAGGCCATGGCCCACGAGTTCGCGGACCTGGACCACCTCGTCTTCGCCTGCGGCCGGTACGAAGGCATCGACGAGCGCGCGATCGACTGGGCGCGTACCGGGTTCGACGTCCGGCCCGTCTCCCTCGGCGACTACGTGCTCAACGGTGGGGAAGTGGCGGTCCTCGCCATGGTCGAGGCCGTGGGCAGGCTCATCCCCGGCGTCGTCGGCAACCCGGAGTCGCTCGTCGAGGAGTCCCACGCCGACGGCCTGCTCGAATACCCGGTGTACACCAAGCCGTCGTCGTGGCGGGACCGGGACGTCCCCGAGGTGCTGCTCAGCGGCAACCACGCGAGGATCGCGCAATGGCGGCGTCTGGAGCAGTTCCACCGCACGGCGGACCGGAGGCCGGACCTGCTCGCGGCCGTGGACACCACGGCCCTGACGAAGGCCGACCTCAAGGCGCTGCACGAGGCGGGGTTCGACGTCGTCGACGGCAGGCTGACGCGGACGGCGCATTAGCGGATCGCCGCGTCGCTGTGGAACAATAGGAGATCGTGTCCACTGGGCCGGATCCTGCCACAGGGGGAGTCCGGCCAACAGTTCGCACACCCCGGCCACCGATTCTCCGGATCGGCCGGGAAACCTATTTCGGCGGCGTTGCCCGGGCCATCGGTCCTGTCCTCGACCGCCGTGACCAACGTGAGTGACCTGTGGCGTTCACCAGGAGAATCAGCATGCATATCCTCGACTCCGTCGACGCCGGATCCTTCCGCGACAACGTCCCCGACTTCCGCGCCGGCGACACCGTCAACGTCCACGTCAACATCATCGAAGGCAAGAACACCCGTGTTCAGATCTTCAAGGGCTTCGTCGTCGGCCGCCAGGGCGACGGCATCCGCGAGACCTTCACGGTCCGCAAGGTGAGCTTCGGTGTCGGCGTGGAGCGTACGTTCCCCGTCCACAGCCCGGTCCTCGACCGGATCGAAGTGGTCTCCAAGGGCGATGTCCGCCGCGCGAAGCTGTACTACATGCGCGAACTGCGCGGCAAGGCAGCCAAGATCAAGGAGAAGCGCGACCCCAAGACGGTCAAGTAACCCCTCTGGTGCAGTCCACCCCCGCTTCCCGGTCACCGGCCGGAGAGCACCCGGAACGCCGGCCCCACCGTGTGGGCTGGCGTTTCGTGTTCTCCGCCGTCGTCGTCGCAGTCCTCATCACGGGACTCGTCCGTGGTTTCCTCGTCGACGTGTACTTCATCCCCTCGGCCTCCATGGAGCCGCTGCTCGTCGAGGGCGACCGGGTGCTCGTCACCAAGCTGGACGACACACCGGGGACGGTGCGCCGCGGCGACGTCGTCGTCTTCGACGGTCGCGGTTCGTTCGACCCCATCACGGATCCCCGCAGCGTCCCCGAGCGCGTCGTGGCGGCCGCGGGCCAGTGGCTCGGTCTCACCGGCAGCGACACCGTGTACGTCAAGCGCGTGATCGGCGTCGGCGGCGACCGCGTGACCTGCTGTTCGGCCGACGGCCGCCTGAGCGTCAACGGGTCGCCGACCGACGAGCCCTACGTCCATCCGGGGGACGCTCCGAGCGAGGACGAGTTCGACGTCGTGGTCCCCGAGGGACGCCTGTGGCTCCTCGGGGACCACCGATCGGCCTCCATGGATTCCCGGTCGCTGCTCGGCGCGCCGGGCGGAGGGCTCATCGCCGAGGATCGGATCATCGGACGGGCCTTTCAGCTAGTCTGGCCACTTGACCGGTTCGCCCCGATCGACCGGCCCGCGACGGCGTCGTAGCGGTACGGACGCCCAGCAGGACCGCACCCGGCGGGAGGCCACCGGGTATCACGACCACAGAGGAAACCATTCACATGGCACGGAGCTTCCGCAGGAAGTCGCCCACGGGGCCCGAGGCACCCGCAGGACACGCGTTCGAGCCGGACGGCGGCGCTCCGACCGGTGAGGCGTCCGGGGACTCCCCGCGCGGCAGGAAGGACGCCGACCGCGGCTTCGGGGCGTGGCTGAAGGAGATCGCCACGATCGTCGTGATCGCGCTGGTGCTGTCCTTCCTCATCAAGACCTTCCTGTTCAGGGCGTTCTTCATCCCGTCGGGATCGATGGAGGAGACCCTCGAGATCGACGACCGCATCTTCGTCAACCAGCTCGTACCGCAGCCCTTCGACCTCCAGCGGGGGGACATCGTCGTCTTCCGCGACACGGAGAGCTGGCTCCCGCCCCAGCCCGAGGCGCAGGTCAGCTGGCTGAAGGAGGCGCTGATCTTCATCGGCCTCGCCCCGGACGAGTCGCAGCAGCACCTCGTCAAGCGGGTCATCGGACTCCCGGGCGACCACGTCATCTGCTGCGACGCCCAGGGCCTGCTCACGGTCAACGGTGAGCCCCTCGAGGAGCCCTACCTCTTCCCCGGCGCGACCCCCTCGGACCTCCCGTTCGACGTCGTCGTCCCCGAGGGCAAGGTGTGGGTCATGGGGGACCACCGGAATGCCTCGGCGGACTCCCGCGCCAACCAGGACAAGGAGGGCAAGGGCTTCGTCGACGTCGACGACATCGAGGGCAAGGCCGCGGTCATCGCCTGGCCCCTCAGCCGCATCGCGTTCCTCGGCAACCACCCGGACGTCTTCGACGGCGTCCCCGAGCCCCAGGGTGCGGCGTCCACGCCTGCAGGATCATGAGCGCGGTGCGCAAGCGCTCCACCGCGCCCACCCTGGGCGTCGAGCGGGCCTTCGCCGCCCACGGGCACCGGTACATCGCCGGCTGCGACGAGGTGGGCAGGGGAGCGCTGGCCGGACCCGTGTCCGTCGGGATCGTCGTCGTCGACCTCGACGCCGCGACCGGCCTCCGCGGCGTGCGGGACAGCAAGCTGCTCCTGCCGGCCCAGCGCGAGGCGCTGGTGCCGCGGATCCGCCGCTGGTCCGTCGCCTGCGCCGTGGGACACGCATCGGCCGCGGAGATCGACGAGCTCGGCCTCATGGCCGCGCTGCGCGCCGCCGGGTCCCGGGCGTGGGAGACCGTCGTGGACACGGTCACGCCGGACGTGGTCATCCTCGACGGCAACCACGACTGGCTGTCCGCCCGGTCTCAGGGACTGCTGTTCGGGACCGGCGACGGAGGTACGGCCCCCGTGGAGCCCGGAGGGTGCACGGCCCCGGTGCACACGCGGATCAAGGCGGACCTGAAGTGCCTGAGCGTCGCCGCCGCGAGCGTCCTGGCGAAGGTGGAGCGGGACGCCCTGATGGTGTCGCTCGCCGCGAGCCATCCGGCCTTCGGCTGGGACGGGAACAAGGGGTACGCCACCGAGGTGCACCGGGCCGCGATCGACGCCGCCGGACCGAGCGAGTACCACCGGAAGACGTGGCGCCTGGGAAGCGCGGACAGGCCTGACGCGACGCACATCGAAAGTGGAGGATGATGAACTGATGAGTGCCGAGGATCTTGAGAACTACGAAACCGACATGGAGCTGCAGCTCTACCGCGAGTACCGGGACGTCGTCGGGCTCTTCAGCTACGTCGTCGAGACGGAGCGCCGGTTCTACCTGGCGAACAACGTGGACCTGCAGGCCCGGTCCGCCGACGGCGAGGTCTACTTCGACCTGACACTGCAGGACGCCTGGGTCTGGGACGTCTACCGTTCGGCGCGATTCGTGAAGAACGTCCGCGTGATCACGTTTAAGGACGTGAACGTGGAGGAGCTGTCGAAGTCGGACGACATCGCGCTCCCGAAGGACGGCACGCTGGGCAACTGACGGCCGGCGGTCCGTCGCGGGCTGCGGGAGCGGGTAGCCGGCCGTTCCGCCGGCGGTGCTCCTCCGTCAGGCGGTGGGGCTGGCGTCGTCCGTCCCACCGTAGGGGAAGGCCTCCTCGCCGTCGCTCGGGACGTCCGCTGCCTGTTCGAGGCGGTCCGCCTCCGACCCGCCCGTCCCCTCGCCCGCGATCTCCCCACCGGAGGCCGTATCGCCGGCCTCGTCGGGAACTCCCTGTTCCAGCAGATCGGCGTCGCTCCCGTCGGGAGGGAACTCGTTCGTCTCCATGGTGTCCTCCTTCACCTCGTGCCGGCGTGCTCACGCCGCCCTCCTACGGTACGAGGTGAGGCGGAGCAGGAACCAGCCCTCCGACCGTGTCCGGCCCGGGAACGCCTGCCGCGCGGAGCCGGTCGACATGCCGCCGGCGTCCTCCCGCGCCCGGGCTCGAGGTTGTCCACATAGCCGCCGCGGGCCCTGCGGCCGGCCGCTGGGTCCACGAGTCTGGTGGAGGAGGTGAGGCCCATGCTGGCCAAGGATCAACTGGGGCGTCGCGGGGAAGCGACGGCCGCCGGCTTTCTGGAGCAGGCGGGACTGACGATCGTCGACCGCAACTGGCGGTGCCCGGCCGGGGAGATCGACCTCGTGGCGGTCGACGGGTCCACGCTCGTGATCGTCGAGGTCAAGACCCGGAGCTCCGACGACTTCGGACAGCCGCTGGAAGCCATCACCGCGGGCAAGCTCGAGAGGCTCTACCTGCTCGCGTCGAAGTGGGCGCGGGCGCACGACCTGAGGTTCAGCGGCATCCGCATCGACGCCGTGGGTGTGCTCGACGACGGCTCGGGGGCGCCGCGGATCGAGCACGTCCGGGCGGTGATCTGATGGCGCTCGGCCGCACCTACGCGGTGTCCCTCGTCGGCATGAACGGGCACGTCATCGAGGTGGAGGCGGACATCGGCCAGACCCTGCCGGCGTTCGTGCTGCTGGGCCTGCCCGATGCGTCCCTCAACGAGGCGAAGGACCGTATCCGCGCTGCGGCCCGGAACGCGGGCGTCCCCCTCAGCCGGCGCAAGATCACCGTGAACCTCATCCCCGCCTCACTGCCGAAGCGCGGGTCGGCCTTCGACCTCGCGATCGTGATGTCGGCCCTGTCCGCCGCAGGGGACGTCCGCGGCTGCGGCGCCACGGTCTTCCTGGCGGAGCTGGGGCTGGACGGTCGGCTCCGGCCCGTGCGCGGGGTCCTGCCGGCCGTGATGGCCGCCGTGGACGCCGGGCATCGGAGCATCGTCGTGGCGGAGGAGAACGCCGCCGAGGCGGCGCTCGTCCCGACGGCCGAGGTCCGATCGTTCCGGACGCTCGCCGAGGTGGCCCTCGTCTTCGGCGCCGATGCCGCGCAGGTCCGGCTGCCCGACCCCGTGGACCGGGGCGAGTCGGGCGTCCCCGTGGTGCGGGCCGAGCCCCTGAAGGACCTGTCCGACATCGCCGGCCAGCAGGAGGCCAGGTTCGCGCTCGAGGTCGCCGCGGCGGGGTCCCACCACCTCCTCATGGTCGGGCCCCCCGGCGCGGGAAAGACCATGCTCGCGGAGCGGCTGCCGGGCATCCTGCCGGATCTCGAGGACGACCAGGCGATGGAGGTGACCGCGATCCACAGCCTGAGCGGCGAGCGGCACTGCACAGAGCTGGTCCGCAAGCCGCCGTTCGAGAGTCCCCACCACACGGCGACCCCCGCCTCCATCATCGGAGGGGGCAGCGGCATCCCGAGACCCGGCGCCGCGTCGAGAGCGCATCGCGGGATCCTGTTCCTCGACGAGGCGCCGGAGTACGAGCGCCGCGTCCTCGAGGCGCTGCGGGAGCCGCTGGAGAGCGGTCGCCTCGTCCTCCACCGTGCCTCCGGTACCGCTTCCTACCCCGCGCGGTTCCAGCTCGTCCTCGCGCTCAACCCCTGTCCCTGCGGCCTCGCCAACGGCAAGGGGATCGACTGCCTGTGCACGGCCCAGCAGCGGCGGAGGTACTTCAACCGCCTGTCCGGGCCGCTGCTGGATCGCGTCGATCTGCAGCTCGCGGTGCATCGCGTGGGCCTGGCGGACTACGTGGGAGGGTCGAGCGCCGAGGCGTCGGCGGTCGTGGCCGCACGCGTGGCGAAGGCGCGGGCGGCCCAGCGGGAGAGGTTGCGCCGCTGGGGCCACACCACGAACGCCGAGGTCCAGGGACGCGTCCTCCGGGGCGACCTCGCCCTGCCGCGGACCGTCACCGCTTCGCTCGACCGGGCCCTCGACCGGAACCTCGTGAGCGCACGCGGGTGGGACAGGGTCCTCCGCGTCGCGTGGACGATCTCGGATCTCGGCGGCCGTGACCGCCCGGACGCGGACGACGTCGGCACGGCCCTGGGTTTCCGGATCCAGGAGCGTGCGGCATGACCGGTGTTGCAGACGCCCGGGTCGCGAGGGCAGCCCTGTCGCGGCTGTTCGAGCCGTCGGACGCGGTCGGACCGGCTCTGGTGTCCCTCGTCGGCCCCGAGGACGCGCTGCGCGTCGCCCGGCGCGAGCTCACGGCGGGCTCGCACCTCAGACGCATGCTGCAGGAAGCCCTCGGGACATCCGGCGGACGCCGGGACCCCCTGCACGACGGGCTGTCCCGGTGGGCCACGCGTCTCGGCGATCTCGCTCCCGAGCGGGACCTTGCGACGCTGGAACGGCTCGGCGGTCGGCTCCTCACGCCGGAGTCCGCGGAGTGGCCGGAGGCCCTCGACGACCTGCAACTCGCTGCTCCGCTGTGCCTCTGGGTACGGGGACGGAAGGACATCCCGGAGCAGGCCCGGACGGCCGCTCTCGTGGGATCGCGGGACAGCACCGCGTACGGCGAGTCGGTCACGGACGAGATCGCGTCCGGGCTCGCAACCCGCGGGTACTCGGTGATCTCGGGTGGAGCCTACGGTATCGACGCCCGGGCCCACCGGGCGGCTCTCGCCTCGTCGGAGGACGGGCAGCTCCCACCGACCATCGCCCTCCTGGCCTGCGGGGTCGACAGGTACTACCCCGCGGGCAACGAGGACCTGCTGAGGACCATCGCGGACAGGGGTCTGCTGATCTCCGAGGTCCCACCCGGCAGCTCGCCCACCAGGTGGCGGTTCCTGCAGCGGAACCGGCTGATCGCGGCCCTGGGTGCAGTGACGGTGGTCGTGGAGGCCCGCTGGCGGTCCGGCGCCCTCAACACGGCCCACCACGCGGCGGGCCTGGGCCGCGCGGTGGGGGCGGTACCGGGGTCCGTGCATTCCGCCAACTCCGCCGGGTGCCACCGACTGCTCAGGGACGGGAGCGCGGTGTGCGTCACCGACGCAGCCGACGTGGCCGAACTCGCCGGTCCGCTCGGCAGTGAACCGGGGGACCGGGAGAAGGAGGCTGCGTCGCCCACGCGGGAGCAGGACGGCCTGACCATCCCGGACCTGCTGCTCCTGGACGGACTACCGAAACGTGCCGCGACGACCGTCGACAAGCTGTCATCGGTCGCGGGCCTGTCCGTGCGCGACGTCATCAGCGGCCTCGCGCGCCTCGAACTCGCAGGCCTCGCCATCCGGGCCCCCGGGGGGTGGCGCCGGTGGTCGGGCTGAATCGCCCTCGAGGCGGGACACCGCAGGGATCCGGCACCTCGTCCCCTACCCACCATCCGCCGGCAGCACCAGGAGGACTTCCATGAAGAGCAGCAGGCACCTTCCCGGGGACGGGCGATGGCACATCCAGATCCCCTCGCCGGTGGGAGCACTCCGCGTCGTCGCCGGTAGCGCGGCGATCGTCGGGGTGTACCACGGCGACCACACCCCGGCGCCTCCGCAGGCCCTGCTCGGATGCCGGGCATGCCTGCCCGCCGGCGCCGCGGCATCAGGCGCCCTCGCGTCGACCGTCCCGGTCGGGCCCGCCACCCCTGACCCGACCATCGCCCTCCTGCGGCAGGCGGCCGCGGAGCTGGGCGAGTACTTCGCCGGTTCCCGCCGGGAGTTCGAGGTGCCGATCGAGTTGCAGGGCACGGCCTTCCAGCTCGCCGTCTGGACCACCCTCACCCGCATCCCCCACGGGCAGCGCCGCAGCTATCGCGACATCGCGGGCGACCTGGGCAACCCTGCGATGGGACGTGCGATCGGGGCGGCCGTGAGGGTCAACCCGGTGTCGATCATCGTCCCGGGACACCGTGTGGTCAGCAGCACCGGTGCCGTCGTCGGCTACGCGGCGGGCCCGGAGACCAAGTCGGCGCTGCTCGACTTCGAATCGGGTCCGGTACCCGTTCCGACCGAGGGCGGGGCCTGACCGGTCCCGCCGGCTCTCAGCCCTCCGACCGCCGCCTGCGCGGGGAGGGGAACGGACGTGGATACTGGTTACCGGAGGGACGATGACATACGAGGGCGCAGCGCAAGGGCACGCGCTGGATGCTGCCGCGGAGGGCTTCGAGCGGTACCTGACGCAAGAACGCAACCGGTCCCCGCACACGGTGCGCGCGTACCGCAAGGACCTGCAGCTCTTCTTCGCCCACGCCGGCCGGTCGGGGATCTCCGACCTGGCCGAGCTGGAACTCCGCCACTTCCGGGCATGGCTCGGCGAACTCGATGCCGCCGGCCTGTCCCGTGCCACGATCGCACGCCGGGCCGCCTCGGTGCGGGTCTTCATGGACTGGGCGGTGCGGGAGGAACTGCTGAAGGCAAACCCGGCACTGCGCCTCCGATCACCCAGGCGCACCAGATCCCTGCCGGCCGTCCTCAGCCGGCCCCAGACCGGTGCTCTGTTCGAGGACCTCGAGGACCGCATGCTGGAGGGGGATCCCCACGAGCTCCAGCGGCGGGCGATGGTCGAGGTGCTGTACGGCACGGGCGTGCGGGTGGGAGAGCTGGTGGGTCTCGACGTCGACGACATCGACACCGAGCGGCGGACCCTTCTCGTCCTGGGCAAGGGGTCGAAGGAGCGGACCGTCCCCTACGGTGTCCCGGCGGCGCATGCCATCGACGACTGGCTCCGGCGCGGACGCCCGCGATGGCTGACGGAGAAGAGCGGGCCGGCCCTGTTCCTCGGCCGTCGCGGCGGGCGCATCGACCAGCGTGCCGTCAGGACCCAGGTCAGGGAGGCACTCGAGGCCCTGGGTGACACGGCGGCCCGCGGCCCGCACGCCCTCCGGCACACCGCCGCCACCCACCTGCTCGACGGCGGCGCCGATCTCCGGGCGGTGCAGGAGCTGCTCGGCCATTCGAGCCTCGCCACGACCCAGCTCTACACGCATGTGTCGGTCGACCGCCTGCGGCGCAGCTACGAGCAGGCGCACCCGCGGGCCTGAGGCGGAGCGCACCGTCCCGTGCCGGCCCGGCCGACAGCCCGGACACGTCCCGGAGGAGCCGTTCCCGGGGCCTGCGGTGACACAGTGGCGAAATTCACGTCCGTCCGGCACAATAAGCAGTAGTTCGGGCCCGCACCTCACGTGCGGGTGGGTCTCGTGAAGTTCCCGCTCATCTGCAAATTCCATAATCCGTTGAAGGTCGTTGGGGAAGACGTACCTACAGCTATGGAGGATGGAATGTCTGTTGTGATGGCGCGCGGTGTCTTGTACGTGCACTCAGCCCCTACTGCGTTGTGCCCTCATGTCGAGTGGGCGATCGGCTCGGTGCTGGACAAGCGCACCGACATGGAGTGGACGGCGCAGCCTGCCGCGCCCGGAATGCTCCGTGCCGAGCTGTCCTGGGTCGGCCCGCAGGGCACGGGCGCGCAGCTCGCCTCGGCCCTCCGCGGCTGGGCGCACCTCCGGTACGAGGTCACCGAGGAGCAGAGCGCCGGAGCCGATGGCGGCCGCTGGTCCCACACGCCCGAGCTCGGGATCTTCCATGCCACCACGGACGTCCACGGCAACATCATGGTGACCGAGGACCGCATCCGCTACGCCTACGAGGCCGGAGCCGGCGACCCGGCCGCGGTCTACCACGAGCTGTCCCTCGCGCTGGGAGAATCGTGGGACGAGGAACTCGAACCCTTCAGGCACGCCGCCGAGGGCGCCCCCGTGCGCTGGCTCCACCAGGTCGGCTGACTTCCGGCCGGATCGCCCGCCATCCGGCGCGGCGATGAGGAGGCACGACACGCACTGCAGCACGGAGAAGGGCGCCACCCCCGGGGTGGGGCCCTTCCCCGTTGACCGCCGGTCAGACGTTGCGGAGACCGATGAACGCGTTGTGGCCGCCGAAGCCGAACGAGTTGCTGAGCGCCACGATGTCGCCGGCGGGCAGGTCACGCACCGTCGTGACGACGTCGAGGGGGATCTCGGGGTCCTGGTTGTCCAGGTTGATCGTTACCGGTGCCTTCCGCTCGTAGATCGCCAGGACGGTCATGACGGCCTCGACGGCGCCGGAGGCTCCGAGGAGGTGGCCCGTCTGCGACTTCGTCGCCGACACCGCGACCTGGTCGATGTGGGCACCGAGCGCGGCCTTCAGGGCCGTGTACTCGGGCTTGTCCCCGACCGGGGTGGAGGTCGCATGCGCGTTGACGTGCACCACGTCCTCCGCCTGGGCGCGGGCATCGAACAGCGCCGCCTTGAGTGCGCGGGTGGCTCCCAGCCCCTGGGGGTCCGGTGCCGTGATGTGGTAGGCGTCCGCGGTGACGGAGGTGCCGCCGAGCTCGGCGTAGATGCGCGCTCCGCGGGCCAGGGCGTGTTCCTCGGCCTCGAGGACGAGGGCGCCGGCGCCCTCGCCCATGACGAATCCGTCTCGGGCCGTGTCGTAGGGGCGGGAGGCGAGTTCCGGCTCGTCGTTCCGCCGGGACAGCGCCTGCATGGCCGCGAAGGCAGCGATGGGCATCGGATGGATCGCGGCTTCGGCGCCGCCGCACACCACGACATCAGCCTTGCCGGACCGGATGAGTTCGAGGCCCTGGTGGAGCGGCTCGGTTCCCGAGGAGCCGGCCGACACGGGGGTATGCGCTCCGGCGCGTGCGCCGAGGTCGAGGCTGACGGCCGCGGCGGGGCCGTTCGGCATCAGCATCGGGACCGTCATGGGCAGGACCCTGCGCGGGCCCTTGTCGCGCAGGGTGTCCCACGCGTCGAGCAGCGTCCACACGCCGCCGATGCCGGTCGCGAAGGCCACCGCGAGGCGGTCCTTGTCGACCTCCTCGATGCCCGAGTCGCGCCACGCCTCACGGGAGGCGACGACGGCGAACTGCGTGGAGGGATCCATGCGCTTCGCCTCGACGCGGGAGAGGACCTCGGACGCGGGGGTGGAGATCTGGGCGGCGAAGGTCACCGGCAGCTCGTACTGCGCGACCCAGTCGGCCTCGATGGTCCGCGCTCCCGAGACGCCCTTGAGGGAGTTCGCCCACATGGTGGGGACATCCCCTCCGATGGGGGTGGTTGCACCGAGTCCGGTGATGACGACTTTGCGTGGCATGGTCACTCTTTCGAAGCTGGGGCGCCGGCGGCACCGGGCGAGGAGTCGACGACTGCGGCCGCCCACGGCGGGAACACCGGGGGCGGCCGCAGCGCCAGGGACTGCAGGAACTAGGCCTGGGCGCCCGAGATGAAGGTGACGGCGTCGCCGACGGTCTTCAGGTTCTTGACCTCTTCGTCGGGGATGCGCACGCCGAACTTCTCCTCGGCGTTGACGACGATGGTCATCATCGAGATGGAGTCGATGTCGAGGTCGTCGGTGAAGGACTTGTCCATCTCCACGGACTCGGGCGCGAGGCCCGTCTCCTCGTTGACGATCTCGGCCAGTCCGGCCAGGATTTCTTCGTTGCTAGCCATGGTGGCTCCTTTTCTGTTCTTGCCGGTTCACCGGCGGGGATGGGCAGACCGCGTTGCGCGGGCTGGGCTTGGAAACTAGGGGAGGACCACGACCTGCGCCCCGAACACGAGACCGGCTCCGAAGCCGATCTGCAGGGCCAGCTTGCCGCTGAGGGCGGGCTGCTCCTTCAGGGTGCGGTGCATGGCGAGGGGGATGGAGGCCGCCGAGGTGTTGCCGGCATCCACGATGTCCCGTGCGACGTACACGTGCTCGGGCAGGTTCAGCTGCTTCACCATCTCATCGATGATACGGATGTTCGCCTGGTGGGGGAGGAACACCGCGAGATCGTCCGCGGTGATACCTGCCGCGTCGAGTGCCTGCTGGGCGACCTTCGCCATCTCCCAGACGGCCCAGCGGAACACCGAGGGCCCGTCCTGGCGCATGGTCGGCCACAGGCTCTCCTGCCCGGCGCCGCCGTCCTCCTCCGCCTCCGCGTCGGTTGCGACGGCACCCATCGCGAAGTCGCGCACGTCCAGCAGGGAGCGGGTCATCCGAATGGCCTCGTGCTTGCTGCCGTCGGAGCCCCACACGGACGGGCCGATGCCCGCGGAGTCGCCGGGGCCGATGACGACGGCGCCGGCGCCGTCGCCGAGGAGGAAGGAGATGGTGCGGTCCGCGTTGTCGATGAAGTCGGACAGCTTCTCCACCCCGACGACGAGCACGTAGTCGGCGGTCCCGGCGTGGACCAGGGCATCACCCTGGGCGATGCCGTAGCAGTAGCCTGCACAGGCGGCCGAGATGTCGTAGGCAGGCGCCGGCGTGGCACCGAGGCGGTCGGCCAGCTGCGCGGCCGCGGAGGGGGTGGCGTAGGGGTGGGTCACCGTCGACACCAGGACGGCGCCGATCTGCGACGCGTCGATGCCTGCGGACGTGAGTGCCTCCCGGGAGGCCGCTTCCGCCATGTCGATGACGCTCACGTCCCGGGGCGCGCGGTGGCGCGTCACGATGCCGGTGCGCTGCCGGATCCACTCGTCGGAGGAGTCGATCCACTGGCAGACGTCGTCGTTGGTGACGATGATCCCGGGGCGGTAGGCGCCGACGCCGAGGATGCGCGTGTGCTCGCGGAGAGGGGCTTGCTTGAGGGCGGTGATGCTCACTGGGGTCCTTCGGAGGTAAGGGACGGATCGAGGTCCGTGGTCCGCGAGTGCTCCTCGATGAAGCTGCGGGCGGCGTCCAGGTCCTCGGGCGATTTTACGGCGAGCGTCGCCGTGCCGCGCATTCCGCGTTTCGCCAGCCCCGTCAGAGTGCCCGCGGGGGACAGCTCGATCATGCCGGTGACGCCCATGGACTGCATCGACTCCATGCACAGATCCCAGCGGACGGGGCGGGAGACCTGGGCGATCAGGCTGTCGAGGTTGCCGTCCCCGGTGGCCACGGGCCGGCCGTCGTGGTTGGACATCAGTGTGGCCACGGGGTCCGCCGGTGCGAGTGAGGGCCGCAGCGCCTCGAGCGCCGTGACGGCGGGGGACATGTGGTCGGTGTGGAACGCGCCCGCGACCTTCAGGGCGATGACGCGGGCCCTGGCCGGGGGGTTCGCGGCGAGCTCGCCGAGCTGCTCGAGTGTCCCGGCCGCGACGACCTGCCCGCCACCGTTCGCATTGGCGGCCGTGAGGCCCAGTTCGGCGAGGCGTTCCGCCACCTCGGCGGCGTCGCCGCCGAGGACGGCGCTCATGCCCGTCGGCCGCGCTGCGGCCGCTTCCGCCATCGCCGTGGCACGGACGCGGACGAAGGCGACGGCGTCGTCCTCGCTGAGGGCTCCGGCCACGGCCGAGGCGGTGAGCTCTCCGACCGAGTGGCCGGCGACGACGGTGGCGGCGGTCAGCGCACGGCCTTCGAGGAGCACACGCGCCGTCACGAGGCCCGCGGCGACGATGAGCGGCTGGGCGACCGCCGTGTCCTTGATGGTGTCCTCGTCGGAGACGGTGCCGTGCCGCACGAGGTCCGTCCCGGCGCGGTCGCTGAGTCGCTCGAGGTGGTCGCGGACCCCGGGGAGCTCGAGCCAGGGGCTCAGGAAGCCCGGGGTCTGTGAGCCCTGTCCGGGGCAGGCGATTGCAAGCACTGTTCCAGCTTTCCAAATCGGCGAGGCATTATCGGGTGTTCGGCTGAACCAAGCTGGCTGTGCCGCGTTGTAGGAAGTCTACAAGTCTCCGGCGAAGTCGACGGCTGCTGCTCCCGAGGTGCGCGCACCGTTCGGTCGAACGCCACGTGGTGTACCGCCCGCTGACCCTCCGCCCGGTGCGGCGACGGGCGGAGGCGGGGCCGAGAGGCGCCCGACCACGAGCGCCGTCTGCAGGACGAATGCCTCCCGGGCGACCAGCGGGTCCCAGCCGGTCACGTCGCAGACGCGGCGGAGCCGGTACCGGACCGTGTTCGCGTGCACGAAGAGGGACCTGGACGTCGCCTCCAGGGAGGAGCCGAGGGAGAGGTAGGCGGAGAGCGTCTGCTCGAGGCCGTTGGAGGCCGCCAGGAGGGGGCGGTAGATGGTGCGGACCAGGGCGCGGCGCGCGGTGTCGTCGCCGGACATCACGCGCTCGGGCCAGAGGTCCTCGGAGGAGACGGGACGGGGCGCCCCGGGCCAGGCGCGGGCGGCGGTGAGCCCCGCGAACGCGGCCTGGGCGGAGGTGCTCGCCTCGACGAGCGACTCGGCCTCGGGACCGAGGACGACGGCGCCGGCCCCGAACAGCTCGGTGATCCTCGGGTACGCCTTGTCCGGGTCCCGGACGCCCCCGAGGACGAGGATGAGCCGCTCGCCCTGGATGCCCACGAGGACGTCCTCGGCGAGCCGGCCGGTGACGCGCCGGAGCTCGTTGAGGAAACCCGCGTCGGGCTCCTGCGGGGCGCTGCCCACCATGACCGTGATGCGGGCCTGAGACTTCCAGCCCACGGCGGCGATGCGCGAGCGGAGCGCGTCCGAGCTCTCGCCGCGAAGGATCGCGTCGACGACGAGGGCCTCGAGGCGGGTGTCCCAGGATCCCCGGGTCTCCGCCGCCCGTGCATAGACGTCGGCCGCGGCGAACGCCACCTCGCGCGAGTAGCGGAGCACGGCCTCCCGCAGGGGGCCCTGGTCGGCCGCGGGGGCCAGGAACGGCACGTGGTCCTCGACGACCTGCACCACCACGCGGATGAGCTGCAGGGCCTTCTGCAGGCTGATCGACCGGGTCAGTTCCGTCGGGGCCGTGCCGAAGACGTCGCTGAGCACCCAGGCGGGGGAGACGGGCTTCTGGTACCAGTTGACGAAGGAGGCGATGCCCTTCTGGGCCACCATGCCGAGGGCCGACCGCTCGTCGGCGCGGAGCCCTCGGTACCACGGGAGGTCCGCGTCGAGCTGCTTGAGGGTCGCCGTCGAGAGCGAGCCGATCGTCGCCCGCAGCTTCTCGACGGTGGCCGGGTCCGCCGGCGCGGGCCCAGCGTTGGTGGCTCCGGCGGCGCTCCGGGCGCGACCGGGGACGTCTTCGGGCTGCGGCATCCTCCGAGCATACGGTCTCGGCGCCGTCCTCCCGTATTTGTGGAGGAGCTACAAAAAAGGGGCGACGGCGGGAGCAGCGGTGGGCCGCCCCCGCCATCGCCCCCGAGCGGGGTGGCGGCTCTAGGAGTCGCCGCCCGCGTTGCCGGTGGTCCCGGCGTTCACGTCGAGCAGGCGGTACTTCTCGATCGCCTCCTTGGGTGCGTTCGCGTCGACCTCACCGCGGCGGGCGAGCATCTCCAGCGCACGGACGACGACGGAGTGGCTGTCGATCTTGAAGAACCGGCGAGCCGCGGCCCGCGTGTCTGAGAAACCGAACCCGTCGGCGCCGAGCGTCGCGAACTCGTTCGGCAGGAACTGGCGGATCTGGTCGGGGACGGCCTTCATGAAGTCGGAGACCGCGACGATGGGACCCGTCGCGCCCTCGAGCTGCTGTGTGACGAACGGCTTGCGGGCCTCGGCGCCGGGGTTGAGGAACGCATCCTCCTCGGCCTCGAGGCCGTCGCGGCGCAGTTCGTTCCAGGACGTCACGGACCAGACATCGGCCGAGACACCCCAGTCCTTCGCCAGGATCTTCTGCGCCTCGAGGGCCCACGGGACGGCCACGCCGGAGGCGAGCAGCTGCGTGCGGGGCCCGTCCACCTTGGCGGGCTTCAGCAGGTAGATGCCCTTCAGCAGTCCGTCGACGTCGAGTTCCTCGGGTTCGGCCGGCTGCACGAACGGCTCGTTGTACACGGTGATGTAGTACATGACGTTGCGGGAGGACTCGGGCTTGTCGCCGATGTCCCCGTACATCCGGTTCAGGCCGTCGCGGACGATGTGCCCGATCTCGTACCCGAACGCCGGGTCGTAGGTGATCACGGCGGGGTTCGTCGACGCCAGGATCGGCGAATGGCCGTCGGCGTGCTGCAGCCCCTCGCCGGTCAACGTGGTCCGGCCGGCCGTCGCGCCGATGATGAAGCCGCGGGACATCTGGTCCGCGGCGGCCCAGATCGAGTCACCCGTGCGCTGGAACCCGAACATCGAGTAGAAGACGTAGATCGGGATGAGCGGCTGGCCCTGTGTGGCGTAGGCCGTGCCGGCGGCGGTGAACGCGGCCATGGACCCGGCCTCGTTGATGCCGGCGTGCAGGATCTGGCCCTCGACGGACTCCTTGTAGGCGAGGACCAGGTCGCGGTCCACCGACAGGTAGTTCTGGCCGTTCGGGTTGTAGATCTTCGCCGTCGGGAAGAACGAGTCCATGCCGAAGGTCCGCGCCTCGTCCGGGATGATCGGCACGATCCGCTTGCCGAACTCCTTGTCCCGCATGAGGTCCTTCAGGATGCGGACGAACGCCATGGTGGTCGCGGCCATCTGCTTGCCGGATCCGCGCTTGGCCGTCTCGTAGGCCTTGTCGCCCGGCAGGACGATATCGGCGTGCTTGGTGCGCCGCTCCGGGACGAATCCGCCGAGTTCGCGGCGGCGCTCCATCAGGTACTTGATCTCGGGCGCGTCGGCACCCGGGTGGTAGTACGGCGCGTTGTAGAGGTCGTCGTCGATCTGCTCGTCGGTGACGGGGATGCGCAGGTGGTCGCGGAACGCCTTGAGGTCCTCGTTCGTCAGCTTCTTCATCTGGTGGGTCGCGTTGCGGCCCTCGAAGTGCGGGCCGAGGCCGTAGCCCTTGACGGTCTTCGCGAGGATGACGGTCGGCTTGCCCTTGAACTCCGTGGCCGCCTTGTAGGCCGCGTAGACCTTGCGGTAGTCGTGCCCGCCGCGCTTGAGCTTCCAGATCTCGTCGTCGGAGAGGTCCTCGACCATCGCCTTGGTCTCCGGGGACTTGCCGAAGAAGTGGTCGCGGACGAACCCGCCGGACTCGGCCTTGTACGTCTGGTAGTCGCCGTCGGGCGTCTGGTTCATGATGTCGACCAGGGCGCCGTCCTTGTCCTTCTCGAGCAGCGAGTCCCACTCGCGCCCCCAGACGACCTTGATGACGTTCCAGCCCGCACCGCGGAAGAACGCCTCGAGCTCCTGCATGATCTTGCCGTTGCCGCGGACGGGTCCGTCGAGCCGCTGCAGGTTGCAGTTGATCACGAAGTTCAGGTTGTCGAGCTTCTCGTTCGCGGCGAGCTGGAGCAGGCCGCGCGATTCGGGCTCGTCCATCTCGCCGTCGCCGAGGAAGGCCCACACCTGCTGGTCGGCGGTGTCCTTGAAGCCGCGGTTGTGCAGGTAGCGGTTGGACTGCGCCTGGTAGATGGCGTTCATGGGGCCGATGCCCATGGAGACCGTCGGGAACTCCCAGAAGTCGGGCATCAGGCGGGGGTGCGGATAGGAGGACAGCGCGTGTCCCTCCTTCGACTTCTCCTGCCGGAACCCGTCGAGGTCCTCCTCGGTCAGGCGCCCTTCGAGGTACGCCCTCGCGTACATCCCGGGGGAGGCGTGGCCCTGGAAGAACACCTGGTCGCCACCGCTCGGGTGGTCCTTGCCCTTGAAGAAGTGGTTGAAGCCCACCTCGTACAGCGTCGCCGCGCCGGCGTACGTCGAGATGTGCCCGCCGACCCCGATCTCCGGGCGCTGCGCGCGGTGCACCATGACGGCCGCGTTCCAGCGCAACCATGCGCGGTACTTGCGTTCGATCTCCTCGTCGCCCGGGAACTCGGGTTCCTGGTCCGCGGGGATCGTGTTGACGTAGTCCGTCGTCGTGACCATGGGCACGCCCACGGACTGCGCACCTGCACGCTGCAGCAGCGAGCGCATGATGTACTGCGCGCGCTCGGTGCCCTGGGTGCTGATCAGCTGGTCGAGGGATTCGATCCACTCCGCGGTCTCCTCGGGATCGCCGTCGGGCTTGCCGACCGTCAGACCGCTCAGAATATCCGCCGTACCTTGTTCTGCAGCCACGCGATATCTCTCCACTTCCACGGATCTTGTCCGTGTCGCTTAGTGCCTGCGCACGGCTCGTTGGGCCCGCGCAGAGATGCATGCCCGGCGCTACCACCGCGGCCATATACCGCCTCACTCTATCGCCGCCGTGCGGTCGGTGCGTAGCAGGAGCGGGGACTCGGGGCAGATTACGCCGAGGGCTTGCACACACGTCGTCCGCCCGCCCGGGCGACGGGCCGCGGGCCGCGGGCCGTCCAAATCCGTTGACTGGCTTGATGCTTGGCGCATAAGGGTGTTGGCTGGTGGCATGTACATCCATACCAGGGACCGTCATGCGACAGTCCCGTCTTTTCAGGAGGAGCTAAGTGAGCGAGGCTGAAGCCGCCACTGCGGTCAACGTGGCAGGCAAGTTGGGTTTCAAGAACGGAGACCTCGTTCAGGAGCTCGGATACGACGACGACGTCGACTTCGACTTCCGGGAGAACCTCGAGGAGGGTGTGGGGTCCGAACTGCTCACCGAGGACGACCAGGACGTCGTCGACGGCGTCCTCCTGTGGTGGCGGAACGGTGACGGGGACCTCGTGGACGCCCTCGTGGACGCCCTGACCTCGCTGGGCGCCTCGGGCGTCGTGTGGCTGCTCACCCCCAAGTCCGGCCGCCCCGGCTACGTCTCGCCCGCAGATGTGCAGGAAGCAGCCCCCACCGCCGGCCTCCACTCGACGTCGTCGGCCGGCGTCTCCAGGGAATGGTCGGCGACGCGGCTCGTCAGCCGGCGGAAGCAGTAGGCCTTGGCACTGGACGTAGGGGCCGTCGCCCCTGAATTCACGCTCGCGAACCAGTTCGGCGAGACCGTCGAGAGTGAATCGCTGGTCGGCGGCGCGGTCGTCGTCTTCTTCCCCTTCGCCTTCTCGCGGGTGTGCACCGACGAACTCGGTCAGCTGCGGGACAACCTCGACCTCTTCGACGCCGCGGGTGTGAGCCTCGTCGCGGTGTCCGTCGACCACAAGTACACACTGCGTGCCTTCGCCGACGCGAACGACATCTCCTTCGACCTCCTGGCGGATTTCTGGCCCCATGGGACCGTCACGCGGGCCTTCGACGCCTTCGACGACGTCCACGGTTACGCCGAACGCATCAGCTACGTCCTGGACGGCTCCGGGACCGTGCGTGCGGTCGTCTCCTCGCCCCACGGGCAGGGGCGGCCCATCGCGGACTACGCCCGCGCGCTGAGCTCGGTCGAAGCCGCACTGTGACCGCCGGGTCCGGCCGTTCGCCGGACGACCTGCCCGGTCCCGCCTCGAATCCGGGGCTCGGCCTGACGGGCTTCGTGAGTGCGGCGCCCGCGGAGGGCCTCACCCCGCTCGGCCAGGACGAACGCCGGCTCCTGGACCGGGCCGTCGCCCTGCTGGGCGGCCACCGGCTCGCCGTCCTGACCGGGGCGGGCCTGAGCACGGACTCCGGCATCCCGGACTACCGCGGACCGGAGTCGGTGCCGCGCAGTCCCATGACCTACCAGCAGTTCGTCGGGGACGAGGCGCTGCGTCGCAGGTACTGGGCACGGAACCACGTGGGCTGGCGGCACCTCCGCCGGGCGGACCCCAATGCGGGCCACGCGGCCGTCGCGCTGCTGGAACAGCGGCACCTGCTGTCCGGGCTGATCACGCAGAACGTCGACAGGCTCCACTCCTCTGCGGGCAGCGTCAACGTCATCGACCTGCACGGCACCTTCGACCGCGTCGTCTGCCTGCAGTGCGCGTCCACCTTCCCGCGGTCACGGATCGCCGACATCCTCGAGGGGCTCAACCCCGGCTATCTCGAGCGGGAGTCGGATGCGGGGGATGTCGCGCCGGACGCCGACGCCGACGTCGACGACACGGGCGACTTCGTGATGGCCCCCTGCCCGGTCTGCGGCGGGATGCTGAAGCCGGACTTCGTGTACTTCGGGGAGAACGTGCCCAAGGGCCGCGTCGCGGAGGCCTACGCGATGGTCGACGACGCCGGTGCGCTCCTCGTCGCCGGGTCCTCGCTGACCGTCATGAGCGGGCTGCGGTTCGTCCGCCACGCGGCGAAGGCCGGCAAGCCCGTGGTGATCATCAACCGGGGGCCGACGAGGGGCGACGAGTTCGCGTCCCTGAAGATCGAGGCGGGCGTCTCGGAGGCCCTGGACTACCTCGCACGGCAGTTGCCGGACCTCGGGCAGGCCCAGGGGATTATCCACGCCCGGTGCGAGTAGTTCGAGGAGAAACCGAGTAGGTACTACTGTTTCCGCGCCTCCCGGGGCGTCATAGGTTCATCCCATTGGTCTCTCAACCGGGGTGGAAAATGCGTTCTTCGACTAGGTCTCTTCTCATCGCTCTCGGCACGGCGGCGGTCCTCGTCGTCCAACCCCTGCTGATGGAACCCGGGAGCCAGGCCGCGGAGGACGTCCCCGTGGCCGTCCAGGCACCTGCGGCCGAAGCTCCGTCGCCGGCCGGCGTGCAGGAGGGTGTGCAGGACCGCGTGCACGACGGCCTCCAGGACCGCACCGACGCATCCCTGCCCGGCGCGTCCGCGGCCGACACTGATCCGTCGCCGTCGCCGTCGCCGTCGCCGTCGCCGTCGCCGCGGCCGTCTGGCAGCGGGATGGGCGGGGACCTGCCTCCGGAGGACCTCCCCTCACCGCCCTACCCGCAGTGCCCGATCACGGAGGCCGGCGCCTGGTGGACCGACCCGGCCGATCCCTACACCTGCATCCCGCCCGGATCCCTCCCCTTCCACGAGCCCACGCCGCCGGGGATCGACCCCGTGCTGCTGGAACCGATCTTCGAGGAACCCGGGACGGCACCGGACCCGGGGGACGACTGCCGCAGCACCGGGACGCTGCAGTGCACTGTCACCATCATGGGCCAGGACTATGTCGTGACGTTCGCGGACGGCGAGCCGGTCGGCATCCAGGAGGTGCAGGGCTAGCCGCTCTGCCGGATCCGCGGGCGGACGGCCCCGTGAACCATGCCGTCGACGAAAGTGCCACCTCCCGTCACCGGCCGTCGGGATTGGTATCCGGCCACCGGCCGGGCCACGCTTGGATCGATACCCATTCATCCGACCGTGGAGGAGCGCTTGACGACCCTGCGTGCACCGACACCGGGCGCGCCGACGCCGGACGCGCCGTCGGTCCGCTCCGGGGCCATCGACGCCCTGCGGGTCCTCGCGGTCGTCGGGGTCGTCGCCGGGCACGTCTGGTCGGGCCCGCTCGTCGACGCCGGCCTCTACACCTGGCACGTCCCCGCATTCTTCCTGCTGTCCGGGTATCTCTGGAGAGCCCGGGAACCGGGGACCCGACGGGTGTCGGTGACGGAGGCGAAGAAGCGCTTCGGGACGATCATGGCGCCGTTCTTCGCCTGGCTGGTCGTGACCCTGATCGTCCACGTCGCCATCCATCAGCATCGCGGGACGCTGACGCCGGAGGCGGTGATCCTGCCCCTCCTGGGCGGGTCCCTCAATGCAGGACCGTTCGGGGCGTACTGGTTCATGCCGGCGCTGTTCCTCTCGGCCGTCCTGTTCCGGGTCCTCGAGCGTGTCCCGCTCGTCCTCCGGGTAGCGCTCGTCACCGGCCTGGCGCTTCTCACCGATCTGTTCAGGGAGGTGCTCGCGCCGCTGCCCATGTCGCTCGGCGTGGCAGGGGGCGCGCTCGTCTTCCTGCTCGCGGGCCAGGGACTGCAGCACCTCCGCGGTCGGGTGAGGGCGCCGATCCGGGTCGGCGCACTGTGCCTCGCCGCGGGCGCGGCACCGGTCCTCGCCGGGGTGTCGGCGCCCCTGGACATGAAGTACGGCGAGCTCGGTACGCCGGTGCTCGGGGTCGTCGTCGCGGTGCTGATCGACGTCGGCCTCCTGCTGATGCTCGAGGGCCTGTTCCCGCTGCTGCCCGGCTGGGTCCATGCCCTGGCGGGAAGGCTCGCCGCGGGCTGCCTGATGGTGGTGCTGACCCACACGTACGTCCTCTGGCTGCTCGACGTGCCGGACGCGGAACGGTCGCCCTGGGTCCTGCTGGTCGCCCTGGTCCTGCCGTGGTCCGTCGCCCTGGTCCTCCACCGGACACCGCTCTCGCGGCTGTTCCTCGGGATGCCACGCGCCACCTGATCGGCCACGTACGCCTGCCCCTGCCCGGACAGCAGAGAACCCCGCCTGTCAGGGGAGGATATCCCTCGATGGGCGGGGTTTCTCGTGGTGGGTCCTACCGGGATCGAACCGATGACATCCACGGTGTAAACGTGGCGCTCTACCAGCTGAGCTAAAGACCCTCGTCCTGCGATCCGCCGTCCCGGCGGCTGCCGGGCGGCTGCATCACGAGGGAAGACTATACCGGCCGGCCGACGTGTTCCGCCAATCCGGGCGCCTGCTATTCGCCGGCGGCGAGCTGCCCGCAGGCCCCGTCGATCTCCTTGCCACGGGTGTCCCGCAGCGTGGTCGGGATGCCGGCGGCGCGGAGACGGTTGATGAACTCGGTCGACACGCTCTTCTCCGACGCCGTCCAGATGGAGCCGGGCGTGGGGTTGAGCGGGATCGGGTTGACGTGCACCCAGCCGCGGCCGCGCTGGTTGAGCTTCTTCGCCAGCAGGTCGGCACGCCAGGCGTGGTCGTTCATGTCCTTGATCAGCGCGTACTCGATGCTCACGCGCCGGCCCGTGGTGCGGTAGTAGTTGTAGGCCGCGTCGAGGGCCTCGTCCACCTTCCAGCGCGTGTTGACGGGGATGAGCTCGTCGCGGAGCTCGTCGTCGGGCGCGTGGAGGGAGAGTGCGAAGGTGACCGGCAGCGATTCGGCCGCGAGCTTGTTGATGGCCGGCACGAGGCCCACGGTGGAGACCGTGATGTTGCGGGCCGACATGCCGAGGCCTTCGGGGGAGTCGTCGACGAAGCGGTGCAGCGCACCCATGACCCGCTTGTAGTTCGCCAGGGGCTCACCCATGCCCATGAAGACGATATTGGTGACCCGGTCGGCGTCGTGCCCGCCATCCGTGCGCAGGTCGCCGAGCGCACCCTCGGCGAGCGCGCGGTTCGCGGCGACGACCTGGTCGACGATCTCCGCCGTCGACATGTTGCGGGTCAGGCCGGCCTGGCCCGTGGCGCAGAACGGGCAGTTCATGCCGCACCCGGCCTGCGAGGACACGCAGAGCGTCACACGCCCGGGATAGCGCATGAGGACCGACTCCACGAGGGCGCCGTCGAACAGGCGCCACAGGAATTTGATGGTGTCGCCGTTGTCCGTGGTCAGCCGCTTCACCTCGGTGAGCAGTGGCGGGAACATCGCCGAGACCAGCTCCTCGCGGCCCGCCTTCGGCAGGTCGCTCATCGCCGCCGGGTCCGTGGTGTAGTGCGTGAAGTAGTGCGTCGACAGCTGCTTGGCACGGAAGCCCTGGTGGCCCAGCTCCTTCAGGCGGTCCTGGCGTTCGGCGAGCGTCAGGTCGGCGAGGTGCACGGGTGGCTGGCTGACCCTCGGGGACTTGAACTGCAGCAGGGGCCGGCCGTCGCTCGAGACGATCGGCTGCGCGCCCTCCACCTCGGGCCGCACCTGGGGGCGCGCGGAAGCGTCGGGGGCAAGGGCGGGGGTTACCGTAACGTCGGACATCCTTACCATTCTTTCACGGATGCCGCCAGCGACCCAGCCGGGAGGCTGTCGCGTCGGACACGCTACCCGCGGGAGGAGCCCAGGACACAAAACACGGCATGCGACGGCTTCTCTGGCGGCCGGTGCGCGCACGGTAATAGTGTGAAAGCGACCGGATGGCCGGCGCGGGAACGCCCGAAGCACCGGCAGATGCAGCGATCTGCATCCAGCAGACTAACGACGGAGAACACATTGAGCGCACAGATCGGCGTCACAGGCCTGGCAGTGATGGGGGCGAACCTCGCCCGGAACCTCGCCCGCAACGGCTACACCGTGGCCCTGCACAACAGGTCGGTGGAGAAGACGGACGCGTTGCTGCAGAAGCACAGCGGCGACGGCGAGTTCATCCGCACCGAGACACTGCAGGAGCTCGTCGACTCCCTCGAGAAGCCGCGCCGCGTGCTCATCATGGTGAAGGCGGGCAAGCCCGTTGACTCGGTGATCGACCAGCTCACCCCTCTCCTGGAACCCGGGGACATCGTCATCGACGGCGGCAATTCGCACTACGAGGACACACGGCGCCGCGAGGCGGCCCTGTCCCGGCACGAAATGCACTTCGTCGGCGTCGGGGTGTCGGGCGGCGAGGAGGGCGCGCTCCTCGGCCCGTCCATCATGCCCGGCGGCTCCCGCGAGTCCTACGACTCCCTCGGCCCGATGCTCGAGAAGATCTCCGCGAAGTACAAGGGCGAGCCGTGCTGCCGCTGGATCGGCACGGATGGCGCCGGCCACTTCGTGAAGATGGTGCACAACGGCATCGAGTACGCGGACATGCAGGTCATCGGCGAGGCCTTCGACCTCCTCCGCTCGGGTGCCGGGATCGAACCGGCCGACCAGGCGAAGATCTTCACGGACTGGAACAGCGGCACGCTGTCCTCCTTCCTCATCGAGATCACCGCCGAGGTCCTCGGGCACACCGACGAGCGCACCGGCAAGCCCTTCGTCGATGTGGTCGTCGACGCGGCCGGCCAGAAGGGGACCGGCCGCTGGACCGTGGTGTCCGCGCTGGAACTGGGCAGCCCGACGTCGGGCATCGCCGAATCCGTGTTCGCCCGGGCGCTGTCCTCCCAGCTCGAGCAGCGCCTCCAGGCCCAGGACATCCTGCAGGGCCACGAGGGGACCGTCGACCTCCCGGACACCTTCGTCGAGGACGTCCGGCTCGCGCTCTACGCCTCGAAGCTGGTCAGCTACGCGCAGGGCATCGACATGCTCACAGCTGCGGCGAAGGAGTACGGCTGGGAGCTCAGGCTCGACGAGATCGCGTCCCTGTGGCGCGCCGGCTGCATCATCAGGGCCGAACTGCTCGACGACATCATGAAGGCCTACGCCGTGGCCGACGAGCGCCCCGCGAACCTGCTGCTGGCCCCCGCGTTCGCCGAGGCGATCGCCGGCGCGGTGCCGGCCTGGCGCCGCGTGGTGGCGACCGCCGTCCAGCTCGGCATCCCCGTACCGGTCTTCTCGGCGTCGCTGGCCTACTACGACGGCCTGCGCCGCAAGCGCCTCCCGGCCGCCCTCACGCAGGGCCTGCGCGACCTGTTCGGCGCCCACACCTACAACCGCGTGGACACCGACGGCACGTTCCACACGCTGTGGGGCGAGGACAAGTCCGAGATCGAGGCCGTCGACACCCACTGACGGGTCCCCTGCACGCAGGGGGCCGGGCGTCCTGGCTGTCGGGACGTGCTAGATGTAGATGGCGGGGTCCACGTATTCGGCGGGATCCACGGCGGGCTGCGTCTCCCGGCGCGAGTCGCGGTGGCGGAACGTCGCCGGGATGCCGGTCACGATCGAGTCCGGAGGGGTGTCCTTCACGACGACGGCGTTCGCGCCGACCGCGCTGCCCGCGCCGATCGTGATCGGCCCGAGGACCTTGGCTCCGGCGCCGATGGTGACGCGGTCGCCGATGGTGGGGTGACGCTTCACCTTCTCGAGCGACCGGCCGCCGAGCGTCACGCCCTGGTACAGCATGACGTCGTCACCGATCTCCGCGGTGCCGCCGATGACGATCCCCATGCCGTGGTCGATGAAGAACCTGCGCCCGATCGTGGCCGCCGGGTGGATCTCGATCCCGGTGAGCGCACGCGCGGCCTGCGACAGCACGCGTGCCGGGAACCGCAGCTTCTCGTTCCGCCACATGCGATGGGTGAGCCGATGGACCCAGATGGCGTGGAGCCCGGAGTACACGAGAGTGTTCTCGAGGGACCCACGGGCAGCCGGATCGTGGGTGCGCGCGGTATCGAGGTCCTCGCGCAGTCGTTCTAGAAAGCTCACCGGCTACCTTCTCGGGAATGGTTGGGAATCGTCGGAACGGGCGGGACGGCTCAGCCGCGGATGTCGTCGAAGAGGACCGTGGAGATGTAGCGCTCACCGAAATCGCAGACGACCGCCACGATGAGCTTACCGGCGTTCTCGGGACGCTTCGCGAGCTCGAGGGCCGCCCAGACGATGGCTCCCGACGAGATCCCGCCGAGGATGCCCTCCTGCGTGCCGAGCGCCCGTGCCACGCGGACCGAATCCTCCACCGTGGCATCGAGCACCTCGTCGTACGCCTCGCGGTCGAGGTTCTCGGGGATGAAGTTCGCCCCGAGGCCCTGGATCTTGTGCGGGCCTGGGGCGCCGCCGTTGAGGATGGGGGAGTCCGCGGGTTCGACGGCGACGATCTGCACGCCGGGCTTGCGCTCCTTGAGCACCTGCCCGACGCCCGTGATGGTGCCGCCGGTCCCGACGCCCGCCACGAAGATGTCCACCTCGCCGTCCGTGTCCTCCCAGACCTCCTCGGCCGTAGTGGTGCGGTGGATGGCGGGGTTCGCCGCATTGGCGAACTGCTGCGCCCAGATGGCGTTCTCCGTCGTCGCGACGATGTCCTTCGCCCGCTCGACGGCGCCCCGCATCCCTTCGGAGCCCGGCGTGAGCACGATCTCGGCGCCGTACGCCCGCAGCATGACCCGCCGCTCGGTGGACATGGTCTCGGGCATCGTCAGGATGACGCGGTAGCCGCGTGCCGCGCCCACCATTGCCAGGGCGATCCCGGTGTTCCCGGACGTCCCCTCGACGATCGTCCCGCCGGGCTGGAGGGCTCCTGCGCGCTCCGCCGCGTCGATGATGGCGACGCCGATACGGTCCTTCACGCTGTTGGCGGGGTTGTAGAACTCGAGCTTGACGGCGACCTGCGCGTCGAGGCCCTCGGTCAGGCGGTTCAGCCGGACGAGGGGTGTCCGTCCCACGAGCTGTGTGACGTCGTCGTAGATCTTTGCCATGCGGAGCCTGCCTGTTCGGGAAAGGGGAGGGGACGGTGTCGACCGTCGCGGCCGGACGGCTGCCCCCGGAGCGACGGCGGTCAGCTTAACGGGTGGCCACGGGTGCGCCTAGGCGGCGAGCCACTGGGCGTAATATTTGCGGGCCTTCGACAGCTTCGGGTTGATGATCACCTGGCAGTAGCCCTGTTCGGGGTGCTTGGCGTAGAAGTTCTGGTGCCAGTCCTCCGCGACGTGGAACTGCGGGAGCCTGCTGACCTCGGTGACGATGGGGTTCTTCCAGTTCTCCTGGTTGCGGGTGATCGCCTCCTCGAACAGCGTCTTCTGCTCGGCGTCCTGGTAGTACATGACGCTCCGGTACTGCGTGCCGACGTCGTAGCCCTGCCGGTTCAGGGTGGTCGGGTCGTGGGACACGAAGAACATGTCCAGGACGACGTCCTCCGGGATGACGGTCTCGTCGAAGGACACCGCGACGACCTCGGCGTGTCCCGTCGTGCCGGAGCAGACGGAGTCGTAGTCAGGGTGCCGCGTATGGCCGCCGGTGTAGCCGGAGACCACCTCGGTCACGCCACGGGTCTTCTGGTAGAGGGCATCGAGGCACCAGAAACAGCCCCCACCGAGCACGAAAGTCTTCATGACAGTGTCAATGCGCGGTGCGCCCCGATGATTCCCGGCTCTCCTCCGCCCCGGGTGAACGGCCAAGGCTTGGAGGGGTCGTCGGGGGCGGGTATTACTGGTGTCATGGAACAGAACGAGCACGGCGCCCGTCCGACGACCGTCCCCCCACCCGCGGGCCGCGTACCGACCGTCGGCGATGTCCTGGTGGCCATCGAGGAGCTGTGGCCCGAGAAGCTCGCCGAGGGGTGGGACGCCGTCGGGCTGGTGGCCGGCCGGTCCGGGACGAGCGTGGAGAAGATCCTCTTCGCCGTCGACCCGACGGGCGCGGTCCTCGACGAGGCGCTCGACTGGGGCGCGACCATGATCGTGTCCCACCACCCCCTGCTGCTCAAGCCCGTCTCCAGCGTCGCGGCCTCAGGGTTCAAGGGCGACGTCGTCCACCGGCTGATCGAGGCGGGCTGCGCCCTCGTCACCGTGCACACCAACGGGGACAGCGCCGTGGGCGGCGTCTCCGACGTGCTGGCGGACGCCCTGGGGCTGGAGGGCACGGAGCCGCTCGTCCCCGCCGCGGACGGGCTGCCGGAGGAGGGCATCGGGCGCGTGGGCGACCTCCCGGCCGCCGTGACGCTCGGGTCCTTCGCCGAGGCCGTCTTCTCGATCCTCCCCGCGGTCGCCGGAGGCGTGCGCGTGGCCGGGGACAAGGACGCGCCGGTGCGCCGGATCGCCGTGTGCGGAGGGGCGGGGGACTCCCTGTTCGACCGCGTCCGTTCGAGCCGCGCGGATGTCTACGTGACGGCGGACCTCCGCCACCATCCGGCGTCGGAGGTGCGGGAGGCCGCGGGCGACGGGCCGCCGTACCTGATCGACGTCTCCCACTTCGGCAGTGAATGGCTGTGGCTCACGCCGGCGGCCGACGCCCTGGGCGCCGTCCTCACCGACCACGGCTTCACCACCGACATCCGCGTCAGCAGCGTCAACACCGACCCCTGGGACTTCGTGCTGACGCCCGGCCACTGACTCCCCGGCCTGCCGGACCGTCCCGGACGGCCCGGAGGGTCGCGGTGGCCTAGGCTGGGACGACGCCCACCGACCCCCATCCGTCCGACCCCCGGAGGTTTACCGTGGCCAAGGCTGCACCCGAGGAACAACTCCGCCTGCTCGACCTGCAGGCCCTCGACTCGACCCTCAACAAGCTCTCCCGCCAGGCCGTCGCAGCCCGGGGCAACCCCGCGCTCGGGGCCGCCGCCGCCCGCGTGGCCGAGGTGGATGCCGAACTGGTGCGGGCCAGCACGGAGCTGGGGGACCTCGAGCGTGAACTGACGCGCGCGGAGGACGAGGTACAGTCCGTCGTGAACCGCCTCGAACGGGACGAGAAGCGGCTCAACAGCGGAACCGGGACGTCGAAGGACCTCACTGCGCTGCAGCACGAGGTCGCCTCGCTGACGAAGCGGCGCTCCGATCTCGAGGACGTGGAGCTCGACGTCATGGAACGCGTGGAGGCGGCGCGCACCGCCCGCGACGAGGTCCAGGTGCGCACGGACGCGGTCCGTGAGGAACTCCGCGGACTCGAGGAGGCGCGTGACCTCGAGCTCGCCGACATCGACGTGCAGCGCGTCGACGTCCAGGCACGCCGCAACGAGCTCGCGTCGACGTTCGAGACGGCCCTCCTCGCGGTGTACGAGCGGATCCTCGTCAAGCGCGGCGTGGGCGCCGCACGGCTGTTCCACGGCAAGTCGGAGGGGTCCGGCATGCAGCTCAGCCCCGGCGACCTCGCCGACATCGCCGGCGCGGCGCCCGACGACGTCGTGCTCTGCCCCGACTCCGGCTGCATCCTCGTGCGCTCGAGCGACTGGGGCACCCAGCAGCCGTGACGCATCAGCAACTGTTCGACCCCTACGCGCTCGACGACTCCGGGCACGACCAGGCAGCGGCCGAAGGGCCCGCCCGCCTCGTCGTCGAGGCCGACGGCGGTTCCCGCGGCAATCCGGGACACGCCGGCTACGGCGCCCTGGTACGCGATCCGGAGACGGGCCGCATCCTCGTCGAGAAGGCCGCATACATCGGCAAGGCCTCCAACAACGTCGCCGAGTACTCCGGCCTCGTCTCGGGGCTGGAGCTCGCACGGGAGATCAATCCCAGGGCGTCCGTCCACGTGAAGATGGACTCGAAGCTCGTCGTGGAGCAGATGTCCGGGCGGTGGCAGATCAAGCACGCGGACATGAAGGTGCTCGCGGCGAAGGCCCGCAAGGTCCTCGATCCGCGGCGGGTGACGTACGAGTGGATCCCGCGCGAGCGCAACAAGGACGCCGACCGGCTGTCCAACGAGGCGATGGACGCCGGCATGGCCGGCGTGCCCTGGAAGCCCCGCGCCGCTGCGCAGGCCCAGGAGTCCACGCCGAAGCCTCCGGCGGACGAGACACCGCGCCCGGCGGGCAGGCTGCACCACGTCGAGGTCTGGACGCAGGACCTCCCCGCGGCCGAGGCGAGCCTGGGCTGGCTGCTCGAGCGCCTCGGGTTCCCGCGGAAGGAGTCGTGGGAGCACGGGGTCAGTTTCGGGTCCGACGAGTTCTACATCGTGCTCGAGAGCGGACCGGACGTCGCTGCCGGCGGACACGAGCGCCGCCGCCCCGGCGTGAACCACCTCGCCTTCCGCGGCGGCTCCCGCGACGCCGTCGACCTCCTGGCGCGCCGGGCGGCGAGCCACGGCTGGACCCTGCTGTTCCAGGACCGGCACCCCTTCGCCGGGGGCACGGACCACTACGCCGCATACCTCGAGAACGCCGAGGGGTTCGAGGTGGAGCTGGTCGCGGACTGATCGGCCTCCCGGGGCCTTCCCGCACCGGCCCGGTCCGCGTCGGCCACCGAGGAGGCTCCCGTCAGTCGAGCACGATGTCGAGCTGCGCAGGCTTGCGGGCCGTCGCGGGCCGGAGGTCCGCGGTCCACTGCTCGCGGGCCGCCGCGAGCAGGGCGGCGGGCGTGGCGGGCGCCGTGCCGCGTCGCGTGAGCAGGTGGCGCGCGAACTCACCGCGCGTGTGCTTGGCGAAGTGGGACACGACCGTCCGGCGGCCGTCCCGCAGCTGGAACACGTTGACGGCGGCGCTCTGCAGCGGTGGTGGGGCCCAGGCCGCGGCGTAGGTGCTCGAGCGGCAGTCGACGACGAGCCCCGTCCCGGCATGCTCTGCCAGCGGCAGGGCCAGATGCCTCCGCCAGTAGCCGGCCAGGCCGCCCGTGGTCGGGAGGTCCACCGAAATGGACAGGCGGTAGGCGGGGATCCGGTCGCCGAAGCCGATGGCGCCCCACAGGGCTGACACGACGACGCACCGCTCCCGCGCCCTGCGCTTCTGGACGGGCGTCATCGCCGCGTATCCGAGGGCGTCGTACAGCACCCCCGAATAGATGTCGTGGGCCGGCGCGGCGGGGGCGACGTCGAGCACGAGGTTCCGCTGCACGTCCTCGACGAGCGAGGCGCCGACCCCGAGGACGGTGTGGGCGTCGTGGCCCGCGCTCGCGTCCCGGAGGGCGGCGAGCACTTCCCGGCGGGCGTCGTCGAGCGCCGGGAAGTGGAGGTCCTCCAGCCGCACGGGGGCGCCGGTGCGGGCGGCGGACTTGCCTTCGGACGGAGGGAGCAGGATCAGCACCGATCAACCCTATCCAACTTCCGCGGGCCTCCCGTCCTCGGCGGGGCGGGGAGCGGGCCGGTGGACTCGGTCTAGAATGGACGACGGATGGGTCGACCAGGCGGCCGCGTTGGACGGTGCGTACGCGCCCGATCCACCGAGGAACGTCCGGGCTCCGCAGGGCAGGGTGGTGGGTAACGCCCACTCGGGGTAACCCGCAGGCCAGTGCCACAGAAAAGAGACCGCTTCCCGGTGCAGGCTCCGGCCTGCGCGGGCAGTAAGGGTGAAAAGGCGGTGTAAGAGACCACCAGCACGCCGGGTGACCGGCGTGGCTCGGTAAACCCCACCCGGAGCAAGGCCAGACAGTGCCCGCTCGAGGGCTGCCCGCCCGAGGGTACGGGTAGGCCGCTGGAGGGCGTCGGCAACGGCGTCCGTAGATGGATGGCCGCCACTCGCGCGACGGCGACGGCGCGCGATGACAGAACCCGGCGTATCGGTCGACCCATCCCTCGACCTCCCCCGGACCGGCGCACAGCGTTCTACCGATCACCGGCGCGTCGCACGTTGTCGAACCGTGCGCGTCCACATACTCTGTGAACACCGCCGTGGGTCTCCTCGACAAGCGCGACGGTACGAACGGGTCGGTCTTCTGCTGGGGCAAAGGGGCTGACCCGTTCGCTTTTCCGGGCTCCGCCCGCGATCCGCTCCGATCAGGAAGTAAGCGGCCCCCCGTACCCGGTCTCAAGAGGTAGGGGGACCGCCCGGCGTCTATAGCCGCCTCGGGAGCCGGTCGACCGCGATACTGCTGGGGGAACGACCGCGGGACCTGCTCCCGCCTCCTATTCTCCGCTTCTGCGGAGGGCGCGGCAATCGGAGAGGGCCCCTCTAAGCCATGGGAGAACGCGGGAACTTCAGGAGGCCGGGGCGGGCGGATCCACCGGGCAGGGGAGGCGCACTGCCGAGCCTCCGGATTATCGGACGGTACACCCCTCCGGTCAAGGGTCGTCCAAGTCGTTCCGGGGATCGACCCGACGCGCCCGTGGCCTGTAGGGGGGCTGGGCTAGGGTGATCGGATGAGCGCTGGGGGTACCGGGAGTAGACGACTGCTGGCGCGCAACCGCAATTTCCGTGCCCTCATGATCTCGAGCACGTTCGGCGTCTTCGGCAACGCCGTCGCCGCCGTGGCCCTCCCCGTCATCGCAGCCGTGGAACTCGACGCGAGCGACTTCGCCGTGGCGGCGCTCGCCGGCATGACCTTCCTGCCCTGGCTCCTCTTCGGCCTCCTGATCGGCGTCTGGGTCGACCGGCTTCCGCGCAGGCCCGTGATGCTGGCGGCGCTCGCTGTACGCGTCGTCGTCCTCGCCCTCCTGCCGCTCGGGTACTGGCTCGGGTTCCTCACCACACCGCTGCTCTTCGCCGCCGCCTTCGTGGCGGGCCTGGCGTCGGTGTTCTTCCAGCTGGCCGACGCGGCCGTGGTGCAGCAGGCGGTCACGGCGGACGAGCTGATGGAGGGCAACGGCCTGATCACCGGCTGGGGAGCTGCCGCCGACGCCGCGGGACGCTCCATGGCGGGATGGCTCACGAGCGCGGTCGGTGCGTCCAACACGCTCATGGTGCAACTGGCCACCTCGGTGGTGTCCCTCGTCTCCCTCCGGCGGCTCGACGTCGCCGAGGTCGTGCAGCCGCAGAGCGACCGGCGCATCCTGCAGGAGATGTCCGAGGGGCTGCGCTACACCTTCAGCACGGCGCCGCTCCGGGCCATCCTCCTCAATGCTGCCCTGTGGAACCTGGGCGGCAACATCGCCGCGTCCCTGCTCGTCGTGCTGGTGCTGAGGACGCTGGGGGAGTCGGAGGTGTGGCTCGGCCTGCTGCTGGCCGCGGCCTCGGTGGGCGGCGCCGTGGGCGGCACGACGGCGAACTCTCTGGGCGAGCGCTTCGGGTCCGGGCCGCTCTGGCGCTGGTCCATGGTCCCGGGCGTGATCGGCTACGCGTCGCTCCTGGTGATCACCCCCGGGTGGGGCATGCTGTGGGGCGTCCTCGGCATGTTCGTCATGGGTGCGAGTGTCGCGTGGAACATCGTGGTGGGGTCGAGCTTCCGCCAGCGGGTCTGCCCGCCGGGGATGATGGGGCGCCTCGGCGCCGCGTCGCGCATGGTGAGCTGGGGGATGCTCGCGCTCGCGAGCCTCCTGGCGGGTGTCCTCGCCGAGACCATCGGGGTGCGTGAAGCCGTGGTGGTCGGCGTCGTGATCGCCTGCCTGGCGCCCCTCGTGGCCCTCGTCGGACCCCTGCGGGGCGTGAGGAGGCTCGAGGACCTCGTCGAGGCACCGGAACCCGACGCACGCTCCGGCGCCACGACGAACTCCTGAACGGCGCTTCGGCCGGCGCGCTGCCGGGACGTCCTCCGGCGTCAGTGGCCGAACGGATCGGGGTCGACGCCGGGCATCCAGGTCAGGCCCGGCACGCCCCACCCGTTGCTCTTCATCGCCTTCCTGGCCTTCCGCGACTGCCGGGCGTCGAGGCGGTCGACGTACAGCTTGCCGTCGAGGTGGTCGTACTCGTGCTGCAGGCACCGGGCGAACCACCCCGTGGCCTCGAACTCGACGGGAGCGCCGTCGCCGTCGAACCCGGAGATCCGCGCCCAGTCCGCCCGCTTGAGCGGGAAGGCCTCCCCGGGGACGGACAGGCAGCCCTCGGCCTCGTCGTCCGGGTCCGGATCGGAGCCGGGCACCTTCGAGGTGACGAGCGTGGGATTGACGAGGACGCCGCGCGGCGCCACGCCGTCGTCGTTCTCCATCCCGTACACGAAGACGCGCAGGCCGACGCCCACCTGCGGTGCCGCGAGCCCGACGCCGTTCGCGGCGTCCATGGTCTCGAACAGGTCAGCGACGAGCGTGCGCAGCGCGTCGTCGAACGCCTCCACCGGCCGGGCACGCCGGTGGAGGACGGGCTCACCCGAGATGGTGATGGGGTGCACTGCCATGGGACCTACCTGTTCTGGGTGGGACGGTCCGCGATGGACCGCCCGATGGACTCGCGCATGATCTCGCTGGTGCCGCCGAAGATGGTGAGCAGCCGGGCGGCGAGGAAGGCCTGCGACACCGGGTATTCGAGGATGTACCCGTAACCGCCGTGCAGCTGCAGGCACCGGTCCGTGATGGACTTCGCGCGTTCGCTCGCCCACAGCTTGGCCTGGGCGGCCGACGTCGGGGTCAGTGTGCCGGCGTTGAACGCGAGGACCGCCTGGTCGACGAAAGTCTCCGTCACCTGGACCTCGGTCAGGAGGTCGGCGAGGACGTGGCGGGTGGCCTGGAAGTCGAGCACGCGCTCGCCGAAGGCGCTGCGGTCGGTCACGTACCGGAGGGTCTGCTCGTAGGTCGCCCGTGCGAGGGCGGCGGCTGCCACGGCGATGCCGAGGCGGCCCTGCGGGATCTGCTCCAGGCTGTAGCGCAGGCCCTGACCCACCTCGCCCACGAGGTCGACGCCGGGTACGCGCACGTTGTCGAAGAACAGTTCGGCCGTGTCCGAGGCGCGCAGCCCCATCTTGTCCAGCTGCCGGCCCGGCGTGTAGCCCTCGCCCCGGCGCACCATGAACAGCGAGAAGGAATCGCTGGCCCCGCGACCCGTGCTGCCGTCGGTGCGCGCAAGCACGAGCGACGCGTCACCGCTGATGCCGTTGCCGATGAACACCTTCTGCCCGGTGATCAGCCAGTCGTCGCCGTCGCGCACGGCCCGGGTGCGGATGCCCCGCAGGTCGCTGCCGGCCCCGGGCTCGGTCCAGGCGCAGGACGTCACGATCTCGCCGGAGACCATGCCGGGGAGCCATCGTTCCCTGAGGTCGTCGGAGCCGTGGGCGAGGAGGTGCGGGAGCACGAGGTCGTCGTGCAGGTGGAAGGCGAGGCCCACCGCGAGGTGGTTGCTGCGGGCGAATTCCTCGTCGAGCACCGAGCGGAACCGGTAGTCGGGCATCCCCGCGCCGCCGAACTCCTCGGGGACCGCGAGTCCGAGGAGGCCCTGCTCACCCGCGGCGGTCCAGACGGAGCGGTCCATCATGTGCTGCCGGTCCCAGTCCGCGTAGTGGGGGGCGACGGCCCGTTCGTTGAACTCGCGGGCGACGTCGCGGAAGAGCTCGTGATCCTCGTCGAACACTGTGCGTTCCATGGTTCCTGGTCCTTCGGTGCTGTCGGCCGCGTAGGCGGCCCGAGGGCTGCCGTCCGAGGCCGGGCTGGGCGGGGCCGCACATGCATATGCCGCCCCGGACGGTCTCCGGGACGGCATATACGGCCAGGATCTTCCCTGGCAACTGAGGGTGAGTAACGGGGGTTGAACCCGCGACCTCCTGGACCACAACCAGGCGCTCTGCCAACTGAGCTATACCCACCATGTGTCTCCGCCGACCGGCCCTCAGGATCTCGTTCCGGGCTGTCGGCGACAGGCAGCGGATATAAGTTTACACACTTTTCGGTGTGCTCCGGACAGGCGCCCCGGAGCAGGTCCGCTCCGGCTCAGGGAGCGATCGTTCCGGCGATCGCCCGGCTCGTGGCCGAGTCGGGGCCGGGGGAGGGCACGAAGACCGCGGCGCGGTAGTAGCGCAGCTCCCGGATCGAATCCTCGATGTCGCCGAGGGCCCGGTGTCCGCCGGTCTTCGGCGGCGCCTGGAAGTACGCGCGGGTGTACCAGCGGCGCGCGAGTTCCTTGATGGTGGACACGTCGATGATGCGGTAGTGCAGGTGGTCGACGACGAGCGGCATGTCGCGGACGAGGAAGTTCCGGTCCGTCCCGACGGAGTTGCCGGCCAGCTGCGCCTTCCGCGGCTCGGGCACCCACGTCCTGATGTACTCGAGCACCTGCTGCTCCGCCTCCGCCATGGTGATGCCGTCGTCGAGCTCCTCGAGCAGGCCCGACGTCGTATGCATCTCCCGCACGAAGTCGCCCATGTGCGCGAGACCCTCGGCGGTGGGCTTGATGACGACGTCGACGCCCTCGCCGAGGATGTTGAGTTCCGAGTCGGTGACGAGCACCGCCACCTCGATCAGGGCGTCATGGGTCAGGTCCAACCCCGTCATCTCGCAGTCGATCCAGACGATGTGCTCACTCGATATCGGCATTCGACCAATGTACCGTCCGGGACCGACGGCCCCGCCCGCCACCCGCGCGGTGTCCACCGGCTGCGGCGCCGGTGTCCGAGGGACTCCCGCAGGGCCCGGTGCTAATATTCGAACAGTCCGCTCAGGGCTGCGGGGAGAACTGGGTGCCCCCGCCGCTTCCGGCGCACGGCACCGCGGTGCCCCGCCGGACGGTGACCTGCCGGCGGACCGAGAACACGGGTTTGCGACGCCGACCTCCTGCCTGCCGACGATTGGAAACGCCCCGATGCCCGCCCAGGTCCCCCTCACGACGGTCGAGACGCAGCCGGGCCCGAACCGCCCCGACGTCGCCGTCGTGCAGGGCTTCATCGGGTCGCTGCTGATGTGGATGGGCTCGCTCGGCGTCGGCTGGTTGTCCCTGGCCTCGGTCGAGCTGCGGCGGAACCCCGTCATCATCTGGCTCCGGTTCGAACCTGCGGGCGCCGTCCTGTCCGTGCTGCTGCTCGCACTCGGGGGCATGCTCCTGATCCGGGCCTGGCTCCGCCTGGGGCAACGCCTGAACGGCTGGTCGGACGACACCCGGCCGTACCTGATGAAGGCCATCGTCGCGTGGACCATCCCGCTCGCCGCCGCGCTGCCGCTGTTCAGCAGGGATGTCTTCGCCTACATCGCGCAGGGCCAGGTGATGGTGGCCAGGCTCAATCCGTACGTGGACGGCTACTCGCAGATCTCCAACTACCTGCAGATCGGCGCCGACGACCTCTGGGCCCAGAGCCCCACACCCTACGGCCCGGTGTTCCTGTGGATCGAGGAGGGGATCGTCCGGATCACGGGCGGACATCCCGATACCTCGATCATCCTGTTCCGGGTCGTCGCTCTCGTCGGCGTCGCCCTCTGCGTGTACTTCGTCCCCAAGCTGGCCGACCTGCACGCCATCAACGCGAACCGCGCCCTGTGGCTGACCGTCGCCAACCCGCTGTTCCTCATCAACTTCGTGGCCGCCATCCACAACGACTCCCTGATGATCGGCCTCGCGCTCGCCGGGCTGTATCTCGCGGGAACCCGACGGCCCGTCCTCGGGATCCTGCTCATCACGCTGTCGGTCGGCATCAAGCCGATCACCCTGATCTTCCTGCCGTTCGTCGGACTGATGTGGGCGGGCAGGGGTGCCTCGTGGCCACGACGCTTCCTCTACTGGTTCCTCACGGCCGGGCTGTCGCTCGGGATCCTGTGGGTCATGGGGTACGTGAACACGTTCGGCTTCGGCTGGGTCGGGGCGCTCAGTACGCCCGGCAGCGTCTGGATCTGGTACGCGCCCGTCGGGTTCATGGGCCTCGTCATCGCGACGCTCGGCGACGCCGTCGGGCTCAGCGGTTGGGACATCGCCAACTGGTTCACCACGCTCGCGCGCGTCGCCTCGCTGGTGATCATCGGGCTGCAGGTCTTCCGCGGCGACCACAGCCACCTCGTCCGCAGGCTCGCCGTCGCCTTCGCCGCGATCGTACTGCTGTCGCCCATGATCCAGTCCTGGTACGTGGTGTGGCTGATCCCGCTGTTCGCCGTCACGGGCATCCGCGACGACTGGCAGGTCAAGTTCCTGTACTTCACGGTGGCCTTCTTCATGGTCTACGCCATCACCGACCAGTTGGACATCTTCCCCTACTTCGACCTCAGCCTCACGATGGCGCGTCAGGTGGCCGCGGTCGTCGCCCTCGGCTTCGCGCTGTACCTCGTCTTCGTGGACCGGAGCACGAAGGTCCTGTTCCGCAAGCGGTACCGCCCCCTGGAACCCGGGCAGCTGCACTGATCGGCACCACGCCGGCGCAACTCCGCCGGTCCGGCGGGAGAACGGCATGCGGGACGGGCGCGGAGCGGCAATACTGAGCAGATGATTGAAACAGGAACGACGACGTACACCGGCGAGTTCGAGATCACCGGCTGGGACGCCGAGCCCTATACGGAACCGGGCAGCACCGGGGAGCTGTCGCGGGTCCGGGCCGCGAAGGTCTTCGAAGGGGAGATCAGCGGGACGAGCACGGCCGAACTGCTCATGGCGGGGAACGACGTCGGCGCCGGGTACGTCGCGTCCGAACAGTTCGTGGGGACGGTCGGGGAGCGCACGGGCGCGATGACCGTCCAGCACTGGGGAGTCGCCGAGGGCGCCGACGCCGCCAGTTCCGGGCACATCGTCCCGGGTTCCGGCACCGAGGGACTGCGCGGCATCTCGGGCAAGGCCATCTACTCCCAGGACCCCGACGGCCAGCACCGCCTCGAGCTGAGGGTGAGTTTCCCCGAGAACGCCTGACCCTCGTCCGGGCGGCGGGGCCCGGCCGGACCGGCCCATAGTAAACTGGGGGCACTGCCTCCGTAGCTCAGGGGATAGAGCAGGGGCCTTCTAATCCTCTGGTCGCAGGTTCGAATCCTGCCGGGGGCACAGCACGAGGGCCGGACGCCGCGCGTCCGGCCCTCGTCCCCGACCCGTCAGGGGCGGTTCCCGGCGTCAAATCTCTCGTCGTACACCCGGCCGGCCTCCTGCAGCACGTCGTCGTGCAGCCTGCCGAGCGGCACCACGCGGGCCAGGAGCGGTTCCGAATCGGGGCCGCGGCCCACGCACTCTCCCGTGAGCACCCAGGGGAAGCGCTCCTGCTCCTTGGCCAGGTGCCGGTACTGGCAGACCTGGCGGGCGAGCCAGTCGTCGAGCGGCCGGGTCCACCACGCCTCCGGCGTCAGCGGGTTGACGGACAGGCCCGGCAGGTCCAGGCCGCTCTCCCCGTCCCTGCTCGTACCGCCGCAATCCGTCGCGAAACCGGACGAGTAGCGGAGGTACACCGTCCCTCCGGCCCGGACGAGGTCGCACAGCTCGGCGAGGGTGGTGATCACGCGGTCGTCGGCGCCCGTACGGGTTGCGGCACGGAGGTCGGCACGGACGTCGGCAGTGCTGTCGGCAGGGGTGTGGGCAGGGGTGTGGGCAGGGGTGTCGGCGCCGCTGTCGGCCCCGGTTCGTGTCGCCGTCCGGATGGAGGGAGGTGCTGCCGTGTCCATGTCTCCACGCTAGGAACGCGGAACATCGTGCTCAAGGGTCGATTCGTGCCGTCGGGAGGCTTCCGCTTCCCGTCGGTGTCGCCTAGGGGGACCAGCCGCCCGACCGGCAGCGGCGCGCACCCCCTCCTCGGGTCTCCCTGCGGGCGACGCCGGGACCCGTCGGGACGGTTGTCAACATAGCGCGTGCTCCCGCCGCTCCGTCGTCGTGCCCGCCCGAGACTGGCCGCAGGCCGGCACTTCCCGTCGTCCTGCGGACCTACTGAAGGACAGACCATGACTGACACCATCACCGTCCGGGGCTACGTCGCCACGGACGTGCGGCTCACCTCCGCGCAGAGCGGGCTCGCGATCGCGGGGTTCCGCATGTGCTCCACCGAACGCCGCTTCGACAAGGAGACGAACGCGTGGGTGGACGGCCACACCAACTGGTATTCGGTGTCGATGTTCCGGCAACTCGCCACCAACGCCGGCGCCAGCATCAAGAAGGGCGACCGTGTGATCGTCACGGGCCGGTTGAAGGTCCGGCCGTGGATCAATGCCGAAGGCAGGACGGGCACGTCCGTGGAGATCGACGCCGACACGGCCGGGCACGACCTGATGTGGGGCACGGCGAACTTCCGCAGGGTGACGGCCGACCGGGCCGACGCGCAACCGGCCTCCGCCGAGCAGCCGGCCGGGGCTCCCCTGGACGACGGCCTGCCCGAGGGTGTGGACGCGGCCACCGGGGAGCTGTACGACACCTCGGCCTCGTTCGGCACGGTCCGGGCTGCGCCCGATGGCGAGGGGCGCGAGGACGGCGTGTCGGCGGACGGCGAGCAGGCCGACGGGATGGCGACCGACGGGGTGTCGTCCGACGGGTTGGCGGGAACCGCGGGCGGAACCGACAGTATGCGGCGGGAGGATGCCCTGGACGCCGAGGAAGTGCCTTTCTGACCGGAAGCACCGGGCGGCAGCGACCGAGGAGCGGCGAACGCCGAGCGGCTGGCGGCGGTCGAGGAGCGGCGGTCGGCGGACGGTGAGCACGGGGCGGCAGGCTGCGACCGGCGACCGGCGACCGGGGAGCGGGGAGCGGCGGCGGGCCGGCCGGCAGCCGCATGGCAGGATGAGCACGTGATCCCAGCAGCTTCCGTCCAGCCCTGCCGCCCGACCAGGCGGCGGCGTGCCGCGGGCGCGGTGACCACGGCGGTGGTCCTCCTCGCTCTCGTCTCCTGTGCCGCGTCGCCGGCGCTGGACGCCGACGGCGACACCGTGACCCCCGCGACCCCCGCGACCGACGCCGCGGGCCCGGTCACCACGAGCGCGCTCCCTGAGGACCCCGCACTTCCGGCGACCCCACCGGCAACTACGCCGGCCGCCGCGCCGGCGCCGTCCCCCGAGGATGATCTCGCGGCCGTCTCCGGGGCGGTCGACTCGGCCCTGCGCACGCTCGCAGGGAGCCGGGACTCGGTCACCAGTGATCAGGTCCGGGGCGCCATCGCGGAGGGATTCAGCGCCGCCGGTGCCGTGGCCGAATCGGTCGAGGTGTCGATCGACCGCACCCCGACGGGCCTCGACGTCGACGCGATCCAGGGCGCCGGCCTGACCGGCGGACGCTGCGTCTTCGGGGAGGTTCGCGCGGGTGTCGTGTCGGTGGTGGTGCTCCCCGCCCTGTCGTCGGGCCAGTGCTTCGTCGGCGACCAGCGCTGACGGAGCGCCGTACGCCTGTCCCGCCCCCGGTCGAGTGGGAGAACACAGCAGGCACCCACTAGCCTTGATGCATGGCGGAATTTATCTACACAATGACCAAGGCCCGCAAGGCCGTCGGCGACAAAGTTATCCTGGACGACGTCAGCATGTCGTTCTTCCCCGGAGCGAAGATCGGCGTCGTCGGGCCGAACGGCTCCGGTAAGTCCACCATCCTGAAGATCATGGCGGGTCTGGACACGCCGTCGAACGGCGAGGCCCGCCTGAGTGCCGGCTACAGCGTCGGGATCCTCCTGCAGGAACCGCCCCTGAACGAGGAGAAGACCGTCCTCGGCAACGTCCAGGAGGGTGTGGGCGAGATCTACGGGAAGATCCAGCGCTTCAACGAGATCTCCGAGGAGATGGCCAGCCCGGACGCCGACTACGACACGCTGCTCGACGAGATGGGCAAGCTGCAGGAAGCGATCGACGCCGCCGACGCCTGGGACCTCGATTCCCAGCTCGAGCAGGCCATGGACGCCCTGCGCTGCCCGCCGCCGGACGCGGACGTCACCGTCCTCTCCGGTGGAGAGCGTCGCCGGGTCGCGCTCTGCAAGCTGCTGCTGCAGAAGCCGGACCTGCTGCTCCTCGACGAGCCCACCAACCACCTCGACGCCGAGAGCGTGCTCTGGCTCGAGCAGCACCTCTCCTCCTACGCCGGTGCCGTCCTGGCCGTGACCCACGACCGGTACTTCCTCGACCACGTGGCCGAATGGATCGCCGAGGTGGACCGCGGCCACCTGTACCCGTACGAGGGCAACTACTCCACGTACCTCGAGAAGAAGCGTGCGCGCCTCGAGGTCCAGGGCAAGAAGGACCAGAAGCTCTCCCGGCGCCTCACCGAGGAACTGGAGTGGGTCCGCTCGAACGCCAAGGGACGGCAGACGAAGTCGAAGGCACGCCTCAACCGCTACGAGGAGATGGCAGCCGAGGCGGAGCGCACGAGGAAGCTCGACTTCGAGGAGATCCAGATCCCGCCGGGCCCGAGGCTCGGCAGCCAGGTCATCGAGGCCCACGATCTCCGCAAGGGCTACGACGACCGGATGCTCATCGACGGCCTGTCCTTCTCGCTGCCCCGCAACGGCATCGTCGGGGTCATCGGCCCCAACGGTGTCGGCAAGACCACGCTGTTCAAGACCATCGTGGGCCTCGAGCCCCTCGACGGCGGTGAGCTCCGCATCGGCGACTCGGTGAAGATCTCCTACGTCGACCAGTCCCGCGGTGGCATCGACCCCAACAAGAGCCTGTGGGAGGTCGTATCCGACGGACTCGACTTCATCCAGGTCGGTCAGGTCGAGATGCCGTCGCGCGCCTACGTGTCGGCGTTCGGGTTCAAGGGCCCGGACCAGCAGAAGAAGGCCGGCGTGCTCTCCGGCGGTGAGCGCAACCGCCTGAACCTCGCCATGACGCTGAAGCAGGGCGGCAACCTGCTGCTCCTCGACGAGCCGACCAACGACCTCGACGTGGAGACGCTCTCGAGCCTCGAGAACGCGCTGCTGGAGTTCCCGGGCTGCGCCGTCGTCGTCTCGCACGACCGGTGGTTCCTCGACCGGATCGCCACGCACATCCTCTCCTACGAGGGCACCGAGGACGACCCGGACAAGTGGTACTGGTTCGAGGGCAACTTCGACGCCTACGAGCAGAACAAGGTGGAACGGCTCGGCGCCGACGCGGCCAAACCGCACCGCGTGACGCACCGCCGGCTCACCCGCGACTAGCGGGAGCGGCCCGGTACGGAAGAGGGACACGGTGAGCGCCGTGTCCCTCTTCCGTGTCCCGGCCCCTGTCCGGCCCTAGGTCGTTCAGGCCGGAGGGACCCGGATCATGCCCTCCTGGGCCACGCTCGCCACGAGGTCGCCCGCCCGGTCGTAGATGCGCCCGGCGGCCAGGCCGCGGGCCCCCGAGGCACTCGGTGAACTCTGCACGTACAGGAGCCACTCGTCCACCCGCACGGGGCGGTGCCACCACATGGCGTGGTCGAGGCTCGCGACGCTCATCCCGGGCTGGATCCAGCTGAGCCCGTGGGGCCGGAGGATCGATTCGAGCAGGGTGTAGTCGCTGGCGTAGGCCAGGGCTGCCCGGTGGAGGTTCGGATCGTCGGGCAGCGGCCCGTGGCTCCGCATCCAGACGGCGTTCCGGGGTTCCCGCGAGCCCTCGTTGGTGAGGTACAGCGGTGCGTCGACGTGCCGGATGTCGAACGGTCGCTCGAAGGCCCACGCCCGGGCGACCGGATGGTCGAGCCTGCCGAGGAGCTCGGCGGTCGTCGGCAGGCTCTCCGGATCGGGCATCCCCTCCGGCATCGTGTCCTGGTGGACGATGCCGTCGTCGGGCGTCTGGAAGGACGCGATCATCGACAGGATGGGGACCCCGTTCTGGTAGGCGTGCGTGCGGCGCGCCGAGAAGGAGCGGCCGTCCCGCAACCGCTGCACACCGAAGGTGATGGGCTGGTCGGAATCCCCGGCGCGCAGGAAGTAGGCATGCATGGAGTGGACGTCGCGGGACGGGTCGACGGTCCGCATCGCCGCGACCAGCGACTGGGCGAGCACCTGGCCGCCGAAGACGCGGCGCCCGGGCTGGCGGGCGGAGGATCCGACGAAGATCTCCTCGTCGGTCTGCGCGCCCTCCGCGCTGCTGAGGTCCAGAAGGGCCAGGAGCGCCTGCGTCGGGTCGGTCGGGGTCTCGGCGGCAGCGGCAGCACGGGCCTCGTGCGGCTGATCGGTCATGGGGGTCCTTGCGGTGGTGCCGGCGGAGCGGCGGACGGGAACGGCTACACCCCGAGACTAGACGGAGGCCTCCGTCCTGCTCAACATCTCCGGCTCCCGCCGGCCGGCCGCTGGACGCCGACAGGTCCTGCCGACGTCCGAGGCGCGACGGCGAGCGGCTCCGCGATTTCTTGAGAGGATTACAGCATGTCTCCGGTGAACACTATCCCCTTCCAGCTGCGCTTCGGCGACGAGGATTCGTACGGCCACGTGAACAATGTCCGCTTCCTGCAGTTCCTCGAGGACGCGCGCGTGCACCTGATGAGCGAGCCGCACCCCGGAGGCTCCTTCCTGGAGCTGATCGACGCGGACCATTACACCCTCGTGGGGCGCCAGGAGATCGAGTACCGGGCCCCGCTGAACTTCAGCACGCACCCCGCAGCCGTCGACCTGTGGGTCACCGCGGTGGGCGGGTCCAGCTTCGAGCTGGGCTACGCCGTCCGCGACCGGGTGGACACCGCGGGCAGCACCACGAGCGCGGTCGCCGCGACGACCATGGTGCTGGTGAGCAGGACCACGGGACGGCCCGTACGCCTCTCTGCCGACCAGAAGGGCATGCTCCTGTCCTGGCAGGGTCCGGACGTCCCCTTCCGCCGCGCCCGCGGCAGGTAGGCATCGCCATGGAGTCGACGGAACTGCGGTTCGCCGACGCGCAGTCGGTGGCGGACTTCCGCACCTTCACGGCACGGGCCCGGGCCAACGACGACGGCGGCATGCGGCTCGTGGCCGTCGGACGGGTTGCGGCCGCGTACGTGCGGACGCTCGGCCCCACGGTGCTCGGCGAGCCGCTGCCGACCGTGCTCGGCCTCCGTACCATGGCCCTCGAGGGCGAGGCGGTCGTCGACGTGACCGTCTCGCTGGGCTCGGTCCTCGACCGGCTGGCCCGCATGCCGGGCGACGACACCGTGTTCCCCGTCCCGACGACGACGGTCACGGGGACGTGGGCCGGGATCCTCCCGCCCCGCTCCGGCTGGGAACACGCAGGTGCGGTGTCCTGCGCCGTCCTCGACCGGGCGGCGAGGGACGGCATCGGTGAGGTGGCCCGGAGCCTGCCCGACCGCGCGGGTGCGCCGGTCGTCAGCACGGCGCGGGCCGCGGTGTGGGGCCGTCCCCTCGAGGGCGTGGCAGGAGCGGTGCCCGCGGGTGCCGCCTTCGGGGCCTTCAGCCTGGGGTTCCTCGTCCCGGACGCGGAGGCGACCGTCCACGTCAACGGACGCTGGTCCCGCGTGACGACGGCCCGCGGCCATATCCTCGTGCGCCCGGCGGCCATCCTCTGACGGATCGGGCCCTGGTCTCCGACCGGCTAGTCCGCGGCGTTGACCATCGAGTGCGCGGCGCGGTCCAGGTAGTCCCACAGGGTGGCCTCGTGCAGCGGAGCCAGGTGCAGGGAGTCCACGGCCGCGCGCATGTGCTGCAGCCAGTGGTCCCGCGCCTGCGGGCCGACCCGGAACGGCATGTGCCGCATGCGCAGCCGCGGGTGACCGCGCTGTTCGCCGTAGGTCCTGGGCCCGCCCCAGTACTGCTCGAGGAAGAGCAGCAGGCGTTCCTTCGCCGGGCCGAGATCCTGCTCGGGGTACATGGGGCGCAGCACGTCGTCGTCGGCGACGCCGTCGTAGAAGGCGTCGACGAGCCGCACGAACGTCGCGTGTCCGCCCACGGTCTCGTAGAAGTTGTCGGTGTACTGGGGCTGGGTGAAGCCCTGGCCGGCGGCGACGAGCCGCTCGACGGGCAACGCGGCCCGTCCGCCGGCCGACGGGCCCGCCGAGGGCTCCACGGGTGGCATCCCCGACGCCCCGCTCATGCCCGCTCCTCCGCGGCGACGGCCGAGGGGGCCGGATCGGCCGGGGGTGCGACGTAGTCCCCCTGTGACCTGTTGCCCACCTTGGTGATGTCCCCGTTGCGCACGTACCAGATGGCGCCGTGCTCGTCGACCATGCGCGTGATGCGCAGCCCGAGGGACTGGACGACGCCGACCGTCTCGCCGACCTCGATGGTGTCGCCGATGCCGTACTGGTCCTCGATCGTGATGAAGAAGCCGAGGAAGGCGTCGCGGATCACCTCGCGCGCACCGAAGCCGATGGCGATACCGACGATCCCCACGCTCGCGAGGATCGGTCCGATGTTGAAGCCGAGCGTCTCGATGGCCATGAGGATCGCGATGATGGCGATGGTCCCGGCGGCGATGCTCGACAGCAGGCCGCCGATGGTCTCGGCGCGCTGGACGCGCCGCGCGCTGTCGAACGGGCGGAGTGCGGGCTGCGCCCACTTGAAATGCGGCTTCTTGAACACGCTGTAGCCGTTCTGGACGCGCGTGACGGACCGCGCGATCAGGTAGCGGACCACGAGCCACAGGAGCAGGGCGCCGATCACGATGATCAGCGCGCCGATAACCTGGCCGCCGTAGCCGAGGGGGGAGAGGAATGTCATGTCGTCACTTTCAGGCAGGCACCCAGGACGTCCGCCACGAGGGCGCAGTGGCGCGGGGATGCCTTAACAGGCTACAGCGGCGCCCCCGGCCGCAGGCCGACGGGGGAGCGGCTAGGCCGACCGACCCGCCGACGTCGGCTCGTGGTGGACGGGGAAGGCCAGCGATCGGGCGATGAAGCACAGCCGGTTCGCCTCGGCGTGCAGGGAGTCGGCGAGGGCGCACTGCCCGGCGTCCTCCAGCTCGACCTGCGGCCGCAGGCGGATCCCGGTGAACTCCCCGCTGCCGTCCGGGTTCAGGCGCAGAATCCCGGTCGCCGCGTCGGTGTATCCGGTGACCACCACGCCCGCCCTCACTGCCACGTGCAGGTACGACAGCATGTGGCACTGGGCGACGGCGGTCAGCAGCAGCTGCTCGGGGTTCCACCGGTCCTTCGACCCGTGGAACGTGGGATCGGCGGTCCCGGGGAGGCTCCCGGGCCCGTCGACATCCACCTCGTGGTCCCGGCTGTAGGCCCGGTAGCCGGACGTCCCCGAGCCGAGATTGCCCGTCCAGCGGATCCGCGCAGCGTAGGAGTGTTCCTGCAGGTTCATGGCCCGACCCTGGTCCGGGTGCTCTGCGGTTCCGTCGACGCGTCCACCTACCTGGCCCGCCTACCTGTCCGCGGCCTGCGCCTTGAGCGCCCGCACGATGCCGTCCCGGCTCTCGAGGACCAGTCGACGCAGCGAGGGCGCCTCGGTACCGAGATCGGCCAGGAAGGCATCGGTCCGGTCCAGCGTCCCCTGCGTCGTCTGCAGGGAGGGGTACAGGCCGACGACGATCTGCTGGGCGATCTCGTGCGTGCGGGTGGCCCACACCTGGCGGAGCGACGCGAAGTACCGCTCCACGTAGGGATCGAGCAGCGTGCGGTCGTGCACCCGGGTGAAGCCGGCGATCATGGACCGCTGTGCTGCGTTGGGCAGATCCGTGGCGTCGACGAGCGCCGCCCACGCGGCTTCCTTCGCCTCCGCCGTCGGCAGGGCCGCCCGCGCTGCTGCTGCGGCGAGTTCGCCCGTGGCGGTCGAGTCCCGGCCCAGTTCGCCGTCGATCTCGGCTGCTCCCGCGCGCCCGCCGACCACGAGGCTGGTCAGCAGCTCCCAGCGCAGGTCCTGGTCGACGGTGAGGCCCTCGGGCACGCGGTCGCCGGCGAGCATCGCCCCGACGACGTCGAGGTGGTCCGCCGTGCGGGCGTGCGTGGAGAACGCCTTCACGAACTGCAGCTGGGCGTCGGAGCCTGCGGCCGCGGCGAGGGCGAGCTCGAGCAGGCTGTCCGCCGCGGCGTCGGACATCGCCTCGCGGTCCGCGGGGTCCACGTAGTACGCGAGCGCCGAGGCGAGCTGCCGGAGCAGCACGAGCACGACGGAGGAATCCGACTCGGCCCCGATGTTCTGCAGGACGAGCTCCAGGTAGTCGCGGGCCGGCGTCTCGCCGTCACGGGCGGCATCCCACGCCGAGGCGAGGACGAGCGTGCGGGGGAGCGAGTCCTCGAAGTCCTTGACGTGCCGCAGCGAGGTCCGCAGCGACGCGGGGTCGAGGCGGATCTTCGCGTAGGCGAGGTCGTCGTCGTTCAGCAGGACCAGCGCGGGCCGCTTCCGCCCCACGAGGTCGGGCACGTCCGTGCGCCCGCCGTCGACGTCGAGCTCGAGCCGGTGCACCCGCACCAGCGCGCCGTCGTCGTCGAGGTCGTAGAAGCCGACCGCCAGGCGGTGCGGGCGGATGGTGGGGAACTCCTCGATCGCCGTCTGGAGGATGGTGAAGGAGGTGATGGTGCCGTCGTCGTCCGAGCCGATCTCGGGGCGGAGGGTGTTCACCCCGGCGGTCTCAAGCCACAGGGCCGACCACGCCTTCAGGTCGCGGCCGCTGGAGGCCTCGAGCTCGGACAGGAGATCGACGAGCTCGGTGTTCTTCCAGGAGTGCTTGGCGAAGTACTGGCGGACGCCCTGCATGAACTCCTCCTGGCCCACCCAGGCCACGAGCTGCTTGAGGACCGAGGCGCCCTTCGCGTAGGTGATGCCGTCGAAGTTGACCTGCACGTCCTCGAGGTCGTTGATCTGCGCGACGATGGGGTGGGTGGAGGGCAGCTGGTCCTGGCGGTAGGCCCAGCCCTTCTCGAGGATCGCGAAAGTGGTCCATGCCTGCTCGAACTCGGTGGCCTCGGCCGCGGCGAGGGTCGACATGAACTCGGCGAAGGACTCGTTGAGCCAGAGGTCGTTCCACCAGCGCATGGTGACGAGGTCCCCGAACCACATGTGGGCCAGTTCGTGGAGGATCGTGATGGCGCGCCGCTCGACCGTGGCGTCGGCCACGCGGGACCGGAAGACGTAGGTCTCGACGAAGGTGACGGCGCCCGCGTTCTCCATCGCGCCCGCGTTGAACTCGGGCACGAAGAGCTGGTCGTACTTCTCGAACGGGTAGGGCGCCCCGAACTGCTCCTCGTAGAACGCGAAGCCCTGGCGGGTCAGGGTGAAGATGTTCTCCGCATCCATGTACTGCATGAGCGACTTGCGGGCGAAGACGCCGAGCGGGATGGTCCGCCCGTCGGAGCTCGTGAGCTCGCTCCGCACCGACTGGTAGGGGCCCGCGATCAGCGCTGTCACATAGGAGGACATCACGGGCGTCGGCTCGAAGGACCAGGTGGAGCCCGCCCCGCCGTCCGTGCCCTCCGCGCCGGCCGGCACGGGCTCGGGCGTGGGGCTGTTGGAGATGACGTCCCAGTGCGACGGCGCCGTGACGGTGAAGCGGAACCTGGCCTTGAGGTCCGGCTGCTCGAAGACGGCGAAGACCCGTCGTGAGTCGGGGACCTCGAACTGGGTGTAGAGGTACACCTCGCCGTCGACCGGATCGGTGAAGCGGTGCAGGCCCTCGCCCGTGTTCATGTACGGCATGTCGGCCTCGACCACGAGCCTGTTGCTCGCCGCCAGCACCGGGAGCCGGATCCGGACGCCGTCGGCGACCTCCCCGGCGTCCAGTTCGACGCCGTTGAGTTCGACGCGGTGGACGGCGTCGGTCACGGCGTCGATGAACGTCGACGCTCCCTGCTGCGCGTCGAAGGAGACGACCGTCGTCGACCTGAAGACGCGCTCGCCGCGGGTCAGGTCGAGGGTGACGTCGTAGGAGTGGACAGTGAGCAGCTCGGCGCGCGTACGTGCTTCATCGCGCGTCAGGTTCAGACCGGGCAAGGATCGCCTCCAGGTGGGAATCGTGGTCGACGCGCGGGGGTGGGGACTACGCGGCGCTTAGATTCTCTCATTCCGCCAGACCCCGGCGCTCGCGCCCGGCGTCGTGGGGTCGTCACCGGTGCCCACTAGGCTGGATGACGTCCTGCCCTGCCGGGCGGACGATGCCCGCAGTCCCGCCGGTTCGCCGGCGCCGTCCCGAAGGAACAGATGTCGATGCGCGTCCACCTCGCCACAGACCACGCAGGCATGGAGCTGAGTGCCTCCCTGCTCTCGCACCTCTCGGCCGCGGGGTACGACGTCGTCGACCACGGCCCCGCCTCGTACGACCCCGAGGACGACTACCCGTCCTTCTGCATCGCCGCCGCGCGGGCCGTCGTCGCGGACCGGGCCGCGGGGGTGGAGGCGCTCGGGATCGTGCTCGGGGGCTCCGGCAACGGCGAGCAGATCGCCGCGAACAAGGTGCAGGGCGTCAGGGCCGCACTCGCCTGGAACCTCGACACCGCGCGGCTGGCCCGCCAGCACAACGACGCCAACATCGTCGCCGTCGGAGGCCGCCAGCACACCGTGGAGGAGGCGACCTCGATCATCGAGGCGTTCCTCGCCGAGCCGTTCAGCGGAGCCGAGCGGCACAGCCGCAGGATCGCCCAGATAGCGCGCTTCGAGGAAACGGGAGACCTTGCCTGAGGGCCACTCGGTCCACCGGCTGGCGAAGCAGTTCCGCTCCGTCTTCGCCGGCGAGCAGCTCGCGGTGTCCAGCCCGCAGGGACGCTTCGCGGCGGGAGCCGCGCTGCTCGACGGCGGCACCCTGCTGAGCGCCCTGGCCCACGGTAAGCAGATGTTCCTGAGGTTCGACGACGACAGGGTGCTCCGCGTCCATCTGGGCCTGTACGGCGCGTGGAGCTTCGGGGGCGATCCGACGTTCCGCGGCGCCTCGAGCATCGGGGCACCCCGCCGCGGGAGGGAGTCGGCGCAGCCCGCCGGCGACGGGGACGGACAGTCGTCCTACGCCGGTCCGCCCGAGCCCGTCGGCGCGGTCCGCGTGCGGCTCGTCTCGGCGCACGGGTGGGCCGACCTGCGCGGACCGACGGCCTGCGAGGTGATCACCGGAGCCGAGGAGGAAGCCGCGCGGGCGAAGCTCGGCCCGGATCCCCTCCAGCCCGCGTCGGACGGCGGCGTCTTCGTCCGCAGGGTGATGGCGAGCATCACGCCCGTCGGCATCCAGCTCATGAACCAGGCGGTCATCGCGGGGATCGGCAACATCTACCGTGCCGAGGTGCTGTTCCTGCAGGGCATCAACCCCTACCGCCCGGGAAGGCAGCTGCGCGACGACGAGGCGGCCGGGATCTGGACGGACACGGTACGGCTGATGAAGGACGGCGTACGGGAGGGCCGCATCATCACGACCACGGCGGAGGCCCGGAACGGCAGGCCGAAACGGTCGGCGCCACACTATGTGTACAAGCGGACGGGGGAGCCGTGCCGCCGTTGCACCACCCCGATCCTGACGGCGGAGATGGCGGCGCGGACCGTGTACTGGTGCCCGCAGTGCCAGGCGGACTGAAGGTCGTATCGCACGCCGCCGCATCTACGGCTTAAAGCAGGACACCCGGACGCGAGGTCCGGGTGGAAGGCCCGAGCGGGCCGGGAGGAGAGGGGCTGACGAGAATCGAACTCGCATCATCTGTTTGGAAGACAGAGGCTTTACCACTAAGCTACAGCCCCGCGGGACCATCGTTCAGGCCCCGTGGAACGCCTACAACTACACCACAGCAGCCGCGCGATCGCCAAATGTGCGCGGTGCGCGCAAAGGTGCGTAGACTGACACTCGCACTTACGGGGTGTAGCTCAGCTTGGTAGAGCGCCTGCTTTGGGAGCAGGAAGTCGCAGGTTCAACTCCTGTCACCCCGACTCTGTCGTGTGATGAGGAAAGTGCCTCCGCTGCAGAACCAATCCCAATCATCCAGGAGTCCTACGCTGTGAAGAGCGCTGTTGAAACCCTTTCCCCCACCCGGGTGAAGCTGAACGTCGAGGTCCCCTTCGAGGAACTGAAGCCCAGCATCGACGAGGCCTACAAGACCATCGCCACCCAGGTCCAGGTTCCAGGCTTCCGCAAGGGCAAGGTCCCCCAGCAGCTCATCGATCAGCGGGTCGGCCGCGGCTACGTGATCGAGACCGCGATCAACGACGGCCTGAACGGCTTCTACCAGAGCGCCGTACAGGAGACGGGCATCCGTCCCCTGAGCCGCCCCGAGGTCGAGATCACCGAGGTGCCCGATCCCGCGAAGAAGGACGGCCAGCTGACCTTCACGGTCGAGCTCGACATCCGCCCCGAGATCGAACTCCCCGACTACAAGGGCCTGGACGTCACCGTCGAGCCCGTCGAGGCGTCCGACGAGGACATCGAGAAGGCCATGGACGAGCTGCGCGGCCGCTTCGGCACGCTCACCTCCGTGGACCGCCCCTCCAAGGACGGCGATTTCCTCACCATCGATCTCACCGCGTCGGTCGACGGCGACGAGGTCGACTCGGCCCAGGACCTGTCCTACCAGATCGGCTCCGGCACGATGCTCGAGGGCATGGACGAGGCCGTGAGCGGACTTTCCACGGACGAGAGCGCCACGTTCGAGACCAAGCTGGCCGGCGGCGAGCACGCCGGCGCCGACGCGCAGGTCACCGTCGTCGTCAAGGCCGTCAAGGAGCGCGAGCTGCCCGCGGTCGACGACGAGTTCGCCCAGCTCGCCAGCGAGTTCGACACCGCCGAGGAGCTGCGCGCCGACCTGGCGAAGCAGGCCTCCGAGTCGAAGCTCATGGACCAGGGCGTCGAGGCGCGGGACAAGGTCCTGGACAAGCTCATCGAGCTCGTCGCCGTGCCCGTCCCGGAGAGCGTCGTCGAGGAGCAGCTCGAGCAGCACTTCAACGGCGAGAACGCCCACACCGCTGCCGAGGACCACGACACCGAGGAGCACCGTGCGGAGATCCGCACCAACACGGAGCGCGCCTTCCAGAACGAGGTCATCCTCGACGCCGTCGCGGAGAAGGAAGAGGTCGGTGTCAGCCAGAGCGAGCTGATCGACTACATCGTCTCCACGGCCGGCCAGTACGGCATGGAGCCGAACCAGTTCGCCCAGATGCTCGACTCCAGCGGCCAGGTTCCGATGATCGTCGGAGAGGTCCGCCGCCGCAAGGCCCTCGCCAAGGTCCTCGAGTACGCCACCGTCACCGACACCAACGGTGCCACCGTCGATCTCAGCGAATTCGTCCGCCCGGCGGGTGACGAGGACGACGCCTTCCAGGCCGACGACATCGAGACCGGACAGGACGCCGTCGAGGACATCGACGCGACCGGGACCGACGTCGTCGAGCCCGAGGCGGACACGGTCGACGCGGATACGGCCGGGGCGGACGCCGCCGAGGCCGAGCCGACGGATGCCGCAGCCGAGCCCGCCGTCGTCGAGGAGCCCGAAGCCGCCGAGGCGCCGAAGAAGCGCGCGCCGCGCAAGAAGCCGGCCGCCGAGTAGGACCAGTTTCGCCGACAGCGGTGCCGCAGCCTTGGGGCGCGGCACCGCTGCCGCGTTAAGGCCCGGGGCGACGGCGGGGAGGGACCTGCCGGAGGTCGGCCCGGGCCGGTGCGGCCACCGTGCGCCGTCAGCGAACAGTTCCCCGAGCGGGAGCAAATCGGCAGGACAGCGGGTTAGTGTCCAAGAAGAGACAAAAGGACGGGTAGGCCGAACAGGCATCCACCCGCCAGAGTGAGAGGGCAACGTCCATGGCAACCGAACCACGCACCCCGAGCATGGCAGGCCCCGAAGCGGCCGGTCGTGACGACTACATCTACAACCGGCTCCTCAAGGAGCGCATCATCTGGCTCGGTTCCGAAGTCCGGGACGACAACGCGAACGCCATCTGCTCCCAGCTGCTCCTCCTGTCCGCCGAGGACCCGGAGCGCGACATCTTCCTCTACATCAACTCGCCCGGTGGGTCCGTGACCGCCGGCATGGCGATCTACGACACCATGCAGTTCATCCCGAACGACGTCGTGACCGTCGCCACCGGCCTGGCCGCGTCGATGGGACAGTTCCTGCTGTCCTCGGGCACGAAGGGCAAGCGGTACGCCACCCCCCACGCGCGCATCCTGATGCACCAGCCCTCCGGCGGCATCGGCGGCACGGCGACCGACATCCGCATCCAGGCGGAGCTCATCCTCCACATGAAGCGCGTCATGGCCGAGCTCACGGCCGAGCAGACGGGACAGACCGTCGAGACCATCCTGAAGGACAACGACCGCGACAAGTGGTTCACGGCCCAGGAAGCCCTCGACTACGGCTTCTTCGACCACATCTCCGCGCACTCCGGCTCCGTCGCGGGCGGCGGCGGCACCGAGCAGACCGCGTAGTCCGGCCAGCAGCCCCACTCCTACCAGTCGTCCTACAGGAGACACCATGAACCACGATTTCCAGGCAGCCGCGGGATCCAGCGCGGGGAACCTCCCCACGAGCCGCTACATCCTTCCCCAGTTCGAGGAGCGCACCCCCTACGGGTTCAAGCGCCAGGATCCCTACACCAAGCTGTTCGAGGACCGCATCATCTTCCTCGGCACGCAGGTCGATGACGCGTCCGCGGACGACGTCATGGCCCAGCTGCTCGTCCTCGAGTCCACGGACCCCGAGCGTGACATCACGCTCTACATCAACTCGCCGGGTGGGTCCTTCACCGCGATGACGGCAATCTACGACACCATGCAGTTCATCCGGCCCGAGGTCCAGACCGTATGCCTCGGCCAGGCAGCGAGTGCGGCCGCCGTCCTGCTCGCCGCCGGCGCGCCGGGCAAGCGCCTCGCGCTGCCGAACGCACGCGTGCTGATCCACCAGCCCGCCCTCTCCGGCGGACAGGGTGGCCAGGCCTCCGACCTGGAGATCCAGGCCAACGAGGTCATGCGCATGAGGACCTGGCTCGAGGACACGCTGGCCCTGCACTCGGGCCGCACCCCCGAGCAGGTCAACATCGACATCGAGCGCGACAAGATCCTCACCGCCGCCGACGCCGTCGCGTACGGCCTGGTGGACGAGGTCCTCGCCTCGCGCAAGATCACCCCGCCGAAGATCAACACCCCGTAGCCGGGGACGGTACGTCCGACGGTCCAGGGACCGTCGGACGTACCGTTCGGCAGGTTTCCCGCCCGTGGCGCCGCGAAGGCACCACGGGCATTTTGATACTGGTCCCCGCGGCCGCGTGGCCTACAGTGGTCATAGCAAACCTGTAATACCTAAGGGGATTGAACCATGGCTCGCATTGGTGAGAGCACCGATCTGCTGAAGTGCTCCTTCTGCGGGAAGAGCCAGAAGCAGGTCCGGAAGCTGATTGCCGGCCCCGGCGTGTACATCTGTGACGAGTGCATCGACCTGTGCAACGAGATCATCGAGGAGGAGCTCTCCGAGGTGGCGGATCTCGGCACGTTCGAGCTGCCCAAGCCCCGCGAGATCTTCGATTTCCTGCAGGAGTACGTCGTCGGCCAGGAGCCGGCCAAGCGGTCCCTCGCCGTCGCCGTGTACAACCACTACAAGCGCATCCAGTCCGGCAACGGCCCCCGCGCGGCCGGCACGCTCGCGGACGCGGCCGAGACCGAGGACGTCGAGATCGCGAAGTCGAACATCCTCCTCATCGGCCCTACGGGCTGCGGGAAGACCTACCTCGCCCAGACCCTGGCGCGCCGGCTGAACGTCCCGTTCGCCGTCGCCGATGCGACCGCCCTCACCGAGGCGGGCTACGTGGGCGAGGACGTCGAGAACATCCTCCTCAAGCTCATCCAGGCCGCCGACTACGACGTCAAGAAGGCCGAGCAGGGCATCATCTACATCGACGAGATCGACAAGATCTCGCGGAAGAGCGAGAACCCGTCGATCACGCGCGACGTGTCCGGCGAGGGCGTCCAGCAGGCTCTCCTGAAGATCCTCGAGGGGACGGTCGCGTCGGTGCCCCCGCAGGGCGGACGCAAGCATCCGCACCAGGAATTCATCCAGATCGACACGACCAACGTGCTGTTCATCGTCGCCGGCGCGTTCGCGGGCCTCGAGGAGATCATCGGTTCCCGCGCCGGGCGCAAGGGTATCGGCTTCGGGGCGCCGCTGAGCTCGCTGAAGAACGAGGAGGTCAGCTACGGCGACGTCATGCCGGAGGACCTCCTGAAGTTCGGCCTGATCCCCGAGTTCATCGGACGCCTCCCCGTGATCACGACGGTCACGCACCTCGACCGTCCGGCACTCATGCAGATCCTGACCGAGCCCAAGAACGCGCTCATGAAGCAGTACCAGAAGATGTTCCTGCTCGACGGCGTCGAACTGATCTTCGAGCCCAAGGCGCTCGAGGCGATCGCGAACCTCGCCCTGGACCGTGGCACCGGCGCACGAGGCCTGCGCGCCATCATGGAGGAGGTCCTGCTCCCGGTCATGTTCGACCTGCCGAGCCGGGAGGACATCGCGACCGTCGTCATCTCGGAGGACGTCGTCGGACGGCGTGCGGAGCCGACCCTGATCTCCCACGAGGTGGTCGCGAAGCGCCGCAACAAGTCCGCCTGACACCTGCTGCAGCGGGGGGGGGCCGGGCGGTCGGGCGGGGCTCCCTCGCGTCCACGCCCGGTCAGACGCGGCCGGCGACCCCGACGGTCGTGTCGGCGGCGGGGTAGGTGGGTGGGTGGACGGCGGCCATCTCCTCCATGACGCGGACGACCTGGCAGCTGTAGCCGAATTCGTTGTCGTACCAGACGTAGAGGACGGCGTGGTGTCCGTCGGCGATCGTGGCGAGTCCGTCGACGATGCCGGCGCGGCGTGAGCCGACGAAGTCGGTGGAGACCACCTCGGGGCTGTCGATGTAGTCGACCTGCTTGCGCATGCCGGAGTGCAGGGACACCTCGCGGAGGTACTCGTTGACCTGGGCCTTGGTGGTGGGGTGCTCGAGGGTGAGGTTCAGGATCGCGATGGACACATCCGGGGTGGGCACGCGGATGGAACTGCCGGTGAGCTTGCCGGCGAGCTCCGGGAGGGCCTTGGCGACGGCGGTCGCGGCCCCGGTCTCGGTGAGGACCATGTTCAGGGCCGCGGAGCGGCCGCGCCGGTCGCCGCGGTGGAAGTTGTCGATGAGGTTCTGGTCGTTCGTGAAGGAGTGCACGGTCTCCACGTGGCCGTGCACGACGCCGTAGCGGTCGTTGATGGCCTTCAGGACCGGGGTGATCGCGTTCGTGGTGCAGGACGCCGCGGTGATGATGCGGTCGGTGTCCTCGATGGAGGCGTGGTTGATGCCGTGCACGATGTTCTTCAAGGCGCCCTTGCCGGGGGCGGTGAGCAGGACCCGGGCGACGCCGGTGCTCTCGAGGTGCCGGGACAGGCCGTCCTCGTCGCGCCACCGGCCCGTGTTGTCGACCACGAGGGCGTCCCGGATGCCGTAGGCCGTGTAGTCGATGGTCGCCGGGTCGTCGGAGTAGATGACCTGGATGCGGATGCCGTTGGCCGTGATGGTGTTCGATGCCTCGTCGACCTGGATGGTGCCCTCGAAGGGTCCGTGCACGGAGTCGCGGCGGAGCAGGCTGGCGCGTTTGACGAGGTCGTTGTCTGAGCCGCGGCGGACCACGACGGCGCGCAGCCGGAGCCCGTGGCCGCCGCCGGCCTTCTCGATGAGCAGGCGGGCCACGAGGCGGCCGATCCGCCCGAAGCCGTAGAGGACGACGTCGGTGCTGGTGCGCTCATCACGACCGCCCTGGCCGACGATGTCGGCGAGCTCGGTGCGCAGGAACTCCTCGAGGCTCTGCCCATCACCTGAGGCGACAGCCTGGTCGTAGGCGAGGCGAAGGCGGCCGATGTCGATCGCGGCGGCGCCGAGGTCGAGGTCCGCGAGGATCTGCAGCAGGGGCGCGGTGTCCTCGAGGCGGAGCTGCTGGGTGGTGATGCGCCGGGCGAAGCGGTGGGCCTTGAGGATGTTCATCGTGGACTTGTTGATCAGGCTGCGTCCGTGGATGCTCGTGACCACGTTGTTGGTGCGGTAGAGCCGCCCGATGAGCGGGATCATGGCCTCGGCGAGGGCCTCACGTTCCAGCCACGTCGCGTGGTCCTCCGCGTGGCTCTCGGCCCGGTCCTCGGTGGGGTCCTCGGCGTGGTTCTCTGTCCGGTCGTACTGCAAGAGTGCATCCCTTCGGGCACCGGGACACCCGGTGCGAGCTCTTCCAGCCGGATCGCGACGCAGGGGTAGCGCCAGGCACCGTCGGCTGGTCGTGTCCTCCCATTAGACCGCTCCCGGCAGCTCCTCACCAACTCCACACCGATTCCGAACCGACTCCGAACCGACTCCGAACGGTTCGTTCCCGGTTCCCCGTGCATCCGGCGTGGAATAGCGTCCGCCCGGGACGGGTTGCACCGGGAAAGGCCCCAGGCCTGTCCACGACCCGAAGGAGCACTGCATGAGCGAGTCCACCACCGTCGAGAAGGCCGATTTCTGGTTCGATCCCCTCTGCCCCTTCGCCTGGATCACGTCCCGCTGGATCGGCGAGGTGGAGCAGGTCCGCAGCATCTCCGTGGACTGGCACGTCATGAGCCTGTCCGTCCTCAACGAGGGCCGCGACCTGCCCGAGGAGTACCAGGCCCTGATGGAGCAAGGGTGGGGGCCCGTGCGCGTCATCATCGCAGCGGCCGAGTTGCACGGCGACGAGTACGTCAAGAAGCTGTACGACGCGATGGGTACCCGCATCCACATCGGGCAGAACAAGGACTTCGACGCCGTCATCCGTGAGTCGCTCGACGAGGTGGGCCTCCCGGCCGAGCTGGCCGCGTACGCGCACTCGGAGGAGTACGACGCGCAGCTTCGCGCCTCCCACAAGGACGGCATCGACCGCGTGGGTGACGAGGTGGGCACGCCCGTCGTCGCCTTCAACGGCACCGCCTTCTTCGGTCCCGTCCTCACGAGGATCCCCCGCGGCGAGGAGGCCGGGCGGATCTTCGACGGCGCCGTGCTGCTGTCCGGCTTCCCGGAGTTCTTCGAGCTCAAGCGGTCCCGGACCGCAGGCCCCACGTTCGACTAGGGCGTCGGGAGACGCGGAAGGGGACCCACCTGCACGTGCGGGTGGGTCCCCTTCCGCGTCCGGGACGGCTACTCGGCGGGCTGCGGCACGAGTTCGACGTCGGAGACGGCCAACGCATCGCCCTCCGCGAAGCGGAGGTCCTTCGCGTTGCCGGCGGCGAGCAGGTCCGCCAGGCCGGCGCGCACCCGCTCCACCTGGGCGGCGGGGGCCGTCACGACGGCCGTCTCCACCTCGGTGCGCTGCTTGACCTTGGCCTCGGACTTCGCCTTGCGGATGCCCCCGAGGGCCAGCGCGACGGATGTCAGCACCTCGGCGTCGGCGGTCCGGGGCAGCGCCGCGAGGGCCCCTGCACCCGGCCAGGCCGCCTGGTGCACCGAGCCCTGACGCCACCAGCTCCAGACCTCCTCCGTGGCGAAGGGCAGGAACGGCGCGAAGAGCCGCAGCAGCGCGTCGAGCGTGGTCGCCAGCGCCGTCTGGACGGACTGCGTGCCCGCGTCCGCTGCGTCGCCGTAGGCGCGGTCCTTGACCAGTTCCACGTAGTCGTCGGTGAAGGTCCAGAAGAAGGACTCGGTGAGCTGGAGCGCCCGGGCGTAGTCGTACTTCTCGAACGCGGCCGTGGCCTGCTCGGTCACGGTGCGCAGCTGCACCAGCAGCGACTGGTCCAGCGCCTCCGTCACCCGGCCGAGTGATCCCTCGCCGACGGATGCGTCCGTGACACCGAGGTTCAGGACGAACTTCGACGCATTGAGGAGCTTGATGGCGAGGCGCCGCCCGATCTTCATCTGGTTGACCTCGTACGCGGTGTCCGCGCCGAGCTTCGCCGAGGCCGCCCAGTAGCGGACGGCGTCCGCGCCGAACTGCTCGAGGACGTCGGTCGGCACGACGACGTTGCCCTTGGACTTCGACATCTTCTTGCGGTCGGGGTCGAGGATCCAGCCGGAGAGCGCCGCGTGCTTCCACGGCACCGAGTCCTGCAGGGCGTCCGCGCGGACCGCGGTGGAGAACAGCCAGGTCCGGATGATGTCGTGTCCCTGGGGCCGCAGGTCGAACGGGAAGACCTTCCCGAACAGGTCCTCGTCACGGGCCCAGCCGCCCACGATCTGCGGGGTCAGGGACGACGTCGCCCAGGTGTCCAGCACGTCGCTGTCGCCGATGAAGCCGCCGGGCTGGTTCCGGGCGGACTCGTCGAAGCCGGGCGCCGGGTCGGCGGCGGGATCGACGGGCAGGGTCTCGAGGGCGGGGAGGACGGGGTCCCCGTACTCGGGTTCGCCGTCGGCGTCGAGCCGGTACCAGACCGGCACGGGCACGCCGAAGAAGCGCTGGCGGGAGACGAGCCAGTCGCCGTTCAGGCCTTCGATCCAGTTCTCGTACCGGGAGCGCATGAAGGCCGGGTGGAAGTCGATCTGGCGGCCGCGCTCGATCAGCGCCTCGCGCTTGCCGGCGTCGCGCCCCCCGTTCCTGATGTACCACTGGCGGCTCGTGACCACCTCGAGGGGCTTGTCGCCCTTCTCGTAGAAGTTGACCGGGTGCATGATCTTCGTGGGCTCGCCGTCGAGGTCCCCGCTCTCGCGGAGCATGGCGACGACGGCTTCCTTGGCACTGAAGATCGTCTTGCCGGCGAGCTGCGCATAGTTCCCGCGCGCACGTTCCGTCGCGATCCACTCGGGCGTCTCGGAGCGGAGGCGTCCGTCCCGGCCGACGACGGCACGCGTGGGCAGCTGCAGCTCACGCCACCACGTGACGTCGGTCAGGTCGCCGAACGTGCAGATCATCGCGATGCCGCTGCCCTTGTCCGGCTTGGCGAGGGGATGCGCCTTGATCTCCACCTCGACGTCGAACAGGGGGGAGGTCACCGTCGTGCCGAACAGCGGCCTGTAGCGCTCGTCGTCGGGGTGGGCCACGAGCGCGACGCACGCCGGGAGGAGTTCGGGCCGGGTCGTCTCGATGTGGAGCGGCCCGCCGTCCGGCGTGTGGAAGGCGATGCGGTGGTACGCGCCGGCCTGCTCGCGGTCCTCGAGCTCCGCCTGGGCGACGGCGGTGCGGAAGGTGACGTCCCACAGGGTGGGGGCCTCGGCGAGGTACGCGTCCCCTGCTTTCAGGTTCTCGAGGAAGGCACGCTGCGAGACGGAGCGGGAGGTGTCGTCGATGGTCCGGTAGGTCAGGTCCCAGTCGACCGAGAGGCCCAGGGTGCTGAACAGGTTCTCGAAGACCTTCTCGTCCTCGACGGCCAGTTCCTCGCAGAGCTCGATGAAGTTCCTGCGGGAGACGGCGTCGAAGTCGCGCTGGTTCTTCGCCGGCTCGGCGGGCGGCCGGTAGTCGGCGTCGTAGGCGACCGACGGGTCGCAGCGCACGCCGTAGTAGTTCTGGACGCGTCGCTCGGTGGGCAGGCCGTTGTCGTCCCAGCCCATGGGGTAGAAGACGTTGGCGCCGTTCATGCGCTTGAAGCGGGCCATGACGTCGGTCTGCGTGTAGGAGAACATGTGCCCGACGTGCAGGGAACCCGACGCCGTCGGCGGAGGAGTGTCGATCGAGTACACCTGGTCGCGCGTGGTGTCGCGCCGGAAGGTGTAGGTACCGTCCTCGCGCCACTGGCGGGACAGCCTCTCTTCGAGGCCCTCGAGGGCGGGTTTGTCGGGAACGGAAACGGACTGGGGGGAGGGCGTGTCTGTGCCCTGGGTCGTGTCGGCCATCCCTCCATTGTTCCCTACCCCGGGCGCCGCGCCTTCCGGACAGGGCACGCCGGGGGACCCGACTTCTTCCGGCCGGGATCATCGGGCGGCGGGGGGCGGCGCCTCGGTACGGTGGAGACCGGAGAGGAGATGCCCATGAAGGAGTGGAACCGTGCCATCGAACTCATCGAGGAGGACCTGCCCGCACCGGTCGACGTCGCCCGCCTGGCACGGGTCGCCCTCACGTCTGAGTATCACTTCCGGCGGATGTTCGCCTCCCTGGCCGGCATCCCGCTGGGCGAGTACATCAGGCGGCGTCGCCTCACGGCGGCGACCGGGGAGATCGTTGCCGGGCGGCCGGTGCTCGAGGTCGCACTCCGGTACGGGTACGGCTCTGCCGAGGCGTTCACCCGCGCCTTCAAGGCCCTGCACGACATGACGCCGTCCGAGGCGAGACGGCCGGGGGCTGTCCTCCGCTCGCAACCGCAGGTGAGATTCCACCTCCGCATCGAAGGGAACATCGAGATGAAGCATCGCATCGTCAGCAAGGACGCGTTCCGCCTGGTGGGACGCAGGGCACGGGTACGGATCGTGTACGAGGGCCCCAATCCGGACATCGAGCAGTTCGAGCGGTCCCTGGACCCGGCGGTGAGAACCCTGCTCGGGGAGGTGTCGGACACCGAGCCCCTCGGGCTGCTGGCGGTCACCGAGACGAGGGAGCAGCCGGAGGAGGACGGGAGCGAGGTGGACTACTGGCGGGCCGCGGCGACGTCCCGACCGGCGCCGGACGGCGTCGACTGCCGAGAAGTGCCCGCCGGCCTGTGGGTGGTCTTCGAGACGGAAGGTGCGTTCCCCGACGTCCTGCAGCGCCTCTGGGCCGACGCGGCGGCGGCATGGTTCCCGGCCAACCCCTACCGCTGGGCGCCCGGGCCGCAGATGCTGAGCGTCCAACCGGATCCGGGCGGCCTGGCCGGTCGCGGGCAGCTGTGGATCCCGATCGAAGCGGGGACGACGACCTGAGCGCGGGCTCCCACGCACGGAATCCCCCCGCCCGGGCCTGATCGCTACAGTGGCCCCATGACCCGCACATCGCCCGCGCCGCTCGGCGCCCCCGCAGACCCCGCCCCGTCCGCCCTCCGCGCGATCGTCACGGGGGCCAGCTCCGGCATCGGCGCGGCGACCGTCCGCGCGCTGCGCAGCGCCGGCTGGGACGTCGTCGCGGCGGCCCGGCGCTTCGACCGCCTCACCGCGCTCGCCGAGGAGACAGGGGCGACGCCGATGGTCCTCGACGTCACCGACCAGGCGTCGGTCGACGCCTTCACCGCACAGGTGACGGCCGCCGGGCCCGTCCACGCGCTCGTCAACAACGCGGGGGGCGCCTTCGGCGCGGACCGGGTGGTGGACGCCGTCACCGCGGACTGGGAGTGGATGTACAACGTGAACGTCCTCGGCTCGATGCGCATGACGCGCGCCCTGCTGCCGGCACTGCGCGACGGCGGGCAGGGCAGCGTCCTGTTCCTGACCTCCACCGCCGCGCTCGCCGCCTACGAGGGCGGGGCGGGGTACTGCGGGGTGAAGGCTGCCCAGGAGTCCATGGCACGCTCGCTCCGGCTCGAGGAGGCGGAGCACAACATCCGCGTGATCGAGGTGTCCCCGGGCATGGTGCACACCGAGGAGTTCTCCCTCAACCGCCTCGGCGGCGACCAGGGCGCTGCGGACCGGATCTACGAGGGCGTGGCCTTCCCGCTGACCGCTGCCGACGTCGCCGACGCCGTGGCCTTCACGCTCACTGCACCGCACCACATGAACATCGACCAGCTCGTCCTGCGCCCGCTCGCGCAGCCCGCCAACCACAGGGTGCTGCGGGGCTGACGGTCAGCGCTCCGGCGTCGCCCGGGCCGATCAGGCCCGCGGCGAGACGCCGAGCCGCACCGAGTAGTTGTCCATGGTTCCGGGGAGGGGGCGGTCCGGGTCGAGGGTCTGGCCCTCCTCCACCCGGAAGTCGTGCCCCACGACGAGCGAGGCCAGGGCGGCGCTCGTCAGGAGCAGCACCAGCTGCTTCCCGGGGCAGACCACGGGTCCGTCGCTGAACGGCACCAGCGGCCAGTCGTCGTCCTCGGCGGTCAGCCAGCGCTCGGGTGAGAAGTTGTGGGCGCTGCGCAGCGAGCGCTCGTCGCGGTGGAAGTACGGCGCGTAGACGAGTACCCCGCAATCCGCCGGCATCAGCCCCTCCGGCCACTCCACGGGCTGTGTGGTCTGGCGGAGGATCATCGGCGTGGTCGGCCACAGGCGCAGCGCCTCGAGGACACCGGCCCGGAGGTAGGGGAGCACGCGGCGCCCGGAGGCGTCGCCGTCGATCTCGCGCCGTGCGGCGGCCAGTGCGTCGGGATGGGTCGCGAACACGGTCAGGGCGCGGAAGACCGCCATGCCCGCCGGGTCGAAGGCGAACAGCCACTGGGGCACCTGCTGCGCGGGCTCGGCGGCGTCGCCCTTCGGGGCGGCGGCCATCACGGCCGCGAGGCTGCCGGGCTCGGCGTGCGCCAGTTCGTCGCTGATCCGCTGCAGGAACCGGCGGCGTGTGTCCTTCCGCACCGGCTTGAGGAACGCCCAGTTGCCGTCCTTGCGGAGCCGGATGATCATCGCGGTGAGGTCCTTGTCGTCCCGCGCGTGGTCGCCGAAGACCACCCGCCGGACCACGCGGTACCAGGCGTCGAGGAAGTCCGCCCAGGGCAGGGACCCGGTCCGCACGGCCTCGGCGAGCAGCCCCTGCATCTCCTCCTCGACCACGGGGACGAAGGTGTCCGCGAGGTGGTGCACGGGGTGGTCGGTGTCGAGGACCTGCTCCTGCAGCGCGCGCCGCACGGTGCGGACGGGGCCGCGCGAGATCAGCGAGTTGGCGGGCTGGAAGTGCGAGAGGGCCGCCTTCTTCTCACTGCTCGCGGGGGAGAACGGTTCGGGTGACTGCGCGAGGACGGTGTTCACGTCGCCCGGGTCCAGGACGATCGCCTGCTTCCGGATCGGCAGCTTCAGCATCAGCGGGCCCTCGGGGTACCGGGCGTGGACCTTCCGGACGATCCCCACGGCCCTGGTGTCCAGGTCGAGGCGCGCCGTGAGCCCGACCGCCCACGGCCGCCGGATGATGGGGCCCTTCGCCACGGTGGGCAGGAAGACGCCCAGGAGCAGCCGGGCGGTGTCCAGCGCGGTCGCGGTGGGGAGGGCGGTCTCGGTGGGGCGGGTGGTGGTCGACATGCGGTATCCATCCTGTTGCTTCGGGGGGCCCTCCCAGCGTCCCAAGACGGCTCCATGACCACAACGTATTTCCGGCCGCCCGCGGCCGCGTCCCCTGTGCGGGGCCCCTTTCGACAAGGAATTCACCCCGGCGCTAGACTTGCAGGACAAGCATCGACCCGGCGATCACCGGCGAGCTTCCGGAGGAAAGGCCACCCGCGCGGCGGCCCGTAGAACCGGACGGGACGGCCCGTCACAGCCTGGAAACGAGCGGCGGCCCCGCCCGCAGTGCCCGCGACGAGCGGCACCGCGGACGACGGCGGCAAGTGAGGTGGTACCGCGGGTCCGGTTTCCCTGCGGCCGGTCAGGCAACCGGCGGCAGGCGGCACAGGCTCCCGTCCTCACGGCAGGACTCCCCACCCCACGCCGCCGTACACAGGATGAGAACCATGCCGCAGATCTACCCCAAAGCAGTGTCGCCCGACGACGCCGCGACGCCTCCGTCCGGGACCAGCGCCTCCCCGCGCTTCCCCGAGCTCGAGCAATGCGTACTCCGGTACTGGGAGAAGGACGGCACGTTCCAGGCGTCCATCGACAACCGCGACGCCGGGGTGGACGGCTCCAACGAGTTCGTGTTCTACGACGGCCCGCCGTTCGCCAACGGCCTGCCGCACTACGGCCACCTCCTGACGGGGTACGCCAAGGACCTCGTGGGCCGCTACCAGACGCAGCGCGGCCACCGCGTCGAGCGACGCTTCGGCTGGGACACCCACGGCCTGCCGGCGGAACTCGAGGCGATGAAGCAGCTGGGCATGACCGACAAGCAGCAGATCGTCGCCATGGGCATCGACAAGTTCAACGAGGCCTCCCGCGCCTCCGTCATGAAGTACGCGGGGGAGTGGCGCGACTACGTGACCCGCCAGGCCCGGTGGGTCGACTTCGACAACGACTACAAGACGCTGAACCCCGAGTACATGGAGTCCGTCCTCTGGGCGTTCAAGACCCTGCACGAGAAGGGCCTCACCTACAACGGGTACCGCGTGCTCCCGTACTGCTGGAACGACGAGACGCCGCTGTCCAACCACGAGCTCCGCATGGACGAGGACGTCTACCAGGACCGCCAGGACCAGACCGTCACGGTGACCTTCCCGATCCTCGCCGGGGCGACCGAGCTGTCGGAGGACCTCGCCGGTGTCCAGGCTCTCGCCTGGACCACGACACCCTGGACGCTGCCTACCAACGCGGCGCTCGCCGTGGGGCCGGACATCACCTACGTCGTCGTCGAGGCGGCGTCGGGCGAGCGCGACGGCCGGACGGGCCGCTACCTCCTCGCAGAGGACCTGCTCGGCAACTACGCCAAGGACCTCGGCTTCGCCGACGCCGCCGTCGCGCGCGACGCCGTCACCTCCCGCCATCTCGGCACCGAGCTGGAGGGGCTCACCTACGAGCCGCTCTGGGACTACCTCGCGGACCCGGAGGAGGGCGGGTACCGCAACGCCTTCCGCATCCTCGTCGCGGACTACGTCACGACGACGGACGGCACCGGGCTCGTCCACCAGGCGCCCGCCTACGGCGAGGAGGACCAGAAGGTCTGCGAGGAGGCAGGCATCCAGGTGATCCTCTCCGTCGACGAGGGCGCGAAGTTCCTCCCCCTGTTCGGCCGGGGGCCGCTCGCGGAGATCGTGGGCCTGCAGGTCTTCGAGGCGAACCGGCACATCACGCGCGTCCTGAAGTCCGAGGGGCGCCTCGTACGCCAGTCCAGCTACGTCCACAGCTACCCGCACTGCTGGCGCTGCCGCAACCCGCTCATCTACCGCGCCGTGTCCTCCTGGTACGTGGAGGTCACCAAGATCCGCGACCGCATGGTGGAGCTGAACCAGGACATCACCTGGATCCCCGGCAACGTCAAGGACGGCCAGTTCGGCAAGTGGCTCTCCAACGCGCGCGACTGGTCCATCAGCCGCAACCGCTTCTGGGGCAGCCCCATCCCGGTGTGGCAGTCGGACGACCCCGAGTACCCGCGCACCGACGTGTACGGCTCGCTCGCCTCGCTGCAGGCCGACTTCGGCAGGCTCCCGCGCGACAAGCAGGGCGAAGTGGACCTCCACCGCCCCTTCATCGACGAGCTCACGCGCCCCAACCCGGACGACCCGACCGGCCGGTCGACCATGCGTCGCGTGGAGGACGTCCTCGACGTCTGGTTCGACTCCGGCTCCATGCCCTACGGCCAGGTGCACTACCCGTTCGAGAACGAGCAGTGGTTCGACACACACAATCCGGCCGACTTCATCGTCGAGTACATCGGGCAGACCCGCGGCTGGTTCTACATGCTGCACATCCTGTCCACGGCGCTGTTCGACCGGCCCGCGTTCCGCAACGTCATCAGCCACGGGATCGTGCTCGGCTCCGACGGGCAGAAGATGTCCAAGAGCCTGCGGAACTACCCGGACGTCTCCGAGGTGTTCGACCGCGACGGCTCGGACGCGATGCGCTGGTTCCTCATGGCCTCCCCGATCCTGCGGGGCGGGAACCTCGTGGTCACCGAGCAGGGCATCCGCGACGGCGTCCGTCAGGTGCTCCTGCCCCTGTGGAACGTCTGGCACTTCTTCAGCCTCTACACCAACGCGGCGAACGGCGGCGACGGCTACGAGGCCCGGACCGTCACGCCGGAGGCCGCCGCGCGGCTGGCGGAGCCGATCGACCGCTACATCCTCGCCAACACGGGGAACCTCGTGCGGGAGCTCACCGATGCGCTCGACGCGTTCACCATCAGCGATGCGTGCGAGTCGCTGCGGCGCTACCTGGACACGCTCACCAACTGGTACGTCCGCCGGAGCCGCCAGCGGTTCTTCGAGGAGGACACCGACGCCTTCGACGTGCTCTACACGTGCCTCGAGGCCGTCTGCCGTGTGGCGGCCCCGCTGCTGCCCCTCGTCACCGAGGAGATCTGGCGCGGCCTCACCGGCGGCAGGTCCGTGCACCTCACCGACTGGCCCGAGGCGGCGGCGTTCCCCGCCGCTCCTGATCTCGTGGAGCAGATGGACCGCACACGTCAGGTCTGCTCCGTCGGCTCGAGCCTGCGCAAGGCCGCCAACCTCCGGGTGCGGCTGCCGCTGCGCGAGCTGACCGTCGTCGCGCCCGGCGCCGAGGGACTCTCGGGGCAGTACTCCTCGATCATCGCGGACGAGCTGAACCTCAAGGGTGTCCGCCTGGTCGATTCCGCAGACGCCGAACCGGCCGAGTTCGGCATCACGCAGCGTCTCGTCGTCAATGCCCGCGCCGCGGGCCCCCGCCTCGGCAAGAACGTGCAGGCCGCCATCAAGGCGTCGAAGTCCGGGGACTGGCACGTGGACGACGACGGCGGCGTCACTGCCGGCGGCCTCGCCCTCGAGCCGCACGAGTACACGCTCGACACCGTGGTGGAGGGCAACGACGCGGCCTCGAAGGCCGTCACGGTGCTGCCCGGCGGCGGGTTCCTCGTCCTCGACACCGAGGTCACTCCCGAGCTGGCCGCGGAGGGGACGGCACGGGATGCCATCCGCGCCATCCAGCAGGCACGCCGCGACGCCGATCTCGACATCAGCGACCGCATCAGCACCACCATCGGCGTCGCTGCCGAGCAGGTCGCGGCACTCGAGGCGAATGCCGCCCTGATCCGGGCCGAGACCCTCACGGTCGACCTCCGCATCGAGCCCGTCGAGGGCTCGGGGAACGACTTCACCATCACCGTCGCACAGCAGGAGCAGCACCATGGATGAGACCAACGGACCCGACACGGGCCTCGACGCCTTCTCGGTCGAGAGCGTGTACGCCGAACTCCTGAGCCGGGCGCCGGAGAATAGGATGGAGCCGCGCATGGCCCCCCTCTACCGGGCCATGGAGATCCTCGGGGAGCCCAACAGGGCGTTCCCGATCATCCACATCACCGGGACCAACGGGAAGACCTCGACCGCCCGCATGATCGAGAGCATCCTGCTGGCCCATGATCTCCGGACCGGCCGCTTCACGAGCCCGCACCTCTCACGTGTGACGGAGCGGATCAGCATCGACGGCGAGCCCGTAGCCGACGAGACCTTCGTCCGGGTCTGGGACGAGATCAAGCCCTACCTCGACATCGTCGACGGCGAACTCCTCGTTGCCGGGGAGCCCCGGCTCACGTACTTCGAGTGCGTCACCATCCTCGCCTACGCCATCTTCGCGGACGAGCCGATCGACGTCGGCGTGATCGAGGTGGGGCTCGGCGGGATCACCGACGCCACGAACGTCGGCGACGGACAGGTGGCCGTCGTCACGCCCATCTCCCTCGACCACACCGAGCTCCTCGGCGACACCGAGGAGGACATCGCGCTGGAGAAGGCCGGCATCATCAAGCCCGGGTCGTTCCTCGTCAGCGCCATCCAGCCCCGCGGCGCTGCGCAGGTGCTCCTCGACCGCGCCCGTGAGGTGGGCGCCGAGTTCCGCTTCGAGGGCGTCGAGTTCGGCGTCGAGTCCCGGACGGTCGCGGTCGGTGGCCAGGTCATCTCCGTGACCGGCCTCGCCGGCCGCTACGGCGAGCTGCTGGTCCCCCTGCACGGCGAGCACCAGGCCGAGAACGCAGCGGTCGCCGTCGCTGCCGTCGAGGCGTTCCTCGGCGCCGGCGAGCGGGAGCTGCGGACGGAGCTGGTCCGCAACGGCCTCCGCGCCGTGACGTCCCCCGGGCGCCTGGAAGTGGTGCGCACCGCCCCGAGCATCATCGTGGACGCCGCGCACAACCCCGCGGGCGCCCGTGCTGCCGCGAAGGGCGTCAACGAGGCCTTCGACTTCTCCCGGCTCGTGCTCGTCATCGGGGTCCTCGAGGACAAGGATGCAGCGGGCATCCTCGCCGAACTCCACGAGGAGCTCGGCGGCATCCTGGAGGACGTCTGCCTGACGCAGTCCACGTCGCCGCGCTCGATCCCCGCCGCGGACCTCCTGCAGGCCGCACTCTCGGCGGGCTTCGCCGAGGAGAACATCAACATCGCGCCCGGGCTCGACGACGCCCTCGAGTGGGCCGTGATGAAGGCCGAGGAGGACAACGACCTCGCGGGCGGCGTGCTCGTGACCGGGTCGATCACGGTGGTCGGGGAAGCCCGCACACTCCTAGGGAAGTAGGCAGAACATGGCACGCATGGCTCGACGCATGACCAGGGCGCAGCGCGAGTGGCGGCCCGGCATGCCGAAGAAGCGCCGGTCCACGAAGATCATGTTCGCCTCGACCGTCCTCCTGCTCGAGGCGTTCGTGGTGTTCTTCGCCACGCTCGCAGTCTTCGGCCTGCGCCGCGACGAGCTCTCGCCCGCACTCATCCTGACCTCCGGACTGATCCTCAGCGTCGTGCTGGTCCTCACCTGCGCGGTGCTGACGAGACCGTGGGGGATCGGGCTGGGCTGGGTCCTGCAGCTCGTGATCATCGCCGGCGGCTTCCTCGAGCCGACCATGTTCGTCGTCGGGATCGCATTCGCCCTGACCTGGCTCTACGGCCTCCGCCAGGGAAGGCGCGTGGACCGGGAGAACGTGGAGCGGGACCGCCTGCAGGCGGAGTGGGAGAAGGCGAACCCCGAGTAGGGGCGCCTTTAGTAGAGTCGGACCTGATACCAGTTCACCGCGCCGTCCCGGACGGCGCCCATTCCAGGAGTACATCATGAGCGTCGAGCGCACCCTTGTCCTCGTCAAGCCCGACGGCGTGTCCCGCGGCCTGACCGGCACCATCCTGTCCCGCATCGAGGCGAAGGGCTACACCATCGCCGAACTGAAGCAGGTCCACGCCAGCCGTGAGCTGCTCGAGGAGCACTACGCGGAGCACGTCGGCAAGCCGTTCTTCGAGCCGCTCGTCGAGTTCATGCTGAGCGGACCGATCGTCGCGGCCATCTTCGAGGGCCAGCGCGTCGTCGAGGGCTTCCGCTCCCTCGCCGGCGCCACCGAGCCGACGACGGCGGCGCCCGGCACCATCCGCGGGGACTTCGGCCGCGACTGGGGCGTCAAGGTCCAGCAGAACCTCGTGCACGGGTCCGACTCGGCGGAATCGGCCGAGCGCGAGATCGGTATCTGGTTCGCGGCATAGCGCCAGCGGACAATCGGTTGCCCCGGGTCGTGTGCCCGGGGCAACCGTGTTGGTAGGTTAGGGCCATGATGACCTACCGCAGACTGGGTTCCTCCGGACTCAGCGTTTCCACCGTCGGCCTCGGCTGCAACAACCTGGGCCGGGCCGGCACCACCTCCGAGTCGCAGGAGGGTACCGACGCCGTGGTGCACGCGGCCATCGAAGCCGGCATCACGCTCTTCGACGTCGCCGACATGTACGGCAAGGCCCCGGGGGTCAGCGAGGTCCAGCTCGGGAAGGCGCTCGGCGGCAGGCGCGACGACGTCGTCCTCGCCACCAAGTTCGGCCTCGACATGGGCGGGGTGAACGGTCCCGACTGGGGCGCCCGGGGCTCCCGCCGCTACATCGTCAGGGCTGCGGAAGCCTCCCTGCGACGTCTCGGCACCGACTGGATCGATCTGTACCAGTACCACGCCCCGGATGCCCTCACGCCCCTCGAGGAGACCCTCGCGGCCCTCGACGACCTCGTCACCAGCGGCAAGGTGCGCTACCTCGGACACTCCAACTTCGCGGGCTGGCAGATCGCCGAGGCGGAGTTCACCGCACGCAGCGGTGGCTGCACGCCCTTCATCTCCGCGCAGAACCCGTACAGCCTCCTGGACCGCCGCCTGGAACGCGAGGTCGTGCCGGCCGTGGAGGCCTACGGACTCGGCGTCCTCCCGTACTTCCCGCTCGCCAACGGCCTGCTGACGGGCAAGTACCGCCGCAACGAGGTGCCGGCCGGCAGCAGGCTCACGCACTCGCGCAAGAACGTGCTGGAGACCGCGGACTGGGACCAGCTCGAGGCCTTCTCGGCGTTCGCGGCCGCGCGGGACCTCACCGAGGTGCAGGTGGCGTTCTCCTGGCTGTCGGCCCAGCCGTCGGTCGGGTCCGTGATCGCAGGCGCCACCTCGCCGGAGCAGGTGCGCCAGAACGCCGCCGCCGTCGCGTGGACGCCATCGGACGACGATCTCGCGGAACTGGACGGGATCTTCCCCCGGCCGGTCGCCTAGGTCCGATGGGCTGAGCCGGGCGAAGTGGCCCCGGACAGTGGCCCTTCGCTTCCGCGGGCAGCGCTCCCCGCAGGGAGCGCTGCCCGCCTCGGATCAGGGTTGCCAGCGCGGCTGGTCCTGCCGGCGCGCTCCTGCTCCTGTCGGCGCGCTCCTGATCCTGCCGGCGGGCGGCTGCTCCTGCCGGCGCGCAGCTGCTCCTGCCCGCTCCTGTTCCTGCCGGCGCGCTCCTGCTCCTGCCGTCGCTCCGATCCCGGGAACCCTGACGCAACAGGCGCGCATAACCGCCTGGGGCAACCGACAGGATGATCCGGGCCTCCGTAGCGGCGAGAGGGTGTTCCAGCTCGTCGTGCTCACGCATCCCTGCTGTGTCTCCGCATCGGGTGGTTCAGCGCTCGAAAGTGCATCGGGTCCTGCTGACAGCCGCCGTCGGCGGGGGTTCCGCCGGCCTCATAATGTCGGTGCCGGGCGGGATGATTGAGCATGGATAGCAGCCGGATTGCTCCGCTCGAGTCCACCGGTCCTGGTGGCGCTTCGCAGCAGGCCGCTGTCCGGTCCACCGCGGTGCACGAACTGATCGACGCTGTGGCAACCCTTCCGGTGAGCTCCGATAGCGCTGCACTGATCAGCCAGCTGCGGGAATTGGTTCACACGGCCGCTGTGTCCGGTGGAGCCGGGCACCAGGCTGCCCGGTCTGCCGTAGTCACACCTGCCGGGGATTCATCCGCTGGTGACTCACCTTCGCTCGGCTTCCCGGCCGCGACTCGCTTGGCTAGCGCCGCCTCATGCGAGGGTATGCCGGCGATCGATCCGGTGGCCTGGGTGCAGGAAGTGATGCGCGGGATGAGGATGCTGCCCGTGGGAGTCGATAGCCCGCAGCGGATCGAGTTGCTGCGCGTCCTGGAGGATCTCAAGTCCGTGGCCTGCGGGACGCAGGCCAGGGTCGCTGTCACCTTCGACCTCTCCCAACGTGAGTCCCAGGCCGGACAAGGTGTCCCCTCCTCCGAGCGGGGCAAGGGCGTGGCCGCACAGATAGCGCTCGCTCGGAAGGAGTCTCCTCACCGGGGCGGCACGCTCCTGGGCATGGCGCGTGCACTGGTGACGGAGATGCCGCACACCCTCGCCGCGCTCGAAACAGGGCAGCTCAACGAGTGGCGGGCCATGCTCCTGGTGAAGGAGACCGCGTGCCTGTCCGCGGCGGACCGGTGTGCGGTCGATGAGGACCTCAGCCCCGACACCGGTGCCTTCGAGGGGGCCGGCAACCGGCAGATCGTTGCCGCCGCGAAGGCGGCAGCGTACCGGAGGGACCCGCGGTCCGTCGCCGACCGGGCGAGCCATGCCCCGTCCGAGCGGTATGTGGGTCTGCGCCCGGCGCCCGACACGATGACGTACCTGACGGCGCTGCTTCCGGTCGCCGAAGGAGTGGCAGTGCACGCCCAACTCACCCGGCATGCCGACAAGTGCCGCGCGGAGGGTGATCCCCGGAGTCGCGGGCAGCTGATGGCCGATACCCTGGTCGAGCGGGCGACGGGTACTCCGGGCGGAGTGTCCCGGGTCGAGGTGCAGCTGATCATGACCGATCGGACGCTGTTCCAGGGCGACAGCGAACCGGCCAGGCTGCCCGGGTACGGGATCGTCCCCGCCGCCTGGGCCAGGACGATCCTCGCCGCGCAGCCCACCACGCCCGGCGGACAGGCAGCACAGCAGGTCACAGGGCCGTCAGCCGAACAGGCCGTTCAGAGCCGATCCGCACTACCATCGCAAGGAGCATCGGCGCAGGCATCCGGGCCACCATCCGGGCCTCCGCCTGGGCTGTCGGAGCCACCATCCGGGCCTCCATCCGGGCCGTCCGGGACACCATCCGGGCCTCCACCTGGGCCGTCGGAGCCGGCGTCCGGGCCGCCACCTGGGCCTCCACCTGGGCCGTCGGAACCGGCGTCCGGGCCTCCATCGGGGTCTCCACCCGGGTCTCCACCCGGGTCTGCGTCCGGACCTGAATCCCGGCGTTCGACGGGAGATGCTGACTTCGAGGTGTGGCTCCGGCGGCTGTACACCGCCCCCGGCACCGGGGACCTGGTCGCCGTCGAGTCGAAAGCCCGGCTCTTCAGCCCCGGCCAGCGCCGCTTCCTCCAGGCTCGGGACGACGTGTGCCGGACCCCGTACTGTGACGCGCCGATCCGCCACTACGACCACATCGTCGCCTGGCACGACGACGGGCCCACGAGCCTGTCCAACGGGGCCGGGCTCTGCGAAACGTGCAACCACACCAAGGAACTCCCCGGCTGGAAAGCCGTACCGCGCTCCGATCTCGAGACGACTTCCGCCACCGGTCCGGGTTCCGCCGACCGGCGGGCCCGGCCTGCCCGGCACACACTCGACCTGCGTACCCCGACCGGCCACGTCTACCGGTCCACCGCGCCACCGCTGCCCGGCAGCAGCTACGGGGACCGGGAGCGGCACGGCTCTCGAACCGTCCACCCTTCGAAGTCGACGGGCCCTGCCCCGGAGCACCAAGGCAACCCGGTACCCCAGCATGCCCGCTATTTCCGACGAGTCGATTTCGTCTTCGCCTGATGCGCCGCACCGAAGCCCGGTTTCGGGATTCGGTCACCAGGGCTCGTGCATCCTGCGATCCGGGCGTGTGTCTCCCACGCCAGAACGCGAGAAGCCCACACGGCAGCAAAAGGACCCCGACCGGCTGGTCGGGGCCCTTCCGTAGATGCTCAGTGTGCTGCTCAGGCCTGGTGGAACGTCTTCCCGAGAACGCGCTCGGACGCCCCGACCCGATCCAGGTACGGGGTGATGCCGCCGAGGTGCATCGGCCACCCAGCGCCCATGATCATGCAGAGGTCGATGTCCTCGGGAGCGGCGACGACGCCCTCGTCGAGCATGCGCCCGATCTCGTCCGCGAGGGCGTCCTGCGTGCGGTGCAGGACCTCCTCGGCCGTCGACGGCGTACTCCCGCGCTCCATCAGCTTCAGGGTCTGCCCGGGGACGGTCTCGGTGCCGTCCTCCTGCTTCTCCCACAGTCCCTTCACGCCGGCGTCGATCAGCTTCCGCTGGTTCGCGGAGACGTGGAAACGGTCGCCGAAGGCCGCGTGCAGCGACTCCTGCACATGCTGGCCGACGGGCAGGCCTACCAGGGCGAGGAGCCTGAACGGCGTCATGGGCAGTCCAAGCGGCCGCAGTGCATTGTCGGCGGTCTCCGCATCGGTGCCCTCGTCGAAGACGGCCGTGATCTCGCCGAACATGCGGCCGAGGATCCGGTTCACGACGAAGGCGGGAGCGTCCTGCACGAGGACGGCGTTCTTCTTCAGGCCCTTCGCAAGGACGAAGGCCGTGGCGAGCACGGAGTCGTCCGTCTTCGGGGCACGCACCACCTCGAGCAGCGGCATGGCGGCCACGGGGTTGAAGAAGTGGAAGCCGACCACGCGTTCGGGATGCGCCAGGTCCGCGGCCATCTCCGCCACGGACAGCGAGGACGTGTTGGTGGCGAGGATGCACTCGGGGGTGACGACGGCCTCCACCTCGGCGAAGACCTGCTTCTTGACCGAGAGCTCCTCGAACACGGCCTCGATCACGAAGTCCGCGTCGGCGAAGACGTCCTTCGAGACGGAGCCCGTGACGAGCGCCCTGGTCCGGTTCGCCGCGTCCTGCGAGAGACGCTTCCTGCCGAGCATCTTGTCGATCTCGGCATGGACGTAGGCCACGCCCTTGTCCACGCGCGCCTGGTCGATGTCCGTCAGGACCACGGGCACCTTGAGCTGCCGGGCGAAGAGCAGGGCGAGCTGGCTCGCCATCAGCCCGGCGCCGACGACGCCGACCTTCGTCACCGGGCGGGCCAGCTTCCGGTCGGGGGCGCCTGCGGGGCGCTTGCCGCGCTTCTGCACGAGGTCGAGGAAGGCGTAGACCGTGGCGTGGAACTCGGGCGTCTGCATGAGCTCGGCCAGCGCCGTGCATTCGGCCGCCGCCGATTCCTTCTGCGACAGGGTCAGGCCCGCCTCGAGCAGGTCCAGGACCCGGGAGGGCGCCGGCGCGGCATTGCTCGTCTTCGCCTCGACGAACGCCCGGCCGGCGGCGACCGCCCCGGCCCAGGCGGCATCGTCGTACCGTGCGAGTTCGGCACGGCGCTGCCCGACGGCGTCACCCTCGCCACCCGTTAGCACGCGGGCGGCCCAGAGGAGGGACTGCTCGATGAAGTCCGCGGGTTCGAAGAGGGCGTCGGCGATGCCCAAACCGTAGGCGGCCGTCCCGTCGAGGCTGCGGTTGTTGCTGAGCGGGTTCTCGATCATCACCTTGACGGCGTTCGCGGGCCCGATCAGGCGCGGCAGGCGGTACACGCCACCCCAGCCCGGGACGAGTCCGATGAAGGCCTCGGGCAGGCCGATCCCGCTGGCGCCGGAGGACACCGTGCGGTAGTTCGCGGCGAGGGCGATCTCCAGTCCGCCGCCGAGCGCGACGCCGTTGATGAAGGCGAAGCTCGGCACACCGAGGTCGGCGAGGAGGTCGTACGCCTCATGGCCGAGCTCGGCCATGAGCCGGCCGAGGTGTTCGGACCGCACGCTCTTGACGGTGCTGAGGTCGGCACCCGCGACGAGGAAGTAGGGCTTGCCGGTCACGGCGACGGCGGAGATCTCCCCGCGCGCCGCACGCTCCTTCAGTCCCTCGAGCGTGCGGCCGAACTCGATGAGCGTGTTGGGCCCGAGCGTCGTGGGTTTCGCGTGGTCGAGGTCGTTGTCGAGCGTGATGAGCGCGAGGACGCCCGCACCGTCGGGGAGCGGGATGTCCTGGACGTAGGAGTGCGTGACGATCTCGGTGGGGACGAGCGCGGCCAGTTCGTCGTAGCGTTCGAAGCTCATGCTGCATCCTGTCCGTAGTGCGCGTGGTGGGGGTTCTCCCAGATGACGGTGGCACCCATGCCGAGGCCGATGCACATGGTGGTCATGCCGTAGCGCACTTCGGGGTCTTCCTCGAACTGGCGGGCGAGCTGGTTCATGAGGCGCACGCCGGAGGACGCGAGGGGGTGCCCGACCGCGATGGCGCCGCCGTACCGGTTCACGCGCGGGTCCTCGTCGTCGATGCCGAAGTGGTCGAGGAAGCTCAGCACCTGGACGGCGAAGGCCTCGTTGATCTCGAAGAGCCCGATGTCACCGATCTCCAGGCCGGCCTGGCGGAGGGCCTTCTCGGTGGCCGGGACCGGACCGATACCCATGACCTCGGGCTCCACGCCGGCGAAGGCGTAGGCGACCAGGCGCATGCGGACGGGCAGCCCCAGTTCCTCGGCGGCGTCGGCCGAGGCCAGCAGGGCTGCGGTGGCGCCGTCGTTCAGCCCGGCGGCGTTGCCGGCCGTGACGCGGCCGTGGGCGCGGAACGGGGTGCGCAGGCTCGCGAGGTCCTCGACGGTGGTGCCGGGGCGAGGAGGTTCGTCGACGGTGTGGAGCGTCCAGCCGGAGCCGGCCTTCCGGCCGGCGACGGGCACGAGGTCCGGCTGGATGCTGCCGGCCTCGTAGGCCGCAGCGAGCTTCTGCTGGCTGCGGACCGCGTACGCGTCCGTCCGCTCCTTGGTGATGGCCGGGAAGCGGTCGTGCAGGTTCTCCGCCGTGTTGCCCATGTTCAGGGCTGCAGGGTCGACGATCCGCTCCGACTGGAAGCGGGGGTTCGGGTCCGCGCCGGCTCCCATGGGGTGGTTGCCCATGTGCTCGACGCCGCCGGCGATGACGACGTCGTACGCGCCGAAGGCGATGCCCGACGCCGTGGTGGTCACGGCGGTCATCGCGCCGGCACACATGCGGTCGATCGCGAAGCCCGGAACGGTCCGGGGGAGTCCGGCGAGGAGGGCGGCGGTGCGGCCGATGGTGAGGCCCTGGTCGCCCGTCTGCGTGGTGGCGGCGATCGCGACGTCGTCCACACGCTCGGGCGGCAGCGACGGGTTCCGGCGGAGCAGGTCGCGGATGCACTTCACGACGAGATCGTCGGCGCGCATGCCCGCGTAGATGCCCTTGTCACCCGCCTTGCCGAAGGGGGTCCGCACTCCGTCGACGAAGACGACGTCGCGGACGGCACGCGCTGCACGCGACGTCCTGCCTGTGGACGGGGTCCCGGTTTGTAGGCTCACCTGTTGCTCCTCTTCGAGTTGTTGATCCGCGCTTATGTTACTGGTCGGTAACATAAGCGTGCAAGCGGCTCGCCGGGTCCCTCGGGGTCAGTCGTCGGACGGCTCCTGGGCCGGCTGGCGGCTCTTGGCGGGGAGGGGGTCCGGGTCGAGGAAGGCCACCGTGATGATCGCGGCGACCTGCTCGACCTGCCAGGGGCGCGCCCCGAGCTCCGTCAGTGCTGCGGAGACCGATTCGAGCGTCAGGTCCACCGGGGGACGCCACGCGATGCGTCGCAGATAGTCAGGGGTGAGCAGGTTCTCGACGGGCATGCCGAGCTTCTCCGCATGATGGGCGACCCGAGGCCGTGCGGTCTGCAGGCGTGCGGCCGCCTCGGGATCCTTCTCGGCCCACACCCGCGGGGGCGGTGGGGCGTTCGTGGAGACGTGGAGGGGCGGGAGGTCCGTCAGCTTGCGGGCCTCGCCGATGCACTTCAGCCAGCGTGGCGCCTCCTTCTGCGCCGCCCGGCCGTGGAAGCCCTTCGTGGCCAGCAGCTGAGGAACGGTGGAGGGCATGGCCTTCGCCGCTGCCACGATCGCCGAGTCGGGGATGAGGCGGCCCGGTGCCACGTCGCGGCGCTGCGCGAGATCTTCGCGTTCGAGCCACATCTGCCGGACGGCGGCGAGCTGCCGCCGGTCACGCAGCTGGTGCAGCCCGGAGGTGCGGCGCCAGGGGTCGACGCGCGGCTCCGCCGGGGGAGTGCTGCGGATGTGCTCGAACTCCTCCTCCGCGATGGCGAGCTTCCCGTCCTGCCGCAGCAGGTCGGCCAGCTTGTCCCGCAGTTCCGGCAAGACCTCGACGTCGAGTGCCGCGTAACGGAGCCACGGCTCCGGCAGCGGGCGCTTCGACCAGTCAGCGGCGGAGTGCTCCTTCGCGAGGCTGAACCCGAGCTGCGATTCGATGACGGCGGCCAGGCCCACCCGGGGGAGGCCCGCGAGGCGCGCGGCGAGCTCGGTGTCGAAGAGCCGGTCCGGCCACATGCCGAGCTCGGACAGGCAGGGCAGGTCCTGGCTCGCGGCATGCAGGATCCATTCGACGCCGTCGAGGGCGTCGTCGATGATCCGGAGGTCGTCGAACGGCTCGGGATCGATCAGCCAGGTACCGGCGCCCTCGCGGCGGATCTGCACGAGGAACGCGCGCTGTCCGTATCGGAACCCCGAGGCCCGCTCGGCGTCCACGCCCGCGGGCCCCGTTCCCGCGGCAAGGGCCGCCGCGGCCCGCTCGAGGCCGCTCTGCGTGTCGATGACGAGGGGGACGCCGTCGCGCGGCTCGGTCAGGAGGGGCAGTTCCTGGGGTCCGGGATCGACGGCGGGGTCGGGCGCTTCGGTGCTGTCCATCTGTTCGGACGTGGAGGAGGTCATGATGATTTCAGTCTATCCCCGCGGGTAGCCCCGCCCCGAAGTGGACGAACCCGCCCCGGTGGATGGTTCTCGGCCGGCCGAGGGGCCCGGCGGGGCACGCCGGCTGTCGCGGCGACCGGCAGGGACACGCGTGGACGACGGGAGCCGCGGTGTGTTCGCGGGATGTGCTCAGGACCGGCGGTGGGGCAGGTGGGCGACGCCCGCGGGCAGGGGCGGCAGGCCGGCGAACGTGCACACCATCTCGGACCACGCCTCGAGGTGACGGCGGACGTCGGAGGTCTCGGGTGTCCACGAGGCCCGGAGTTCGATGTCGATGGTGTCGGGGCGGTCCTCGAGGGTCCCGTAGCTCTCGGAGAGGATCCTGGTGGCGGTGCCCCCCGTGCTGTGGTGCCGTGCGCCGTGCGTCTCGAGGGCCTCCACGAGCCAGGTCCACGCGACGGACCCGAGCAGGGCGTCGTTGCCCATGTCGGCCTCGAGCTGCGCGCGGATGTAGGTGACGACGCGGAACCGGCCGTTCCAGACCTCGGAGCCTTCGGGGTCGTAGAGGAGGATGAAGCGGCCCGTGGCCAGTTCCTCCGGCTCGGGCGATGCGAGCAGGCCACGGGCGGGCCCGTGGACCGGCAGCTGCGTGGCCTCGAAGACCTCCGCACCGAGGGCCACCGCGAACGGGGCGAGCCGCGAGGGCGCCGGGATCTCCTCGAGCCGGATCTCGCTGCGGCGGACGGCCGTCCGGAGGCCGGCCAGGGCATCGAGGAACTCGGCAGGAAGTGGCGACACGCCTCCGATAGCACTCACCCCCGCAGGCTATGCCCTGCAGGGGTGCGCTCCACGGCGACGCGCCGGTGTCCGGTGCCGTTCGGGCACCCCGGTGGGATACCTCCGGGCTGCCCGGACGGGGAGGGTCAGGCGGACACTTCCCGGCGGATCGCGTCCAGGAACGCGTCGACGTCGTCCTCCGTGGTGTCGAACGAGCACATCCACCGGACCTCTCCGGTGGCCTGGTCCCAGTCGTAGAACCGGAAGCTCTCGCGCACGCGGTCAGCAGCCCCCGGGGGGAGGATGGCGAAGACGGCGTTGGCGGTGGTCTCCTGGGTGAGCGTCACGCCCTGGATCCCGCGCGCGCCCTCCGTCAGGCGCGCGGCCATGGCGTTGGCGTGCGACGCCGAGCGGAGCCAGAGGTCGCCCTCGAGCAGCGCGATGAGCTGCGCCGAGACGAAGCGCATCTTGGACGCGAGCTGCATGTTGAGCTTCCGCAGGTAGTCCAGGCCCGTGGAGGCCTCCTGATCCAGGACGACGACGCACTCGCCGAACATGAGGCCGTTCTTCGTGCCGCCGAAGGACAGGATGTCCACCCCGGCATCCCGCGTGAAGGCGCGCAGCGGCTGGCCCAGGGCCGCCGCGGCGTTCGCGAGGCGTGCACCGTCCATGTGGACGCGCATGCCGCGCGCATGGCAGTGGTCGGCGATCGCCCTGATCTCGGCGACGGAGTAGAGCGTACCGAGCTCCGTGGTCTGGGTGATCGAGACGGCCAGCGGCTGCGCCCGGTGCTGGTCGCCCCAGCCCCACGCCTCCCGGTCGATGAGCTCGGGGGTCAGCTTGCCGTCGGGCGTGGGGACGGACAGGAGCTTGAGGCCGCCGACCCGCTCCGGTGCGGCGTTCTCGTCCACGTTGATGTGCGCCGTCTGGGGGCAGATCACCGCGCCCCAGCGCGGGAGGATGGACTGCAGCGAGAGCACGTTGGCACCCGTGCCGTTGAACACCGGGTAGATCGAGATGCCCTCGCCGAAGTGGTGCTCCATGACCTCCTGCAGCCGGGCGGTGTACTGGTCCTCGCCGTAGGCCACCTGGTGCCCCTCGTTCGCGGCCGCCAGGGCGGCGAGGACCTCGGGGTGCACGCCCGAATAGTTGTCGGACGCGAAGCTGCGCGAGGTGCGGTCGTGCAGGGGCGCGGGAACTGTGGCTGGGATCATCGTGTCGGTCACCGTCCCATTATCCCCGAGCGGGGCTCATGCCCGGACGGCGTCGATGCGGGCACCGTTGACCTCGCCGGCCGGCGCGCCGGGCAGGGAGGCGAGGATCCGGGCGAGGTCGTCGACGTGCGTGAAGCCCGGGAACGACCGCTCGGGATGCTGCTGCCGCATCGCGTCGTCCACGAGGGCCTTGACGACGACCGCGGTCGCGGCCGCCTCGGACCCGTCCTTCGCGAAGCCCTGCGCGACGGCCTGCAGCCAGGCGTCGACCGACGCCTTCACCGCGGCGTAGGAGGCGTTGGCTGCGGTGGGCGCCGTCACCGCCGTCGCGGTCACGGCCGCGAGCCGCCCGGCGCCGGCGGAGAGCTGGTCGTAGAACGCGCGGCTGGTGTTGAACAGCGTGAGGAACACCGAGCGGTGCAGCAGGTCGTAATCGGCCGTGGTCTGGGTGGTGATGCCCCGGCCGCCCCGCCAGCCCCCCACGAGGTGGAACAGCGCGTCGGCGCCGCCGTGGTCGGCGAGCACGCGGTCCGCGAGGCCGCCGACCGCGGCCTCGTCCGTGAGGTCGCACTCCTGGCGGTCGACGCCGTCGAGCCCGGCGAACGCCGCCTCGAGGCGTCCGGCGTCGGAGCCGACGGCGACCACGGTCAGGCCGTCCCCGATCAGGCGACGCGTGAGCGCGACGCCGGCGGCACTCGTGGCGCCGGCCACGACGGCCGTGCGGCCCGGGGCGGCGCTCACGCGGTGTGCGCGGTGATGCCCGCGGTCGACTCGATGACGGGCTTCATCTTGCGGTCCAGGGCCTCGAAGAACATCGAGAGCGGGAACTCGTCGTCGAGCACGGCGTCGGTGAGACCGCGCGGCGGCCCCAGGAGCTCGAGGGCGTCCGGACCCTTGGCCCACACAGAGGCCGGGTGCGGGGTGACCGTCGCGGAGACCAGCTCGTAGGCGGCGAGCCAGTGCGCGGTCTTGGGGCGGTCGATGGACCGCCAGTACAGCTGCTCGATCTGCTCGCCGAGGGCGACGACGACGTCGGCCACCTCGTCCCAGTCGATGGTCAGCTTCGTGTCGGTCCAGTGCAGCACGCGGTGCTGGTGCATCCACGCGAAGAGCAGCTGGCCGCCGAGGCCGTCGTAGTTCCGCACGCGGCTGCCCGTGATGCTGAAGCGGAAGATGCGGTCGAAGATGACGGCGTACTGGACGAGCTTCGCGTGCCTGCGCGCCTCGGGCGATGCGTCGTCGTCGTGCTCGATCCGGACGGACTCGCGGAAGGCCGTGAGGTCGCAGCGCAGCTCCTCGAGCGAGTACAGGAAGAACGGCATGCGCTGCTTGATCATGAACGGATCGAAGGGCAGGTCGCCGCGCATGTGGGTGCGGTCGTGGATGAGGTCCCACATCACGAACGTCTCCTCGGTGAGCTTTTGGTCCTCGAGGAGTTCGAGCGCGTCGTCGGGCAGGTCGAGGCGCGTGATGTCGGCGGCGGCGCGGACGACGCGACGGAACCGGGCCGCCTCGCGGTCGGCGAAGATGGCGCCCCAGGTGAAGGTCGGCGTGGAGCTGACGGCGACCGTCTCGGGGAAGAGCACGGCCGAGTTGGTGTTGTAGCCGTCGGTGAAGTCGAGGAACCGGATGGGCACGAACAGCGCATTGGAGTAGTCGCCGGCCTCGAGCTCGGCGATGAACTCCGGCCACAGGACCTCGATGAGCACGGCTTCGACGAGGCGGCTGGTGCTGCCGTTCTGCGTGTACATCGGGAAGACGACGAGGTGCTGGAGGCCGTCGGTCCGGTCGAGCTGGGGCTGGAAGGCCAGGAGCGGCTCGAGGAAGTCGGGGACACCGAAACCGCCCGAGCGCCACGCCTCGAAGGCCGTGACCGTGCGGCCCAGGTACTCGGCATCGTGCGGGAACAGGGGAGCGAGCTCCTGCACGGCGGTGATGATCGCGTCCGTCGCGGCGGCGGCCTCGGCGTGGTCCTCCGCGTCGGGGACCGAGCCGTCCTTGACCTGCAGGAGGCGCAGCTGATGCGCCGCGGCCTTGAGGGCGTGCCACGCCGCGTGCTCCTGCGGCTCGTGGTCGACGGGGGCGAGCGGGGTGACGGTCATGGCTCCTGCTTCCTGTGCTGGGTGGATCGCTGTCGTGCCGTGACAGTAGCAAGGCGGACAGAGATTCTTACCCTCCACACACCGTCAGTGCAGCGATGCTTATGCTCGTTCCCCGCCCCGATGAGCCGAGAACCAGCGGGACCTGACCTCACCGACAGGAAAGGCCAGTCCGAGGACTGGCCTTCGCCGTGCCGTTCCGTGCTGATCCGTCGAACGCTACTCGCTCGCGGGCACCAGCTTCATCGAGACGGAGTTGATGCAGAAACGCTGGTCGGTGGGCGTGTCGAAGCCCTCGCCCTTGAACAGGTGTCCGAGGTGCGAGTCGCAGCGGGCACAGCGCACCTCGATCCGTTCCATGCCGAGCGACCTGTCATGCAGGTAACGGACCTTGTCCTCTGCGAGCGGCGCCCAGAAGGAGGGCCATCCACAGTGCGAGTCGAACTTCTCGTTGCTCGTGAAGAGGTCGGCGCCACAGGCGCGGCACGCATAGGTGCCGGCGGTCTTCGCGTCGTAGTACTCCCCGGTGTACGGGCGCTCCGTGCCGGCCTCCCGCAGCACCTGGAACTCCTGCGGGGTCAGTTCCTGCCGCCACTCGTCGTCGGTCTTCCGGATCTCGGGGCGGTAGGCATCATGTTCGGTAGTCATAGTGCGTGCAACGCCTAGGAGTCGCCAATAAATCCCGAGCCCGAGTACAGGTGCAGCACGGCGATCCCGAGCTTGTCCTGGGCCCGGTTGGCCCAGTCGCGGTGGAGGGTGTCCGCCACCGCGTGCGGGCGGGTGATGACCACGGCCTGCCCTGCACCGGTGTCCGCGGCCTCCTGCACGAGGGCGTCCACGGGGTTCCCCGTCGTCGTCCGGCCGCGTGCCGCGAACCCCTCGTCCGCAAGCAGCCGCAGCGATTCCCCGAGCGCCGAGCGCGCCGCGGCCTCGTCGTGGCGCCGGTCGTCCGCGGAGAACGAGCGGAAGGCCTCTCCCACCTCGAGGAGGCTCAGGTGCCTGAAGAACTCGCCGAGGACGGACTCGTCGCGGTCCTCGGGGATGAGCACGACGACGTCCGCGGGTTCCTCCCCCTGCAGGGACCGCAGATTGGAGAGATCGGGCAGGGTCAGGGCTTCCTCGGTCAGCACGAGGATCGTTTCCGTCATGGCGTCACTGTACTGCGGGACCCCGGCCGCGGGCCGCGAGCACCGGCGCGAATCGATTCCGCTTGGCGGGTCGGGGTGCAAGCAGGGTAGAAATGGAGCTATGGCAACTGGAACGTCGACGCCCGCGGTGCAGCGGGCCCCTGCGCCCTGGCTCAAGTGGACGGCGCTGGGCGTGGGGGCGGGGGCGGCCCTCGCCTCCTCGGCGGCCGGCGCGGTCTCCGGACTCGCGGTGTACTTCGCGCGGCAGATCGTGACGCCCGCGCGCGGCCGCGAGGAGAACCTGGACATCCTGGCCGTCGTGGGACCCGCGGGGAACCAGACGGTCATCCTTCCCGCGAACGACGACACGACCGTCGAGGGCACCTACAGCCTCCACTTCGACCGCGGCGAGGGCCATGCCCGGCTCGGGGCGATCCGCTCCTACGTGCCCCGCGAGGGGACGGTGGAGCGCGAGGTGGAGAGGGTCTATTCCGGCGACCTCGCGTCCGCGACCCGTGGCTGGTGGGGCGGCGCCACCTACCCGTCGCCGTCGGCCCTCGGCTTCGCCGACGAGGAGGTCCTCATCCCCGTCGAGGGCGGCTCGGCGCCGGCATGGCTCGTCCGGGCCGAGGCGCCGGCCCGCACGTGGGCCATCATGGTGCACGGCCGAGGTGCCTCGCGCAACGAGGCGCTTCGCGCGCTCGCGCCGGCGCGGAGGCTCGGCCTGACCAGCCTCGTCCTGTCGTACCGGAACGACGGCGAGGCCCCCTCGGCGCCGGACGGCCGCTACGGCCTCGGGATGACCGAGTGGCACGACGTCGACGCGGCGATCGACTACGCGGTCGCCCACGGTGCCCGCGACGTCGTGCTGTTCGGCTGGTCGATGGGCGGCGCCATCGCGCTGCGGACCGCGGACCTCTCACGGCACCGGAGCCGGATCACGGCCCTCGTGCTCGACGGGCCCGTCATCAACTGGATCGAGGTGCTCGCGCACCATGCCGAACTGAACCGCATCCCCGCCCCCGTGGGGCGGCTGGGCCAGTACCTGCTCGCGAGCCAGCGTGCCCGGCGGATCACGGGGCTGGCCGCGCCGCTGGACCTCAAGAGCATGGACTGGATCGCCCGCGCCGAGCAGCTGACCCTGCCGACCCTCGTCCTGCACAGCGAGGACGACGAGTTCGTCCCGATCGGTCCCTCGGCCGAGCTGGCCGCCAGGAACCCGACCTTCGTCACGCTCGAGCGGTTCCACCGCGCCCGCCACACGAAGGAGTGGAACGTCGACCCGCAGCGGTGGGAGTCCGTCGTCGAACGCTGGCTCGACGGCCTACTGTTCGGCCGCACGCTCCCCGGCGGGAAGGTGCCCGACGTCGGGACGCCCGACGCTACTGCGCTTCCCTGACCTGCGCTTCCCTGATCTTGCGCTTGATACGGCCGAGCATCGCCGCCATGCCGCGCATGCGCAGCGGCGTGATGGCCCGGGTGAGTCCGAGGCGGTCCGGCACGTCGTCCGGCACCGCCAGGACCTCCGCGGCGGGCAGGCCGTCCAGGCCTTCGAGGAGCACCCCCGCGAACCCGCGGGTCGTCGGAGCCTCGGGTGGTGCCGAGAAGAAGAGATGCACGGGCCGCTCCGGCGCGGCGCCGATTTCCATGGTGAGGAACAGCGGGCTCTGGCACTCGACGACCTGCTCCAGCAGTTCGGGATGCTCCCCGTAACGCTCCGGCAGCGGCGGGAGCTCGCGGGAGAAGTCGAGCAGGAGCTGCAGCCGGTCCGGCTCGGTCAGGTCCTGGAAGTCGTCGATGATCTCGGCGAGCTTCGCAGGAATGGCCCCGGTGGTCATCGGGCGGCCTGCGCCGTCGAGGCCGCCCGGGCGGGTGCCTCGCCGGGCTCGGTGCCGCGGACGATCGGGACGCGGACGGCGTTGCCCCACTCGGTCCAGGAGCCGTCGTAGTTCCGGACCTTCTCGAAGCCCAGCAGGTGCGTGAGGACGAACCACGTGTGGCTGGACCGCTCGCCGATCCTGCAGTACGCGACGACGTCGTCGCCGTCCTGCAGGCCCGCTTCGTCCCGGTAGATGGCGTCCAGCTCGGCGCGCGTGCGGAACGTGCCGTCCTCCGCCGCGGCCCGGGCCCAGGGGACCGACCGGGCGGTGGGGATGTGGCCCCCGCGCAGGGCCCCCTCCTCCGGGTAGGCCGGCATCGTGGTGCGGGCGCCCGTGTACTCGTCGCCCGAGCGGACGTCGATGAGGGGCTCGCCCAGGTGCCCGAGGACGTCGGCGAGGAAGGCCCGCACGGGAGCATCGTCCCGCGCGACGACGGGATAGTCGGCGGCCGTCACGTCTGGCTTGTCCGTGGTGATGTCCCGGCCCTCGGCGACCCACTTGTCACGGCCGCCGTCGAGCAGGCGGACGTCCTCGTGGCCGAACAGGGTGAACACCCAGAGCGCGTAGGCGGCCCACCAGTTGCTCTTGTCCCCGTAGATCACCACGGTCGAGTCGCGCGAGATGCCCTTGGCGGTCATCAGCCGGGCGAAGCCCTCGCCGTCGATGTAGTCGCGGGTCACCTCGTCGTTCAGCTCGGTGTGCCAGTCGATCTTGACGGCGCCGGGCACGTGGCCGGTCTCGTACAGCAGCACGTCCTCGTCGGACTCGACGACCACGAGACCCTCGGACCCCAGATGGTCGGCAAGCCACGCGGTGGAGACGAGCCGCTCGGGGTGGGCGTACTCGGCGAACTTGTCGTGGGGATCTGCAGTCAGGGTCATTGCGGCCTCTCGGATGGCTGGGGGCACGCGCGGCGTGCTCCTTCAGGGTCTTTCCACCTAGCCTAACCACGCGGGCGGGCGATTGCTTCCGGCGGATCGGGTGGTTGCGGCGGCCCGGCACGACCCGGCGCCGGGGTCCGGTCAACCCCGGGATCCCGCGTGCTCCCACGCGGGCACGCGCGGGCGCTTGCCGTAGTCTTGCCTAGCGGGACGGCGGCGTGCAGGGCCGTCTCCGTCACCCCTCCCGGAAAGAGAAAGCGGTCCAGATCCGTGCCAGTCATCGAACACCTGACAGAGCGTTCCCCGAAGGTCTCCGTCGATGAGTTGCTGGACGGGTTCTATCCATCGCCCCGCTTCGGCGAGGTGTCCTTCGACACCTACCGCCCCGATCCGCAGCAGCCCTCGCAGTCGGCCGCCGTCACCAGGCTCCGCGAGTTCGCGGTCGCGGTCAACGAGCCCGAACCGTCGGGGCTCCGGAAGCTGTTCGGCGGGAAGAAGACCCCGACGCGCGCCGGCATCTACCTCGATGGCGGGTTCGGCGTCGGCAAGACCCACCTCCTGGCCTCGCTGTGGCACGCGTCCTCGGGCAGGAAGGCGTTCGGCACCTTCGTCGAGTACACGAACCTCGTCGGAGCGCTGACCTTCCGCAAGACCGTCGACGCGCTCAGCAGCTACAGCCTCGTCTGCATCGACGAGTTCGAGCTCGACGACCCCGGGGACACGGTCCTGATGTCCCGCCTCATGCGGGAGCTCGCCGACGCCGGCGTGAAGCTCGCCGCGACGTCCAACACCCTCCCCGGCTCCCTCGGGGACGGGCGGTTCGCGGCCCAGGACTTCCAGCGGGAGATCCAGGTCCTCGCGGACCAGTTCGAGGTGGCCAGGATCGACGGCGAGGACTACCGGCACCGCGGTCTGCCGCAGGCCCCGGAGGCGATCGACGACGCCGCGCTGCAGGAGCGGATCGCCGCGTACTCGGCCGGAGTCCTCGCCGAGGACGATTTCTCAGCACTCATCCGGCACCTGGCCGACGTGCACCCGAGCCGCTACCGGCAGCTCCTCGACGGGGTCGACGCAGTCGCCTGGCACGACGTGCAGACGATCACGGAGCAGTCCGTGGCCCTGCGGTTCGTGGTCCTCGCCGACCGCCTCTACGACAGGGACGTGCCGATCATGGCGAGCGGGACCACCTTCGACAACCTCTTCACCGAGGAGATGATGGGCGGCGGGTACATGAAGAAGTACTACCGCGCCGTGTCCCGCCTGACGGCGCTCGCACGGCAGGGGAGCGACGTCGCGAGCTAGCGGCGCCGGGCGGGCACCGCGTCCCGCCGCTCGGGCAGCCCGCCGACGCCGTAGCGCCCGGTCACCCGGGGCATTCCCCCGGACCATGCAAGAAGCGCCGGTGCCGCCTCTCGGCGGGACCGGCGCTCCTCATTGCCAGGCTGGGATCACACGGCCGGCGGAGGGGTAGGGCCGATGTCGCCCTTGCCGTCCTTCTTGTCGATCGAGTCGACCATCTTGGATGCTTTCGTCTGCACTCCGTCGATGTGGCGCGAGTACTTGCCATGGGTCCGGCCGTCGACGAAATCGCCGGCCTTCCCGATGCCGTTCTTCACCTTGTCGGAATTGTCGCCAATGAGTTCGGTCGCCTTACCCGCGAGGGTGCCGGCCTTGCCCTTGAGCCCGTCCAATAAACCCACGGACACCTCCTTTCGGTCGTGGAAACGCAGTACCGTTTCCGCTCCGTCGAGTATAGGCGAGGAAGATGGGTGTGCGCTGGGAGCGCCGGCCCCGGTCGTCGACATCGGGGCACAAGAAAAGACCGGCCTCGGAGGGGCCGGTCTGCGAGCGGACGACGGGATTCGAACCCGCGACATCCACCTTGGCAAGGTGGTGCTCTAGCCAGCTGAGCTACGTCCGCAAAAAAGCGCCCCCAAGGGGGCGCCGTGGTGGGCGATACTGGGATCGAACCAGTGACCTCTTCCGTGTCAGGGAAGCGCGCTACCGCTGCGCCAATCGCCCATTCTCATGGTGCTCGTCCTGTACCGAGGTGGGGACGGGATTCGAACCCGCGTGGACGGCTTTGCAGGCCGCTGCCTCGCCTCTCGGCCACCCCACCGTAATCGGATCACTCCGGTCACCGGACTGATCCGGCCATACAGTGACTTGCGAGCGGACGACGGGATTCGAACCCGCGACATCCACCTTGGCAAGGTGGTGCTCTAGCCAGCTGAGCTACGTCCGCAGAAGAAAAACAGAGCCGAGAACGCCGTTCCATGCGGTGCATTTCGCGGTGTTTCTTCGTTTTCCAACGAGAGAAAACTCTATAGGACGTTTGGGGGTTCGTCCAATCGGCGTGCCGCCGCAGCGGGGGCGGGCGGAGCCCTGCTGTCAGAGGTACCTGCGAGACTGGACCCATGACCGCCCCGCTCCTCGCACATGCCACACCCCATGGCAGGATGTACGCCCGATCCACCTCGGAGCAGCCCTCCGTCCCGTCGATCACCACCGTCATCTCCCAGCTCCCCACGTCGCTCGGCGGCTGGTTCGGCCACATGGCGGCCAGCGCGCTCTCGCGGGACCCGCGACTGCCCGGAGCCCTCGGCAACCCGGCGGAGCTGCGGTCCGCGGTCAGGGATGCCGCCTCCGCGGCCGAGCGCTACCGCGACGAGGCGGCGCTCCGCGGCACCCGCGTGCACCATTACTGCGAGCAGGTGGCGCTGCGCGCGCTCGATCGCCCCGACGAGCTCGACGCCGCCCGCCTCGCCCTCGAGGAGAACGGTGAGGCCGGCTTCGGCCAGCGGTTCGACGAGTGGTGGAGCCTCTACGACGTCCGGCCCGTGGAGCCCGAGCTGACCGTCTGGAACACCGCGCTCGGCTACGCCGGGACGCTCGACCTCGTCGCGACCATCGGCGGGCGCACCTGCCTCATCGACTACAAGACCAAGAACACCGACCGCGACGGCTTCGTCAAGGCCCTCGACGACAAGGTGGTCATGCAGCTCGTCGCCGGCATGAAGGCCGAGGAATGCCTCGTGGACCCGCAGAAGGGCGAATGGCGGGCCTGGCCGCACGGCGACCAGCCCCTGCTCCTCGGGGTCGCCGTCGGGCAGACCGAGGTGCGCGCCATGCGCGCCAACCCCGCGGTGCTGAGGAACCACTGGCTGCGGTTCTGCGCCCTGCGGCGCGCGTGGGAGGCCGGACTCGACGCCGAGGAGGCCGGCCGTGCGCTGCTGCCGCTCGGTCCGCCGCCCGCCGCGTCCCTGCCGACCGGGACGGCTCTGCCTGCCTGAGGCCGCCGGGGCACGGAGGCGTGCGTCCGCCGAGCCCCGGCCCGCCGGGGGCAGCAGTATCCGGTGCCGCCTCCCCGGTCACGGCACTAGGATTGACGGGTACCTCGCGGCCCAGGGCCGCGGGCAATGCCCTGTCCATCCTGCGCACTCCCACGCAGCCCTTGACCGAAGCGAGGAACCGAGCACCGATGGCCGTCCTGAGTATCCGCATGATCGGCGACCCGATCCTCCGCACACCGGCCGCCGCGGTGACCGACTTCGGACCGGAACTCGCGCGGCTCGTCGAGGACATGACCGAGACCATGATCGACGTGGAGGGAGCCGGGCTCGCCGCGCCGCAGGTCGGCGTCGGGCTCCAGGTCTTCACCTATCGCGTGGACGGCGCCGAGGGCCACGTGGTCAACCCCGTGCTCGAGACGGACGGCGCCTCCCAGGGCGAGTCCGATGTCGAGGGGTGCCTGTCCGTGCCGGGCCTCGGCAGCTACGTCGCCCGGACGGAGTGGGCGCGCGTCACGGGCAAGGACGCCTCCGGGCAGGACGTCGTGGTCGAAGGGACCGGCATGCTCGCGCGTGCCCTGCAGCACGAGACGGACCACCTGCGCGGCACCCTCTACATCGACCGGCTCGCCGGTGAGGACCGCAAGAACGCCCTCCGCGCCATCAGGAGCGCCGACTACAACCGGGTGACCTCGCGGACCGCGGCGCAGCGGTCCCTGACCCTCGGATCGAGCTTCACCCCCGGCGCGGGGACGCCGCGCGGTACCGGGCCGACCGGTGCGTTCGGCCGGGCCACCCGATGAGGATCCTCTTCGCGGGGACGCCCGAGGTCGCCGTCCCGTCGCTGAGGGCGCTCGTGGAGGCGGGCTTCGACGTCGCCGCCGTCCTCACCCGCGTCGACGCGCCCCTGGGACGCCGGAAGGTCCTGACGCCGAGCCCGGTCGCGGCAGCCGCCGATGAACTCGGGTTGCCGGTCCTCAAGGCCAACCGCTTCACGCCGGATCTGATCGAGCACCTCGGCACCCTCGGGCTCGACGCGGCGGCGATCGTCGCCTACGGCGGCATCGTCCCGCCGGCCGGGCTGGCCGTGCCCGAGCACGGCTGGATCAACCTGCACTTCTCGGTGCTGCCCGCCTGGCGCGGCGCCGCCCCGGTGCAGCATGCGGTACTCGCCGGGGACGACGTCACCGGCGCGACCACGTTCCTCCTCGAGGAGGGGCTCGACACCGGCCCCGTGTTCGGGGTCATGACGGAGACCCTCGAGCCCTCGGCGACGAGCGGCGAGGTCCTCGGACGCCTCTCGCACAGCGGCGCGGTCCTCCTCGTGCAGACGCTGTCGGGCATCGAGGCAGGCCGGATCACGGCGACGCCGCAGACGGGGGACCCGAGCTCCGCCCCGAAACTCACCATCGACGACGCCCGGATCGACTGGTCGCAGCCCGCCGTCGCCGTGCGCCGGCGGGTCAACGCCGTGACCCCCGAACCCGGAGCCTGGACCACGCTCGACGGGCAGCGCGTGAAGCTCGGCCCCGTCACTCCCGCGCCCCTCCTTCCTGGACCCGAGGCCCTTCCTGCACCCGAGGCGGACGCGGCAGGAAGCGGTGCATCCGGGGCGTCGCTCGCGCCCGGGACGGTGCGGGTCGCCGGGCGCCAGGTCCTCGTCGGGACGGGCACCGATGCCGTGGTCCTCGGCGCCCTGCAGCCCGCGGGCAAGAAGATGATGAACGCCCTGGACTGGGCACGAGGCGCGGCAGCGCGCGGAGAGCTGGTGTTCGAGTGAGTGCTGACGGCGGATCGGACAGGTCGTCCAACAGGGGATCCGGGGGCGCCGGGAGCGGCCGGGGACCGGGCTCACCGCGCGGTGCCGGCGGGGCGGGCAGGAGCGGGGGCGGAGGCAACCGCCGCCGTGACGACCAGGGGCGTGAGCGGAACCGCGGTGGGGAGCGCCAGTACTCCCAGGCCGCCCCGGCCCAGCGCACGCGCCGCGCCGACCCCGCCCGCCTCGTGGCCTTCGAGGTCCTGCGTGCCGTGGCAGCCGAGGACGCGTACGCGAACCTGGTCCTGCCGGCGGCCATCCGCAGGCACCGGCTGGACCGGCGCGACGCCGGCTTCGCCACGGAACTGACCTACGGGGCGCTGCGCGGCCAGGGGACCTACGACGCCGTGCTCGCCCGCTGCGTCGACCGGCCCCTGGGCCGGCTGGATCCGGCGGTGCTGGACGCGCTGAGGATCGGCGTCCACCAGCTCCTCGCCATGCGCGTGCCCGCCCACGCGGCCCTCGACCAGACCGTGGGACTCGTGCGCGCGGTGGTCGGCGCCGGCCCGTCGTCTCTCGTGAACGCCGTGCTCCGCAAGGTGACGGCGCACGACCTCGACGGCTGGGTCGCCGAACTCGTCGACGGCATGACGGACGCGACCGCGATCGCCGCCCTGACCCACAGCCACCCGGAGTGGATCGTCCGCGCCCTGCGGCAGGCCCTCGTGGCGCACGGCCGCGACGCCGCCGAGATCGACGCGCTGCTCGCCGCCGACAACGCCGCGCCCGTCGTGCACCTCGTGGCCCTGCCGGGCCTCGCCACGCTCGACGACGCCCTCCGTGAAGGAGCCGAACCGGGACGCCTCGCCCCCGACTCGGCCTACTACTCCGGCGGCGACGTCAGCCGCCTCCCCGGTATCTCGACCGGCACCGTCCGCGTCCAGGACTCGGGCTCCCAGCTCGTGGCCCGCGCCCTCGCCGCCGTCCCCCTCGGGGACCGGCGGACGGGCGGCCCCGAGCAGTGGCTCGACCTGTGCGCCGGCCCCGGCGGCAAGACGGCCCTGCTGGCGGCACTCGGCCGGGACACCGGCATCCACCTGACGGCCGTCGAGCCCGTACCGCACCGTGCCCAGCTGGTGCGGCAGGCGCTGCGCCCCCTGCCGGAGGAGTCCTGGACCGTGCGGGTCGGGGACGGCCGCGAGCTCGGGCAGGAACAGCCGGAGCACTACGACCGCGTGCTCGTCGACGCCCCCTGCACAGGACTCGGTGCGCTGCGGCGCCGGCCGGAATCCCGGTGGCGCCGCAAGCCCGCCGACCTGGTGAGCCTCGCCCCGCTCCAGCGGGAGCTCCTCGCCTCCGCCCTCGACGCCGTCGCACCCGGGGGTGTCGTCGCGTACGTGACGTGCTCCCCGCACCACGCCGAGACCGAGGCCGTCGTCGAGGACTGCCTGCGGAAGCGTACCGGTTTCGAGCGCCTGGACGCCGGCGCTGCGCTCGATGCCGTGAGCATCGGCGGACCGCTCGGCGCCGGGCACGGCACGAGCGCGCAGCTGTGGCCGCACGTGCACGGCACGGACGCCATGTACCTCGCGCTCATCCGCAGGACGCCCGGGGAATGAGCGCGCCCGTCGTCGACCCGAAGGCGCCCAGCGTGCCCGCAACGAAAGGAACGGCCGTGACCCACCTCCGCATCCACCCGAGCATCCTCTCGGCGGACTTCGCCAACCTGCAGGCGGAGCTGCAGCGCATCGGCTCCGCGGACGCGGTGCACGTGGACGTGATGGACAACCACTTCGTGCCGAACCTGACCCTGGGCCTGCCCGTGGTCCGGCGCATTCAGGAGGTCAGCACGCTGCCGCTCGACGTGCACCTCATGATCGAGGACGCCGACCGCTGGGCTCCGCAGTACGCCGAGGCCGGGGCGGCGTCCGTCACCTTCCACGCCGAGGCGGCGGCCGCACCCGTCAAGCTGGCCCGCGAACTCCGGGACGCGGGAGCCAGGGCCGGCATGGCGCTCCGGCCCGCCACACCCGTGGAGCCCTACCTCGACCTCCTCGGTGAGCTGGACATGCTGCTCGTCATGACCGTCGAGCCGGGCTTCGGAGGACAGTCCTTCCTGGACGTCACGCTGCCGAAGATCCGCCGCGCGGCCGAAGCCATCCGCGGTGCAGGCCTTCCGCTCGTGATCCAGGTGGACGGCGGGATCACGGAGGACACCATCCTCCGCGCCGCCGACGCGGGAGCGACGGTCTTCGTCGCAGGCTCCTCCGTCTACGGGGCCGACGACGCCGATGCGGCCATCTCGGCCCTGCGGTCCGCGGCGTCCCGGTCCGCCTGAGCCGACGTCTGCCGGCATCATCCCGGCCGGTCACGGGGCGTCGGGCGGATTGGTCACCGTGATCCGGAGGGAGAGTGCCGATCCGGCAGCCTCCTTCAGGACGGCGAACCGTGGATCCGGCACGGTCAGGAAGGGTACCTGCGGGAGCCGTGCGACGGCGGCGAGGACCGGCTCCCCGAGCGCCGCCGCCGCCAGGGTCCTGTCGCCCCCGAGCTGCAGGCACGACGGCCGGTGCTCGGCGAAGATGGCGGCGGCACGTGCCGCCGTCTCCTCCACGAGGGCGTCGGCCTGGTTCGCGCGTCGCCGCGCGAAGCGTTGCTGGGACCAGCCGCCGGCGGCGGTCCGGCCCTGGACGTAGCGGGTACCGGTCTTCGAGGACAGGACGACGCCGTCGCGCGCCACACCCACTGAATACCCGCCCCGCCGGATGAGCAGCAACCCCACCGGAGCCGTCGGATCGACGCCGGACAGCAGGGAGGCGACCGGGTCGCCGCCGTCGGCCGCGGCGGACGGGGCCCGGGGGAGGGGTGGCGTCAGCACAGCCCGGCAGCCGTTCCCGGCGACGATCTCGAGGGAGCCGTCCGGGCGTCCCGCCTGCTGCACGATGTACGCGCCGTTGCGTTCGCGGAACCGCTGCAGCCAGCCGTCGAGGCGGCGGGCCTCGACGAGCACGGACCTGGTCGTGGACACGGCGCTCCTTCGGTCCGGCCGAGGGGTCGGTCAAGGGCTCGGTCGGGGGTTCGGTCAGTGGCCCACAGTAACGTTGACGCTGTGAATGATCTATTCAGCGCGGCCGCGGACGACGACGAGGCGGACGCCTCCGCCGCCGGGACGCGTGCTGCGGGCGCCGGTCGGCCGCGCAGCCCCCTCGCGGTCCGCATGCGGCCGCGCTCCCTCGACGAGGTGGTCGGCCAGCAGCACCTGCTGGGACGGGGGTCGCCGCTGCGGACCCTCGCGGGCGAGCACGACCCCGGGGCGCATGCCGCGCCGTCGTCGGTGATCCTGTGGGGCCCGCCGGGCACCGGCAAGACGACGCTCGCCCACGTCATCGCGCGGGGACAGGGGCGGACGTTCGTCGAGCTGTCCGCCATCACCGCGGGAGTCAAGGACGTGCGGCGCGTCATGGACGAGGCCCTCACCTCGCGCGACCTGTACCGGCAGACGACGGTGCTGTTCCTCGACGAGATCCACCGCTTCAACAAGGCCCAGCAGGACGCCCTGCTGCCGGGCGTGGAGAACGGGTGGGTCGTCCTGATCGCGGCCACGACGGAGAACCCCTCGTTCTCCGTCGTGTCGCCGCTGCTGTCACGCTCCCTGCTGCAGACCCTCCGGCCGCTCGACGAGGCGGACATCCGGGGCCTGCTCGAGCGCGCCGTCGAGGACGAGCGCGGCCTCGCCGGGACGGTGGAGATGTCCCCGGAGGCGCTCGAGCACCTCGTGCGGCTCGCCGCCGGGGACGCGCGGCGCGGCCTGACCGCCCTGGAGGCGGCCGCCGGCGTGGCCCGCTCCGAGCGCGACACGCACGACGAGCACACGGCCGGTCCGGGGCGGGCCCGGCCCGGGAGGCACGGCGCGGGAGACGACGAGGACGACGAGGACGGGGACCAGGGGGACGGTGGGGCCCGGAAGGCCCTGCCCGTCCTCGTGACCCTCGAGCACGCCGAGAAGGCGGTGGACGTCGCCGCGCTGCGCTACGACCGCGCGGGGGACCAGCACTACGACGTCGCGAGCGCGTTCATCAAGTCGCTGCGCGGCTCGGACGTGGACGCGGCACTGCATTACGTCGCCCGGATGCTCGAGGCCGGCGAGGATCCCCGGTTCATCGCACGGCGGCTCATGATCTCCGCGGCGGAGGACGTGGGCATGGCCGATCCGACGGCGCTGCAGACCGCCGTCGCGGCCGCCCAGGCGGTGCAGCTCGTCGGCATGCCGGAGGCGCGCATCATCCTCGCCGAGGCTGTGGTGCACATCGCCACCGCGCCGAAGTCCAACGCCGCCTATCTCGGCATCAATGCAGCCATCGCGGACGTACGGGCGGGCCGCGGACAGGGGATCCCTCCCCATCTGCGGGACGCGCACTACCCCGGCGCGTCGCAGCTCGGCCACGGGAAGGGGTACCTCTACTCGCACGACGAACCGCACGGGATCGCCCTGCAGCAGTACGCCCCCGACGACCTCGTGGGGCGCGACTACTACCAGCCGTCGGACCGGGGCACGGAACGGGACATCTCGGCCCGCCTGGCGCGGCTGCGCAGGATCATCCGCGGGAAGTAGCGGACCCCAGGAGGCAACCCGCGACGCGGCCGGCCCGACCATTCCGGTCGATTCGGCCGCGCGGCCGCGCGACTGCTAAAGTTGGTCGCTGACTGGCAAGTCGTCGTGTACCAGCCGTCCTCCCGTGTTCCGCTGCAGGTTGTCCTGCGGCGTCGCGCGGATCGGCGGCCAGGGTCGCGGCGGACTGTAGTACCGGGAAGCGGCCAATCCCGGCTCTCCGCAAGAGGAGGCCAGCGACACAAGGAAGTGCGGACGCCCTCGTGGCGCGAGTCCGCTTCTTCGCCGCAAAAACATCGAAAGGTAAACGTGGCTAACAACACACGTGCCCGCCGGAAGGTCCGCATCTCGCGGGCCCTCGGCATCGCCCTGACCCCGAAGGCCGAGAAGTACCTCGAGCGCCGGCCGTACGCGCCGGGCCAGCACGGCCGTGCGCGTCGCAAGCAGGACAGCGACTACGCCGTACGCCTGCGCGAAAAGCAGCGCCTGCGCGCCCAGTACAACATCCGCGAGGCACAGATGGCCCGTGTCTTCGAGGAAGCCCGCCGCACCGCGGGCCTCACGGGTGAGAACCTCATCGAACTGCTCGAGATGCGCCTCGACGCCCTCGTGCTCCGTGCCGGCTTCGCCCGCACGAGCGCCCAGGCCCGCCAGCTCATCGTGCACCGTCACATCATGGTCGACGGCGCCCGCGTGGACCGCCCGTCGTTCCGGGTGGCCGAAGGCCAGCTCATCCACGTCCACAGCCGCAGCGAGACCATGGTCCCCCTGCAGGTTGCTGCCGCAGGTGCGCACCGCGACGTCCTGCCCGCCGTCCCGGGTTACCTGGACGTGCAGCTCGACAAGCTCCAGGCGCGCCTCGTGCGCCGCCCGAAGCGCTCCGAGGTCCCCGTGACCTGCGAAGAGCAGCTCGTCGTCGAGTACTACGCACGCTAGTCGCCCCATCCGACGGAGCAGTCCGCCGGTGCAGTGAGACGCACGCACGAAGAGCCCGTGGCACCCGCCACGGGCTCTTCGTTCTGTAAGGTACGAAGAGCAAGAATTCTGATGCCGCCCCCGGGGGCGGCCCCTGCGTAAAGGAGACCGCCCATGTCAGGTGGAGATATTGCCGGCCTGATAGCTGCTGGCGTGTTCGCCGTCCTGGTCCTGCTGCTGGCCGTGCCGATCCTCAAGCTCGGCCGTGTGTTCGACGAGCTGCGCAAGGCCATCCGCACCGTCACCGACGAGACCACGCCGCTGATCGGGGAGGTCACGAGCACCGTGAGCACCACGCACCAGCAGCTGAAGACCGTCGACGGCATCACCTCGAACGTGTCGGACGCGTCGGCCAACATCTCCGCCCTGTCATCGCTGGTCGCCGCGACGATCGGTGCGCCGCTCATCAAGGTGTCGGCGTTCTCGTACGGCGTCCGCACGGCCCTCGCCGGCCGTACGTCCCCCGCGCGCCGCCGCCGCAGCCGCTAGCCCCCAACGAACCGGAGAGAACGATGATCAGAAGAGTGTTCTGGCTTGCAGCCGGCGTCACGATCGGCGTCGTCGCCGTGCGCAAGGTGTCGAAGGCGAAGTCCAACCTCGGCCCCGAGGGCCTCAACCGCGCCGTCGGCCAGATCAGCGACAGCATCGCCGATTTCGCCGACGCCCTGCGCTCTGCCATGTCGGAGCGCGAGAACGACCTCCGCGCCGCCCTCGGTGTCGAACCCCCGGCCGCCCCAGCCGCCCCGGAGGCGAGCGACGCCGCTCCCGCACCCCGCCGCTCGCTCCGCTAGGACCACCCGACCGTTCCGCCGCCCCGAGGCGCCGGAACGGACGCCGTGCGGCCGCCGTCGCCCCGCGCCGACCTGCCGCGAGGACCGTCCAGGTCCTCCGGGCGCCCGGCCGTTCCCGCCGGCGCCGTCCGCGCCCGGCCCGCGCTGCCCGCGCCCCGCCCCCTCACCGAAGGATCGCCCCATGAAGTCCCACGAGATCGCCAGCCGCTGGCTGAGCTACTTCGAGAAGAACGGGCACACGGTCGTGCCCTCGGCGTCGCTCATCTCCTCCGACCCGTCGCTGCTGTTCACCGTCGCCGGGATGGTGCCCTTCATCCCGTACCTGACGGCGCGGGAGGTCGCCCCCTATGCCCGGGCGACGAGCGTCCAGAAGTGCATCCGCACGGGTGACATCGAGGAGGTCGGCAAGACCGCCCGCCACGGCACGTTCTTCCAGATGTGCGGCAACTTCTCGTTCGGCGACTACTTCAAGGCCGAGGCGATCCGCCTCGCCTGGACCCTGCTGACCAGCGAGGTGGCCGACGGCGGGTTCGGCCTGCCCGCGGAGCGCCTCTGGATCACCGTGTACCACGAGGACGAGGAGGCGCTCGGGATCTGGCGGGACACCATCGGCGTCCCCGCCGAGCGCATCCAGAGGATGGGCAAGAAGGACAACTACTGGTCCACCGGCCAGCCCGGCCCCGCCGGTCCCTGCTCGGAGATCTTCTACGACCGCGGCCCCGCGTACGGTATCGACGGCGGCCCCGAGGCGGACGACACCCGGTACGTGGAGATCTGGAACCTCGTCTTCATGCAGTACCAGCGCGGCGAGGGCACCGGCAAGGACGACTTCGACATCCTCGGCGAACTCCCGAAGAAGAACATCGACACCGGCCTCGGCCTCGAGCGCCTCGCGATGATCCTGCAGGGCGTCGAGAACATGTACGAGACGGACCAGGTGCGCCCCGTGCTGGACCGCGCCGCGGCCCTCAGCGGCAGGACCTACACCAGCGCCGAGTCCCCGGACGACCCGCACCACACCGACGACGTCCGCATGCGTGTCGTCGCCGACCACATCCGGTCCTCCCTGATGCTCATCGCCGACGGCGTGACGCCCTCCAACGAGGGCCGCGGCTACGTGCTGCGCCGGCTCATCCGCCGGGCCGTCCGCGCCATGCGGCTCCTCGGCGTGGAGAAGGCGTGCCTGCCGGACCTCCTCCCGGCGTCGCGCGACGCCATGAAGGGTGTCTACCCCGAGGTCGAGCAGGACTTCGAGCGGATCAGCCGCATCGCCTACGCAGAGGAGAAGGCGTTCCTGCGCACCATCGCCTCGGGCACCGCGCGGCTCGAGGAAGCGGTCCGCGAGTCCCTGGCGGAGGAGCGCCCCCTCTCCGGACAGGACGCCTTCGCCCTGCACGACACCTACGGTTTCCCGATCGACCTCACCCTCGAGATGGCGGAGGAGGCGGGTCTCGCCGTCGACGCCGAGGGGTTCCGCTCCCTCATGCTGGAGCAGCGGCAGCGCGCCCAGGCCGACGCCCGCGGCAAGAAGGCCGGGCACGCCGACCTCTCCGCGTTCACCGAACTGCTCGGTCGCGGGCAGACGGTCTTCACCGGCTACGACGAGCTCACCTCCGAGGCCACGGTCCTCGGCCTGCTGACCAAGGGGCAGTCGATCGCGAGCGCCCTGCAGGGCGACGAGATCGAGCTCGTCCTCGACCGGACGCCGTTCTACGCCGAGGCGGGCGGCCAGGCGGCCGACGTCGGGCTGATCACGGGCGACGGCTTCGTCGTCGAGGTCCTCGACGTCCAGCGGCCGGTCAAGGGCCTGAGCGTCCACCGCGCCGTCGTCCGTGAGGGCGAGGTGGCGCAGGGCGCGCACGCGACCGCCGCCGTCGACCGGCAGCGCCGGCACGCGGGGGAGCAGGCCCACTCGGGCACGCACATCGTCCACGCGGCACTCCACGAGATCCTCGGCCCCGAGGCCCTGCAGCGCGGATCGTTCAACAAGGCCGGCTACCTCCGCTTCGACTTCTCCTGGGGCGAGGGCATCAGCGCCGCGGCCCGCTCGGAGATCGAGGAGGTCTCGAACATCGCGATCCGCAACAACTACGAGGTCGAGACGAAGATCATGTCCCTCGCCGACGCGAAGGCGCTGGGGGCCACAGCCCTCTTCGGCGAGGCCTACGGCGACACCGTGCGCGTGGTCGAGATGAACGCCGAGTTTTCCCGCGAGCTCTGCGGCGGCACGCACGTCGCCTCGACGTCGCTCATCGGCAGCCTCACCCTGCTCGGCGAGCAGTCCGTCGGATCGGGCAACAGGCGGGTCGAGGCCCTCGTCGGCCTGGACGCCTTCCGGCATCTCGCCGCCGAGCGCGCCCTGGTCTCCGAGCTCTCCGACCTGCTGAAGGTGCCCTCCGCGCAGCTCCCCGAACGCCTCTCGGCGACGCTGGCCAAGCTGAAGACCGCCGAGCGTGAGCTCGAGCGGCTGCGGAAGGAACAGCTCGCGGTCGCCGCCGGCTCGCTCGTCGACACCGCGGTGGACGTCGACGGCGTCCGCCTCATCGCGCACGATGCCGGCGAGATCGGCGGTGCCGACGACCTGCGGACGCTCGTGCTCGACCTGCGTGGGCGGCTCGGATCGGACGCGGCAGTCGTCGCGGCGACGGCCGTCTCGCAGGACCGTCCGCTCGTGCTCGTCGCGACCAACGAGGCCGCACGCGGCGCCGGCGTCAAGGCCGGTGCGCTGGTGCGGACCGCCGCGAAGATCCTCGGTGGCGGTGGCGGCGGCAAGGACGACGTCGCACAGGGCGGCGGATCCGATGCCACCCGCATCCCCGAGGCGCTGGCCGCCATCCGTACCGCGGTGGCGGAACGCTGACGGCCGCGACAGCGGGCGACGGCGGGGGAGCGGGGCCCGCCCCGGGCACCGCTCCCTACCCCCGCGGGCCCAAGCTGGGCGTCGACGTCGGGCAGGTCCGTGTGGGGCTGGCCGGCTGCGACCGGGACGGGCTGATCGCCACTCCGATCCGCACCCTCAAGCGCGACCCCCGGAAGAACAGCGACGTGAGGATCCTCGTGCGCGAGGCGTCCGAGCGCGGCGCGGTGCAGATCATCGTGGGACTCCCCAAGAACCTCAGCGGGCAGGAGGGTGCGTCGGCGGAGATGGCGAGGACCTACGCCGCGCTGGTCGTCGGGGAACTCCGGAGACAGTCCCTGGCGGTGCCGGTACGCTTGGTGGACGAGCGGCTGAGCACGGTGTCGGCCCACCGCTCACTGCATGCGGCTGGTCTGAGCAGCCGTGAGCATCGTAAGGTTGTTGATCAGGTGGCTGCTGTCGAAATACTCCAGCACGCCATCGACACGCAACGTTCACGCGAACGGGACGTGGGGGATCCGGTTCCTGTGCGTTCTGCAGAGGGTGCCCAGAGCCCGCTGCTGACCCCTACAGAGGAGCCGGTTATCAAGGACAGTTCGCCCAGCAGGAGGGATCCGGAGTCGTGAACAACCACACCCGCCATTCCCCGGCGTCCCACGGATCCGAGGAGCAGCACGCCGACGGCTACGAGCATCCGGAGCCCGTCGAGCAGTTCTTCGCGGACCAGGACACTGCCCGCCCCACGAAGCGCCGCCCGCCGTCGAAGGCGAAGAGGCGCAGGCGCCTCCGGCGCACCGTCGTCATGCTCGTGGTCCTCATGCTCTTCGCGGGGACGGTCTTCGGCGTCGCCATGATGCTGCGCGACCTGCTCGGCCTGAACGACGTCACCGACTACGCCGGCCCGGGAGGCGAGGAGACCGTCTTCTCCGTGACCGAGGGCGCCGGCGCCCTCGCCATCGGCACGGGCCTCGAGAGCGCCGACATCGTGGCCGACTCCGCGACCTTCGTCGAGGCCCTCGGGGCCATCGCCGACGGCCGCGAGGTCCAGCCGGGCGAGTACGAGATGCGCCTGCAGATGCCCGCCGCGGACGCGGCCGAGGCACTGCTCGGCGACGATCCCTCGCTCGTCTCGTACGCCGCGGTGGCACGCGACCTCCGCCAGGGCGAGGTCTTCGACATCCTCAGCACCTCCACCGGCATCCCGCGGGCCGAGTTCGACGCCCTCGCCGCCGACCCCACCCAGTTCGGCCTCCCGGCGGAGGCCCTGTCGCTCGAGGGCTACCTGCACCCCGGGGAGTACCGCTTCGACGTCGAGGCGACCGCCACGGACATCATCACCGAGATGGTCCGGTCCACGACCGACCGCCTCGCCGAGGACGGCGTCACGGACCCGGCCGAGCAGTACCGGATCCTGACGATCGCGAGCATCGTGCAGGCCGAGGCCCAGCAGGGCGACTACGCGACGGTCGCGGGCGCCATCAACAACCGCCTCACCCCCGGCAACACGGAGACGAGCGGCTTCATCCAGTCCGACGCGTCCGTCACCTACGGTCTCGGCAAGCGCAGCTACCAGCTGACCGACGAGGAGAAGCAGGACACCTCCAACCCGTACAACACCTACGCGAACCCCGGCCTGCCGAAGGGGCCCATCGGCTCACCCGGCGACGAGGCCATCGACGCGACGGTCAACCCGGCGGACGTCCCCTTCTACTTCTGGGTGACGGTGAACCTCGACACCGGCGAGACGAAGTTCTCCGAGACGTACGCGGAGCACCTGCGCTACGTCGACGAGTACCTCGGCTGGTGCACGGACAACCCCGGACGGTGCGAATAGGTGGTGCCCGTGCCCACGGCGCCGCTCCGGGCCGCCGTGATCGGCTCGCCCATCGCGCACTCGAAGTCCCCACTGCTGCACGCGGCCGCCTACCGGGAGCTCGGCATCGACTGCTCCTACACGGCCGTCGACGTCGCTGAGGCGAGCCTGGTCGCGTTCGTCGACGGTGTGCGGGCCGCCCCCGGCTGGCGTGGCCTGTCCGTCACCATGCCCCTGAAGGCGGCGGTGGCGCGGCTCGTCGACGCCATGACGGAACAGGCCGCGATCCTCGGGGTCGTCAACACCGTCGTCGTCGACGGCGAGCCCGGCGACCGCGTGCTCACCGGCCACAACACCGACGTCGCCGGGGTGGCCAACGCACTGGCCTCGGCCGGCGTGCAGGAGCCCGGACGCGCGGTGATCCTCGGCGGCGGAGGAACCGCGGCGGCGGCCGTCGCGGCACTCGCCCGTCTCGGGTCGGCCACCGTCCGGGTGGTCGTCCGGCGGCCCGGGGCCTCGGCCGACCTCCTGCGCATCGGGCAGGCCCTCGGCGTCGGCGTCGTCCTCGTCCCCTGGCCCACGGCCGCCGACGCCGTGGCAGTGGCCGACGTCGTGGTCTCCACGCTGCCGCCCCGCGCGGCGGACCCCCTGGCCGCGAGCCTCGCCGCGGCCGGCTTCACCACGCAGGGCACGCTGCTCGACGTCGCCTACGACCCCTGGCCCAGCTCGCTCGCCGCGGCCTGGCAGCAGGCCGGCGGGACGATCGTGCCGGGCCTCGACATGCTGCTGCACCAGGCCGTGGAGCAGGTGCGCCTGTTCTTCCCCGCCACCGCACAGGACCCCCGGACGGTCCTCGACGTGATGTGTGACGCAGTGGGCGCCGCACGGCGCTGATCCCCCCGCCCCCGCATGGCAGTATGGAAGCCATGTTGCGTTGGTTGACGGCAGGAGAATCCCACGGCCCCTCCGTGGTCGGCATCATCGAGGGGATGCCCGCGGGGGTGGCCGTCACGAGCACCGACGTGCAGGAGGCCCTCGCCCGGCGCCGCCTCGGCTACGGCCGCGGCGCCCGCATGAAGTTCGAGCAGGACCAGGTCCGCATCCTCGGCGGCGTACGCCACGGGGTGACGCAGGGCGGCCCGGTGGCCATCGAGGTCGCCAACACCGAGTGGCCCAAGTGGGAGAAGATCATGTCGGCCGATCCCCTCGAAGGGGAGGACGCGGCCGAACTCGCCGCGTCGGCCCGGAACGCGCCCCTCACACGGCCCCGCCCCGGCCACGCCGACTTCACCGGCATGCAGAAGTACGGCTTCGACGAGGCCCGGCCCGTCCTCGAACGTGCCAGCGCCCGCGAGACCGCGACCCGCGTCGCCCTCGGCACCGTCGCCGCGCGGTTCCTCGCCGGCCTCGGCATCCACCTCGTCAGCCACACCGTGTCGATCGGCTCCGTCTCGGTCCCCGAGGACGCACCCCTGCCCGTGCCGAGCGACGTGATCGCCCTCGACACCGATCCGCTGCGCTGCTTCGACCGGGACACCTCGGACGCCATGGTGGCCGAGGTCGACGCCGCCCACAAGGAGGGCGAGACCCTCGGCGGCGTCGTCGAGGTCGTCGCGTACGGGCTCCCGCCGGGACTCGGCAGCTACGTCCACTGGGACCGGAGGCTGGATTCCCGGCTCGCCGCCGCCCTCATGGGCATCCAGGCCATCAAGGGCGTGGAGGTCGGCGACGGCTTCCGGACCGCTGCCCGGCGCGGCACCGCGGCGCACGACGAGATCGTCCGCAACGACGACGGCAAGATCGTGCGCCTCTCCAACCGCGCCGGCGGCATCGAGGGCGGCATGAGCATCGGCGACGCCCTGCGCGTGCGCGCCGCGATGAAGCCCATCGCCACGGTGCCGCGCGCGCTACGCACCGTCGACGTCAGCACGGGTGCCGCGGCCCGCGCCCACCACCAGCGGTCGGACGTGTGCGCGGTACCCGCCGCCGGGGTCGTGGCGGAGGCCATGACGGCCCTCGTCCTGGCCGAGGCCGTCACCGAGAAGTTCGGCGGCGACTCCCTGGCGGAGACGGCACGGAACCTGCGCGGCTACCTCGAGAACATCCCGGAGTTCCTGGACTCCGCCGGAGTCTGATGGGCGGGAACCGCCGCGTGGTCCTCGTCGGCCCCATGGCCGTCGGCAAGTCGGCCGTCGGGCGGATGCTCGCACGACGGACCGGCGCACGCTTCGTCGACACGGACCGCGTCATCGTCGAGCGGCACGGCAGCATCCCCGGCATCTTCGCCCGTGGCGGCGAGCAGGTGTTCCGCGACCTCGAGGCCGACGTAGTGGGCGAGGCCCTGACGGCGGACGGCGTCGTGGTCTCACTCGGCGGGGGAGCGGTGCTGCACCCCGGCACCCGGTCCCTTCTTGCGGACGCCGTCGTCGTCTTCCTCGACACGGACCTCGCGACAGTCCTCCCGCGCATCGGCGCCGACTCCGGCCGGCCCCTCCTCGCCGGACGACCCGCCGAGCGGTGGCAGGAGCTGTACGACGCGCGGCGGCCGGTCTACGCCGCCGTGGCGACCTCCGTCGTCGACACGCGGGGGCTCACCGTCCGCGAGGCCACCGAGGCGGTGCTGCGCGCACTGGACGGGAACGCCCCGCACGGCACACCGACCGTCATCCTGCATGACACGCACGACACCGACATCATCCCCGACACCCCCACCCCGGACGACGAGAGCGGAACCAACCCCCATGGCGACTGACGAAGCAACCATCATCCCCGTGACCGGCGGCGCCGTCGACGGTGACTACGACGTCGTCGTCGGCCGGGGACTTCTCGGTCGGCTCCCCGCGATCCTCGGCGAGCGGGTGCGCCGCGTCCTGGTCATCCACCCGCGGGCCCTCCGCGCCACAGGCGACACCGTGCGTGCCGAACTCGCCGACGCCGGCTTCACGGCCGTCACGGCGGAGATCCCCGACGCCGAGGAGGGCAAGCACATCCAGGTGGCCGCGTTCTGCTGGCAGGTCCTCGGCCAGAACGACTTCACGCGGTCCGACGCCGTCGTGACGGTCGGCGGAGGCGCCGTGACGGACCTCGGCGGCTTCGTCGCGGCGACCTGGCTCCGCGGCGTCCGGGTCGTGCACCTGCCCACGAGCCTTCTCGCCATGGTCGATGCCGCCGTGGGTGGCAAGACGGGCATCAACACCGCCGAGGGCAAGAACCTCGTGGGCGCGTTCCACCCGCCCGCCGCGGTCCTGGCCGATCTCGACGCGCTGGCGACACTGCCGAAGAACGAGCTCGTCACGGGACTGGCCGAAGTGGTGAAGTGCGGCTTCATCGCGGACCCTGCCATCCTGGCCCTCCTCGAACAGGACACCGATGCTGCGGCGGACGCCACCTCGCCGGTGCTGCGGGAGCTCGTGGAACGCGCCATCCGGGTCAAGGCCGAGATCGTCTCGGAGGACCTGCGCGAAGCGGGCCGCCGCGAGTACCTCAACTACGGGCACACGCTCGGGCATGCGATCGAACTCGCCGAGCGGTACTCGTGGCGGCACGGTGCGGCCGTCTCGGTGGGCCTCGTGTTCGCCGCCGAGCTCTCCCGCATGGTGGGGCGCCTCAGCGACGCCGACGCCGACCGCCACAGGAGCATCCTGGAGTCGCTCGGCCTGCCCGTCACCTACCGCCGGGACCGGTGGGCCTCGCTCCTCGACGGGATGCGCCGCGACAAGAAGTCACGGGGCGACCTCCTCCGGTTCGTGGTGCTCGACGGCATCGGCCGCCCCGGCATGCTGGAGGTCCCCGACACGTCACTCCTCTTCGCCGCCTACCAGGAGATCGCCTCCTGACCCGACCGCACGGGGGTCGGGCACCGGCGCCCAGCCGGTCACCGCGTCGCGCAGGGTAGACTGGTCTCTGGACTTTCGGCGCTCTTCTCCGCGCCCGCCGTGCCCCGGCCGGCCCATCCATCAGCGACATCGACGAAAGTGAATCTGTGGCGACCACGAACGACATCAAAAACGGCACCGTCCTGAAGCTCGAGGGCAACCTCTGGAACGTCCTCGAGTTCCAGCACGTCAAGCCCGGCAAGGGTGGAGCCTTCGTCCGCACCAAGCTTCGCAACATCCTCTCCGGCAAGGTGGTCGACAAGACCTTCAACGCCGGCCTGAAGATCGAGACGGCCACCGTGGACCGTCGCGACTACCAGTACCTGTACAAGGACGGCGAGGACTTCGTCTTCATGGACACCACGGACTACGACCAGATCACGGTGCCCGGCAAGACCGTGGGGAACGCCGCGAACTTCATGCTCGAGAGCCAGATGGCCACCATCGCCATGCACGAGGGCTCGCCCCTCTACGTCGAGCTGCCCGCCTCCGTGACGCTGGAGATCACCTACACCGAGCCGGGCCTCCAGGGCGACCGCTCCACGGGCGGCACGAAGCCCGCGACCGTCGAGACGGGCCACGAGATCCAGGTCCCGCTGTTCCTCGGCACCGGCACCAAGGTCAAGGTCGACACCCGCACGGGCGACTACCTGGGACGCGTCAACGAGTGAGTGCACGCAGCAAGGCCCGGCGCCGGGCCCTGGACGTCCTCTTCGAGTCCGAGCAGCGGGACATGCCGGCCCTCGAGGTCATCCGGGCGCGCCGTGAGAAGACGGACATGGTCATCGCCGACTACACGGTCGACATCGTGGAAGGCGTCCTGGAGCACCAGGAGCAGATCGACGAGTTCCTCAGCACGTACTCGCAGGGGTGGACGCTCGACCGCATGCCGGCCGTCGACCTCATGCTCCTGCGGATCGGCTCCTGGGAACTGCTCTACAACGACGACGTCCCCGACGGCGTCGCGGTGAGCGAAGCCGTTGAGCTCGCGAAGATGCTCTCCACCGACGAGTCACCGAAGTTCATCAACGGGCTCCTCGGGCGCCTGCAGCAGCTGAAGCCCACGCTGCTCGCCTGAGCCCTTCCGTCGGCTCCCGTCGTCCGCCACCGGACGGCGGGAGCTTCCTGCGTTCCGGCCCCGTCAGCGCGCCGCTGACGCCAGCTGGAAGATCCGCGCCCGGCGCTGCGTCGCCTCGTCCAGCAGCGTGCGCTCCTCGGCCGCGTAGTCGGCGTCGCGGCGCCCGCCGAGCAGGCGCTGGCGCGTGTACGCGATGCGTGATCCCGTCCGGATGAACTCGCGCATGTCGCTCTTCGCCCCCACCGACGCCGCCCAGGCCAGGGCCTGCGACCGGCCCGGACGGGTGGCGAGCATGCGCACCTCCTCGGGCGTGAACCAGCCGGCGCGCGCGTAGTCGCCGAGGCGGGCCTCGGTGAGGCGCCGCTCCGAGCGCCGGAGGAGGACGACGACGACCACGGCCGCGACGAACAGCGGCACCTGCACCACCACGTAGAAGAGCAGGAAGTTGTCGAACAGGACGAGGGTGCCGCCGTTCCACAGCATGTGGCCCGCCATCGCCGGGACGAGTCCGAGGACGAACGCGCCGAGGATGCGCGCGTTCCCGCCGCCGCGGCTCAGCGCGTACCCGAGGACGAAGCCGAGGAGCGAGGTGAACATGACGTGCGCGAAGGGGGAGAACAGGCCGCGGAGGATGAAGACGCCCACGAGTGCGCCGGCATCGCCCGAGTCCCGGACGGCCGACCCGAAGTACAGGATGTTCTCGGTGAAGGCGAAGCCCGCCGCGACGGTGCCGGCGTAGACGATCCCGTCCACCGGGCCGTCGAAGTGGCTGCGGCGCGTGTAGACGAGGATCAGCACGCCGAGGCCCTTGGCGAACTCCTCGACCAGCGGCGCCTGCAGCACGGGCCCGATCACCGCCGGGGAGGTCGTGGCGAGGGCGCTGCCCAGCAGGTCCACCACGTAGGTGCCGAGCAGGAGCGTCACGACCACGGAGGTCCCGGCGCCCCAGAGGAACGCGAAGAGCAGGGCACCGCGGGGCTCGGGATCCCAGCGGTCGATCCAGCGCAGCCCGAGCAGGCAGATGCCGAGGGGGACGAGGGCGAGGAACCCGCACAGGAGGAACGCCGACGGTCCCAGCGACAGCGAGAGCAGGAGCAGGACGCCGGCCACCACGAGGGCCGCGAGGATCACGAGTATGACGGTGAACACGCCACGGCGGCGGGGCGGCGGCTGGTTCCAGACCGGCTGGAAGGGCGGCCCGCCCGTCCGGGTGGGCGCGGGGTGGTCGTGCCGCAGCGTCGTGGTGCCCCACCAGTCCTGCGGCTCGTGGGGCTGGTGGTCCTGGTGTCGCTGCCCGTAGCCCTGCGGGCCGTTCTCCTGCGGGCCGCCCGGGCCCCGTCCGGGGGTGTTCATTGCCATGAGGCAACCCTAGGTGCAAGCGGCGCTGTGGTAGTTTTGGCATCGCAACCAACCTTTAAATTCCGTCCGGTGAGGCGGGGAAGGAGGAGGCGTGTTATGACCGTGCCTACCCCGGAATCCGGCCCGCACAAGCGCGTTGTTCTCGCAGAAGCAGACATAGACCGCGCACTCACGCGCATCGCCCACGAGATCCTCGAGGCGAACAAGGGCTCCCGCGACCTCGTCCTCCTCGGCATCCCGCGCAGGGGTTTCCCCCTCGCACAGCGGCTGGCCCAGAAGATCGCCGCCGTCGACCCCGCCGTCGACCCTGACCTCATCACCGGCCAGCTCGACGTCACGATGTACCGCGACGACCTGCGGCGCCACCCCACCCGCTCCCCGCTCGCCACCCAGCTGCCGCCGTCGGGTATCGACGACAAGGTCGTGGTGCTCGTCGACGACGTGCTGTACTCCGGACGGACCGTCCGCGCCGCGCTCGACGCCCTCGCCGACCTCGGCCGGCCCCGCACCGTCCGCCTCGCCGTCCTCGTGGACCGCGGGCACCGGGAACTGCCGATCCGCGCCGACCACGTGGGCAAGAACCTCCCGACGTCGTCCCGCGAACGCGTGCGGGTGCACCTCGCGGAGATCGACCTGATCGGCGGCTCGGCCGTCAACGAGGTCGTCATCGAGGACCGCGTGTGAAGCACCTGCTGAGCACGCAGGACCTCTCCGCGCGGAACGCGCTGCGCCTCCTCGACGTCGCCGAGGAGATGGCGGCGGTGGGGGAGCGCGAGATCAAGAAGCTGCCGGCGCTGCGCGGACGCACCGTCGTGAACCTCTTCTTCGAGGACTCCACCCGCACGCGCATCTCGTTCGAGGCGGCGGCGAAGCGGCTGTCCGCGGACGTCATCAACTTCGCGGCGAAGGGCTCCTCGGTCTCCAAGGGCGAGTCCTTGAAGGACACCGCGCAGACCCTGGAGGCCATGAGCGCGGACGCCGTGGTCATCCGCCACCCCGCCTCGGGCGCGCCCGCCCGCCTGGCGGCCTCGGGCTGGATCGACGCGGCCGTCGTCAACGCCGGCGACGGCACGCACGAGCACCCCACGCAGGCCCTCCTCGACGCGTTCACCCTCCGCCGGCACTGGGCGCAGGTGGGCGGGACCGCGTCCGCCGGGACGGACCTCACCGGCATGAAGGTGCTGATCGTCGGCGACGTCCTCCATTCGCGCGTGGCCCGCTCCAACGTGTGGCTCCTGACGACCCTCGGGGCGGAGGTGCTGCTCGCCGGCCCGCCCACGCTGCTGCCCGTCGGCGTCGGTGTCTGGCCCTGCACCGTCTTCTACAACCTGGACGACGCCCTGGCCGAACGGCCCGACGCCGTCATGATGCTCCGCCTGCAGGCCGAGCGCATGAACGCGGCGTTCTTCCCCTCCACGCGGGAGTACTCGCGGCGGTGGGGCTTCGACGACGGCCGGCTGGCCCTGCTCGACACCCTGGGCCTCGACGACACCGTCATCATGCACCCGGGCCCCATGAACCGCGGGCTGGAGATCTCCTCGGCCGCCGCCGACTCCCCGCGCTCCACCGTCCTCGCCCAGGTCCGCAACGGCGTCTCCGTGCGGATGGCCACGCTGTACCTGCTGCTCGCCGGCGACCCGCACGACGACGACACGCACGACCAGCACGACGACCCCGTCCTGATCCCGGAAGGCCGCACCCCGTGACCACCCCCACCGGCACCCCCGCAGCTCCGACCCAGTACCTCATCCGCGGCGCCTCCCTCCTCGGACGCGCCACCGGGGACCTCCTCCTGCGCGACGGCGTCATCGCGGCCGTGGGCAGCGCCGCGGCCGCCGAGGCGTTGCCGGACGCGGCGACCGTCGACGCGGCGGGGCTCGTCGCCCTGCCCGGCATGGTGGACCTCCACACCCACCTCCGGGAGCCGGGACGCGAGGACGCGGAGACGGTCGAGACGGGATCGCGCGCCGCCGCCCTCGGCGGCTTCACCGCGATCCACGCCATGGCCAACAGCTCGCCGGTGGCCGACACCGCGGGCGTGGTGGAACAGGTGTACCGCCTGGGCCTCGCCTCCGGATGGGTCGAGGTGCGCCCCGTCGGCGCCGTCACCGTCGGGCTCGGCGGCGAACGCCTCGCCGAACTCGGAGCGATGGCCGAGTCGCGGGCAGCCGTGCGCGTCTTCTCCGACGACGGCATCTGCGTCTCCGACCCCGTGCTCATGCGCCGGGCCCTCGAGTACGTCAAGGCGTTCGACGGCGTGATCGCCCAGCACGCGCAGGAACCGCGCCTCACCGAGGGCGCCCAGATGAACGAGGGCGACGTCTCCGCGGTCCTCGGCCTGACCGGCTGGCCCGCTGTCGCCGAGGAGAGCATCATCGCCCGCGACGTCCTGCTCGCCCAGCACGTCGGCTCGCGCCTCCACGTCTGCCACGTCTCCACCGCGGGCTCCGTCGAGATCATCCGCTGGGCCAAGGCCCGCGGCATCGACGTCACCGCCGAGGTCACGCCGCACCACCTGCTCCTCACCGACGACCTGGTCCGCAGCTACGACCCCGTCTACAAGGTCAACCCGCCGCTGCGCACCTCCGACGACGTCGCTGCCCTCCGCGCGGCCCTCGCCGACGGGACGATCGACGTCGTCGGCACGGACCACGCCCCGCACCCGAGCGAGCACAAGGAGTGCGAGTGGGCGCAGGCCGCCATGGGCATGACCGGCCTCGAGACCGCCCTGTCCGTGGTGCAGCACGCCATGGTCGAGACCGGGCTGCTCGACTGGGAGGGCTTCGCCAGGGTCACGTCCGTGACACCGGCCCGCATCGGCCGGCTCGCGCACCAGGGCCGTCCCCTCGCCGCCGGCGAGCCCGCGAACCTGATCCTCGTCGACCCCGCGGCCCGCTGGACCGTCGACCCCGCGACGATGGCCACGAAGGGACGCAACAGCCCGTTCCGCGGCCTCGAACTGCCCGGCAGCGTGCGGGCGACCTTCTTCGCCGGGCACGCCACGGTCCTCGACGGCCGGCTCGCCACCCCGCGCCCGGCGGCCCTGGGCCCCACCGGGGAGGCTCCGGCATGGAGTATCTAGGCTGGGTGGCCCTGACGCTGGGCATCATCGCGGTCCTCGTCGGGCTCATGGCGCTCGGGTGGCGCAACCGGCTCCGCCGCCAGGCGGACGTCCCCGCGCCGCCGGAGACACCCGCGGACCCCGGGCCGGTCCTCTACGAGGCGGACGGACAGTACGTCGCGACGACGACGGCGGGGGACTGGCTCGACCGCATCGCGGTCCACGGGCTCGGCCTCCGCGGCAACGCCGTCGCCACGGTGCACCCCGACGGCGTCGTCCTCGACCGCACCGGCGCGCGCACCGTCTTCATCCCCCGCGCCGACCTCACCTCGGTGCACCTGGCCGCAGGCATGACGGGCAAGTTCGTCGAGAAGGAGGGCCTCGTCGTCATGACCTGGCGCCTCGGCGCCGGGCGCGTCGACACCGGCTTCCGCACCCGCCACCCCGCGCAGAAGGCCCAGCTCGTCGCCGCGATCGCGGCGCTCGTCCCGGACGGGACGCCCGGCACCCCCGGAACACCCGGCACCCCGAACACGCCGGGTACGCCCGGCACCGCAGACACGACGAACCACCGAACTCCACCGACCCCCGAAGGCAGGGAACAGCTGTGAGCCACGCTCCATCGAAGGCACCGGTCCGACCGAAGACACCCGCGGTGCTCGTCCTGGAGGACGGGCGGACGTTCCGCGGCCGCGCGTACGGCGCCGAGGGCACCGCGCTCGGCGAGGCCGTCTTCGCGACCGGCATGACCGGCTACCAGGAGACCCTCACCGACCCCTCCTACGCCCGCCAGCTCGTGGTGCAGACCGCACCGCACATCGGCAACACGGGCGTGAACGCGGACGACGCCGAGTCGCGCCGCATCTGGGTGGCCGGCTACATCGTCCGCGACGCCGCCCGCCGCCCGTCCAACTGGCGCTCCGAGCAGAGCCTGGACGAGCAGCTGCGCGAGCAGGGCGTCGTCGGCATCGAGGGCGTGGACACGCGCGCCGTCACCCGGCACCTCCGCGAGCGCGGCGCCATGAGGGCCGGGATCTTCTCCGGTGCCGACGCCGCGTCGAGCGAGGAGCGGCTCGTGGAGCAGGTCCTCGCCCAGCCGTCCATGGCCGGCGCCCGCCTCGCCGAGGAGGTCAGCATCGACGAGGCGTACGTCGTCGAGCCCGCCGACCACGGCTGGACCGGCGGGACGGTCGCCACCATCGCGGCCCTCGACCTCGGCATCAAGGCCATGACGCCCAAGCACTTCGCCCAGCGCGGCGTGCGGACCGTGGTCCTGCCCGCCGGCGCCAGCTTCGACGACATCACCCGGGCAGCGCCGGACGGGGTCTTCATGTCCAACGGCCCGGGCGATCCCGCGACCGCCGACGCGCAGGTGGAGCTGCTGCGCCGCGTCCTCGACGCCCGGATCCCGTTCTTCGGCATCTGCTTCGGCAACCAGATCCTCGGCCGCGCCCTCGGCTTCGGCACCTACAAGCTGCGCTACGGCCACCGCGGCATCAACCAGCCCGTCCTCGACCGCCGCACCGGCAAGGTCGAGATCACCTCGCACAACCACGGCTTCGCGGTCGACGCGCCACTCGACGGCCCGGTCGAGGCGCCCGCGGGCTCGTACGGCCGCGTCGAGGTGAGCCACGTGAACCTCAATGACGACGTCGTCGAGGGCCTCGCATGCCTGGACCTGCCCGCCTTCTCCGTCCAGTACCACCCGGAGGCGGCCGCCGGTCCCCACGACTCGGCGTACCTCTTCGACCGCTTCATCGCCCTCATGCAGGCCGAGAAGGCGGACCCCGGCTCGGGGGACGCCGTCCTCGCGTCGGCCCTCGACGCGCCGTCCGAGGCGGCGGCGCTCGCCCGTGCGGCCGCCGCGGAACTCGGCACGCACGGATCCAAGGTGACGGGCACGCAGCCCCGCCACGCGACAGCAGAAGACAGCGCACGCCCCGGCACAACGCAGGAAGAGAACTGATGCCCCGCAGAACCGACCTCAAGAGCGTCCTGGTCATCGGCTCCGGCCCGATCGTCATCGGGCAGGCCGCCGAATTCGACTACTCGGGCACCCAGGCGCTGCGCGTCCTGCGCGAGGAGGGCCTGCGGGTCATCCTCGTGAACTCGAACCCGGCGACCATCATGACGGATCCCGAGTTCGCGGACGCGACCTACGTCGAGCCGATCACGCCCGACGTCGTCGCGAAGATCATCGAGAAGGAGCGCCCCGACGCCCTGCTGCCGACCCTCGGCGGGCAGACCGCGCTCAACACGGCGATCGCGCTCGACAAGAACGGCGTGCTCGAGAAGTTCGGCGTCGAGCTCATCGGCGCGAACATCGCCGCGATCGAGCTCGGCGAGGACCGCGAGAAGTTCAAGGGCGTCGTCGAGCGCTGCGGCGCCGAATCCGCGCGCTCCGCGATCATCCACACCATCGACGAGGCCCTCGTCGCCGCCGACGACCTCGGCTACCCCATGGTCGTCCGTCCCTCCTTCACCATGGGCGGCCTCGGCTCCGGGCTCGCGTACACCGAGCAGGACCTGCGCCGCATCGTGGGCCAGGGCCTGCAGTACAGCCCGACGAGCGAGGTCCTCCTCGAGGAGAGCATCCTCGGGTGGAAGGAGTACGAGCTCGAGATGATGCGCGACAGGAACGACAACGTCGTGGTCGTCTGCTCCATCGAGAACTTCGACCCGGTGGGTGTCCACACCGGCGACTCCATCACCGTGGCCCCCGCGCTCACGCTCACCGACCGCGAGTACCAGCGCCTCCGCGACATCTCGATCGCGGTGATCCGCGAGGTCGGCGTCGACACGGGCGGCTGCAACATCCAGTTCGCCGTCGAGCCCGGCACGGGCCGCGTCGTCGTGATCGAGATGAATCCCCGCGTGTCCCGCTCCTCGGCGCTGGCGTCGAAGGCCACCGGCTTCGCGATCGCGAAGATCGCGACGAAGCTCTCGCTCGGCTACACGCTCGACGAGATCCCGAACGACATCACGCTGAAGACCCCGGCGTCGTTCGAACCGACCCTCGACTACGTGGTGGTGAAGGTCCCGCGGTTCGCGTTCGAGAAGTTCCCGGCGGCCGACCCCACGCTCACCACCACCATGAAGTCCGTCGGCGAGGCGATGGCACTGGGCCGCAACTTCACCGAGGCCCTGCAGAAGGCCCTCCGCTCGCTCGAGCAGAAGGGCTCCCAACTCTCCTTCGCGCCGATCGGCGCGGACGAGGTCGACGCGCTCGTGGAGGCCGCGAAGCGCCCCACCACCGAGCGCCTCTCGCAGGTGCAGCGCGCCCTGCTCGGCGGCGCGAGCGTGGAGCGCCTTTACGAGGCCACCGGGATCGACCCCTGGTTCCTCGACCAGCTGGTCCTGCTCAACGAGGTCGCGGACGAGGTGCGCACGGCACCCAACCTCACCGAGGACGTCCTGCGGCTTGCCAAGCGCCACGGCTTCTCGGACGAGCAGATCGGTGCGCTCACCCATACGCCCGACGCCGTCGTCCGCGGTGTCCGGCACGCCCTCGGCATCCGGCCCGTCTTCAAGACCGTGGACACCTGCGCGGCCGAGTTCGCCGCGTACACGCCCTACCACTACTCGTCCTACGACGAGGAGGACGAGGTGGCGGTGCACGAGAAGCCATCGGTCGTCATCCTCGGCTCAGGGCCCAACCGGATCGGGCAGGGCATCGAGTTCGACTACTCGTGCGTCCACGCCACCATGGCGCTGCGCGAGGCCGGTTACGAGACCGTCATGATCAACTGCAACCCCGAGACGGTATCCACGGACTACGACATCTCCACCCGCCTATACTTCGAGCCCCTGACCCTGGAGGACGTCCTCGAGGTCCTCGCGGCCGAGGAGCGGACGGGCGGCGTGCTCGGCGTGTTCGTGCAGCTCGGCGGGCAGACCCCGCTGAAGCTCGCGCAGGAACTCGCCGACGCCGGCATCCCCATCCTCGGCACGTCCCCGGAGGCCATCGACCTCGCCGAGCACCGCGGCGCCTTCAGCCGCGTGCTCGACGCCGGCGGGCTCATCGCCCCGAAGAACGGCACCGCGGTGTCCTTCGAGGACGCCAAGCGGATCGCGGACGACATCGGCTACCCCGTGCTGGTGCGGCCCTCCTACGTGCTCGGCGGCCGCGGCATGGAGATCGTCTACGACGAGGCGAACCTCTCGCGCTACATCGCCAACGCCACGGAGATCACCGAGGCCCACCCCGTACTGATCGACCGCTTCCTTGAGGACGCCATCGAGATCGACGTCGACGCGCTGTACGACGGGACCCAGATGTACCTCGGCGGCATCATGGAGCACATCGAGGAGGCCGGGATCCACTCCGGCGACTCCGCGTGCGTCCTGCCGCCCATCACGCTCGGCGCCGACGTGCTGCAGCGTGTCCGGGAGGCCACGCTCGCCATCGCGGAGGGCGTCGGGGTGCGGGGCCTCATCAACATCCAGTTCGCCCTGGCCTCGGACGTGCTGTACGTCCTCGAGGCGAACCCGCGGGCCTCGCGGACGGTGCCCTTCGTCTCGAAGGCCACCGGCGTGCAGCTCGCGAAGGGGGCGGCGCTGATCGGCACCGGCGTGACCGTCGCGGAGCTGCGGGAGCGCGGGCTGCTGCCGGCGCAGGGCGACGGCGGGTCCCTCCCGCTCGACGCACCCGTCTCCGTCAAGGAGGCCGTGCTGCCCTTCAGCCGCTTCCGCACCCCGGAGGGGACCGTCGTCGATTCGCTGCTCGGCCCCGAGATGCGCTCCACCGGCGAGGTCATGGGCATCGACAAGTACTTCGACACGGCCTTCGCGAAGAGCCAGGCGGCCGCGAACGCGGCGCTGCCCGTCGAGGGCAAGGTCTTCGTCTCCGTCGCGAACCGGGACAAGCGCGCCATCATCATGCCGGTGAAGCGCCTCGTCGACCTCGGCTTCGAGATCGTCTCGACCGGCGGCACCGCAGATGTGCTGCGCCGCAACGGCATCCAGGCCACCACGGTGCGCAAGGTCGCCGAGGGCGCCGGCGCCGCGGGGGAGGGCACCGTCGTCGACCTCATCACCGAGGGCGGCATCGACATGATCATCAACACGCCCTCCGGCGGGCAGGCGCGCGGGGACGGTTACGAGATCCGCGCCGCCGCGACGTCCTACGGGCTGCCCGTCATCACGACGATCCCCGAGGTGGGAGCGGCAGTGCAGGCGATCGAGGCGATGCGCTCCTACGAGTGGTCGGTGACGAGCCTGCAGGAGCACGCGGCGAACCTGCGCGCCGCGACCGAGGCCCGCGATGCCTCCTGAGGCCGGTGCCGCGGTCCGCGCCCCGTTCGGGGAGCGGCTCGCGGCGGCACGCACGGCGCGGGGGAGCCTCTGCGTCGGCATCGACCCCCACCCCGGGCTGCTCGCGGCCTGGGAGCTCGAGGACTCGCCGGCCGGGCTCGAGCGGTTCTCGCTGACCGTGCTCGACGCCGTCGGGCCCGTGGTCGCGGCCCTCAAGCCGCAGGTCGCACTGTACGAACGCCACGGCGCGCGAGGACTCGCCGTCCTCGAGACCCTGCTCGCCCGGGCGGCCGACGCCGGCGTCCTGACCATCGCCGACGCGAAGCGCGGGGACATCGGCTCCACCATGCAGGCCTACGCGGACGCCTGGCTGGGGGAGGGCCGGCCCCTCGCGGCCGACGCCGTCACGCTGAACCCGTACCTGGGGTTCGAGTCCCTCCGGCCCGCCCTCGACCTCGCCGCCGCCACCGGCCGGGGCGTGTTCGTCCTCGCGCTGACCTCGAACCCCGAGGGCCGCTCCGTCCAGCACGTGGGCGGCGACGCCTCCGTCGCACGGGCGATCGCCCGCGCGGCCGCCGCCGAGAACGCGGGCACCGTGCCAGGCCACGTCGGCCTGGTGGTCGGCGCGACCGTCGGGTCCGCCGCACGGGACCTCGGCCTGGACCTGGCCGGCCTCAACGGCCCCATCCTCGCGCCCGGCGTGGGAGCGCAGGGCGCCGGGCCGCGCGAGCTGCGGGACGCCTTCGGGGACGCCCTGCCGTTCGTCCTCCCGACGTCGAGCCGTGCCGTCCTCGCCGCCGGACTCGGTGCCGCCGGCCTGCGGGCGGCCGCGGAACGGACGCGGGACGAGCTCGCCTGACCGGTCGGCCCCGCACCGCGTGCATTGATTTCGGAGGGCTGCGCCCGGTAGGTTCGGTTCCAGCCCGAACCCCGTTTCCGGGGAGACCCTTGACCGAGCGAGACGACGAGTGGTCGCCGCCATCCGTGGTGCCGTCCAGCGCAGGGAGCACGCGTGAGCCTGAAGCCACTGACGGACGACGAACGAACCCTGGCACGCGGGAAGGCGACGGCGGCGCGTGCGGTCCGGGCGGACATCAAGTCCCGGCTCAAGACCGGTAAGCTTTCCGTTGCGGAGGTCATCGACAACCCGGACGGCGACGACGCCGTGGGCCGCCTGAAGGTCCTGGATCTCCTCAAGGCACTGCCCGGCGTCGGCGACGTGCGGGCGGCAGCCATCATGGCGGAGGTCGGCATCGCCGCCACGCGCCGCGTACGCGGCCTCGGCATCCATCAGCGCAAGGCCCTGGTCCTGTACCTCGAACAACATCACGCCGGCCCGGCCGGCAAGTAAGGAAGCAGTAGTGTCACAGCCCCGGCTGACAGTCCTTGCCGGTCCCACCGCGGTCGGCAAGGGGACAGTCTCGACCTACATCCGGGACAACTACCCCGAGGTGTGGCTCTCCGTCTCGGCGACCACCCGCCCGCCCCGTCCCGGCGAGGTGGACGGGGTGCACTACTTCTTCGTCTCCTCCGACGAGTTCGACCAGCTCGTCGCCGACGGGCAGCTGCTGGAGTGGGCCGTGGTCCACGGTCGGAACCGGTACGGCACGCTCCGGCGCACCGTGCAGGCGGCGATGGACGAGGGCCGGACCGTCCTGCTGGAGATCGACCTGCAGGGCGCGCGCCAGGTCAAGGAGAGCATGCCGGAGGCGACTTTCGTGTTCCTCGCACCGCCCACCTGGGACGAGATGGTGCGCCGGCTCGTGGGCCGCGGCACCGAAACACCGGACGAACAGCAGCAACGGCTGGAAACCGCTAAACTGGAACTTGCCGCCGAGCCGGAATTCAACCACACCGTCGTCAACGACAGCGTGGAGCATGCGGCAGACGAGCTCGTATCACTGATGGGACTGCGTCCGCTGCAGCGCTGAGAGGCCCCGCACCAGCCGTTCCGCCTAATTTTTGGAGAATCTGTGTCATCTCAGCCCGAAGGCATCATCAACCCGCCGATCGACTCCCTCCTGGAGGTCGCGGACTCGAAGTACGCCCTCGTGATCTACGGCGCCAAGCGTGCCCGCCAGATCAACGCGTACTACTCGCAGCTCCACGAGGGCCTGTTCGAGTACGTCGGCCCGCTCGTGGACACGAAGCTCAACGAGAAGCCGCTCTCCATCGCCCTGCGCGAGATCAACGAGGGCATGCTCGTGTCCGCTCCCATGGAACAGTCCGAGTAGCACGCCCGATATCACCCAGTCGGCGATAGCTCACCGGTGCGCATAGTACTCGGGGTCGGAGGAGGGATAGCAGCCTACAAGGCAGCATCCCTCCTCCGCCTTTTCACGGAATCCGGCCACGACGTCACGGTTATCCCCACCGAGGCCGCCACGCGCTTCGTCGGGACGGCGACCTGGGAGGCCCTGTCCGGCCATCCCGTCAGCAACAGCGTCTGGGACGACGTCGACAAGGTGAACCACGTGCGCCTCGGCCACGAGGCCGACCTCGTCGTCGTCGCGCCGGCCACCGCCGACGTCCTCGCCCGCGCGGCCGCCGGCCTGGCCGACGACCTCCTGACCGGGACCCTCCTCATGGCACGCGGCCCCGTGGTCATGGCTCCCGCGATGCACACCGAGATGTGGCAGCACCCCGCCACCCGCGCGAACGTCGAGCTCCTCCGCTCCCGCGGCATCACCGTGATCGAGCCTGCATCCGGCCGCCTCACGGGCGCGGACTCGGGGCCCGGCCGGCTCCCCGAGCCCGCCGACATCTTCGCCGCGGCCCTGGACGCCGACCGCCGCGCCGACGGCGACGGCGCCCTGCAGGGCAGGCGCGTCACCATCTCCGTCGGCGGCACGCGGGAAGCGCTCGACCCGGTGCGGTTCCTCGGCAACCGGTCGTCCGGCAAGCAGGGCATGGCCCTGGCCGAGGCAGCCCTCGCCCAGGGGGCCCTCGTGACCCTCGTCCTCGCCCACGCGGAGGTCGCCCCGCCCCGCGGGTGCGACGTCGTCCGCGTCGAATCGGCACTCCAGCTGCGGGACGCCGTCCTCGAGGCGCTGCCCGCCACGGACGTGCTCGTCATGGCGGCCGCCGTGGCCGACTTCCGTCCCGCCGAGACGGTCGCCACCAAGATCAAGAAGAACGACGACGGCACCGACCCGGTGATCACGCTCGTCCGGAACCCCGACGTCCTCCGCGAGGCCGTCCTCGCCCGGGAGGCCCTGCTCGGCCGGGACGGACGGGACGGGCCTCTGGTCATCGCCGGGTTCGCCGCCGAGACGGGCGACGCGACGGCCGCCCCCCTCACCCATGCCCGCGCGAAGCTGGCACGGAAGGGATGCGATTTCCTCGTGCTCAACGTCGTTGGCTCCGACCTGGTCTTCGGGGCGGACTCGAACGAGGTCACCATCCTCGACGCCGACGGCAGTGAATCGGCTGCCGTGCGCGGCACCAAGCGCGCTGTCGCGGACGCCGTCATCGGTCACGCGGCGACCCTGCTGGCCCGCTGACCGCCCCCGCCGGACGGGCCGACGGCAGCCGGCGCGGCAGCGTCGCGGCGCGTAGCACCCGGGCGGGACCGTCCCTCCGACCAAGTAGAGTGGGCACGTGAATTCACCCAGCCCTGATTCCCCCCTGCGCCTCTTCACGTCGGAGTCGGTCACCGAGGGTCATCCGGACAAGATCTGCGACCAGATCAGCGACGCGATCCTCGACGGCCTGCTCGAGCAGGATCCCGACTCCCGCGTGGCCGTGGAGACCCTCGTCACCACCGGTCTGGTCCATGTGGCGGGTGAGGTCACCACCGAGGCGTACGTGGAGATCCCCGACATCGTCCGCAAGACCATCCTCGGCATCGGCTACGACTCCTCGGCCAACGGCTTCGACGGCGCCCGCTGTGGCGTCTCGGTGTCCATCGGCCAGCAGAGCGCGGAGATCGCCTCCGGTGTCTTCACCTCCCTCGAGACCCGCGAGGGCACCAGCGTCGACCCGTACGACGCCCAGGGCGCGGGGGACCAGGGCATCATGTTCGGCTACGCGAGCGATGAGACGTCGGTGCTCATGCCCACGCCCATCTGGCTGTCCCACCGCCTGTCCGAGCGCCTCACCGCCGTCCGCAAGGACGGCACCCTCCCGTACCTGCGCCCGGACGGCAAGACGCAGGTCACCATCGGGTACGACGGGGACCGGCCGGTGACCATCGACTCCGTCGTCATCTCGTCCCAGCACGCGGCGGACGTCTCCCTCGACGAGCTGCGCGCCGACCTCGTCGAGCACGTGATCACCCCGGTCCTCGCGGAGTCCGAGCTCGACGCCTCGAACGTCCGGCACATCCTCAACCCGGGCGGCGCCTTCATCATCGGCGGACCCGTGGGCGACGCCGGCCTCACCGGACGCAAGATCATCGTCGACACCTATGGCGGCATGGCGCGGCACGGAGGCGGAGCCTTCAGCGGCAAGGACCCCTCGAAGGTGGACCGGTCGGCGGCGTACGCCATGCGCTGGGTCGCCAAGAACGTCGTCGCGGCCGGGCTCGCCCGCCGGGCGGAGATCCAGATCGCCTACGCGATCGGCATGGCGCAGCCCGTCGGGATCTACGTCGAGACGTTCGGCACCGAGACCGTCGACCCGCAGGCGATCGGCACTGCGATCCACGAGCTCTTCGACCTGCGCCCCCTCGGCATCATCAACGCACTCGACCTCAAGCGCCCGATCTACCAGCGGACGGCGGCGCACGGCCACTTCGGCCGCGAGGAGGACGACTTCACCTGGGAGCGCAAGGATCGTGTGGACAAGCTGCGGAGCTACTTCAACGCCTGAGGCGGGAGGGAATGGCGGGCGGCACGGGTCGCCCGCCGCAGCATCATGACGGAGACGACACGCCCCGCTACGACACCCGCCCCGGGTACCGAGGGGCAGCTGTCGCTCCTGCACGGCTTCGGCCCCGCCAAGCTGCCCCTGGCCGACCCCGAGCGGGCGTCGTCCCTTCCCGTCGCGCGGGTCGTCCTCGACGCCCAGCTGCCGCATCTCGACCGGTTCTTCGACTACGCGGTGCCGGCAGAGATGGATGCCGAGGCGCAGCCCGGGGTCCGCGTGAAGGTCCGGTTCGCCGGTCGTGAGCAGGCCGCGTTCCTGGCCGAACGGGTCGACGAGGCCAGCACGACCGCCACGCTCCTGCCACTCGGCAAGGTCGTCTCCTCCCAGCAGGTGCTCACGCCCGAGATCCTGGCCCTCGCGACCGCCGTCGCCGCACGGTCCGTCGGCACCGTGAGCGACGTCCTGCGGTCCGCCGTCCCGCCGCGCATGGCCCGCGTCGAGACGGAGTTCCCCGCCGGCAGGGAGACGCCGGACCCGGTCCCGGACGACGCACTGGAACCCGCGCTCCCCGTCCACGTGGAACCGCGGTCCTCCGGTGGCTTCGGCCGCTACGTCAACGGACGGACCTACCTGCAGCACCTCCGGGCGGGGGAGTCGCCGCGCGCCGTCCTCACGAGCCTCGGCGGGTACGGGCCCGCCGCATGGACCGAGGAGATCGCCGACGCCGTGGCGGCCACCGCCGCCTCCGGGCGCGGGTCCGTCGTCGTCGTCCCCGACCAGCGGGACCTCGCACGCGTGGAGGAGGCCCTCGTCGCCCGGCTCGGCGCGTCCGCCGTCGCGCGGTTGACGGGGGAGGACGGCGCGACTCCGAGGTACCGCAACTTCCTGCGCCTCCTCCACGGCACGGCGACCGTCGCCGTCGGCACCCGGTCGGCCGCCTACGCGCCCGTGCGGAACCTCGGCCTGGTCTGCCTGTGGGACGACGGCGACGACCAGCACATCGAACAGCGCGCCCCGTACCAGCACGTCCGGGACGTGCTGCTGCTGCGGGCCGAGCACGAGGGGACGGCGATGCTGCTCTCCTCCGTCGGGCGGACCACGGAGGCCCAGCGCCTCGTCGACACGGGCTGGGCGCACGCCGTCCAGGCCGACCGGGGCGAGGTGCGCCGCTGCACCCCCCGCGTCATCCACGCCGCCGACGCCTACCAGATGGAGCGCGACCCGCTGGCTGCACAGGCCCGGATCCCGCACGCCGCCTGGTCGGCCGCGCAGGCGGGCCTGAAGCACGGCCCCGTGCTGCTGCAGGTCGCGCGCACCGGTTTCTCCCCGGCGCTCGCCTGCGACCGGTGCCGCCACCCGGCACGGTGTTCCGCGTGCGCCGGGCCGCTCGCCCAGCCCGGGCGTTCCGCTCCCCTCGCATGCCGGTGGTGCGGACGCCCCGAGACCTCCTGGTCCTGCGGGGAATGCGGGGGAGTCCGTATCCGCGCCACGGTGGCGGGAGCAACGCGCACCGCGGAGGAACTGGGAAGGGCGTTCCCCGGGGTGCCGGTCATCTCCTCGGCGGGCGAGCACATCGTCGACGCCGTGCGGGACGTCCCCGCCGTCGTCGTGGCCACACCGGGCGCCGAGCCGGTGGCGCCGGGAGGGTACGCCGCCGTCATCCTGCTCGACGGCAACGCCCTGCTCAGCCGGGAGTCGCTGCGCGCCGGCGAGGACGCCCTGCGCCGCTGGTTCTCCGCCGCGGTCCTCGCACGTCCCTCGACGGCCGGCGGAACGGTCGTGATCACCGGCGACGACGACGTCGCGGTGGGGCACCTCGTCCGGTGGGATCCGGCCGGAGCCGCCTCACGGGAGCTTGCGGAGCGGCAGGAGCTCGGGCTGCCTCCGGTCGTCCGGTACGCGGTGCTCACCGGTACCCGCGAAGCCCTCGCGCACTTCCTCGAGGGCGTGCAGACGGAGGGCGTCGCGCGCGTCGTCGGCCCGGCACCCGTCCCCCCGGACATCCGGCGGGAGGCGGTGCTCGCGGCGCGCGCTGCTGCCGGAGCCGCGAGGGGAGCCGTGCCCGCATCCTCCGGAGATGCGCTGGCCGGGCAGGGCAGCCACCGGGTCCTGCTGTTCTTCCCGTACCGGGCGGCTGCGGGCGTCACGGCCCAGCTGCGGGCACGCCGCGCGGCGCTGTCCGCCCGGCGGACGGGCGAGCCCGTGCACATCCGGCTCGATGCCCTCGACGTGCTCTGACGCCTGGCAACCGGCTGCCGGTCCACCCTGACCCCCGCCTACTTCCTGGCGATGAAGTAGGCGTTGAACGGGTCGGAGTCGATGCCCTTCGATTCGACGTCGCCGAAGCCGGCATCGCTGAGCATCGACAGCGCGAGCTGCTCGCCCCAGACCGTCCCCAGGCCGTCGCCGCCGAGCCCGAGCGACACGCTCATGCAGTGGACGGTCGAGATCGCGTAGAGGTAACTGCCCCAGGGGAGGGCGATGTTGTCCTCGACGTTGCTGGACGCCTTGATGTCCACCATCAGGAACGTCCCACCCGGCCGCAGGGCACGCTCGATGTTCCGGAGGACCGCCGCCGGGTGGGCCTGGTCGTGGATCGCATCGAAGGCGGTGACCGCGTCGAAGCCGGCCTCGATGTCCAGGTCGGTGACGTCGAGCACCTCGAATGCCGCGTTGGCCAACCCCATCCGCTCGGCCTCGGCGCGGGCAGCGCGGATGGCGGCGTCGGAGAAGTCATAGCCGGTGAAGCGGCTGGCAGGGAAGGCCTGTGCCATGAGATTAACGGCGTGTCCGCTGCCGCAGCCGATGTCGGCGACGTCGATCCCGGCCCTGAGCCGTCCCGGCAGTTCCGGGACCAGGGGGAGGATGCCGTCCACCAGCGCGAGATCGTGCACCGCGGCGCTGGTCTCGGCCATGTTCCGGTGGAAGTGGGGGTAGTCCTCGTAGGACAGCCCGCCACCCCGCCGGAAACGCTCGATGACCTGCTGCTCCATCTCGCCCATCATGGACGTGTGCTGCATGAGGATGGCGAGGTTGTTGGGACCCGCGGCACTCGTGAGTACCGCGGCGTGCTCGCGGGGGAGCAGGTAGGTCCCTGCGGCGGGGTCGTAGCGGATCACTCGCGCTGCGGTCATGCCTCCCAGCCATTCGCGGACGTAGCGCTCGTCGAGGTCCCCGGCGTCAGCGATCTGCTCACTCGTCGCCGGAGGCAGCGTCGCCAGCGTCTCGAAGAGTCCGGTCTGGTGGCCGATGCTCGTCAACACGGCGATCGCCGCGTCGTTGAGGATGCCCACGAAGCGTCCGGCGAGGGCCGCTGCGGCCTCGGCGTCGAATTCCTCGGCAGTGGTTTCGGCTGTGTCGAATCCCGAGGTATCGAGCGCCCCGACGGCGAGCTCCTCGAGCGATGTCTCCTGGTTGACGGTCATGATGTTCTCTTCCTGGTGGCGACGGGCTCCTGTCTGCCCGGTTGATACGACTCTAGGAATCCGGCCGCTGCCCGGCATCGGGCGAACGATGCGTCCTCTGCGGGGAGCCTGTGGGGCGAACGATGTACCCGCCTCCCTCTTCCTTCCGGGGACGTGACGCCCGCGGCGGTCAGCGGCGGGGGAGTACGCCGTGGTCGTGGGCCCAGGCCGCAGCGGCGGTCCGCGACGAGGTGCCGATCTTCGCGAAGATGTTGGCGAGGTGCCGGCCGACCGTCTTCTGGCTGATGAACAGGGTCTCGGCTGCGGACCTGTTACTGGCTCCCGCGGCGACGAGCGCGAGCACCTCCACCTCGCGCTGGGTGAGCCCGCCGGGTAGCGGCCCGCCGTCGAGCCGGCGGACGTCGGGCAGCGCGCCGAGTCGACGGTAGATGGTCAGGGCCGTCGCGGAGTCCGACGAGGCGGCACCGGCCTGGCCCATCCCCCTGTGCGCCTGGGCGAGGAGTTCGTGGACCCTGGCGGTCTCGTAGCGGGCATGCATCCCGCGGTACTCGCGAGCTGCAGCCTGCAGGACGGGCATGGCCTCGGCGTACCTCGACCGGGCGATCAACACGGCGGCCCGGGCGTGGCCGGCCCAGGCGCGGAGGCCGGCGGTGTCGAAGGCGACGGCGGTCTCCTCCAGTTGGCTGCAGAGCCGTTCGGCGTCCTCCTGGAGCCCCCTCGCGAGGGCGATGTCGACGGCGGCCTGCAGCAGGCGGGCGCTGGCCAGCCGGTCCCGCCCGGCCAGCGCCGCGCTCACGCCGGACCATGCGGCCTCCTCCTCCCCGGCCGCATGCTGGAGCAGCGACTCCCCGGGCTGTGGATCGGTCCCGAGGCTGCGCGCCCGCTCGTAGGCCGTCCGGGCACCGGTGGTGTCCCCCCGGAGCCGGCGGAGCTCGCCGAGCTGGTAGAACGCCTCGCCCGCAACCCAGTTGTTGCGGCCCACGAGCTCGGCACCGCTTCTCTCGATGGCGTTCTCCGCGGCCTCCCAGTGCCCCTCGATACTGGAGAGTTGCAGCCGGTGGATGCGGCAGATGCCCGAGTAGACCACGTCACCGGAGAACTGCTCGCACCACTGCTCCGTGGCATGGGTCCAGGCCCTCATCCGGTGCAGGTCGTGGACGTCGTAGCAGGCGTGGATCACGATGCAGTAGATCTCTCCGGCCCATTCCGGCGGCAGCCGACCGGCGAGGACCGGCAGCATCGCCTCGTCCAGTTGGGCGAACCCCGCCGCGGTGCGGCCGCTGCGCACGTCCGCCAGGCCGGCGAGCACCAGCGAGAACGCCGTCAGGGCTGGAGCCCTCAGGCGCCGGCCCAGTTCCTGCAGTCCGGCTGCGGCCTGCCGCGTCGGGCGGAGATCGCGGACGTCGAGCGCGAGCGCCGCCTCCAGATAGAGCAGGTAGCCGTGCTCCAGTCCTTCGGGGAGGTCCTGCAGGATCCGTCGGGCCCGGCTGACCCAGCCGGATGCGATCACCAGGTCGCCGCGGATGAACCAGACCAGGGCGACGTCGAGGGCTTTCCTGGCGGCGCCGAGCGCGTCGCCGGCGTGGTGCAGCCGGTGGTAGATCGTCTCGGAGATCTCCAGCGATTGCCTGATCCGTCCGACCCACCACGCGGCGCTGCCGAGCAGGTTCAGGTCCTCGGAGGAAAGCTCCGATCGTGCCCGTGCGTCCTCCAGCTGCTGATGGGCACCCTGCCAGTCGCCGCGCTCGTATGCCGTGCGTCCACCGGCAAGCAACTGGTCGAGCTCATCCATCCGGGCCTCCGCATCAATGGAAGCATCCTGCCTTACCCCGTGAGAAGCGTCCATGGTCCACTGCTCGACGACAGTCTCCCGGTCCGTCCGTTGCTGTCAGGCGGGCCCCGGTTGACCGGTCCGGCTGTCGTGTGCGGGTCAGGGCCTGTACCGGCGGCCTCGGGGCGATCGTGGCGGAGCCATGGGCTGCGGCGGTCCCATCATGACGATCAAGATGGTGGCGAACGGGCCGAGGAACAGCGAGATGAGGAACCAGGCGAAGCGGGATCGGTTCTTCTGCTCGGCCAGGCCGGCGTTGATCACAGCTACCGCGAACCAGAAGAAAGCCCCCTCGGATCCCGCATACTCATTCAATTCTGGCCCCGATCGTCTTCAATGCCTGGGTCGTCGGGACGGCAGCCGGCGTCTGCGTAGTAGGACCGGAGTCCGTGCTTCACGCCCAGTCCGACGGACGCGTACAGGGCAGGTCCCACCACGGCGATCATGATCAGCCGGACCAGCAGGAGAACGAGCACCACAGGTCCACCGAGACTCACCGCTGCCCCCTGCAGCCGTTCGACAGGCGATGGTACGAGCCTCACCCTGCAGTCAACCAGCTTGGGAGCGGATGGATAACTTTCACCACGCCGGAGCGGACGGCTGATACATCAGGCCGAGCAGCGCTCCTGCAGCTGCCGCGCTGTGCGCACCACGCCGATCAGTGATTCGTCGCCCTGCCGGAAGCGCTCGACGGCATCCCGAAGCTCGGTGATCTGGCCGGCCAGCTCCGGCGGGGCTGTTCTGGCGATCTCGTCGATCTGGAGCAGCAGTCCCAGCGGGTCCGTGCCGAGCTGTTCGGGCGCCGTACGCACCATGTCGAGGATACGAGCACAGGCGTCGTCGACGGTGTCGGCGGCTGCGCCGGTGGCCTGCTCGCCGGAGGGAGCCGAACTCGCCTGTGATTCCGGGGCGGGTTGCCCGGTATCGGGTCGTGGATCGGCGAACGAGCAACCGGTCAGGACAAGCAGTGCTGCAGTCGTGGACAGGGCACGGGCCATGGTGGATCGGGTAGCACGCAGTGTCGGCACGACGGATTCCTGTTCGGATCGGGCAACGCGGTCATCGCATCACGAGCACTCCATCCTACGGTCAAGTGCCCCCGAGCCGGTCTCGCACCTGATGTCCGGAAATGCTTGAGGTCTTCGGCACGCTGCAGAATGGACCCTCATCGGCTTCGGCATCCGGTGGAATCCGTCCTCGTGCACTCGCGGCGCCGACGGGGTGTGCGGCAGGAAGGGCGACACTGACGACCACCGAGGTGACGAAAGGGTCACCACGCCCAACAGCATGAGCCCGAGCCCGCCGACGTCGTGCCCGACGGCCTGCGGTGTGACGGTGACCAGGTACGGTCCCTTGGCGACGAGCCGGCGACGATGACGTCCAGACCTCCTGAAACTCGGAGCGGTACTCCTGGTGATCGCCAGCATCCCGTTGCTGGTCGCCAACGGGATCTACCTGTTCTCGTCTAGATCGGCGGAAGGATCCTACGGAGATATCGGTGGAGTCGGCGTGATGGTGCTGGGCCTGGCAGCCCTCCTCATCACCTCGCTGGCGTGCACCCTCGGATTGCCCCTGGCTCGGCAGGCAGTCCCCGAGACGCGTGACAGCAAGCACACACCGACTCGGAGCTGACCCCGCAGCCTTGGACCGTTCGGTGAGGTGTTCTTCGGCCGCCTCGCGGAGTCGTCAGAAGTCCTCGGACGGAACCAGCTGCGATGCGCGGATCAGGTAGGAGTCCAGGCCCGGCGCTGTCAGGAGCCGGCCGGCCGTGGCCAGGTCACAGCCGACGATGAGGCTTCGCGCGTAGACGTCCTGTCCGACACACCACCGGAGGTTCCCCGGCCACCAGTACATGGGGACGCGGCCCGTCATGGTGACGGGTACGACAGGGCCGCCCTGCTCATCGATGAGGGTGCCCGAATACAGAACCATCTCGCGTCCGTACGGGGAGAACATGACGGTTGGCCGGGCGTCTTCTTCGGCGTATCCGGTCCAACTAGCGAAGTAGTGGCGACGGTCGTCGACGTGGAGCTCGCGGATCAGGGCCTTTGCGAGACTGGGGTGGGGATTTCCCATCGCTGGTTGTGCCTCGTCGTCGGGTAGCGCAGCGTCGGGTCGGGACTTCAGCTCGTCCCACTGCATCCACGGGCTCGTCTCCAGCCCGCTGCGTTCCACGATGTCCGACCACCTGAGAACTGAGCCGTTTCCGAGATCGACCGGATTGAGGACGCGCACGTAGCGCTGATAGCCCGGCGGTACGACGGAGGTGACCAGGTTGCCCGTGCGATCGAGCGATGCAGCCAGTGGCTCGGCGAAGCGACCGTCCGCCTCAGGGTGCAGAGAACACATACCAGCCTTCCGTCGCTGTCACCCTATGCCCGACGTCGCGCTGAGCAGGGGACGATCGGAATCAGCACCCTGTTCCGATTCCTTACCGGGAGGAGTGACGCGATTCAACGGGTGACTGCATCAGTGCAGAAGATGAACTGCCTCGATGATGTCGGCGACTTCGGTGCGCGTGGTGTAGTCGGTGTGCACATCGACGAAGTGGACCGTTCCTTTCCGGTCCACGACGAGGACGGTGGGGAAGGGGATGCGGGCGGTGCCATCGGCATTGCTGTCGGATACGTCGAAGCCAAGCTCTGCGTGGGCACTCCGCGCTTCCGCACTCGGTTCGGTGACGATCCCCAAGGACGTGGCGAGTCGGTTCGTGGGGTCGGAGAGAACTTCGAAGCCGAGCTCGCCCGCTTGAGCTGCGGCCTCGCTTCCCTCGGGGGTTTGCGGGCTCACGGCGACAAGCTTCACGCCCTGCTCGGTGAGCGCGGGCAGGAGCTCCCGCTGGTAGGTCTTGAGGGTGATGTTGCAGTAGGGGCACCACGCACCCCGGTAGAACACCAGGACGGCGGGGCTGCCGTCCAGGAACTCCGAGAGGTGTACGGGCTGGTTCTTCGGAGTCAACAGCGTCGCATCGGGCAGGTCCTCCCCGACCGCGATCACGCTGTCGGGAGTGCCGACCGAGACCAGGTCTGCCTGCTCCTGTGCGAACGTGGCCGCCAGGACCGGTCCGATCTGCGCCTCGAAACCGTGATTGAACTGCGCTACCTGTACCTCGATGCTGGCATTCGACACGACGATCTCCCTGTTCATCCGAAGAACCCGAAGGGGCCTGCTTCAGAGACTAGGTGCGCCGGCACGGAGCACGTGGGGGCCACGTCACACGTGGACACACTTCCGAAGGACTACCTGAACCGCGGCTTGCCACCGACGACGGTGCGAATCGAGCCGGGTGGAGCCTTGCCGACCGGGGCTGCTCCCTGCCGACGGCGAGTTCCCCCGGGACCCAATCGAGCCGTGATGCGTGGAAGTCAGGCGGCGAGTTCGTGTTCGGTGATGGCGGCGAGGTGGCGGAGGGAACGGTCGTCGGCTCGTGAGAAGGCACGCGTGTGCTGGTCGATGACGCACAGTGTGCCGACGATCCATCCATTAGGGTCCCGAAGGGGGAACCCGGCGTAGAAGCGGATGAAGGGCTCCCCGAGAACGAGGGGGCTCCATCTGAGGTGCTCATCGTTGAAGGTGTCGCGGACGACGAGTGGGTCCGGGGTCCGGATGGTGGTGTTGCAGAAGGACCGGGCTCTGGGCATGTTCTGCTCCACCGGGCCGATCACGGATTTCAGGAACTGCCGTTCGTCGTCGATGAGGGTGACGATCGCGGTACTGACCTGGAACCGGCGCTGCGCGTCACGGGTGATGCGGTCGAATCGTTCCTCGGGGGCCGTGTCGAGCAGGTGCGTGCGGGCGACGGCGTCGACTCGGGCCTGTTCCTGTTCGGTCTCGGACAGCAGGAACGCGCCGGCGGCTCCGAGGGCGAGCCGTGATCGTTCGGAGGAACCGTCGGGGGCGTCGTGCGCTACGCACGGAACCGGGAGGGCTCCGGACCCATGACCGAGGCGGTTCACGGCGTCGGCGAGGACATCGCTCTCACGTGACGGCAGATCGACCAGACCATTCAGGTAGCTCCGTACGTCATCGGGGGAGGCCGTTCCGCCGTCGGCGAGGTAGCGGTGCGTGATGTCGTCGATACTCAGCGCTGCCGTCGCCATCGCCTGGATCATCAGGGCCCGCTGTGGGCGTCCGAGCATGGTGCTGCCTCCGTTTCTCCTGACCTCGCAAGTGATCGCCTGTCCGACAGCGAGCCTACTCATTAAACCAGCACGCCCTGCCCCGGAGAGCTTCGACGCCGCACGTCCCAGCCACTGATCGGCGACGCTGCACCGATACCTGCGGGTGTTCTCCAGCTGTCGGTGTGGTCGGTGGACGGGGTGTAGTAGGACGCATTACATTCAGTGCCAACGGGTGATGCACGTCGCCCTCGGAGCGGTGGCGAGAGCGCTCTGGTCCCGGTCTCACTCAGGAAGCCCCACCATCTCCTCCACCTTGCCTCCCTCCGACCGCAGGCTCACGGTCCAACCGGGCACGTCCTACCGTCCCGTCGCCGCTGTCCCCGGGATGCTACGGAAGTCGGGGTCGGGGTCGCCGGATCTCGCCGGCGTCCTGGTCGCCGTGGGGTCCAAGGACCCGGACGCCTTCCAGACCCTGTACGAGCAGTGTGCCCGCAGGGTGTACGGGGTGGTGCGGAAGACGCTGCAGAATCCGGACAGCTGCGCGGAGGTGACGCAGGAGGTGTTACTGATGGTATGGGAGCAGGGCGACAGGTACCGGCCGGAGCTCGGCCACCCGGTGTCCTGGCTCATGACCCTCGCGCACCGTCGGGCTGTAGACCGGCTCCGGACGGACACCACCAGCGCGGCGCGGGATGAGAAGTGGGGGCGACGCAACTGGGACGCCGGCTTCGACGAGGTCACCGAGACCGTCCTCGAGCGCCAGAACACCGCAGACGTGCGGGCCGCCATGACCGTCCTCTCCCCGGTGCAGCACGAAGCCATCTCCTTGGCCTATTTCTCCCACCTGACCTACAACGAGGTGGCCCATCGCCTGGGGATCCCGGCCCCCACCGCGAAGACGCGGATCCGCGACGGGATGAGGAAACTTCGCGCGGTTCTCGAGGCACAGCACGGAACCGATCCCCGCTAGGCCGGAATCACCCGGAGGGCTTCGTTCACCCCTCCGCCGAGGTGCAAGCCCGGCTGCGGGCTCGCACCTCGGCGATCACGGGTCAGGAGGCGGGGTACTGCTCGCCGGTGAGATAGCGGGCGAGGTGGAGGCCGTGGCGGGCGAGACCGGCACTGGTGGACGTGACGGGATCGGGGACCTGGGCGAGATCTTTGAAAGCGATGGTCTGCATGGCTTCCCCGACCCAGTGGGTGCCGCCCTGGGCGGGGATGGTGACGCCGACGTCGTTGAGTCCCTGCATCGTGTCCGCGGCGAGGATCTGCTTGCGGATGACCGGCCACTGGTCCCCGCCGCCCATGTCGGTCAGCACGCCGCGCTTCACGTCGTGGTCGACGACCCGGAGCAGCGAGGTGTTCCCTCCCTGGTCCCTGAGTTCGTCGAGGATGTGCTGGGCGATGAGCTCACTGCTGGACGGGTCGGGGGACGGGGTGAGGGTGCAGACAAGGGCGAGGGCGGACAGGTCGGCCATAATGCGGTGTTCCCTTTAGTCGGCCATAATGCGGTGTTCCCTTTAGGAGGGTCGAGTTGACGCGGCGAGCGAGGCGAGGCCGCTGCGGGCCTCTCAGGATCGGGCGGGCTCGGGCCGCAGCGTGGTGAGGAGTTCGATGAGGTTCGATCGTAGGGCCGTGACGTAGTCCGTGCCGATCATGGTCGCCAGGGGTGCCTCGGGAAGGGGTGTGCAGGCGACGATCGCCCTGCCCGCGGGGGTGAGTGACATGCCGACGCCACGCTGGCCGGGCCGGTGGTCCGCCCGGCTGATGTAGCCCGCGCCGATGAGGGGGCGCAGGGTCCGACCGAGCGTCTGGGGCGTGATCCGGAGGTTCCGCGCAAGCACCGCCTGATGGGTGATGCCGGTATCGGACAGTGCCTGGAGCGTGCTGAGGCCGGCAGGTGTGAGACCCGCCTCGTACAGTTGTCGGCCTGCGTCCTTCTCCCACAGGCGCGCCGCCGTACTGAGGAGCCTGCTCGTCGTCCAGTGCTCGATGCTCTCGCGGGAGTCTGAAGACATGTTCCGTCCTTGGGGAGGTGAAAGGTTCACGGCTCACCGCCGTACCGGGCGTCGTGGTCGACGGCCGGTACCGGCGTCCCGCCTACCTGGTGAGGAAGGTGGTCAGGGCGCGGTTCCATTCGTCGGCGTGGCTGACGTTGCAGCCGTGCGGGCCGCCCGGGATGACATGGAGTTCGCTGCCGGGCAGTGCCGCGTGGGCGCGCGCACCCGAGCCCTCGAAGGGGACGGTCGCGTCGGCGTCGCCGTGCAGGATCAGGGCCGGGACCGTGACGGCGGGCAGGTCCGCGCGGAAGTCGGTGGAGCCGAAGGCGGCCATGCAGGCCAGAGCTGCCTTCTTGTCGGCCTGCCGGCAGAGCGCCAGCGCTTCCTGGCGCTGTTCCTCGGTGACCTTCAGCTCGCCGTGGGCGGAGAAGAAGTCCGTGGTGAAGCCGTCGTAGAAGGACTCCTGGTCCTTGGTCAGGTCGGCCGTCATGCCGGCGGCGGCGTCCTTCGTCAGCGGGCCGTCCGGGTTGTCGTCACCCTGCAGCAGATAGGGCGGGACGGCGGAGGCGAAAACCACGCTGCGGATGCGCTCGGGACCGAACCTGGTGAAGTAGCGGGCCACCTCGCCGCCGCCCATCGAGAACCCGACCAGGGTGGCGTCCATGAGGTCGAGCTGCTCGAGCAGGGCGTGCAGGTCCTCCGTCAGCGTGTCGTAGGTGTAGCCGCGTGCGGGCTTGTCGCTACGACCGAATCCGCGCCGGTCATACGTGATGACCCGGTAGCCGGCGTCCTGGAGCGCCGGGACCTGGTGGGCGAAGGCCTCGCCGGACAGCGGCCATCCGTGGATTAGGACCACGGGACGTCCGGATCCACCCGTGTCGTCCACGTGCAGGTTCGTGTCCTTGAACAGTCCGTGGTGCGCGACGATCTCCGTCATAGGTCTCTCCTCCGGGGTTGATGTCCATCAGGCTCTGGTCCTGTCTCGGTTCAAGCCGGGCCGCGGGTCGAGTCGCGGCCCGGCAGGATCCAACACGAGTGGGTTTCGTAAGCGTGCTGCCTTTCGGATGGGATCCTCCATGGCATCCGAGGGACAGCAGCACGCCCTCGCCCGGCTACGTCTGGTCGTCGACGTGCGCCGGCTTCCGTTCCAACGAGGACGCGAGCCTGATCGCGAGGGCTTCGAGATCGTCGGCCTCGAGGTCAGGTGCCGCGAAATAGGCGGGGTAGGTTCCTCCCGTGCGGTTGATCCACGCGGTCCGCAGGCCGGCGGTGTGAGCGCCGTGGATGTCCCAGGGATGCACCGCGACGAGGAGGAGCTGGTCGGCGTCGTGCCCCGTCTCCGTTGCGGCATACTCATAGGCCTCCCGTGCGGGCTTCCACCTCGGTGCGTCCTGCACGCTGAGGAACCGGACGAATCTGTCCTTCACACCTCCCCGCTCCGTGAGGGACTCCGCCACGGCTGCCGCTCCATTGCTGAGTGTCACCAGCGGGGCGATCCCGCTCAGCGCTGCTATGCCGGGGCCGACATCGGCATGCAGCGGGAGACTCACGAAGACGCCCATGATGCTCCTGACCCGCTCCCGGTGGTCCCCGGGTCCCAGGGCCTCCGTGAGCAGGCGGTGCAGACTGTCTGTGGCCAGGTCGGCGAACTCGGGATTGCTACCGGCCGCGGTGAGCGCGAACCCATCACGCAGTAGTCCGGCGAACCACGGATGGATAAGGGACGGCGGCAGGCCGGCTGCTTGGAAAGCCTCGCCGAGGCCCTTCAGATCGGAGAGTGTCTCATTGACGTCGAACACGATGACGGCCGGTGTGATGGTCATGCGCTGATCCTTCCACTTCCGGCGAGGAGGGAACTGACGGCGTCACTCCTGCGCGGATGGTCCGCCGGCGCGTCATAACCTCACAGGAGATCCTGCTCACGCATCACGTCGGATTTCAACCGCCGCGAGGCCCGCGGTGATCCCTACCTCATCAGCGTCATCGGGAGGAGGGGCCGGTAGGCGCCGACGATTCGACGGAATGCAGCAGGGGAGGTGGTGCGCCGGCTTCGTCCGCATCACGGCGGTCGAGTTCCTCGGTCAGTTCCTCGTTGCGGGACTCCGTCTCCGCGTCCGGTTCACCAGCGGTGACGTATTCGTGGGACAGCTCGCGCTGGATCTTGCTGTTGAGGACTTCGACCTCGGGGAGCTCCAGTGCTGCGAGGTTCTCGGGGAAGGACTCGGAGGGCGTAAGACGTGTGTTCATGAGGCGCCTATCGACGGGGAGAACGGGGAACGACCTGGCTCTCGTGTGGACCGCCGCTGACTGCTTCAGCAGGACGACATCCTCCTCAAGTATGCACGCAGCCCCTACTCCGGCGGTCGCTCAGGCCCCGCCCCGAGATGCCGGTCAGGGTCGCACCGCCCCGCAGCCCGGGCAGCGGTGAACCGAGCACTCCGCACCGCGGCGTGTCCGCAATGCGCGGGCATCGGACAGGCCCGCAGGCGTCCAGGACCAGAGCGAAGGGCTGTTCCCGCCTCGTTCGGCTCCTTACCCCTGCCGCGTCTACCGGCGCCGCCCTCTCCGTGCCCGAACGCCCTTGGACGTCGTGAGTGCGGCCTCGGGTACAGCTTCTCCTCCCGGCACGCTTCCGGGCCCGCGCCGCGGCACCGTCATGGCGGCAACCTCCCTGAGCCGGGGGTGGAGATGGTCGTCGCCGTCCACCGTCCCCGACTGCCACGACAGCGTGAGCCCGTCCGCGGTGTCCTCGAGCGTGGCCAGGTTGTTGTCGAACCACGGTCCCCTGGTGTTCCGCCAGCGGAACGGCGGGTCGGGAACTTTCACGGAGCGCGCCGCGAGGGCGCCGAGAGGTGCCGCCACGGCGTAGGAGAGGATGGCGGTCGAGGAGCGCAGGAGCCACGGCAGCGGATTCCGGATCGGGGAGCAGACCACCTGGAGGATACGGCTGCCCGACGTCCTGTCCACTTCCGCGACGTACGAGAAGTGGACGTCTCCCGAGAGGAAGGCCACCGTCTCCGGTGCCGCGCCCCGGTTGCCGTCCGCCACGTCCGTCGCCATGAGGGCCACGGCACGGAAGCTGTTCTGGAAGGCGGCCCAGTGTTCCAGATCCATGCCCTGCCGCAGCTTCTCACCCAGCCGTGCACCCCGCGCGCCCCACGCACCCTGTGCGAGGGCCTCGTCCCACGACTCGATGTGATGCAGCCCCAGTGGCAGGAGGAACGGCAGCGAGGTTCCCACCAGCAGGTGCCGGAAGCCGCCCACCATCCGGTCATCCAGCCATGCCGTCTCCTCCTCGTTGAGTAGTGCCCGCGCATCGGGTGTCAGCACGCGGGACACGCGGGAGTCGACCACGATCAGGCGCGTGTCGTCGAAGTCGCGGCAGTAGCTCCAGCGGTAGCTGGCCGGGTCCTTGTCCGCCCGATCGGCGAAGGCGTCGAGCTCCTCGCTCAGGTCCAGCTCGTCGGCGTCGTCATGGTTGACGATCCGTTGCCAGATGCGGTCCTCGGCGCGCCCGTCCGGCGACAGGTTGCCGAGGTGCTGGTACACCCAGTACGACGCCAGCCCCGCGACGATCCGGTCCTGCCACCAGGAGGTGGCCTCCATCTCCTGCTTCCAGGAGGTGGAGGCGTTCCAGTCATCGCGGATGTCATGGTCGTCGAAGATCATGGCACTGGGGAGGGTGGACAGCAACCAGCGGTTGGCACTGTCGGACCAGGCCAGGCTGTACAGGTGGGCGTACTCCTCGTAGTCCTTCAGCTCGGCACCGGGCTCTTCCTTGATGTCCCTCCGCCCGCGGATGAACTGCTGCATCTCCTCGCTGGTCGAATCGGCGTACACCTGGTCGCCGAGGAAGAGAATCAGGTCCGGCCGCGGTGAACTGTCGTCCTTCGTCCGGTTGAGCGCGTACGCACGCATGGCATCGACACCATGGGTCCGAGTGCCCTCCTTCGTGTGGGGGACGCTCGTGCGGCAGGATCCGAAGGCCAGTCGCAGGGGCTTCCCCGGGGTGCGCGTCGCAATGCTCGACGGCGGGAATTCGGGAACCGATGCGGGGTCCGGCCAGACCTGGTGTCCGTCGATCTCGACCGTGTAGGAGGTGACGCTTCCCGGCTCGAGCCCGTCCACCTCGACGAGCGCGTAGTGGTGGCCGTGGACCGCGAACGTGCGTGCTTCCCAGGATCGCCGGGCGGCCCGGACGGCGACGCGCGCCGCGGTGCCGACCTCCACCCAGATACTTGCCGAGGTTTCGTCGACGTACCGCAGCATGGGGCCGAGGACCAAAGGAGTTGGTGTCATACGTATGTTCTACCCTTCTACCGTCCGGCCCGCAGGTCGTCGTCACGGATCTTCTGCCACGTGATCGTTCGACACTGATTCAACCGGGACGAAAGCTGTCGATGGACACGGCCTGGTCGGAGCGCGTCGCCGGGGGCTTGACGACTCACTTGCATTTTGCAAGTATGGGCCGCATGAGCCTCTTCATCACGTGCCCGGTTGACAGCGTCGAGCGTGCGACCGCCTTCTACACCGCCCTCGGCTGGACCCTCAATACCGAGATGTCCGATCACAACGTGTCGTGCTTCGCGATCGCGCCCGAGCAGTACGTCATGCTCGGCAGTCACGAGATGTACGCGGGCGTCGGCGGCGCCGAGGAGCTGGTCGGCGGACCCCGTACGCCCTCGAAGGTCACGGTCTCCTTCGATCTCGGCAGCCGGGAGGCGGTCGACGAGCTCGTCGAGCGCGCCGGGTCGGCAGGCGGACGGATCGGTGACACCGACGACTACCCGTTCATGTACCAGCGCCAGTTCGACGACCTCGACGGCTACCACTACTCGCCGTTCTGGATGAAGCCGGACACCGATCCGACCGCGTGAGCGACCTCGCCGCGGCTCTCGACATCGTCGGCGCACGGTGGGCCCTACTCATCGTCGAGCGCCTGCTCGACGGGCCGCAGCGCTACGGCGATCTACAGCGTGGACTCGGAGTGCCGACGAACATGCTCGCGACCCGTCTGCGCGAACTCGAAGCGGCCGGCGTACTGTCCCGCTTGCCCCTCCGGCACAACACCCGGGCTTACGCCCTGACCGATCGCGGGCTTGCCTTGCGCGAGGCAGTCGTCGCGCTCGGACGTTGGGGCGCCGAGAAGACATAGGTGCAGTCCGGGATCGGTTCGCGGGACGGCGGCATGGATCATCAGTCGCGCACAGCGGCTACAGCTTCGATCTCCACGAGCTGATGCTCGTATCCCAGCACTGTCACGCCCAACAAAGTGCTTGGCACGTCGTGATCGCCGAATGCCTGGCGTACGACTTCCCAGGCGCCGACGAGGTCTCGCCGGTCAGAGGATGCCACGAGCACGCGGGTGCTGACGACGTCCTCCACTGTGGCTCCAGCGTCATGGAGAGCGGCCTTCATGTTCTTGATGCACTGTGCCGCCTGAAGTGCGTAATCTCCTTCACCGATCGTCACTCCGGCCGGATCAAGGGGGCAAGACCCTGCGAGGAAGATCAGCCGTGCATCTGCTGGTGTGGTGGCGGCGTAGGCGTACTGCGCGGCGCTGAACAGAGTCGTGGACCGGATCAGTTTCACCACCGAGACCATCGGAGCCCTGCTTTCGCTTGTACGACGAATCTCCATCCTCCACCGAAGAACGTCACTGACGGGACCCTGAAACGCTCACGAAAGAGGGCGTCACTATGCTTACGTCTCATGACGTTCACCATCCGACGCGCAGACTTCGAGGATCCCGCCCTCGAGCTCTTCCTGCGTGCCCACGTGGCCGATATGGCACCGGAGTCTCCGACGGAGAGCCAGCACGCGCTGGACCTGGCGACCCTGCGACAACCGGGCGTCAGGCTCTGGGTTGCCTGGCACGGACGGCGGATAGCGGGCTCATGTGCATCAGCGGTGCTGGCGCCAGGGCACGAGGAGCTCAAAAGCATGCGGACCGAGCCCGAGTTGCGGGGGCGGGGAGTAGCGTCCGAGTTGCTGAATCACGTGCTGGCGGATGCCCGAGCACGTCATGTCGGTCGTATCTCCTTGGAGACCGGGAGCATGGAGTTCTTCGCACCGGCCCGGGCACTCTATGCCAAGCACGGCTTCAGTCCGTGCCCACCCTTCGGCTCCTACACGGAAGATCCGTACAGCTCATATATGACGCGCGCAGTGACGACCGCTTGACCATCGTGGCACGGGAACCGCCTCGCTCGAACGTACGCGATGGAGAGGCTGCTGGGGGCTCTCGGCAGCACGGGGAACTCGACCGGCTGCCACCGTCACTTCGAGGTGCTCGTCAACAACGACACGGTGAACTCCCAGCCCTGGCTCTAAGCGGTCGGTGCCCCTGACCCGAGGGCGGGCGGCGCTGCGGAGATGTTCGAGATGGCCTTCCAGAGGAGGGCCAGGGTGATGGCGGAACCCGCGAAGGCGAACCACCACGGCCCGGTCAGCCCCCACACCTGGGCGATCAGCCCGCCGAGCAGCTGCCCGATCACGAGCCCACCGAACACGCCCACCATGTTCACGGAAGCAATGCGCCCCTGCAGGGACAGGGGAACGAGGCGCTGCCGGACCGTCGTCGAGATGGTGCCCCAGATGAAGGCGTAGACACCGAACCCGAACATGATCATGAAGGCAAGTGCCGCCGACCTCGTGAGAGCGAAGCCCAGGTGCATCACCACCTCGAGGCTGAGGCAGACCCGCATCATGGTCGCCAGGCGGACCCTACGTTCGAGCCAGCCGAAACAGCTGATCCCCACGAGGCCGCCGAGAGCCGCGGAGGTCGCGAGCAGGCCGTAGCCGACGGCGCTGAGGCCCAGGTACTCCGTGGCGTAGAGCACGAGGACGGACCAGGGGGCCGCCCACGTCACGTTGAAGATCAGGATGATGAGGATCAGCGTCCGGACGGGCGCGTTGCCATGCAACCAGGCAAGACCCTCCCGGATGGGCCGGGGTGTGATCCCCTGATCGAGGGCAGGGCCGTCCTGCTGCGGAGGAGGCGTCTTCGCCATCCTCGAGACGAGGACGACGGCGAGGCTCACGCAGAGAATCTGCACGGTGAACGGCCAGAACGAGCCGACAGCGAAGAGGAAAGCGCCCAGCGGCGGCCCGACGAGTTGGTTGGCCACGAGGTATCCGGCCTGCATGCGGGCGTTGCCGACGCCGAGATCGGCCGAGGGCACCGTCATGGGAAGCAACGTGCTGCCGGCCGTGTCTGCGAAGACTTCGGCCGTTCCGTAGAGGAAAGCCGAGACGAGCACCACCCAGATGCTCACCTGACCGGTCACGAGAACGGTCACGAGGCCGAGGACGATGACGGCCCGGACCCCGTTCGCCAGCATGACGAGTCGGCGCCGGTCGTGATGGTCGGCGATCGAACCCGCCAGGAGTCCGAACAGGAGCCACGGCAGGATCTGCATCATGGCCCCGGACGCGACGAGGAGCGGCGACGACGTCACCGACGCGATCAGCAGGGGAGCGGCCGAGAGGGCAATCCCGTCACCGACGTTGCTCGTCCAGGTGGACGCGAGCAACCATCTGAAGCTGATGCCCAACCGGCGCGGAGCGAGCACCTCACCGAACGAGGACATTGCTCTCTCCTGACGAAGGAAGGTGGCGGGGCGAAGGTTGGTTGCACCGTTGTCTTCGGATCGTATCGGGTAGGGCGAAGTCGCCTGTCCGCGAGCCGGCCGCTCATCGCACTACCGCGCCCGGCCTCCCGTGGTGCACGTCAAAGGCATCGAACCGGGGAAGCGGCGTCTTTTCGGAGGAGCCGAAGCACAAGGAGCCCGGCGAGGGCGCCGCAGGCGGGCCTGCAGAGCCGGGGCACCCCTACCACCACGTTCCGATCCAGATTGGTCGCGGTGGGAGTGGTTTCGACATGCCCCGGGCTGTGTCGCCTAGGCGAAGGTGGCGGCGTCGATGACGAAGCGGTAGCGGACGTCCGAGGAGAGGACCCGCTCGTAGGCGTCGTTGATCTTCTCGGCAGGGATGACCTCGACTTCAGCACCGATGCCGTGCCGGGCGCAGAAGTCGAGCATCTCCTGCGTTTCGGCGATGCCGCCGATCATGGAGCCGGCGAATGAGCGGCGTCCGCCGATGAGCGCCATCGCGTTCACCGGCAGTGGCTCGGCGGGCGCGCCGACGTTGACCAGGGCGCCGTCGACCGTCAGGAGTCCGAGGAAGGCGCTGATGTCGATCCGGGCGCTGACCGTGTTGATGATGAGATCGAAGGAGCTGGCCAGGTCGGTGAACGTGGTTTCGTCGCTGGTGGCGTAGTAGTGGTCCGCGCCCAGGCGGAGGCCGTCTTCCTGTTTCTTGAGGGATTGTGAGAGGACGGTGACGTCGGCGCCCATGGCGTGTGCGATCTTGACCGCCATGTGGCCGAGGCCGCCGAGGCCGATCACGGCGACCTTCTTACCAGGCCCGGCGCCCCAACGGTGCAGGGGTGAGTAGGTGGTGATGCCGGCGCAGAGCAGGGGGGCGGCGGCGTCGAGCTCGATGCCCTCGGGGATTCTCAGGACGAAGTCCTCGGTGACCACGACATGGGTGGAGTAGCCGCCTTGGGTGATGGTCCCGTCACGGTCGGTGGCACCGTAGGTGCCGACCATCCCGTTGACGCAGTACTGCTCGTCCCCCGCGGTGCAGTTCTTGCACGTCCCGCAGGAGTTGACCATGCAGCCGACGCCGACGCGATCGCCGACGGCGTGCCGGGTCACCTCGGCACCGACTTCGGCGACGATGCCCGCGATCTCATGTCCGGGTACCAGGGGGTAGGGTTGCGGACCCCAGTCACCTTGCACGGTGTGGATGTCGGAGTGGCAGATACCGGCGTACTTGATGTCGATCAGGACATCGTGGGGGCCGACGTCACGGCGTTCGATGGTGGTGGGGGCGAGGTCCCCGTCGGCGGAGGGTGAGGCGTAAGCGTGAACTGTGGTGGTCATGTGTTGTCTCCTTGGGGCGTTCAGTTGCTGGTTCCGGCCGGCTGGCCGTAGTCCTGGGCGGTGCGGTGCTCGCCCCACGTCACGACCTGGCCGTGGCCGTCCGCTTCCTGGATGGCGATGTGGGCCATGAAGCGGTCGGCGGTGGCGCCGTGCCAGTGCTCCTCGTAGGGTTCGATGTAGGCGACGTCGCCAGGGTGTATCTCATCTTCGTGCCTTCCTTCGTGAGGGCGCGCCGGACCCGCGAACCGTCCGGTGCACGGGGAGGGGCGCGTGATTCCCTAGTGCTTCCTGGTCTTCTTGAGGTCGTCGGCCAGGGAGCGTGCTTCGTCCGACAGCTGGGCAGCCCTGGACTCATCTCCGGCCTGGACGGCCTGCCAGTAGTCGATCTTCAGTGCGACGTACCGTTTCCGCAGGGCGATGGATTTCGCTTCGACGGCCAGCTGTTCCTGCTGGGCCTTCAACAGCTTGATCTGCTCCGGGGCAGCGTCAGCCCCAAGCGCCCCGTTCCCGATGTAGCGACGCATGTCACTCACCGACATTCCCGTCGCGCTCAGGCAGGAGACCCAGGTCAACAGATCCAGATCCTCCGGCGTGTAGACCCGGTGCTTGCTGCTCGCGCCGCGGGAGATCCGGGTGATCACGCCGATCGATTCGTAATACCGCAGCGTGCTGGCCGGCAGACCCGTCAGGGTTGCCGCTTCCTTGATCGTGTACGTCTTTCGGATGGTCGGTGCGCTCACTCCATCAACGATAGGAACTTCAAGTACTTGAAGACAAGCCGTCCTCGGCAACGACCCACGTTGGTGAGACGCCAACACCAGCAGAGCGATTTCGAGCAGGGCCTTCAACTGACAGGTAGATTCCGAGTCCGCGGCGGCATTGATGCCGCTGTTTCCGGCGCTCATACTGTGATGCACAGCAGGTGCAGCCCCGGCACCAACCGCTCATCGACCCTGGGAGTGAGATGTCTGGTGCACCATTGGCGAAGTCCGCGATGAAGTTCGGCGTGAGATTCGGTATCGCGGCGGTGGTGCTGCTCGTTCTGGGCCCGATCATCACCGCGAACTTCGGGATCGGGGACAGCCTGATTTCCGCCCCGCTGTCCGCGGTCTGGGAAGCAGCACCAGCAGCCGTGATGGTAACGCTGACCTATCTGGCACTGCTGGTTCCCTGCGTGTTGCTCTCGGCGACACTCGTCACGACCTCGCTGGTCATTCGTCATGCTGAAGCAGGCGAAGCGACGCGAGTGAACAGCGATTCGACCTCCGCGGCTCACTGAGCCGACAACTTTGCACACATGTCGGTACCTGCCCCGCTGCAGGACCCGCTTCCGAGCTATACCCCCACCGCGGTACTACGGTGATCGTATGCCGAAGAACACGCGGCTGGCGGCTATTGCTCTTCTTCTCATCAATGCTGTCGGAGGTCTGGGCTTCTTTTTTTCCTCCCTTCCCGAGCGATCCGAGGGGGCCGCAATGACCACCGGAATCATCTGCGGCTTCGTGGCGGCACTCCTGATCCTCGGTTACAGGAGGACTTACGGATCAACAGCGCAAGTACCTGAGTGACGCCGTCGAGCAGGAGACGTCCGCCGAAGGCTCCCTCTGTCCGGCCCGCCTCGAACATCGGTGCCGATTTTCATCCGGTGTGCGTGGACGGCACTGAGCTCTGCCCGCCGCGGGTGAATGGCCCACGACCAGAAGCTGGTCCTAGGTGTCGTGTTCGATCGGCATGTCGTCGGCCAGTGTCAACGACGCATCGGGCAGGGCCTGGGCGTTGAAGTCGATGACCTGCCAGCCGCGGTCGGGGTGTTCTTCCAGGACGGCCCAGGCGCAGTTGGCCATGCCGGCGAACATCTCGCGCATATGGGCAGGGGCGTCGAAGAAGGCCATCAACCCGCTGCGCAGGGCTGCCCCGTGACCCACCAGCACGCCGGTGCCGCCGTCGCGCAGGGCCAGGGCCGCCTCCACCATCACAGCTTTCATCCGCTGGTTCACTGCGGAGGGCAGTTCGGCACCGGGGACCCGGTAGTTCTCCTCGGTGAAGAACCTCCGATGGACGTCGGGGTGTTGCTGCCGGAACTCGCCGAAGGTGGTGCCCTGCCGGATGCCCACGTGGTATTCGCGCAGCCGCTCGTCCAATACCGGTTCCAGCCCGGTCAGTCGGGCCAGTTCGGCGGCGGTGTGCCGGGCACGTTGCAGATCGCTGGACCAGATGAATCGGGGCTTGAAGGTGGCCAGCAGCCTTGCGGCCTGCTGTGCCTGGCGGCGCCCGGTTGCATCGAGGGGGATGTCTGCGTGACCCTGTGCTTTCTCCAGCACGTTCCACTCAGTCTGGCCGTGCCTCCATAACACCAGGCGTGGACGTGTCCCGCCGGCGCGCATCTGGTGCATCAGTTCTCCCCGCTGCTGCTGGCTTCCCAGGAATCTCCGGCCTTGGTCCGGGTCAGTGTCGTCCCTGCCGAGGAAGTCTACGGTCCCGGACCGATCCGGCTTTGCGCTATTCCCAAGGGCTGGGTGGAACCGTAGGCTTCGACCTGATCCTATCGATAGCCGGGCCGGGGGCGACCGGCACGCTTGGCGAGAGGGAGCCAGCATGCGTGCAGAGGTTCAGGATTGGTATTCGACCCGTAGCTTCCGGGGGAGCGTGTTCGACCGGCAGGAACTGACAGCGCGCAAGCACGGCCAACGGGTCAGCGTGGTGCTTCCGGCGAAGAACGAGTCGGCAACGATCGGGGCGATCATCACCTCGTTGCGCACCGAGCTGATGGAGGAGCTGCCCCTGCTGGATGAGATCGTCGTGATCGATTCGAACTCCACGGACGACACCTCTGCGGTAGCGGCGGCCGCTGGCGCCACGATCGCGCACCAGGACCAGATCCTGCCGGACACAGGATGCATCCCCGGCAAGGGAGAAGCGCTGTGGAAGTCCCTGGCAATCGCTTCGGGGGACATCATCGTCTTCATCGACGCCGACCTGCAGGGGTTCGACGCGCAGTTCGCAGTCGGTCTGCTCGGCCCGTTGCTGACTGATCCGCAGGTCCACTTCGTCAAGAGCTACTACGACCGCCCGCTCGATGATGGGGTCAAGGTCATGCCTGCCGGGGGTGGGCGGGTGACCGAGCTCGTGGCGCGTCCTCTGCTGAACCTTTTCTGGCCCGAGTTGGCCGGGGTCGTGCAACCGCTGGCGGGAGAATACGCAGGCCGCCGCAGCCTGCTCGAATGCATCCCTTTCGTCTCCGGTTACGGAGTCGAGATCGGCATGCTGATCGATGTGCTGGAGACGGTGGGTCTGGACGGCATGGCACAGGTGGACCTCGGAGAACGCCGCCACCGCAACTCGACCGATGGCGAGCTCGCCAGGATGGCGATGCAGATCCAGCTCACCGTCCAATCGAGGCTGCACCGGCGCGGGCTTGCCCCGGCTGCCCCGGGAACCGTGGAGCTGACCCAGTTCCTTCGGAACGGCGACAGCTATATCGGCGACACCGCCGTCATCGGCGTGTCCGAACGACCGCCCATGCTGGACGTGGGACAGCACTGGTCCCTGACCGCCGAGCGGGCCTGAGGATGCGGATCCTCGTGAATGCCGGCCCGTGGCTGCCCGTCCCACCCGCGGGCTACGGAGGCATCGAGACGGTCATCGCCACCCTGATTCCCGAACTGCGCCGCGCCGGTGTCCATGTCACGCTGGCCGCCGTCGGCACCAGCACCATCGAAGCCGACAGCTACCTGCACCCGTTGGCCGAACCCGAGTTCGCCTCGATCGCCCGGCCCTACAACCAGGTGTCAGGTATCGCGCACGCGCACATGCAGGGGATCAGCCAGGCCATGCACGACGGCGGCGACTGGGATCTCATCCACGATCACCTCGAGGTCGTGGGCCCTGCGGTCTTCGCCGCCATGGGCACTGCGGCCCCGCCGGTGCTGCAGACCCTCCATTGGGACCTCGCCAAGCACGCCGCGTTCTACGAATCCTTCGACGGTCGTGGTCGTGTCCGGTTCGCCGCCGTCTCGCAGTCCCAGCTGGACCGCGCACCGGAGGCACTGCGCCGCCAGACGATCGGCGTCGTTCCACTGGCGGCCCCACCGGCACTGGAGGTCCAGGCGGACAAAGCGGACCATGCCCTCGTGCTGGCCCGTATCACCAGGGACAAGGGGCAGGATGCGGCCGTGCGGATCTGTCGGCAGGCGGGCTTGCCGCTGGTACTCGCCGGGCCGGTTGCCGGCATCGATGATCCCGCTGAGCTGGACCGCCGTCTCGCGTCCGGCGACGCCCAGCTGACATCCCACCCCGATGTCATCTACTTCCAGGACGAGGTTCGTCCGCTGCTCGACGGACACAGGTACCGGTGGATCGGGGGCGTCGGTGGTGAAGCGAAGGAACGCCTTCTGCGTTCCGCCCGGGTACTCCTGGCACCGAACCGATGGGCCGAACCCGGCGCGACAGGGGTGGTGGAGGCCCTCTCACGGGGCGTCCCCGTCGTCGGCACGCCGTTGGGGGTGTTGCCCTCATTGGTGCAGCACGGCCGCACCGGGTTCCTTGCCGCCGGTGAAAGGGATTTGGCAGGGTTCCTGCAGGAACTGGACAGTATCCGTGCCGAGGACTGCATCGAGGCGGCGTCCGTCTGGACGCCGGAGGCGATGGCCGCCAGCTACCTGCGTTTGTACGACCAGATCCTCGAGGAGATTGCATGACCATGAAAGTGGCCCTTGTCGGTGCCGGTTCCGTAGGGCAGCGCCACGTGCGCACCCTGCGGCAGCTCGGCGTCCGGATCACCAGTGTGACCGATGCGAATTCGGTGGCAGCGGACAAGCTGGCCCGCGAACTGGACGCTCGGGCCTTCACGGACCCCGAAGCAGCGTTGGACCTCACGGATGCTGATGCCGCCTATATCTGTATTCCTCCCTTCGCGCACGGTTCGGGTGAGCGCGCGGCGCTTTCCCGTGGCCTGCCTCTGTTCGTGGAGAAACCGGTCGGCCTGGACCTGGAGACCGCGGAAGAGATCGGAGCGCTCGTCGAGGCCGCGGGTGTCGTCACCGGCACCGGCTACCACTGGCGCTGCACGGACACCATGGAGCACGCACGCGACCTGCTAGCGGAGGCACCTGCCCTGCTGGCCAACGGCTACTGGCTCGACAAGCGCCCGCCGGTCCCGTGGTGGGGCCGGGTGGACCGCTCCGGGGGGCAGGTGGTGGAACAGCTGACCCACGTTCTGGATGCCGCCCGTTTCCTCCTCGGCGACGTGGTCGAGGTCTACGCGGCGGGTGTCCGGGGTGCCCCGGACACCGACACGCCGGCAGCAGGCAAGGCCGATCAGGAGTCCGACGACGTCGACGACGCCACGGCGGCCACGCTGCGCTTCGCCTCCGGAGCGGTGGCCACCATGGCTGCGACGTCCGTGCTGGCTACCAAGCACCGAGCCGCTCTCCACACCGTGAGCCGCGGCCTGCACCTGGAGGTATCCGAGGCAGGCCTCGCCAGCTTCGACGGCACGTCCCGCATGGACCTGGAAAGCAGGGAAGATCCACGGGTCACGGTGGACCGGGAATTCATCGAAGCCGTCCGCGGAGACCGGGAGGCCACACGCACTCCTTATGCCGAGGCCCTGCGCAGTCACCGGCTCGGCTGCGCCATCGCCGAATCGGCACGCACCGGACTTCCGGTGAAGCTGTCCGGGGAGAGGTCCGCCGTCCGCGGAGCAGGGATGTGAAGCGCCGCCGCAATCTCATCGTCCCCGCAGCCGGAGCTCTGGAGATCGTCGAGGAGCAGTTGCCCGAGGTTCCCGACGGTGGGCTGCTGCTCGAAACCCTCGTCACCGGCCTGTCCGCGGGCACGGAACTTGCTTTCGTGAAGGGGGACCATCCGGGGCTGCGGTCGCGCCTGGATCCCGACATGGGCCTGTTCCTGCCACACTCCGCCGGCTCTGCGTACCCGATCCGCCGGCTCGGCTACATGGAAGTCGCCCGGGTCGCGGAATCGCGGACTGCCGCATTCTCAGAGGGAGATGTCCTCGCCTGCGCGTACGGGCACGCCACAGCGCACGTGGCGGATCCGCTCAACGAGCATCTGGTGCTGCTGGACGCGGACCTCGATCCGTTGCTGGGCGTCTTCGTGGCACATCTCGGGCCGATCTGCGCCAACGGTCTACTGCATGCGGCAGCGGAGGCAACAGGAGGAATGGTCCGCGGTCTTGGCGACGGAGTGGACGGGCGTCAGGTGCTGATCACCGGAGCCGGTCCGATCGGGCTGCTCACCGCACTGTTCGCACGGGCCCTCGGCGCACGCGAGGTCGTGGTCGCAGACTCCGACCCGCGCCGCCGGCGAACAGCGGAAGAACTGGGCTTCCTTGCCCTGGATCTGGAGGATGATCCCGGCAGGCTACTGAAGACACGGTGGCGCCACGGCCCAGCAGACCGGGGGGCGGACGTCGTCTTCCAGTGCCGTGGGCGCCCCGAAGCGCTGCATGCCGCTCTCCGTGCCGTCCGCCCGCAAGGAAGCATCATCGATCTGGCCTTCTACACCGGCGGAGCCGACGCCGTGCGCCTCGGCGAGGAATTTCATCACAACGGACTGAGCCTGCGCTGCGCACAGATCGGCCGGGTTCCCCGAGGCCTGGCAGGGTACTGGGACCGTGCCCGGCTCTCCGCGGAAACCATCACACTGCTCCGCTCAGACGGTGATGCGATCCGCAAACACCTCATCACCGACGTCGTGCCCTACGACGACGCACCTCGGCTGCTCCACGAAGTCTCCCAGCGCCAGAGGCACGTGATGACCGCCGTCTTCGCTGTAGACCCGGCGTACCAGTAGGTATGCGTCGGCAATCCGAGCTACTTCCCAGGAGGATGGGGGAGTGGGTCGGCACCTGCAAGGGAGCCCCGGACCGGTTGTGAGTGGGGCGCCCCGGCACCCCCGGGCTGGGAGGATCCTCGCGGTCCGGTGGGGTCGTCGATGCACCTGGTTGCGGAAGGGCCGGCTCGGCCCCGACCAGTCGGAGGATCGGGGACAGGTGCTGTCCGGTAGTCACCTTCGTGGGGCGGTGGCGACCCGGGGGTCCCTCTGGGACGGGGTGCAATGCCCGTGCGGGCACCCCACCCCGGCACAGCGGCGCAGACAAACGGTTCGCTGCTGCGCTGTCCCTGTCGTGAGGGCTAGCCGATGAACCTCATGACGGTGAAGATCAGGCCGATGATGCCGAAGATGGTGCAGATGTAGCCGAGCACCTTTCCTGCCGTCGCGCGTTCTCCCAGCCGTTCCGCCTTATTGGCCTGCATGATGGCGAGCGGGCCGAGGACGATGCCCAGCAGGAACAGTCCGATGATTCCGAGGACCAGGGACGTCGTCTTGGCTTTGCTTGCCTCCGGTGAGACGCCGCCGGCGGTCTGCTGTGTCGGGTAAGGCTGATTTGTCACAATGTTCCCCTTGGTGTGCGAGCTGAAAGTACTGGTGATGAAGGACCATGGACCGAGTGTGTGGACCCGCACCAGGAGAGCTTCCCCCGGCCGTGACTCTATCCGACGGCCTGTCCTGCGCAGGGGAAGTCAGGAATTCGATGCTTCGGGAGAGTCAGGAACGATCGGTCTTATTCGGATATCCGTGGGGAACGGTTTCGGATGGATCTTGTTCCGGCGGTGAGAAAGGCGCCGGTCGTGTGGAGACGAACCCGTCTGGCGGCCACAAGTAAGCCTGACCCGGCGCGATGCTGTATCCGCCGTGTCACCAGAAAGAACTCGCTGACAAGTCGCGGCCTTCATTCGCTGGCTCGGTGGACCGAACGATCACCGTGAATCGAGGTCGCGACTACTGCCGCGAGTACGCACACACTGCCCCCGATGAGCATCACAAGGGGCTCCGGTAGTGCGCTGTTGCTCCTTCGCGTGGGAAGAATGAACCGGTCCACTCGCGAAGAAGTGCCGGATACAAGAACCGTGCTGACGGCCGGAGGCCGCCGAGCAGTTCGATGTCCGAGCGGCTCGAGCCGGCCGGCGCGCTTGGTGGCACGTCGGCCGGCTGTTGCTCCGATCCGGCTTGGCGAAGGTGCGGCTCAGCGTTGGTTCAGGGGGATGGCGATGTCCGTGACGGGGGCGCCGATGGTTCCGAGTGCGGTGGCCTTGCCGTTGAACAGGGTGATCTCGTACAGCGATCCGTTGACGGTCGCGAAGCCGGTCACCTCGACCGTGCTTCCGTTGCGGATGGTGGAGTAGATGTCGAATCCGGTGTCGCCGCTCGCGTCGACGGTGAGCTTGCCGGTGGCTGCCAGTGAGCCCGCGTTGGCTGGTGACTGGATTGCGATCTGGTCGAGGGCGGTGTCCAGGTCGTAGAGGGTGGTCGCCGTATTCGGATCGAGGTCGTTGTTGGTGTAGGCCGCCCCGTTGATGCCGGTGGCGATCGCCGGAGGTGCATAGCTCAGCGGCCCATCGGCGACCGTGGCTGCCCCCGCGGAGGCGAACGGCTGGCGAAGGTTCTGGCCGGTGTCGCTGACGACTCGGAGCGCGTTGGCGGCAGGGTTGAAATCGACGCCGAACGTCGTGCCGCTCAGTGCCACGGTGAGCCGGATGACCTGAGTTGCCACCCCGGTGTCCGGGTTAATCCGGTACACGCCGGCGCTGGACGCAGTGTTCCCGACGCCGTAGAGGTTTCCATCCTGAACTCGGTAGTCGATACCGATGAGCCGGGTGTCGCCGCCGGTCAGGCCGCTGACCCCGATGCTGCTGCGCACTTTGCCGGGCTTGGTGGTGTCGAACTGCACGAGTTTGGTGCCGTTGTCGGCCAGACCGACGACGCGCAGTCTGTCGGCTCGCGACCGGTCCTCGCCGTTGGACTTGCCGGTGGATCCGCCGTCGGCCACGGCGGGCACTGCGGTCACCACGCTGGTCACGGCAGGTGCTACGGCCATGACACTGGTCACGGCGATCGCCGCGAGTCCCAGCTTGAAGGTCCTGTTCATCGTGTTCTCCTCGGAAGTGACGGTCGCCGGGGGTCGGTCGACTCAGAGGTGTATACGTGGAGGGCCGGGGTCGCGTTCAAAATTGCCGGCGATTGCTGACCGGGACTTGTCGCGGCGATGGTACCGATCCTCTTGGCAGCTTCCGCGCCACTGCTGGAGTTCGTTGATCTATCCCTTGGAGGGGTTGGTGAGACTCGGCCAGATCATGTCTCGGCCCGCGACCGCCGATGATGGCCGCGGATCCTCGGCGTGGCTCGATAGGAGCGATCGCTCGCTCGGGGACAAGGAGACGAGCTCGGTCGATGAGATCTTCCGGGACAGGAGAAGCCAGGCCCTCCTTGGAAAGCGGCGGCTTTCTTGTTCGTGGGTGTGGGCAGGTCGTCGGAGTCATCGTCCTGCCGGGCGTAGGGATTCGACGGTAGGACCGCACGGATGTGGACGATGATCCAGCCGACGACCGGAACGAAGGTCAGTAGGTAGAGCCGGCTACTTTTGTTGCTGTCATGCGGACGGCGCACTGACCAGCGACCGGATCCGGGTTGTTCCCCGTCTCCTTGCTGAAGATGCCCACGTCCTACGAGTTCCAGTCGGTGCATCGCGATCAGGAAGAATTCTTCGGGCACGCGGGACAGCAGCGCTTTCGCGTGCTCATAGCTCGCGCCCTCGGCGCTCCCTGATCCAGCTCAGTACCTCGAATGACTCCCTCAAATACCGTCGGGCCAGCCGATCAGCGGCCTCGCCCACAGATTCTTCGGCGCCGACTTCAACCGGATGATCATCGACATCACCGAGCGTGCTCGAGGGCCCACCAGCAGCCGGTGATCGCCGCCGGGATGACCATTCTCATCGCGCCGGCACCTCGCCCAAGTGTCACCGGCAACGAATAGCCTGTGGACGGACTCATCAGCAAGAGAAGCCAGCCATGATCACTCATCCCAGCGAATACCACGACGCGGACTCGAAGACGCTCGTCCTGCAGTGCCGGCGGACCCTCGAGATCATCGAGCGGGGCCGGCTGATGCCACCCCTGCCGATTCAGGTGGCCCTGCGAGAGCGCTGTTCCACCCCGGTCCTCACGCTGCCCTCACTGCCGCCGGTCATCGACGTCGAGGCGGCCTAGGAGCTGGCGGTGAGCTGTGCGGCCGGAGCCTCAGGGGATGGCCGGGCCCCCCAGATCGGCGGGCGAGGGCAGCGGCGCATCGAACGACCCAAGCTCGAGGACTACATCAGCGCCGCCTACGTCACGGCCCGCACCGACATCACACGCGGCGACGTCGACCCACCACCGGAGGAAGCGGAGTAAAGACTCCACAGGGTCCGGGCCGGCTTCCGTCAGCAGACTCTGTAGGGTCGGCCGGCGTGACAGCGTTCAGCCACACCCCGCCCTCGCGTTGGATCTTGACGAGTGGTTCGAGGAACCGGATCTTCACCGCTGTGCACGTGTACGCGATCGCGTGGGCCAGGACCCGGATGGCTTCGGGGGGTAGCGGACCCACGCGTACACCCGGCGTGGTGCGGGGGAGTTCATGGGCCGACAGTTCTCGAGGTCGAGTCCAGCCTGGGGTGGGCATGATCAATCCCTCGCGCAGGACGTACTCCTCTCGTTCGCTCGTCCATCCCCTAGCGGTTGGTGGTCACGTGGTGTTGGAGTGTGGTGACGACTTTCTGAACGGCAACGCGGTGGAGGGCTTCGGGTCGGCACAGGATGTCGACGTGCCGAGCCAGTGGCAGGTCGTGGAGCGGCTTGAGCACGATCCCACTGCCAGAGGGTGCGGTGTGGTGGGGGATCAGCGCGATGGCAGAACCGGCGGCGACAATCGCAGCCGCGATGAAGAACTCGTTGATCCGGTGTGTGACGTTCAGGGGTTTACCGGCGTGCACGGCGATGGCGTCCAGGGCTGATTCGAGCGGGAAGCCTTCCTGAACGGACACCCATTCCTCGTCGCGCAGGTCAGTGACACCGACGTGCGAGGCGTGAGCCAGCCGGTGGTGGTCCGACATGGCAATGTCCAAGGGTTCGCGCACCAGCGGAAGGGCAGTGATCGTGTCCGGCCAGGGGTTACTGTGCTCGAGGCGGTGCGCGATGACCAGATCGTAGTCGGCTGTCAGGGCAGGAAAAGCGTCCTGTCCCATGTCCCGGTCGTGGAGGACCAGCCGTGGGTTTCCTTCCCCGGCGAGGGCGTGTAGGAGGGGTCCGAACCACGTCAGACCGGCACTGGTGAACGCCGACACGCTCACTACGGCTGTCGGGTCCTGCACGTACCGGCTGACGGCCTGTTCCGCCGAACTCATCGCGACGCTGATGTCCACCGCAGCTGAAGCCAAGGCCTGACCGGCGCCGGTCAACACGAGGTTCCGGCCCCGCCGTTCGGTCAGGGGAACCTCGACCGCGCGCTGCAACGCCGTGATCTGCTGGGACACAGCGGACGCCGACACGTGCTGGGATCGCGCTACCGCAGCGAGGCTACCTCGTTCACCCAGCTCGCGAAGCAGGCGTAGCTGGTGAAGATCCATAAGCAAACCCTAAACCACCAGTTCACCAAGCGCCCTCTCGTCTTACCAGTGGATCACCAGCAGACTCGAGGAGTGCCTTCCCTTTCCTCATCGCCGTCCCGGACGCCGACTCCCTCTTCCGTCCGATACCGCACAGTCCTTCGCGAGTTCGCTGCTGCGCGCAAGGTGGATCTGCTCCTGCTTCTGGTCGCCCTCGTCTGGGGCAGTAGCTACCTGGCGGCGAAGACCCTGACCGATACCGAAGGCGTGACGGTCATCCTTTCCATGCGGTTCCTGATCACTACGGTGACTTTGGTGGTGATCTGGTTGATCTGGAACCGTCGTCGGACCACACGCCGCGAAACACTGGTCGGGGTTGTCCTGGGTTTCACCCAGGCTGCCGTGCTCATTCTGGAAACCCATGGAATCGCCGGTACCAGTGCCACGAACGCGGGTCTGATCATCAGTCTCGTCATCGTGTTCACCCCCGTCACCGAGAGCATCGCCTTCCGGATCCCGCTGCCACGGATGGTGTTCATCGCCGGGATTGTCGCGGTCGCCGGCGTGTGCCTGCTCGTCTCCGGGGACGGATTCGAGGCACCGACCTTCGGGGACATGCTCGTCCTCACCGCCGCACTGGTGCGCGCCGTCCACGTCACCGCAGTCTCAGCCCTCACCCGAGGCCGCGGATTCAACGCACTCACGCTGACCCTGATCCAGAGCGCGGTCTGCGCGATCATCTACACCCTCGCCGACTTCCAAGGAGTGCTTTACGCCGTGCAGCACTTCAACACCGGTGAATGGATCGGCGTGCTCTACCTCGGACTCGCGTGCAGCGTGTTCGCTTTCCTCGTACAGACCTGGGCCATCCAGCAAACCTCAGCATCCAGGGCAAGCCTCCTCATGGGCACCGAACCCATCTGGGCGGTCCTCATCGGACTGAGCATCGGCCAGGAAACACTCCAGCTCCTCGGCATCATCGGAGCCGGCCTCATCATCACCGGCACCTACCTCGGGCTACGAGCCGAAACCCGCCACCGAACACCACCCACCCCAGTAACCACAACCCCGACCCCGTCCCGCTAAGGGATCCCTCCTTCAGGGTCTGCGCAGGGGATTCCCCGAGCACCATGCTCCGAGTCTCCGACCGGTGGTCGGCAACCCCGTGTCGACACGTGCCGGTTCGGTCACGATGCGGCGCGGTGATCGGCATGGAGGCACCGCGGATCACGGTTTGCACACAGCGCCTCCGCGCTCTATCCGGCGGGCCCGGTCGACGGGTATTGTCCGCTTTTGGGGGATGGCGCAGCACAGGGTTCTTGTCGGTCGATTCCTCGCCGTCCACATCACTTCGTTCTCAGGATCATCCCCGTGCCCAAACTGCCATCCTTCCTCGCCCTGGTCGCGATCACCGCCCTCCTCGCAGGCTGCGCCAGCGCCCCTGACGACGAGCCTGCTGCCGCTCCTACGGCTACCGCCACGATTGATTCGGCATCTCCCAGCACCCTGAAGCCGTCCGCCACCCCTGTAGCGACACCCTCTGCTGCCCCGGCAAGCACCCCTGCAGTGGAGTCGGCCGCCTCGGAGACTCCCGCGGCGGTGCCCGCTGCGCCAGGTGAAACCCCCGCAGTGCCTGTAGTTCCCACGACTCCGACGGCGGCCCCCACCATCGAAGCCGACCCGAAACCCGTGGCGCCCGCAGGCGTGATCGTCACGCCGGAACCCGAGTACGGCATGGTGCGAGCGACCGTCATCCAGGGGGCCTCGTTCACGATCAACGGCAGCGGCTATCAGCCAGGGCAGCAAGTCATCATCAACTTCGGGATCGCCCAGTCGGACGGCATGGTGATGGACGAGCAGTCGGCGATCGCCGACGCCGCCGGCAATTACAGCTTCACGATCACGGTCGGGACGGATCTTGCTCCCGCGACGTACGCCGTGCTGACGTACTCGGGTGCTGCACCGGGTGGTCCCGAACGCGAGGCGTCCAAGCGCTTCGCCATCATCGAGGTCGCCGCACCCTAGGCGGCGGGCGTTAAAGCCAAGGTCGTTGGCACAATGGAGCCCCGGCCGCACAGAACTCCCATGAGAGCGGCCGAATCCCGGCTGCCCATGGACGGGAGCAGCGATGAGCGACGCGTACGAGAGGCACGTCGACGGACGGATGCACTTGGCGGATTATGTCCTCGAGAAGGTGATCGAGCGCAGCATCTCGCCCGCGGAGCCGGCGAAGGCCCTTGCGCGCCTGAACCAGACCTATCTGCAGGCACCCGTAGGACCTACCAGGACCGGGACTTCGCCGCGATCGTCGAGACCCGCTCCAACGACGTGCTGACGGTGCTCTACCGGGCGCAGGGGCTGTGGGCCAGAGATCAGGGACCGGCGTCAGGTGACTGTGTCAACGATAAGTTGGCCCGGTGTGACAGATCTACCTGGCCCTACTCGATGACGCACCCAGGCACTACCACCGGCTCAACGACCACGCGATAATTGCGCTCCGTGCGGTGGGGGATCCTGCCGCGTCCGGCCTGCCAGGCATTGGCGGCCGGTTTGTGATGGGCCGGTATTTCCCCCTTCTAGTAGTCCGCAGTTGTGGGCGGGTTCGCCGCGGCGGGTGACTTATCGCAGGCGTTCATAGTTGATGCCGCGAGAGATTTCCTCGCGTTCCTGATGAGTCAGATGCCGGTGGTTCCGTCGGGGAACGCTGGGCTTGATGCCTCCGTGACCTCGAAGGACGTACTGGATCACGTGCGCCGGTTGCCCTACCCGGTCACCGACCTGACGGAACGATTCACCGTTCCGCCACCCCTTTCAAATGGCCTGCTGCTGCTCCGTCGTGAACTCCACACGCACCTCCACCACTCACCCTGCCAAGGAGTGGTGCACTGACCGGTTGAGACCGCCATCCTTTGACCGGACCGACGGCAGGGTCGGGCGGCGGGCTCGGATGCGTCAGCTGTGAGTCGCAGCGGCAGATGGTTCGGGTTTCGCAACGCCCTATGGCTGGCGACGCGCGCGCGTGGTTCTCCTGTCGGCTTGGGTGTCCAGCGTTTAGGGCCAGGCGGCGATGGTGAGCACGCCGAGGCCGAGGAGGGCGAGGGTCAGGGCCGCGGGGATGGAGCGTTTGATAGTGCCGGTGGCGAAGCGGTCGTAGACCTTTTGCAGGCGTAGTCGGACTCGGTCGCCGTGAGCGATGCCGAGGCCGAGCAAGATCAGGCAGGGAATGCAGTAGATGAGCGCGTACCCAGCCAGGGTGAGGAGTCCGGTACCGGTGGCGATGTCCGCGTCGATCATGCGTTCGATCGCGATGAAGTAGGGGAAGGCATTGGGCAGGTCCGCCCCCGTGATAAGGACACCAAGGGGTAGGGCAGTTCCCACGCCGAACCAGGAGGGCAGGCCGATGCCTTTCCTCTCACGGTCCTTCAGGCGACGGACAGCGGCGATGAGCAGGGTGATCGCGGCGATCAGGAAGACGATGCGCCGCAGCCACACCAGCCCACCGCTGACCGTTTCTGCTGCGGCCCCTGCGCCCAGAAAGATGATGGCACCCAAGACGAACACGGTACTGAACGCTCCCAGGACGAAGGACAGGGCCGAGGCGACCGGGCGTCGAGGCACGGTAAGGAGGATCAGCGTGATCGTCACGATCGTTGCGGGATTAAGGCTGTCGGCCAGCGCCAGCCCGAGGATCACCCAGAGCAGACCGGCGTTCATCACAGGTCCTGCTCCCGACCCTGTTCCGGGTTTCGCTTCGTGTCCAGCCAGGCGAGGATCAATTCCAGTGACGGAACGGCGTCTCCCGTCAGAGTATTCATGACCAGGCCATCGCCAAGAAGCCGGACGACCGACCCGGCGACGGAATCGCCCAACTCCTTAGCCAGCAGGTGTTCCCACCTGGCCGACGCCTCAGCCGATCGGCGCAGGAGTTCCGAGGTATCCGTTCCTCCCTCGTTGAAGGAAATCAGCAGAGCCCGGTAGAGATCCGATTCCTCGCGGGACATGGAGATCCGCAGCCATGTCCTGACGACGTCACCAGTGGCCGCTGCCGCATCGAGGGCCTCGTCCATCGAGGCAATGGATTGTTCCGCGAGACCGGACAGGAGAGCCGGCCTCGTTCTGAAGTGATGGGTGAACCCGCCCTTCGATACTCCGGCGGCGGCCGCGACGACGTCCATCGATGGCACCGATCCCGTCTCGATCGTGAGCCGGCGGGCGGTGTCCAGGATGCGCTCTCTGGCTGTCATGGACCAACCATAACAGACCGACCAGTCGGTCGCCTCGACCGTTTGGCACACTCCGCGCAGCGCACTCTCGGTGGTCATAAGACAGCCGTCCATGGACCGCTTCCGCCAGGTTCGCCGACGTGACTTTTCGTCAACATGCCGCGCTTTCTGAAGACTGGATGGCGGGGTTAGCCGATTCAGCACCGCCCCGTAGGGGATCCGCCTGCGGACGACTCGAGCAGTGCAGGTGCACCCATCATCCTGAGCTGTTGGCCTGCTGCCTTAGGGTGAAGCATGCAACTGACCCGGAACAGGCATCAGCCGCCCGCTCAGCAGTGGGCCATAGTCCTCCTGATCGCGGGTCTCTCTGCGGGGCTGTGGCTCGGCTGGTTCGCCTGGGATACGGAGTATCAGTACGACCCGGCCACCGGCCATCTGGGTGGGCCGTATGCGGTGTGGCAAGGAGTAGGCGCCTTCTTCTGCAGCATCATCGTGATCGGTCTCGCTCATTGGCTCCTACGCTTCATCGTCGCCTGGCTGGTAATCCCAGCCTCAGTCACTTTGGCGTGGATCAGCACAGCAGCGGCAACGGACGTCACTGGGCTGTGGTTGGTCGGCGCCATCCTCGTCGCGCTGGGTACCGCAATAGGCGCGGCACTGATGCTCGGCCTGGCTGCTGCCTTCTGGCCCCCTGATACGAAACGCCGAGAATCGACCGTCCACTAACGGATCCTCCACCGCACGGAGCTCGTTGATCGGGTGGTTGTTTAGCCAGTGGTAGTGGCTCAGCGAGTCATGAAGTGGGGCCAGATATATCCGTCCTACCGGGGCCACTTACCGTTGACACAATCACTAGCTGACGTACGGTCACTTCACAGCTGTACGACCAAGGCCACGCAGGTGAGCTTGGGAGAGGGATCCAGATCATCCCGATCTGCACCCCTCACCGGTTCTTCGGAACGATAACGAGCGGGCCCCGTTGCGTCACAGCCACGAGGCGCGTCTGGTCCGCGATCGGTCGGGATGCGAGGTGCTTGGTGCTGAAGCTCCAATCCTTCATGATGGTGCGAGGCCGATATGCGGCGGTCTGATGACAGAGCCGGAAGCAGGTAGATGACTCGCCCCCAGCAGCAGGTCGTGTTCGTAACCGGAGCCAGCCGCGGTGTCGGCCGTGGGATCGCGCAGGCTTTCGGCGAGGCGGGTGCGACGGTCTACGTCGGTGGACGGACGACCGTGGACGGCGCCGCCCCGTCCCGGCTCCCGGGCACGATCACCGAGACCGCGCGACTCGTGACAGAGGCCGGTGGAACAGGGATCGCCCTGTATCTCGACGTGCGGGACGACGCCCAGATCGAGGCGGCGATCGCACGGATCGACGCCGAGCAGGGCCGTCTGGACGTGTTGGTCAACAGCGCCTGGGGCGGATACGAGCGGTTCACCAACGGGAGCGCGTTCAACCCGGGCCCCTTCTGGGAACAACCGCTCGAGCTGTGGGACTCCATGCACCGGGTCGGGCTACGGGCACACTATGTCGCCTCGTCCTTCGCCGCTCCCCTGATGGTGGTACGCGGTCAGGGCTTGATCATCACCCTCTCCTCGTTCGCCGGGCAGGTCTTCGTCCCTCCGGTACCCTACGGCGTGGCACACGCGGCCATCGATCGACTGGCAGCGGACATGGCGGTCGACCTCAAGGATCGCGGAGTGGCGTCGGTGGCGCTGTATCCCGGGCTGGTCCTCACGGAGAGCGTCCTCGCCAACATCCAGTACTTTGAGCACGAGCAGAATCGGGAGACCCCTCGCTTCGTCGGTCGCGCCGCAGCCGCCCTTGCCGCGGACCCCGACATCATGCGACTCACCGGACTACCGCTGGTGGCCGCGGAAGTAGCCGCCGCCTATGGCGTGTACGACGAGAACGGTCATCGTCCGGTCTCGAACCGGGGGGCGATCACGGGGCCTCCCACGACCGGGCTCCCCGACCCCTTCACGCAGGTGCGCTAGAACTAAGGTCCCTTCAACAAAGCAGGTAGCTCTTGACTTCGACACGTTAGGTTTCAGGTAGCGGCTTCTGCTTCTGCCGACCTTGATCTGACGCTCCTCGTCGCACTCGGCGTGCACAGCCGCGTACTGGCTGTGCGCATGGATGGGCGTGTAGTGCAATCCTCGGACAATCAGGACCCGCTGAAGCACGACGACCTGGCCTAAAACAACGGAAAATACATTTCCCTGCCCGCAGCTAAGGAGTACCTCCTCAACCCCGAGCACTTTGAAGCAGAGATCGTCGCTCCCGCCCGGCGCGGCGATCCCACCAGGATCAGGTGCCGTGGAACAAACGAGCGTTTAAGGATTTCTCAGCAGGACGTTACTTGGGGACTAGTCGTTGGTTCTGCGTCCAGATGCCAACTGCCCCGAGATAGCGGTGAGGGCGCAGCTGAGGAGGAAACTAAGCGCGAGCACCAAGAGCCCACAAATCGCAGCTACGAAGTAGCTGTCGGGCTGAGCGACTGAGTCGACGACTGGCTCTTGGAAGTACCAGATAGTACGCGCCGCGGTGACTCCCAGGACTGCAATGAGCGCGGTGACAATCCAAGAAACTACGGCTAATTGCCAAACCTTCACAACGCCCCCTGTAGTCGTTCCACGTGAGCCAAGCGCGGTTACGTTGACCCTTTTTAGCTTCCTCGGCAGACGAACGGCAGTGGATCGGCTCGCGGACGTGCGCGTTGAGCGATGTCGGGCTATCCGGCAAGGTACCCACCCGCCTCAAGGATGGATTCGGCGAAGTTCCACTGGAGGACCACGCACGCACCGATGAGGGCGCCACATACGATGTACGCGCCGACACGCGATCCCTTGCGCATGTGATGCGCGTCCGGCTTCTTGCCGTCCCACCAGATACGGACGAGAAGCACCAGGGCGGGAAGCAAGGCGATCTGCATGGGGAGCCCCTTGCCGCTGCGCTCATACTTCCCGTCGTATGGCATCCGGGTGTCCCACGGGACGTTCAGGAAGACGAAGCCGGCGATCAGGACGCAGGCAACGAGAGCAGCCGCGCTGAGGATGCTGATATGACGGGAGACCTTCCTGCCCAGGCGGAGGTCATCCGCGGTGAAACCCTTCGGCGCGGACTCATCCGCGGCACCATCGTCAACGACTTCACTCACTGTTCCCCGCCATCCCCTCGTCCGGCGGGACACAGGTAGTTCCCTTCGATTGAAGATCCGAATCAGGGCTCATCGCCGCCGCCGTTTTGTCTCATCTGTCACAGGCTAAACAGTAGCCACAGTCCACCTTCCGCTTAGGCTCTTGAAACGCCTAGAAGTGCCGTCCTCTGCTTTGCCTGCCAGCGCCGACCTAACTCAGCCCTGACGCAGTGCCCGTCGCAGGTCAAGGAGAGTACGCTCCCACTGCCTGTCGGGGATGTGCTGGGCGACGTTGCCCGTCATCACCGCGTAGTCGAATCCGTCCCGAGGGATGCTGCTGCTATCACCCAGGATCCACTCAACATGCTCGGAGCCTGGCCTGTGCTGTGCGTAAGAGAGCATCGAAGGAGAGGGGTCCACGCCGACAATGTCTCGTCCTCTACCCGCAAAGGTCACCGTGAGGATGCCGGTCCCGCATCCCAAATCGAGGATCCTTCGAGCGGAGACTTCGGCGGCAAGGGCGCGATAGAAGTCATGATCAGGCCCGTCAGGATTGTCTCGATCGTAGAGCTCAATAAGGCGCTGGTCATACGCAGTCATAGATCAGAGGCTATAGCGAACCGCATCAGCTCACGGGCGCCGGCAGTCGCCTACTCGGACGCCCGCAAGGCAATCCCTCACTGCACGTTGCTGGTTGGTCGTCGCCCGCGCTTGTGCGCCAATCGATATCCGTGAGTCAGTCGCGCACGGTGGAGTACACCAGCATGTCGCGGCGTTGGCCGGAAATTTCTTGGTGGGATCTGAGCAAGCCTTCGCGGAGGTACCCGGCGCGCTCCGCTGTCCTGATGGAGGCGGTGTTCCAGGGCTCGATGTAGAGCTCGGTGCGCTGCAGTTCGGGCAGTGTCCAGGCGAAGGACGTCACAGCACGGAGCGCGTCCGCGGCAAGTTGCCGGCCCCTGAAGGATGGGGCGATTGCGTAGCCGATCTGGGCGCGGCCCGCGTGCAGCTCACGCACCCACAGACCGGTAAATCCTGCGCAGTGTCCTTCGGTGGTGTCTACAACTGCGAATGAGAAGCCTGCGCCCTCTGTGTGCCGGGTCTGCTGTCGCCGTATCCACTGCTGCGTCTGATCGGGTGTCGCGTTGAGGGGCAGCGTTCCCGTTGCGGGGACGTAAGGATCGCGGGACAGCTCCCTGGCCATTCCGGCGTCGTCAGGACGGAATGCCCGAAGCGTCACCTTCCCATGGGTGGGAGCGACAGCAGGCCACCGGTTGGCAATCTCGGGGAGGTCCATACCTGAGTCTTTCAGGTTGGTGTGACTACGGCTCATTGGAAGCGAGCCTCGACCGAGTTCGGGGCCCTCCTGACTTTCTATTCGTAGGAGACTCGAGTCGCGTCAGAGGGCAGCGAAGACGCGGCTGTGGCGAAGCTCGATGATTGGAGGATCGAATTCGGCGTCCTCCGAAATGCCTCCGTCGTCGAGCCAGCTGTGCTTGTTGTAGAAACTGATGGCTCGTTCATTGCCTTTCGCAACCCAGAGGAAGGCCCGGGAGTAGCCAAACGCGGCCAGCCTCTGTTCGGCGGCGTTGAAGAGCGTCGACCCGAGTCCTTGTGCCCACCAGTCGGGATGCAGGTTGAGAGCGTACAGCTGCCCTGTGCCGGGGGCGCAGTCGTTGGGCGCTGGACCAAAGATGGCGAAGCCGACGGGTATTCCATCCTGGGTGATGACCAGGTGCTCCGTCGCCTTGGCTGGTTTGGATAGGTTTCGTCGCCAGCCGGCGGCTGCACGCTCAGCGCTCATGCCGTCGAGCCGCTCGTCGGTCATGATGCCTCGATAGGTCGCCCGCCACGCTGCGATATGAATCTCGGCTAGACGTCCTGCGTCGTGGTCGACTGCCGGCCGAACGAAGATTTTCACGGAATTCATGTCATGAATCTATCGTCGTCCAGCCAATTCACCGGACCATGTGAACCGGCCCGGTAGCGGATGGTCGAACGCGCACCGAAGTACGCGGTGAAGCAAGTGGTGATTGGATTCAGTTTGTGGACGGTGAAGTCGGTGGCCGAAGGTTCATACGTAAAAACGCGACCTCCTTGCCCATCGCGTACCCGACTGCCGATGTTGGGACAGGCACGAAGGCGAGACCCTGCCAGGGATGGGGCAGCAGGAGAAGTACAGCCAATCCCGTGAGGATCAGAGCGTAGATCGGCCAGTGCGGGCCTTGAATGCCCGTGAAGAATCCGATGGCGCCGCCGACGAAGAGCGCCGCCCCGGTGATCAACAGTGCAGGCGGAAGCGCGTCGATCGGCACGGAGGTGAAGAGAAGAATGAGCAGCCCGGCGAGGAGAACCGAGGGAATCGTCATGCGAAGCCAGAAGTCTCGCGCGATTCGCCGTCGATCCACTGCCATCCCGTACAAAGGGTCCCCCAACTCGTCCTCTGCCTAGCTTACCGGGCGTGCAACTAGATATTTGGTGCCGCGTCTGGCGCCTCTTAGCAGCATGGGCACATCGCGCCCGTAAGCCGATGGCCAACGGGACAGACCGCGCTGCTCCTGTCACATGAGTCGTCCGAGGAAACGTTCGGACGCAATCCATACGATTGTAGGAACATCAACGCTATTGGGTAGATTCGCCGTTCATATACACCGCTTCAGCCTCGTAATTCATCTCTGGATCGTTGGCTGTCACCGTGAAGGAATCTTGTCCTGGCGACAGCGGGCCTGAGAACACGATGGCGCTTGCGCCATCACCGAGCTCACAGACCGCTTCCTCGCCGCCCTCCAGAACGAGAGTGCCGGTAGTAAGGCATTTGATGTCGACCCGGACGTGGGTAGCGTCCTCGGGTGGAGCGCTGAGATCGATGGTTCGTGTGCCGGTGTACGTACCTGAGACCGGGTCCGCGACGGCTGTGGCCACAACACCTGTGGAGCTGGGCTGTGGCTGGTTTTCCGTTTCCGAGTCATTCGCTGCAGTGCACCCTGCAAGTAGGAGCACTGTGAGCAGAGCTGCAGTTGCTGTAACGGGCGAACGTCGTGGCGTCATCTGCGCAATCTAGCAGAAGCGCTCACGCGTGCATCCGGTATCAATGGTCAAATGTAGAAATGATGCGGAAGCGTTTTCACAAGCAGGGGTCATCATGCTCACCGCATGCACGCTTACCTGCTACGAGGCCGAAGAGGAATTTTCTGTCGAATTGAACAAACTGTTCGGTAGAGGATCCCTTACCGGGAACCACGCACTACAAGTGCTGGCCTTGCAGGGTGCGGATGTAGGCCGCATTGCCGGTGATTGCTGGTTTGTACCGCTCGATGTCGGGAGTGCGAACATAGCTCACCACTAGATCAAGCAACGCCGCGACAGATTCATCTGTTTGTCCCGCCGCATGCAGGGTGATGGCCTCGAAGACGCCGAGTGCCGGGGAGTCGGGGAACGCAGCACAAGCTGCCCTAAAGACCTCCAGAGACCTTTCGTGCGCGCCCAGGTTCCTCAGCGTCGACCCGTACTGAACATAGCACCGGCGCAACAGATCACCGTCGAGGCCGGCAGCAAGGGCCTTTTCGTAGAACCCCTGAGCAATGTGTTCCTGTCCCACGGTGTCGTAGGCACCGCCGACTTCGTAGAGGACTCGCGCATTTTCGGGATGGGCTGCGTAGTAGGGCAACAACGCGTCGATGGTCGGCTGCATGTTGTCGCGGTCTCGACGCTCGAAGATCAGGTCGAGTTCATCATCCAGAGTCATAGCGCCACTTTCGCATATGGGACCTAGCCGAAGTCCATACACCGATGGATCACCACACCTACTTACGTCGAGCGGTGATCGCTCCGTGGGGCTGCTGGGTTGGAGTTGTTCTGGTATGAGTTTCGACTACCTCGAAGCCGGCGTAAACCAGCTTCTCGCTAAGAACACGCACTGGCCATCGATACGCCGGAGTCACTCCATGGGCGAACTTGTCGACCAGGGGCCATTCAAAAAAGCCAATGAGCAGCGCACCATCTGGTTTCAGAGCCCGGCCGAACTCTTGAAGGGGAATCCCAATCGTGCTGGGCTCATGATGAATGAGCGAGTACCACGAGAAGATTCCGTCTATCGTTCCGGTTTCGACATTGAGGGTGTTGAGACTGCCAACTTCGAATGGGACACCTGGATAAGTGGTGCGCGCGTGCTCGATGAACTCGGGGACTAAATCCACGCCGCAAGCAGCGAGCCGATGCTCGGTCAGGAAGTTCGTCCACTGGCCAGGACCACAGCCTGCATCGGTGACGCGACCATCGATGCCCGCAGCCCAAGTAGCTACGAGCTGACGATCGGATGGATGTACAGCATCCATCGACCCGAAGAGCCCGGCGTACTCCGCTGCACGGCGTGCGTACGCCTCGCTCACTTCGTTAGTCATGCGATCGAGTCTAAGCACCTCTAAATCTGCGCCCGCAAGCCGGTCGCCCTACGCCCGTGCGCGGGACTTTGTGCAGACGGCAGTGAGAACCGACAGATCTGCTGACCGCGTCACCTCGCGGGAGGGGCGTTCAGCCGGGACGGTGCATACGGGCGCACGGGTACCTGATCTGTAACACTGACTCCGTGAAGATCGATACGCGCGCGTCTCGACCGCTGGCCAGGACCTGACCGCCCAACGAGATGCGCTGATGGCCCTTGGAGTCGATGCGGAGGACATCCACGTCGACCACGGCTTCACCGGCACGAACCGAACCCGACCCGGCCTACGTGAAGCGTTGGCTGCCTGTCGGAAGGGCGACACGCTGGTCGTGACGAAACCCGACCGGCTGGCGCGCTCCGTGCTCGATGCGCGTGACATCGCAGACGAGTTCACGCGCAAAGGCGTCGCCCTGAGTCTGGGCGGCAGCATCTACGACCCGACCGACCCGATCGGCAAGCTCTTGTTCAACGTCCTGGGCATCGTGGCCGAGTTCGAGTCCGACTTGATCCGTGCCCGCACCCGGGAAGGCATGGCTGTCGCGAAAGCCAAGGGCCGGCTCCGCGGCAAGCAGCCCAAACTCTCGGACCACCAACGCAAGCACCTGCTCGGCCTCGTCGACACCAGCGAGTACACGCGAGGCGAGATCGCCGAACTCCTGGGCGTCTCCCGGACAACCGTGTACCGGGAGATCCAACGACGATCCCGACTCACGGGTCCGTGACCGCGTCCGAATCTGTCGAAGAACTACATCCTCCTGCACCACAGAACCGGCAACCGACGAACCAGGGCGCCTCCGCGGGGAAGTCAAGGCGGGCCCTGGCCCGGGACGTCGCACCACACGTCGTCCCGGGCAGTTCCCGATGGCACGGTTCCCCGTATGTCAGTACTGCGGTCTAGGCTTCGAGGCCTGGGCTAGTGCGAGCTGTGACGAAAGGGCATGGAGTGACGGACGGATCGAACGACTCTGGCGCGTCCGGCATGACGCTCGGGCGCCCTGCTCCTGCTGCCGCACGTACGGAGCTGATGCCGTCCGGGTTCGCCTCACCCGCGCAGGACTGGTTCGAGGACCGCATCGATCTCAACCGTCACCTGATCAAGGACATCACCAGCACCTACATCGTGCGGGTCTCAGGGGACGCCATGGCGGGCGCGGGCATCTCCGACGGCGACGAACTCATCGTCGATCGAGCCCTGCAGCCCCGTCACGGGTCCGTGGTCATCGCCGTCCTCGACGGCGAACTCGTCATCCGACGCCTGCATGTCGAAGGCACCGATGAGGGGACGGCTGTCAGCCTGGTCTCTGCCGGCCCCGCCTACGCACCCATCTCTGTTGCCGACCCGGACGACCTGGTCATCTGGGGCGTCGCCACCCGATGTCTCCACCATGTCTGAGCCCGGCTCCCGTATCCCGGGTAGCCCGGGCAGTCCCGGCGTCGCCCTGGTGGACGTGAACAACTTCTACGTCTCGTCGGAACGCGCCTTCGACCCCTCTCTCGAAGGGCGCCCCCTGGTGGTGCTCTCCAACAACGACGGATGCGTGATCACCCGCAGTGCGGAGGCCAAGGACCTCGGCGTCGCCATGGGCGCCCCGTGGTTCCAGATCGCCGACCAGGCCCGGTCCTGGGGTCTGCAGGTGCGCTCCAGCAACTACGAGCTGTACGGGGACATGAGCTCGCGCGTCATGGAGGTGCTCGGCCGGTACACCGGCAACCTCGAGATCTACAGCATCGATGAAGCCTTCCTCACCCTCGACGGCACCCTCGCCACGCAGCGACGGACCGGCCAGGACATCAAGGCCACGGTCCGGCGTAACACCGGGCTGCCCGTGTGCGTGGGGATCGCTCCCACCAAGACCCTCGCGAAACTCGCCAACCGCTGGGCGAAGGGCAACCCGGAGTTCGACGGCGTCTGCCACTGGAGCCTCGTACCCGAAGAGCACCGGCAGTCCCTGCTGCGAAGGCTCAAAGTGACCGATGTCTGGGGAGTCGGGGCCAGAACCGCTGCGCGGCTGAACGCCATCGGCATCGATTCCGCGCAGGACCTGGCCGCCGCTGATCCGGTCGTGATCCGCGAACGGTTCTCCGTGGTGCTCATGCGAACCGTCCTGGAACTCCAGGGCACACCCTGCATCACGTCCCGGGAATCAACCGGGAACGAGCAGGTCCTGTACTCCCGGTCCTTCGCCAGCCCGGTCACCACCGGAGAGGCGATGCATCAGGCACTGAGCGTCTACGCCCAGGGAGCAGCCTCCCGGCTGGCGCGCAAGACCCTGCAGGGACGCGTGCTCACCGCGTTCGCCGCGACCTCGCCGTTCACCACCGGCGCCAGGAGCTCGCCGAGCATCTGCATCCCGCTCCCCGTCCACACCGCAGACCCGCTCGAACTCACCCGGGCGGCCCACCGCCTGCTACCCCTCATCGAGGAAGGCGTGCCCTACATCCGTGCCGGTGTCATCGTCACCGATCTCCAGCCTGCCGGAGCGCAGAACGCGCTCCTGAACCTGGGTGAGGCACAGGGCAAGGACACCGGACCGCTCCTGCACGATATCGGCCGGAAATTCGGCCGGGCCGCCATCGGCCTCGGGCACGCCGGCCTGAGAGCAGGATCGGACTGGACGATGAAACGCGACATGCTCTCCCCGCACTACACCACGAAGTGGGACGAACTGCCCGTCGTGAAAGCGCGATAGGTGCCGGACCAGAAACCGGACGGGGACGGGCTGATCATCGTCGAACCACAGACGCATGGCACCTCCTCAGCGTTGCGTGTTCCGGGTCACCGACGTAGCGTCTGCCAGATGGATGAACACGGGAAGCGGAAGCGGAACGGCCCGGCGACGAGCGGAGGCACAGCGTTCTTGCCGATCGGCATCGTGTTCCTTGTCATCGCGATCGCGATGATGTTCTCGGGAACGTCGTCCTGGATCGCGTTCTTCACCATCGGCATCACGTTCCTCATCCTCGGACTGCAGAAGCCCGCGGAGAAGGATGAACACCCGTCCAGCGGGACACCGTAGGGCCGATTCCGACGGTTGGCGGTCAGGTCCGGCCGGGGTCGCAGGTCAGCGGGTACCGCCCGCTCCCTCGTCCACTTCCTCGTCCTGCCGGTCCCTGCCCGCGAGGCGCTCGGCATGCCTCATCACGAGGGAAGACGCGATCAGCGCAGCGCTGAACGGCAGGCAGAACGACAGGATCGCCGAGATGGCGTTGACCAGGAAATAGAACCCTCCATTGGGCATCCCCGTGTCGTTGAGGCCCTCGACCAGCTGCCCGGTCAGCAGCATCCCTGCAAGTCCTACGACACCGAGCACGATGCCCGCGACCAGGGTCTTCCTGGCCGGATCCGATGATGCCATGATGATTCCCCCACGTTCTAAGCCGTGCCTCCCGATGAGGAGGCGCTGATACGCGGCACGACCCACCCGGTCCCCAGGGGACCGATCGAGCTGAATCGCTACCGCTACGGGAACGATAGCAACAGTCCACCTTCGCCTTCGGGCCAGGACATCATGCGGGAAAGCTGATGGCCGATCCTCATGGGCGAGTACTCCTAGGACGAATCCAGTGTTGCTTCGGCAGCCTTCGTGAATGCATCGAAGAGCCTGCCGGACGGCGGTGACACCTGGGTCATCAGGACAGCCGCAGCGTCGTGCTCGGGCCAGCTGTACCACAGGGTGCCCAGCCCGCCGCCCCAGCCGTACCGACGTCCACAGGCCCCGTCGGTCACTCCGACGCCGTACCCCCAGCCGCCGCCGTCGAGGAAAGCATGCGCCGAGGGGCCCGACCGCTGGTCGGCGGTGAGCCGATCGGTGGTCATCGCCTCGACCGACTCGGGGGACAGCAACCCGCCGCCGTCGTCGAGGAGCATGTGGGCGAACCGCAGCAGATCATCCGCTGTGGAGACCAGGCCGCCGCGGCCGTCCGGGAAGGCGGGCGGTCTCGACCAGCGGCTCCCCACGGCGGTGTCGAAGAGGACCAGGCCCTCCGCGCTCTGCGCGAAGGACGGCACGAGGTGTCGCGGTGCGACGAAGCCGGTCTGGGACATGGCAAGGGGAGTGAACAGTCGCTCGCGCATCAGTACGTCGAGGGGCGTTCCCGTGACGCGCGCGAGCACGACTCCCAGCACGCCGAACGCCAGTTCGTATCGCCAGACCGTGCCCGGCTGCTCCAGCAGAGGCAGTGAGGCGAAGCGGGCGACCCATTCGTCGGGCGGGGGCATCGCGGGAGGGTCGGGGGGCCCGAAGCCCAGACCGGCGGCTTCGGCCGCGTCCACCGCGGGACACTTACTCTCGACCACGAACCCGAAACCCATGCGCATCGTCAGCAGGTCCTCGACCGTCATCGACCGGGCCGGAACGGTGTCCTCGAGCCGACCGTCGAGCCGGTTGAGGACACGGCGGTCGGCCAGTTCGGGAATGAATGTCTCGACGGCATCGTCGAGATGCAGCACGCCGTCCTGCACGAGGAGCAGTGCGACCGCCGCGATCATCGGCTTCGTGTTGGAGCTGATGCGCATGACCGCATCGGCCGGCATCGCGGTAGGCCCGCCAGGCTCCGTGCTCCCCACGGCGGCCAGTGAGCGGCGGCCGTGGTGCACGACGCCCATGACAGCCCCCGGGACCTCCCCGGCAGCCACCATCGGACGGATCATCGGGATCAGCTGCTGCGCGTCCACCGCACGATCGTAACAGCGGCCGGTTCCGGGACGCCGGCGGAGCCTGCTTCCGACGTCGCTCAGGCCCTCCAGCCGAGGACCGACCCGCCGATCACCATCGCCCCGTACCACGTGACACCCGCGACGACGGGCACAAGGACGAGCCAATAGGACCGGCGGGACGCCAGCTTCACGCCGACATGGGTCAGGACCACCCACCACACGAGGAACAGGGCCACGGCCCACAGTGGGGCGGCGAGACCACTCACCAGATAGAAGTACCCCGCCACGAGCTGCGCGGCTGCGGCCACCACGGCGACCCCTCCGTACAGCAGGAGCCCGGCGCCATGCCTTGCGACCGGCCCTGGGTAGTGCATGTGCCCGGTCCCCTGAGTCAGGACCGCGCCGGGAGCACGCACAGCTCGTTACCCGAGGGGTCGGCGTAGATGCGCCACGGCAGGTCACCCCAGCCGGGGTGCAGTTCGCGGCCGCCCCGCCCGACGATGCCCGCCGCGACCTCGTCGGGATCGTCGCCGGGCTCGAGCCGGACGTCCAGGTGGACCGGATTCTTCCCGTCGCCCTTCGGTGCCGGCTCGGGGCACAGCTCGAGGAGCGGACCCCGCAGCGACGCGTGGCGCAGGGTCCGGGAGCGTCCGGGAACCTGCACCCAGCCGGTGAGCCAGGACCAGAACCGGGCGTCACGGTCGGGGTCGGTGGAATCGAGCGGGAGCGCCGCGATCGGCCCGGTGCCGGAGTACTCCGTGCGGTCGTCCAGAACGCAGCAGGGGTTGCCCTCCGGGTCCGCGACGACGACCCAGGGCACGTCCCCCTGACCGACGTCGAGGTGTGAAGCGCCCAGCCCGAGCAGGCGCTCGACCTCCTCGGCCTGCCGAGCCCCGCCCGCGAGGTCGAGGTGGAGTCGCGCGGGGGAGGAGCGGCCCTCGGGGACGCGCTGGAAGCACAGGTCCAGCGCCGGTCCGCCGTCGACCGTGAGCCGTGTCTCGTAGGCATCGGGCTCGTCGGTGAGCTTCTCGCCACCGATTACCTGCTCCCAGAAGCGGCCCAGCCTTCGGGGCTCCGCGGCGTCGACGACGATGTTCTCCAGGTACATGGAGGCCACCGTATGCCGGGCGGGAGGAAGCCTCAAGCGGCCGCCGGTGCCCGAGCCGCCAGGGGTGCCACCCGGACGCGGTGCCGTCGGCGGATGAGGACCTCGGCGACGGCGAGATTGATGGTCCACCCCGCACCCATGAGGACCGCCCGAAGGGTCGTATCCGGCGGACTCGAGAGCAGCTCCGGCCCGATGAGGATCAGGGCCTGCGTCCCGGCGCCCAGCCCGATCGCGTAGGCCCGGGTCATCCAGGCACCGTGTGCCGCGATGTCCCGGCGCAGCACGGCGCGCACCCCGAGGAGGAGACTGAGGGCCATGCCACCGCCGAACAGGAGCCGGAGGACGAGCAGGAGGGGGCCGTCGCTGGGTGGGAGGACGTAGAACAGGGCCATCCAGATACCCGATACCGCCGCCACCAGCCCCGCGGGGAAGAGGATCCTGCCGGCGATCCGGTGCCAGCGGCGCCGGCCGCGGAGCGTTGGCACGAACTGGAAGGCTCCCAGCAGCGAGTAGACGGTCGCGCCGACGATATGCAGGACGACCGGGACGGGGGAGTCGAAGAATCGAGCGTTCCGGTCCGTGATGGGCGCCCCTCCCGTGAGCTCGGTCAGCCGGACGGCACCGGCGAGGACGGGGATGAGGCTGAGAAGGATCAGGCCGGCGGGCACGAGCCAGGCAGGCGCCCTCCGCGCCGCACCGCTCGGGCGGACTCCGGCCCGTGTGTTCTGTCCGGTGGGTTCCATCGACGTCCTGTCCGTGAGTGATGTGGGTGCTATGGGTGCTGTGGGTGCCGGAGGGCGGCGGGGCCGGAGCCCTGAAGGTGTACGGCGTATACCGACACCGCCTACGGTAGGTGTACGGCGTACACTCGTCAAGGGATTGCGGACTCCGGACAGGGAAGAGCACATGGACCACGGAATGCGGACAGAGCCGCGGGAACGCCTCAGCAGGGATGCGGTGCTGCGGGCTGCCGTCGCGCTCGCGGACGAGCACGGCATCGGACGCCTGAGCATGCGCTCCCTGGCCGACGTGCTCGGCGTCGTGCCCATGGCCCTCTACAAGCACGTCGCGAACAAGGACGACCTGCTGGACGGCATGCTCGACGTCATCGTGGAGGAGATCGAGCCGCCGACCGAAGCGCCGGAGTGGAGGGACGTCGTCCGCCGCCGAGTCCTCTCGGCGAGGAGGGTGCTCCAGCGGCACCGCTGGGCACGCCGGGTGCTCGAGACGCGGGCCACCATGACCCCGGGCGTCCTCGCGTACACGGACTCGTTCATCGGCATGTTCCTCGACCGCGGATTCTCGGTCGACCTGACGCACCACGTCATGCACGCGATCGGGAGCCGCATGTGGGGGTTCACGCAGGAGCTCTTCGACGATCCGGAGGCCGGCCCCGCCCTTCAGGCCGCCGACGCAGCGCCCGATCAGGCCGTCCTGCAGCAGCTGGTCGCACGCTACCCCAACGTCCTCCGGATCGCCCTGGCCTCGGCGCACGACGACGGTGTCGTGGGCCGCGGCTGCGACGACCAGTTCGAGTTCGAATTCGCGCTCGACCTGCTCCTCGACGGCATCGGGGACCTGCAGGCGCGGGGCTGGACGTCGGCGCGACCGGGGGCAGGACGGTAGGTCCGATCCCGGAGGCGGACGCGCGCGCGGCCCGCCGTCATGCCGGCGGCGCTCCTCCCGAGCCGGGCACGGACGCGATGCGCCAGCCGTCGGAGTCGATCTCGACGACGACGGGCGCCGATCCCGGTGCGGCATGGTCGTGCAGGGCCTGCCCCACGGCGTCCGCGGACGCCGTGACGACGAAGGTCTCGCCGCGGAACCGGTCCGCCGTCTCCTCGAGGAACGCGGCGAGCTCGCGGGCATCCTGCACCTCCCCGAGGTCGAACCACGCGGCGACCCGCAGGCGCGCCAGCCAGTCCGGCTGCCCCGCGGCACCGAGGAGGACGGCGGTCGCGGGGCACTGGAGATCGGTCACGACCCGCGTCCTCCGCAGGCGATCGCGCTCACGCCGACCGCTTCCCTCGGATCGCGGTGGCGGCCCGCCGGAGGATCCCCCGTCGTCGGCCGTACTCGTCGATCGCACGCCGGCAGGCCGTGCGCAACTGCCCGGCCGACGTCGCCCACGAGTACGTGCCGGCCCGCGCCAGCCCCGCACGGGACGCCTCCGCCCAGCGGCCCGGTTCCTCGAGGGCGCGGACCGCATCGGCCACCGCGCCGGGGTCGTCGGGGTCCACGAAGAGGGCGGCCCCGCCTCCCACCTCGCGGAAGATGGGGATGTCACTCGCGATGACGGGCGTACCGGTGGCCATGGCCTCGATGATGGGCAGGCCGTACCCCTCGGCCCTCGACAGCGTGACGAGCGCGGTCGATCCGTGGAGCAGGTCCTCGTACTCCGCGTCGCTCACCCCGTCGTGGAAGACCACCCGCTCCGCCGCAGCGGGGAGCGCAGCCAGTTCGGCGCGCCGCGCAGGGGCGATCCGGCTGAGCAGGTGGAGCGTGTGCCCGGGGAGCAGCGCCATGGCCCGGACGAGCGTCCCGACGTTCTTGTAGGGCATGAAGGACCCCATGTAGAGCAGTGCGGCGGAGCGCGGCGCCTCGGGGTCGCGACGGCGGTCCGTCGGCTGCGGGGCGTTGCCGACGAGCAGGACGGGCCGGCGCGTGAGCCGGTGCCGCGCGATGAGCCCCGCGGTGGTGGCGGAGATCGTCGCGACGACGTCGGCACGGTCGAGCAGGAGGCGCTGCGGCCAGTAGGCGAGGTGGTAGAGCCGCCAGAGCAGGCGCACCGGCAGCGGGAGGAACGACGGCGGCGTCGGGTTCTGGTAGTAGATCAGGTCGTGCAGGGTGAGGACGAGGGGATACCTGCGGCCCCAGGACCCCATGGTCTGCATGGGGCACACGACGACGTCGGGCCGCAGGCGGTTGATGCGCAGGGCGACGAACAGCTCGGCGGGGGAGAGGGGGCTCGGGAGCCGGACGGAGGGGACGTCGGGCAGGAGCGCGAGCTGCCGCGGGTCGCTGATGAGCATCACGACGTCGTCCGTCTCGGCGAGGGCGGCGATCAGGCTGGCCCCGTAGCGGCTGATCCCGTCGTGATGGTCGGTGCGCGTGAAGCGCGCGTCGAACAGGATCCTCATGCCGGTGTTCTCGCCAGGAAGTCCTCGATCAGCAGGGCGGCTTCGCGGGGTTTCTCGTAGTGCACGAGGTGCCCGACGCCGGGGAGGACGGCGAGCGTGGCGTCCGGCACCAGGGCGGCGAGTTCGCGCTGGCTCGGCACCGACCCGATGTCGTCCTGCTCCGCGGCGATGAGCAGGACGGGCAGGGCCAGGTCGCCCGCGCGGTCCCGCACGGTGCCGGAGATGGAGGCGCGGAACGCCTCGAGGACCACGCGGCGGCTGGCGAAGGAGCTGAAGTAGGCGCTGTGCTGTCCGTGGATCCAGCGGCGCAGCGACCTGTCCTTCGTCTTGGCCATGAACACGCTCATGCCGCGGACGATCACCGGATTGGCCAGCAGGGCGCGCCCGGCCGCCTCGGGCAGGCGGTCGGCGGCCACGTAGTAGGCCTCGGCGATCCGCGACGCCAGCCTGCTCGGCCCCTCGAGGGCGGGCGCGCTGATGGGGTTCACCAGCACCAGGGCGTCGGCGAGTCCCGGCTCCAGCGCGGCGGCCTCGGCGGCGATGATCGAGCCGAAGGAGTGCCCGAGCAGGACGCGCGGCTCGGGGGCGAGGCGGCGCACGGTGTCACCGATGAAGCGGGCATAGGCGGCGACGTCATGCGTCCCGGGCAGTTCACCGCCCTGCCCGAAGCCCGGCAGGTCCGGGAGGAGGATGCGGTGGCGGGGCAGTTCCTCGACGAGGCGCAGGAGCCCGTGGTGGTCCCCGCGGAAGCCGTGCACCATGACGATCGTGGCGCCCGGATCATCTCCTGCGACGAGCGCGGGATAGTCCCAGACCCGCTGCCGGGTGCCCTCCCACGCGAGGGTCCGGACGGTGCCCTGGCGCATCAGCCCACCCGGTCGGGGTGCGACCCGAAGCGCTGGTCCCGGTCCAGGGCGTCGAGCGCCGCGAGGTGTGCGTCGTCGAGCGTGAACCCGAAGATGTCGAGGTTCGAGCCGATGCGTTCCCGGGAGCTCGCCTTCGGGATGGTCAGGATGCCGTGCTGCAGGTGCCAGCGCAGGATCACCTGCGCGGACGTGCGCCCGAGCTCGTCCGCGATCCGCTTGATGACCGGGTCCTCGAGGACGTGCCCGCGGCCGAGCGGACTCCATGCCTGGGTGGCGATGCCGTGCAGTGCATGGAAGGCGCGGAGCTCGCGCTGCTGCAGGTACGGGTGCAGCTCGATCTGGTTGAGGACGGGGACGACGCCGGTCTCGGCCAGCAACCGCTCGAGGTGGACCTGCTGGAAGTTGGAGACGCCGATGGACCGGACCCTGCCCTCGGAGCGGAGCCGCTCGAGCGCCCGCCAGGTCTCGACGTACAGGTCCCGCGAGGGGCAGGGCCAGTGGATCAGGTACAGGTCCAGCCGGTCGAGGCCCAGCAGGTCCAGCGTCGTGTCGAAGGCGCGCAGCGTCGCGTCGAAGCCGTGGTCGTCGTTCCACACCTTGGAGGTGATGAAGAGGTCCTGCCGGTCCCCGCTGTCGAGGAAGGCCCGTGCGGCGGTGCCGACGCCGACCTCGTTCCCGTAGAGGGAGGCCGTGTCGAGGAGCCGGTACCCGGCGGAGAGTGCCATCGAGCAGAGCTCGGCGGTGTCCTCGGGCGGGACCTTGTACACGCCGTAGCCGACGACGTCGATCGAGGTCCCGTCGGCGAGGGCGGCGCGGGGAACTGAGGTGCTCATGGGGGAACTCTACCGAGCCGCGGACCGCTCAACCCCGTTCCAGCGCGTCGAGGATCAGGGTGAGCCCGTGCTCGAACTCGTCGGCGAAGTCGTAGCCCGGCTGCAGGACGATCCCCGTGGCGATCTCCATCAGCCAGGGATACTCCCCGCCCGCGAAGCGCTCCATGATGGGGGCGGCGACCTCCGGCACCGATTCCGCGCCGCTGAGCGGCAGTGCGGCCTCCTGCAGGGCGAACCCGAAGATGAAGCTGTCCAGCACCGCGTAGGCGTGGGCAGTGGCCTGGAGGGTGAACCCGGAGCTGCGCAGGGTGCCCAGCGTCGCGTCGTGGTGCCGCAGGGTGGCCGGGCCGGGGTTCCTGCGTGATTCGAGCAGCCCGACCGCCCATGGGTGGCGGGCCAGGACCTCACGCATCGACCGGGCGCGGGTGAGCATCTCCTGCCGCCAGGGAGCGCCGATGACCGGGAGGTGGACCTCAGCGAAGACGAGGTCCACGATGCCGTCGAGGATCTGCTCCTTGTTGGCGACGTAGTAGTACAGCGACATGGGCCGGCTGCCGAGCTCCTGTGCGAGCGTCCGGATGGTCAGCCCGGCGAGACCGTCCGCGTCGGCCAGGGCGAGGGCCGAGCGGAGCACCCGCTCGCGGGTCAGCGGTGTCCGGCCGTCCGTGTGCTGTGCTGCCATGCTGCCCCCTAGCGGTTTCGTACACTGTACGATACCCTATGCCGCACGGGCCCGCGCACAGGGCGCACCCGGGAGGAGGCGGTCATGCAGGAGGAGCAGCGCAGGACGACGGCGGCCGGGGCCACCATGCGCGCCGTGACCCAGGACGGCTACGGCGGCCCTGCCGTGCTGCGGGTGGGGGAGGTACCGGTGCCGGAGGTCGGACCACGTGACGTACTGGTCCAGGTGCGCGCCGCGGGCATCGATCGGGGGGTTTGGCACCTCATGACCGGCACTCCCTATCTCGCCCGGTTGGCGGTCGGGATCCGCCGGCCACGGAACGCGGTACCCGGGATGGACCTCGCGGGCGTCGTCGTCGCGGTGGGGGCGCGGGTGTCGCGTTTCGCCGTCGGCGACGAGGTCTTCGGCAGCGGCCACGGCACGTTCGCGGAGTTCGCGGCGGCGGCCGAGGACACCCTGGTCCGCAAGCCTGCGGGCCTCACCTTCGAGCAGGCGGCAGCCGTGCCGGTGTCCGCCGTGACGGCGCTCAAGGCACTGCACGACGTCGGTCGGGTCACCGCGGGCCAGCACGTCGCGATCCTCGGCGCCTCGGGCGGCGTCGGCAGCTTCGCCGTCCAGCTGGCCAAGGCGGCCGGGGCACGCGTCACCGGGGTCTGCAGCGGGGCGAAGGGCGACTTCGTGCGCTCGCTCGGCGCGGACCGGGTCATCGACCATGCCACGGAGGACTTCGCCGACGGTGCCCCCGCCTTCGACCTCGTCGTCGACATCGGCGGGCGGCCCTCCGTGTCCCGCCTCCGCCGGGCGCTCGCCCCCCGGGGCACCGCGGTCATCGTCGGCGGCGAGGGCGGCGGGTGGCTGTCGGGCGGCATGCACCGGCAGTTCGGGGCCGTCGCGCTGTCCCCCTTCGTCGGCCAGCGCCTGGCGATGGTCATCGCGCTTGTCCGCGCCGACAGCCTGGAGCGGCTCGTGGGGCTGATCGGGGACGGCGCCGTCACCCCGCGTATCGACCGCTCGTTCCCCCTCGAGCAGGCCGCCGAGGCGCTCGCCTACCTGGAGGAGGGACGGGTCCGCGGCAAGGTGGTCCTCACGGTATAGCGGTGCGCCCGACCGGGCTCACGGAGCAGCGGGCGGAACCCCGGCCCCGCTAGGCGTAGACCAGGCGCCGCGCGGACCCCTCGTCGAGGATCAGGTCGGTCGCGAGTCCGGCCGCGAGGGCCCCGCGCAGGCCGTGGATCTTGGACTCGCCCGAGACGACGCAGATGCGCCGGCGCACCTTCCGGAGCTCGTCGAGGTCGGGGCCGGTGCTGCGCTGGTTGAGCACGACGTCGCGGTGCGTGCCGTCCGCGCGGAAGAACATGGTGGCGACGTCGCCGACCACCGCGTCGGCCTCCAGGGCGTCGAGGTCCTCGCCGTCGAGGTAGCCGCCGCTGTAGACGTGGCTGGGGATACCCGAGCCGACCGAGCCCACCCCGAAGATCGCCATGGTCATGCGGCGCTGCAGGTCGAGGATGCGCCGGACGCTGCGCTCCTCCCACATGGCGGTCTTCGTGCCGGCGTGGTCGAAGAACGCCGGCACCGGGAACTGCTCCACGCGGGCCCCGTACGCCTGCCCGAAGCGGCGCAGGATCTCGCTCGCGTAGGTGATCCCCGTGGTCTGCGTGTTCCCGGCCCCGTTGAGCTGCACGATCGTGCTGTCGTGGGTCTGCTTCCGGGTGAGGTGGTGGCTCACCGCGCTGAGGGTGGAACCCCAGGCGACGCCGATGATCGCGTTCGAGTCCACGAGCGGCCCGATGGTGCGGGCGGCCTGGATCGCGACGCGGTCGAGCACGTCGGAGTCGCTGACGGAGTCGGCGACGGGGACCACGTGCGCCTCGACGCCGAACCGCCGGCGGATGTGCTGCTCCAGCGCGGGTGCCCGCTCGGAGGGATTGTTGACCTGGATCTGCACGAGACCGGTCTCGCGCGCCATGGACAGCAGGCGGGAGACCGTCGAGCGCGACGTGCGCAGCTCCCGTGCGATCGCGTTCATCGTGAGGTCCTGCAGGTAGTACATCTGGGCTGCCCGGAGGGCGTCACGCGAGCGGTTGCCGGGGGATTGCTCCCCGGGTGCCGCGTCCACCCCGGAACCACCGCTCGTCGTCGTCATCCCGTCAGTCTGACCCTCTTGTGCACGTTTGTGCAATGCGGTTGACTGCTATTCCCAGTCCTCGAAGAATGAGAGTTGCACCACCCCTTCCAGACATAGACGTTACGGAGTAGTACCTTGAGCATTCCAGCCGACCGGATCAACGGTGAAGGCACGACAACTTCTACCCGCACCGTGGTGCAGAAGCTCAGGGACAAGCCCCGGGCGTCAGTGCTCATCATCGGCGGCGGCATCAACGGGGTCGGCACGTTCCGCGACCTCGCACTGCAGGGCATCGACGTCGCGCTGGTCGAGCGCGGGGACTACTGCCAGGGCGCCTCGGGCGCGTCGTCGCACATGATCCACGGCGGTATCCGCTACCTCGAGAACGGCGAGTTCCGCCTCGTCCGCGAGTCGGTCATCGAGCGCAACGCCCTCATGAAGATCGCACCCCACTACGTCAAGCCGCTGCAGACGACGATCCCGATCTACACCACCTTCTCGGGCATCCTCTCGGCCCCCATGCGGTTCCTCACGCACAAGCAGGGCAAGCAGGTGGAGCGCGGCGCCGTGCTCATCAAGGCCGGCCTCACCATGTACGACTTCTTCTCCCGGGACGGCGGCAACGTCCCGCGCCACTCCTTCGTCGGCCGCAAGAAGGCCCTCGCCGCGATGCCCGACGTCCGCAAGGACATCAAGTGGGCCGCGACGTACTTCGACGCCTCCGTCCACAATCCCGAGCGCCTCACCCTCGACGTGCTGCGCGACGGCGAGATCATCAACGACGCCGCCCGCGCCGCCAACTACGTCAGTGCCATCGGCGCCGGCGAGGAGGGCATCCTCCTGCGCGACGAGCTCACGGGTGAGACCTTCACCTTCCGGGCCGACGTCGTCGTCAACGCCACGGGCGCGTGGACGGACAACACCAATGCGGCGCTCGGCTCCGAGACCCGGTTCATGGGCGGCACCAAGGGATCGCACATCGTCCTGGACCACCCGGAACTGCTCAAGGCCTGCAACGGCACCGAGATCTTCTTCGAGCACGTCGACGGCCGGATCGTCCTGATCTACCCCATGGGCGACCGCGTCCTCGTCGGCACCACCGACATCGACGTCGACATCAACGAGCAGGCCGTCTGCACGGACGAGGAGATCGACTACTTCTTCGAGCTGATCGGGCACGTGTTCCCGGACATCGAGGTGACGCAGGACCACATCGTGTATAGCTTCTCGGGCGTCCGGCCCCTGCCGCGCCACGACGACACCCAGCCCGGCTTCGTCTCCCGCGACTACCGCATCGAGAAGCGCGAGGAGAAGCTCGGCGGCCGGTCCGTCACGACGCTGAGCCTCGTGGGTGGCAAGTGGACGACGTTCCGCGCGCTGTCCGAGCACCTCACCAATGACACGCTCGCCGCCCTGGGGGCGCCGCGCAAGGCGTCGACGGCCGGCGTCGCCATCGGCGGCGGCCAGGACTTCCCGACGGACGAGGCCGCCGAGCGCGCCTGGATCAGGCGGGCCGTGCGCCCCGGCGTCGACGCGGCACGGGTGGAGGTCCTGCTGACGCGGTACGGAACCCGTGCGACGGATGTCATCGAATACCTTGCCGAAGGACCCGACAGGCTGTTCAATTCCACGAAGGAGCTGAGCACGCGAGAGCTCGCCTACATGGTGGAGCACGAGCAGATCGGCCACCTGATCGACGTCCTGATCCGCCGCACCTCCCTCGCCTTCCGTGGGCTCGTCACCGGGGAACTGCTCGCCGAGCTCGCCAGGACCCTCGCCCCGCTGCTGGGATGGGACGCCGCGCGGTCCGCGGCGGAGGTCAAGCTCGCCGAGACGGTCCTCGCCGAAGCCCACAGGGTGCATGTCAAAAGCCTGATCGCGTAGCGGCGCCCGCCGCACACGGGGTCGAACCGCTGCCACGGGCAGCGGTGCAGTGCCAACGGCAGTGGTTGCCGGGGGGAACCAACGGGTGCCGTCGAGGCGGCGGCTCCCGTCAATAAATGAATAGATAGAGGAGTCAATGATGTCTCTGGAAGTGTTTGTAGCCGAAACTTTCGGCACGATGCTGCTGCTGTTGCTCGGTACGGGCGTGGTCGCGAACGTCGCGCTCGCCAAGACCAAGGGCAATAACGGCGGCTTTCTCATGGTCAACTTCGGGTGGGGGCTCGCCGTCTTCGCCGGCGTCTACGTCGCAGCCCTCTCGGGAGCACACCTCAACTTCGCCGTGACCGTCGGTCTCTGGGTCAACGGCGACACCGCCGAGTTCGCCCCTGGCGTGGACAAGAACTTCATCAATGCGATGGCCTACCTGGCCGCGCAGATGATCGGTTCGATCCTCGGCGCCGTCCTCTGCTGGCTCTCCTACAAGCAGCACTTCGACGAGGAGCCGGATCCCGCCAACAAGCTCGGGGTGTTCTCCACCGGGCCCGCCATCCGTTCGTACGGCTGGAACCTCGTCACCGAGATCATCGGCACCTTCGTGCTCGTGTTCGTCATCCTGTCGTTCGGCAACACGCCGTCCGGCCTGGGCCCCCTCGCCGTCGCACTGCTCGTCGTCGGCATCGGCGCCTCGCTCGGCGGACCGACGGGCTACGCCATCAACCCGAACCGCGACCTCGGGCCCCGTATCGCCCATGCACTCCTGCCCATCAGGGGTAAGGGCGGCAGCGACTGGGGCTACGCCTGGGTCCCGATCGTCGGACCGATCATCGGTGGCATCCTCGCCGGCATCGTCATCCAGTTCATCTCTTTCCCCGCTCCTCCCGCTTAGGGGCCGCTTCGCGGCCGCGTGCAGCCGCCATTCATCGACACATCCAATGAAGGAGTAAGACATGTCGGAGCAGTACGTCATTGCCATCGACCAGGGCACCACGTCCAGCAGGGCCATCGTCTTCGACCACAAGGGCGACATCGTGTCCTCCGGTCAGAAGGAGCACGAGCAGATCTTCCCGAAGGCCGGCTGGGTGGAGCACGATCCCGCCGAGATCTGGAACAACACCCGCGAGGTGATCGGCAACGCACTGTCGCAGGCCAACCTCACACGCCACGACATCGCCGCCGTCGGCATCACCAACCAGCGCGAGACCGCCGTGGTCTGGGACAGGACCACCGGCAAGGCCGTCTACAACGCGATCGTCTGGCAGGACACGCGGACGCAGAACATCGTCGACGACCTCGCGAAGGACGGCGGCGTCGAGCGCTACAAGGAGAAGGTCGGCCTGCCGCTGGCCACCTACTTCTCCGGCACGAAGATCAAGTGGATCCTCGACAACGTCGACGGCGCCCGCGCGAAGGCCGAGGCCGGCGACCTCCTGTTCGGCAACACCGACTCCTGGGTCACCTGGAACCTGACCGGCGGCACCGACGGCGGCGTGCACATCACGGACGTCACCAACGCGTCCCGCACGCTGTTCATGGACCTCGAGACGCTGTCGTGGGACGAGTCCATCCTCGCCGACTTCGGCGTCCCCCTCTCGATGATGCCGGAGATCAAGTCCTCCTCCGAGGTCTACGGCACCGTCCACACCTCGCAGCTCCTCCGCGAGGTGCCCGTCGCCGGGATCCTCGGTGACCAGCAGGCGGCCACCTTCGGCCAGGCCGCGTTCGAGCAGGGCGGTGCCAAGAACACCTACGGCACCGGCAACTTCATGATCGTGAACACCGGCGAGGAGATCGTCCACTCGAAGAACGGCCTGCTCACGACGGTCTGCTACAAGCTCGGGGACGCGAAGCCGGTCTACGCACTGGAAGGTTCGATCGCCGTCACGGGGTCGCTCATCCAGTGGCTCCGGGACAACCTCGGCATCATCAAGAGTGCGCCCGAGGTGGAGCAGCTGGCGACGACGGTCGACGACAACGGCGGCGTCTACATCGTCCCCGCGTTCTCCGGCCTCTTCGCACCGTACTGGCGTGCGGACGCCCGCGGGGCGATCGTCGGCCTGACGCGCTTCGTGAACAAGGGGCACATCGCCCGCGCGGCACTGGAGGCGACGGCGTTCCAGACCCGCGAGGTTCTGGATGCGGCCAATGCCGATTCCGGCGTCAACATGGAGGACCTCAGGGTCGACGGCGGCATGGTCGCCAACGACGCCCTGATGCAGTTCCAGGCCGACATCCTCGGTATCCCTGTCATCCGGCCGAAGGTCACCGAGACCACCGCGCTCGGTGCCGCGTACGCGGCGGGCCTCGCCGTCGGTTTCTGGAAGGACACCGCCGAGCTCGCGACCAACTGGGCGGAGGACAAGCGCTGGAACCCGTCCATGGACGAAGCCGAGCGCGAGCGCCAGCTGCGCAACTGGAAGAAGGCCGTCACGAAGACCTTCGACTGGGTCGACGAGGACGTGAGCTAGCACCAGCCGGCAGCACGTAGCCGTCGTAGGAGGGCACGCCGGGTCCGTCGCAGGACCGACCCGGCGTGCCCTCCGCATGCCGGGGCTCCGCCGGACGCCCGGTGGTGCACGCTGCTAAAGTGAAGCCATGCGCCGCACCCTCCTCCTTACGTAGCCGCACGGTACCAACCGTGCGGCGGCCCCTCCCTGTGAGGGGCTTTTGCATGTCCGGTGACTGCCGGCAGCAGGGCGGCCCCGAACCGGCACCACAGCAGGACGACGTTCCACCGACAGGACAGGTCAACACACAGTGAGCATCAACCCCGAGGCCGTTCAGCCGGACGAGGACACCTACGATTTCTCCGCCATCGAGGCGAAGTGGCCCGCGGTGTGGGACCGGCTCCAGGCCTTCGCCCCGGCCGACGACGGCTCGCGCGAGCGCCGCTACGTGCTCGACATGTTCCCCTACCCGTCCGGCGACCTCCACATGGGCCATGCCGAGGCGTTCGCCATGGGAGACGTCGCAGCCCGCTTCTACCGCCAGAAGGGCTTCGACGTCCTGCACCCGATCGGGTGGGACTCGTTCGGGCTGCCCGCCGAGAACGCCGCGATCAAGCGCAACGCGCACCCGGCCGAGTGGACGTACGCCAACATCGAGACCCAGGCCCACTCCTTCAAGCGCTACGCCATCAGCGCCGACTGGAGCCGCCGGCTGCACACCTCCGACCCCGGGTACTACCGCTGGACGCAATGGCTCTTCGTACGGTTCTTCCAGAAGGGCCTGGCGTACCGCCGGAACTCGCCGGTCAACTGGTGCCCGAAGGACCAGACCGTCCTGGCCAACGAGCAGGTCATCAACGGGGCCTGCGACCGCTGCGGGACCCTGGTCACGAAGAAGAACCTCAACCAGTGGTACTTCCGCATCACCGACTACGCCGACCGGCTGCTGGACGACATGGAGCAGCTCAAGGGCCACTGGCCCGAGCGGGTCCTCGCCATGCAGCGCAACTGGATCGGCCGTTCCGAGGGAGCGCACGTCAGCTTCCGCATCGAGGCCGCCGACGGCCTGCCGGAATCCGACGTCACCGTCTTCACGACGCGCCCGGACACCCTGTACGGGGCGACGTTCTTCGTCGTCGCGGCGGACGCGGATCTGGCGCTCGACCTCGTGACCGCCGACCACCGGGCCGCCCTGGACGCGTACCGCGAGCAGGTCAAGGGACTGTCGGAGATCGAACGGCAGGCCACGGAACGGGAGAAGACCGGCGTCTTCACCGGACGCTACGCCGTGAACCCGCTCAACGGCGAGAAGCTGCCCGTCTGGGCCGCCGACTACGTGCTGGCCGACTACGGGACCGGCGCCATCATGGCGGTCCCCGCCCACGACCAGCGCGACCTCGACTTCGCGCGGACGTTCGACCTGCCCGTCCGCACCGTCGTCGACACCGGTGCCGAGGACGCCGCGGAGACCGGCATCGCGACGACCGGCGAGGGCACCCTCGTCAACTCCGGCGAGCTGAGCGGACTGGACAAGGGCGCGGCGATCGCCCGCGCCGTCGAGCTCGTCGAGGAGCAGGGGACCGGCACCTCCACCGTCAACTACCGCCTGCGCGACTGGCTGCTCTCCCGCCAGCGCTTCTGGGGCACGCCCATCCCGATCATCCACTGCCCGTCCTGCGGCGAGGTGCCGGTGCCGGACGACCAGCTGCCGGTCACGCTGCCCGAGGGCCTGCGCGGCGAGGCGCTGGCACCCAAGGGCACCTCGCCGCTGGCCGCCGTCGAGGAGTGGGTCAACGTGCCCTGCCCGTCCTGCGGCGGCGCGGCTACCCGCGACACGGACACGATGGACACCTTCGTGGACTCGTCCTGGTACTACCTGCGGTTCGTGAACCCGCACCTCGACACCGCGCCGTTCGACACCGACGCCGTGAACCGCTGGCTGCCCGTCGGCCAGTACGTGGGCGGCGTCGAGCACGCCATCCTGCACCTGCTGTACAGCCGGTTCTTCACCAAGGTGCTCTTCGACCTCGGCATGGTCGGCTTCACCGAGCCGTTCAGCGCCCTGCTGAACCAGGGCCAGGTGCTCAACGGCGGCAAGGCCATGAGCAAGTCCCTCGGCAACGGCGTGGACCTCGGGGAGCAGCTCGACCGCTTCGGCGTCGACGCCGTGCGCCTCACCATGGTGTTCGCCTCGCCTCCCGAGGACGACGTCGACTGGGCCGACGTCTCGCCGTCGGGCTCCGCGAAGTTCCTCGCGCGTGCCTGGCGCCTGGGCGGCGACGTCACGAGCGCCGCGGGCACCGACCCCTCCGCCGGTGACCGCGCCCTCCGTTCGGTGACCCACCGGACCGTCGCCGATGCCGCCGAGCTGATGGAGGCGAACAAGTTCAACGTCGTCATCGCGAAGCTGATGGAGCTCGTCAACGCGACCCGGAAGGCCATCGACTCCGGCGCCGGGGGAGCGGACCCGGCCGTGCGCGAGGCCGCGGAGGCCGTGGCCATCCTGCTGAGCCTCTTCGCGCCCTACACGGCCGAGGACCTGTGGAACCGCCTCGGCCACGAGGCCACGGTCGCGACCGCCGGGTGGCCCACGGTGGACCCCGCGCTGCTGACCCAGGAGAGCGTGGTCGCCGTCGTCCAGGTGCAGGGCAAGGTGCGTGACCGCCTCACCGTCGCGCCCGACATCGCCGAGGACGAGCTGCGCGAGCTCGCCCTCGCCAGCGACCAGGTGCAGCGTGTGCTCGACGGGCGCGGCATCCGCACGGTGATCGTGCGGGCTCCGAAACTGGTCAACATCGTGCCGGCCTGATGGACGCGGCTCCGGCGGCCCCGCGGACGGGGAGCATCCCGTGCGCGTAGCCGTCGTCACCGACTCCGCCGCCGGGTTCGCTCCCGGGTGGAGCGCGCCCGGCGGCCCCGCCGAGGGCGTGTGCGTGGTCGCCATGCCCGTCCTCGTCGGTGACGACATCCTGACCGGCGAGCACGACGACGTCACGGCGCCCCTCATGGTGGCCCTCGCCGCGGGGTCGGACGTGCGGACGTCGAGGCCGTCTCCCGGCCAGTTCGAGCGCGTGTACGGCCGGCTGGCGGACGAGGGCTACGACGGGATCGTCTCCGTGCACCTGTCCGGTCTGCTGTCCGGCACCGTCGAGGCAGCGCGCCTGGCGGCGTCGCGCGCCGCCGTCCCGGTCGAGGTCATCGACACGAGGACCGCCGGCATGGCCCAGGGCCGGGCCGCCCTCGCTGCCGTCGCGGCTGCTGCATCCGGAGGGGACCTGCAGGCGTCCGCCGCCGCCGCCGCCATCGCGGCGCGCACCTCCAGCCTCTACTTCTACGTCCCGAGCCTCGAGCAGCTGCGCCGCGGCGGGAGGATCACGGCGGCTGCCGCATGGCTGGGCACGCTGCTCTCCGTCCGGGTGATCCTGCGCGTCCAGGGCGGGCGGCTGGTGCCGCTCGAGCGGATGCGGTCGGCGGCCCGCGGGATGCAGCGGCTCCAGGAGCTCGTCGAGGCTGACGTGGCGGACCGGAGCGGCGGCGTCCACCTGACCGTCCATCATTTCGGCAACGAGGACGAGGCCGCTGAACTCGCCGACCGGCTGCAGATCATGGCCGGGTCCGGGCGGGTGTCGACGGCGCCGTGCCCGTCGGTGCTGGCCGCGCACGCCGGACTCGGCGTCCTGGCGGTCGCCGTCAGCGCCGGATAGGCGACTGCGCTCCGACGTCCGGCTCGCCCCGACGTCCGGGTCGCCCCGACGTCCCGCTTGCAGGGACGTCCCGCAGGCGCCGGGCGAGCCCGCGTTGAGGAGTTCCGCGGACAGTGGGCGACAGGATGTCCACATAGCGACGGGGGCTCTCGGACGGGCGGACCCCGGCTCCTAGCGTGGCGTCATGGGAAAGCACCGATGGCCGACCGCCGGGGACCCGTGGGAGCCGCCCGTCCACGCTCTCGATCCGCCACCATCCGCGGCGCGTCCGGGCGTCGGCGCGTTCGGGACCGGTCAGGGGCTCCGCCGGGGCCGTATCCGCGAGGACGACCGCCGCGAGGACGACCGCCGCGAGGACGACACCGGGACCGGCAGGAAGGATGGTCATTCGGGCGCCCACGACGCGCACTACGGGGCGGGCTTCGGGGCGGCCGCCGGTGACGATCGGGAGGATGCGGACGAGGACGGGTACGCGCCCCGACCAGGTCTGTCTTCCGGGCCCGCGCGTGCCCCAGGCGCCTGGGCCGGACCGGACGAAGGGTTCCCGTCCGCACACCGGGGTGTGCAGTGGAAGGTCGCCCGTTCCGCGGCGCTCGTATTCCTCGGCGTGGCCCTCGCGGTCGGGGCCGCCCTGTTCCTCATGCGGAGTTCGGAGCCGTCGGCCGCTGCCCTGTCCGTGCCGCTGGACGCCGGTGGAGATAGCGGAGCGGACGGCGGAGCCCCACGCGGGGGAGCCGGTGAGGGAAGCGCCGTGGACCGCGGGGCAGCGGTGCACGGCGGGGCAGCAGTGGGCGGCGGGGAGGGCCCGCCGGGTGGGGCAGGTTCCGGCACCGCGCCGGGGAACGCGCAACCGGCCGATGCTCCGCCCGGTCAGGTGCCGGCGCAAGGACCTGGTCGTGGTGCAGGGGGCGATGCGATCGTCGTCTACGTGACGGGCTCCGTGGTATCGCCCGGCGTCGTCACGGTGCCCGCGGGGACGCGTCTGTTCGAGATTCTCGAGGACGTGGGCGGCGCGCTCCCCGAGGCCGATCTGGAGGGCATCAACCTCGCAGCCAGTCCCGCCGACGGCCAGCACGTCCACCTCCTGGCCGTCGGCGAGGAGCCGAGACCGGATCAGGTGGACGCGGAGGTCCCCGCACCGGGTGGGACAGCAGCCGGTGGGACGGCCGGTGGAACCGGTGGCTCGGGTGCGGCCGTCGGTTCGACCGGAGGCACCGGAGGCACCGGGGGCACCGGGAGCCCGCCGGGAGTCCTCGACATCAATACCGCGACCCTCGCCGACATCGAGGCCCTCCCGCGGGTGGGGCCGATTCTCGGGCAGCGCATCATCGACTGGCGGGACGAACACGGGCCCTTCGCCCAGCCGGCCGACATCGACGCCGTGCCGGGGATCGGGCCGGCGATCCTCGACGGCATGCTGCCCCTCATCGTGGCGCGGTGAGACGGTCGGCGGCGTTCGACCGGCATGGACCCGGGCATCGTGCCGTGGTGACGCGGACAGCGGCGATCGACCGGCACGGACCCGGCAGGAGCCCGCGCCGTGCGAAGGTCCGGTCGGACGATGCTCCTTCCGCCGGCCGGATACGGCCTCAGCGCGATCTACGTCTCGTCCCCTCGGCTGTCACGGCATGGATCGCTGCCACCGTCGCCGTCCACGGCGGGGCGACCGCAGCGACAGCGGGCGGCCTGATCGCCGCTGCGGGAGGGCTGGCCCTGGCCTGCGTGGTCTTCCTCGCCCCGGTGGAACCCAGACGCTCACGGGCGGCAGCGCAGGCACTTCCGCCGGCAGCCGCACTGACGCTGGTGCTGCTGGCCGCAGGCGGGGCCCTCGCGCGCGCCGAGGCCGGACCGGTGGATGACGCGGTCCGTGAACAGACTCCCTTCACGGCGGTCCTCCGCGTCACCGGCGAACCGTCCCCTCTCGCTCCGGGCGCCTTCGGCGGCGGGACACGCTTTGTCGTCAACGCGGACGTGGTCGGCGGGGTGCTGCGCGGCGACACCTTCGCCTCGACCACCCCGGTGGTGGTCCTGGGCTCGGAGCCGTGGGGCGGAGTCGGCACGGGGGACACCGTGCGTGTGCTGGGCACCGCGAAGCCGGCTGATCGGATCGGCCGGGCGAGCGCCGTCTTCCTGCCCGCGAGCAGCCCCACCATCGCGGAGGCGGGGGGCTGGCTCGGCTACACGGCCGACCTCCGGGCGCATTTTCGCGACATGGCCGGGAACGACGACCGTGACGGCGGCCTGCTCCCGGGGATGGCGCTCGGCGACCGGATGGCGCTCGACCCCGGCCTCGAGGCGGACATGAAGACCACTGGCCTGACCCACCTCACCGCCGTGAGCGGCGCGAACTGCTCCTACGTCGTCGCCTTCGCCTTCCTCGGGCTACGGACGGCCCGCCTCCCGCGCCTTCCGGCCGCCGCCGGAGCAGTGCTGGCCCTCGCCTGCTTCGTGCTGCTGGTCCGGCCGGAACCGAGCGTCCTCCGCGCAGCCGTCATGGGCACCATCGGTGTGGCCGCTGTCCTGTCGGGGCGGGGGAGGGTGTCCCTGACCCTGCTGATGCTGTCGATCATCGTCCTGCTGGCGGTGGATCCCTGGCTGTCGGTGTCCTTCGCGTTCACGCTCTCGGTCGCGGCCACCCTCGGACTCATCACGGTCGGCCCGGCAGTGGTGGAGAGCCTGGAGCGGGTGATGCCGCGCTTCGCCGCGCAGCTGCTCGCCATCCCCCTGACGGCGCAGCTCTTCTGCACGCCCGTCCTCGTCCTGATCCAACCCTCCCTCCCGGTCTACTCGCTGCCGGCGAACGTCCTGGCGTCTCCCGCCGTCCCCCCGATCACCCTGCTGGGCATGGCGGCGGTGCTCGCGCTGATCGCCGCACCGGTCCTGGCACCATCCCTCGTGGTGGCGGCCCAGTGGGGGACGAGGTGGGTCGCGGGTGTCGCGGACACCCTGGCGGGCGTCCCGGGGGCGTCCCTGCCCTGGCCACCCGGGATACCAGGCGCCGTCGTCGCGGGCCTCGGGTCCCTGACGCTCCTGCTCGTGCTCCGGCGGGGTGCACTCCGAGCCCGGTGGCAGCGTCCCGACCGGTCGAGGCTCCGGAACCGGGCACGTCCGGAGGGCCCGGCGTCGAACGGGACCCGGCGCAGGACCGGCCGCCGTCGGCGGGGCGTGGTGCTGTCCGCGATCGCCTGCGGCGCCCTCCTGTGCCTGGTGGCCGTGGTCGTCCTCACGGGGCGCGGAGGGGCACCGGCTGCGCGCTCGTGGATCCTGACGATGTGCGACGTCGGCCAGGGCGATGCCGTGGTGGTGAGGACGACGCCCGGGCACGCGCTGGTCGTCGACACGGGCCCCGATCCCGCGGCGATGGACCGCTGCCTTAACGCCCTGCGCATCGAGGTGATCGACGCACTGGTCATCACGCACCTGCACGACGACCATTACGGCGGCGTCGAGGGTGCGGTCCGGGGCCGGGTCCTGTCCGCCCTCTACTACTCGACGGGCGAGGACGATCTGCCGTCGGAGGTGCAGGGCGCAGCCGCCGCGGGCGGAGTGGTCGCGGAGCGACTCGACAGCACCACGGCACTCGACCTCGACCCGCTCCACGTCGACATCCTGTGGCCCACGACGGGCGCTGCTCCTCCGGAGGAGAACAACGCGAGCGCGGTGCTCGAGGTCGAGGTGCCGACCTCCGATCGGCCGATCACGATCCTTCTCCTCGGAGATCTGGAGGAGGACGCCGCCGCGGCGCTGCTGGCCGCCGAACCGTCGCTGCGTGAGGGCGCGGAGGTCCTCAAGGTCGCCCACCACGGGGCAAGGAACGGCGGAACCGACCTGCTCGAGGCCGTCCGTCCGCGCCTCGCGCTGATCTCCGTGGGGGAGGGCAACGACTACGGCCACCCGCACCCCTCCATCCTCGGCGCCCTCGAACGGACGCGGATCGCCGCCGCGCGCACGGATGAGCTGGGGAGCTTCGTGGTGGACGTGGTGGGCGACACCCTCGAGGTCAGGGCCCTGCGGTAAGGCCCCGGTCCGTCGATGCGCCGCGGCTTTGAGGCACCGCGGGGCCGTGACACAGTAGGACTGCACCTGACGGAAGGAAGCCCGCCCCGTGGCAACAAGATCACCGGCCGGCCGCACCAGCGGCCCGAGCACCGCCCCCGCACCCTGGCGGGAGGTCACGCCGGCGGCGATCGTCCTGCTCTCCGGTCCCGAGGACTACCTCGCGTCGAAGGCGGCAGAGTCGATCCGCGGCCAGGTCCGGGCAGCCCAGCCCGACGCGGAACTCGTCCGGTTCGACGCCGGATCCTACGAGCCCGGCACCCTGATGATGCATGCGAGTCCCTCCCTCTTCGGCGACTGGAAGGTCATCGAGGTGGCGGGACTGGCGCAGATGAATGACGCCTTCCTGGTCGAGACGCTCGCCTACCTCACCGATCCGGCGCCCGACGTCGTCCTGGTGATGCGCCATTCCGGCGGCAACCGCGGGAAGAAGCTGCTCGACGCCGTCAAGGCGGCGAAAGCGACGATCGTCGACTGCCAGCCCCTCAAGAAGGACGGGGAGAAGGCCGAGTTCGTCAGCACCGAATTCCGCCTGGCGCGACGCCGGATCGATACGGACGCCGTACGCGCACTCGTCGCCGCGGTCGGCTCGCAGCTGCCGGAACTCGCGGCCGCCTGCCAGCAGCTGGCGGCCGATACCGCCGGCGACGTCTCGGTGGAGACGGTGGAGAAGTACTACGGCGGACGGGTGGAGGCGACGGGCTTCAAGGTCGCCGATGCGGCACTGGCGGGCCGGACCGCGCAGGCCCTGTCGATGCTGCGGCACGCACTCGCCACGGGCGCCGATCCGGTGCCCATCGTCGCCGCGCTCGCCATGAAGGTGCGCGCCGTCGCGAAGGTGCACGGCGTCAGGGGGTCCTCGATGCAACTCGCCAAGGAGCTGGGGATGGCGCCCTGGCAGGTGGACCAGGCTCGCAGGGAAGCCCAGCGTTTCAGCTCCGACGCCCTGGCGCGGTGCATTCGAGCACTCGCGGAGGCCGACGCGCAGGTCAAGGGTGAGGCCCGGGATCCGGTCTACGCCGTGGAGCGGGCTGTGACGGTCATAGCTCTCGGCGACGGCTGACCCGCCGCGCTACAGGTCGGCCCCGGCAGCGGACCTCAACGCCGAAGGGCCGGCTCCCTCTCGGGAACCGGCCCTTCGATGAAGGATCCGCAGCTTAGAGCGCGTTGACCTTCTTGGAGATGGCCGACTTGCGGTTCGCTGCGTTGTTCTTGTGCAGCACGCCCTTGGTGACAGCCTTGTCGAGCTTGCGGCTGGCGGTCTGGAGCGCCGTTGCAGCAGCATCCTTGTCAGCGCCCTCGACGGCCGTGTTCACGGCGCGGATGGCGGTCTTGAGCTCGGACTTGACCGAGTTGTTGCGCTGCCTCGCCTTTTCGTTGGTGAGGATGCGCTTCTTCTGGGACTTGATATTTGCCACGTATGAGAACTTTCTTTGTATTGCGGACTGGTCGTGAGGGTATTTCGGCCGATCAGAGACTGAACGGCGTGGGGATACCGTGTGGCGATCGGCCAAAGTGCCCGAAGACCTGCGCGGACACACAGCTATACAGGTTACCAGAAAGAGCCGGGGGACCCGATCCGTCGGACCGGGGGAGGGGCCCGTTCCGGCTCCCTCGGACGGGGTGGACGAGGTCGGGTCGCCGCGTAGGGCCGAGACTGGAGCTTTGGTCGATCCGTGCGCGGCAGGCGTCTACCGGAACAGGTCGTCGGGCAGGGCCGCGACCACGCGCTCGAAGCGGTCCCGTGGGAGGACGGCCCCCTCGCGCCGGATGGCGTCGGGCGCTACCCGTAGGAGCCGATCGACCTTCGCCTCGCTCGGACGTCCCTGCCGGTCCCAGGCGCCCGTGCCGATGTCGACGTACCCGTCGTCGTGCTCGCGCGTGTTGTTCCTGTCGCGGCTCGTCAGCATGAGGCCGAGCAGGTCGCGACCGTCCCGCCCGATCAGGAGCACCGGGCGGTCCTTGCCCTGCGCGGGTTCGTCCTCGTACGGGACCCACATCCACACGATCTCTCCCGGATCCGGATTCCCGTCGCTCGAGGGGGAGTAGGCGAGGGACGCAGCAGCCCGCCGCCCTGCTGCCGCGCCGGGAGCAGGGGTGGTACGCCCGGGAGCAGGGGCGGCACGCCCGGCGGAGGCATTCCGCCTCCGTGGAGGACGGCCTCCGGGAGCCCGCGCGGGCGGTGTGTCCTCCACGGCGCGGAGGACACGGCGTGCCAGGGACAGGAGGGAGCGCATCATGGCCATGCACGAGATCCTAGCGAGCCGCTGCCGCACCCCGCCCGATCTCCAGAACCCTCGACGACGTGCGACGGCGTCCGCCGACGCCCCGGCACGATTCCCGGCGCCGTCCGGCCACGTGGGACACTGGGGGGAGCGAAACGGCGCGCACCAGCCCCGGCCGCCGTAGAGGACGGCCGGCTGCGGACTGCATGCCGCCCCTGTCCCGTAACAGTGAGGAACCTCCGTGTCACCCATGGCCCGCACCGCACCGGTGCCCGCCGCCACCGATCCGGCGATCATCAGGAATTTCTGCATCATCGCCCACATCGATCATGGAAAATCCACGTTGGCCGACCGTATGCTCCAGCTCACCGGAGCCGTCGAGCAGCGGGACATGAAGGCGCAGTACCTCGACCGGATGGACATCGAGCGCGAGCGCGGTATCACCATCAAGTCCCAGGCCGTGCGGCTGCCCTGGGAGGTGGACGGCACCGCCTACGCGCTGAACATGATCGACACCCCGGGGCACGTCGACTTCACCTACGAGGTCTCCCGCTCGCTCGCGGCCTGTGAGGGCGCCATCCTGCTCGTCGACGCGGCGCAGGGCATCGAGGCCCAGACCCTCGCGAACCTGTACCTCGCGATGGAGAACAACCTCACGATCATCCCCGTCCTCAACAAGATCGATCTCCCGGCCGCCCAGCCCGAGAAGTACGCGGCGGAGCTCGCGAGCCTGATCGGCGGCGAACCGGAGGACGTGCTCAGGGTCTCCGGCAAGACCGGCATGGGCGTCGAGGTGCTCATGGACAAGATCGTCCGCGACCTCCCCCCGCCCACCGGGAACCCGGACGCACCCGCCCGCGCCATGATCTTCGACTCTGTGTACGACACGTACCGCGGCGTCGTCACGTACGTGCGGGTGGTCGACGGCAAGCTGAGCCCGCGCGAACGCATCCAGATGATGTCCACCCGTGCCAGCCACGAGCTGCTCGAGATCGGCGTCAGCTCGCCCGAGCCGACGCCGTCCAAGGGCCTCGGCGTGGGCGAGGTCGGCTACCTCATCACCGGCGTGAAGGACGTCCGCCAGTCGAAGGTCGGCGACACCGTCACCAACCTCGCCAAGCCGGCCGCGGAGTCGCTCGGCGGCTACCAGGACCCCAAGCCCATGGTCTTCTCCGGGCTCTACCCCCTCGACGGCACGGACTACCCCGTGCTGCGCGACGCCCTGGACAAGTTCACCCTGAACGACGCCGCCCTCGTCTACGAGCCCGAGACGTCCGCGGCGCTGGGCTTCGGTTTCCGTGTCGGCTTCCTCGGGCTGCTGCACCTCGAGATCACGCGCGAGCGCCTCGAGCGGGAGTACAACCTCGACCTCATCTCCACCGCGCCCAACGTCGAGTACGAGGTCACCCTCGAGGACAAGCGCGCCGTCAAGGTCACCAACCCGAGCGAGTACCCGGTGGGCAAGATCGCCGAGGTGCGCGAACCCATGGTGTCCGCCACCATCCTCGCCCCGTCGGAGTTCATCGGCGCCATCATGGAGCTGTGCCAGCAGCGCCGCGGCGTGCTCGGCGGCATGGACTACCTCTCGGAGGACCGCGTCGAGATCCGCTACCGGCTGCCCCTCGCGGAGATCGTCTTCGACTTCTTCGACCTGCTGAAGTCGAAGACCCGCGGCTACGGGTCCCTCGACTGGAAGGCCGACGGCGACCAGGTGGCCGACCTCGTCAAGGTGGACATCCTCCTGCAGGGCGAACAGGTGGACGCCTTCAGCGCCATCACCCACCGCGACAAGGCCTACGCGTACGGCGTGATGATGACGGGCAAGCTGCGCGAGCTCATCCCGCGCCAGCAGTTCGAGGTGCCCATCCAGGCCGCCATCGGTGCGCGCATCATCGCCCGGGAGAGCATCAGGGCCATCCGCAAGGACGTCCTCGCGAAGTGCTACGGCGGAGACATCACCCGCAAGCGCAAGCTCCTCGAGAAGCAGAAGGAGGGCAAGAAGCGCATGAAGATGGTCGGCCGCGTCGAGGTCCCCCAGGAGGCCTTCATCGCCGCGCTGTCGTCCGACGAGTCGAAGGACAAAGCCAAGAAGTGACCCCGCACGGTACCCAGGGGGCCCGCCGGCATGCCTAGTGCACTGCCGCTCGGCCTGCCCGCACCCGACGACGGCCTGCTGCCTCCAGCGGCGGCCGACGGGGCGCTGTCCCGTGACTTCTGCCTCTACGTGCACATCCCGTTCTGCGCCGTCCGGTGCGGTTACTGCGACTTCAACACCTATACCGCGACGGAACTGGGCGGGGGAGCATCGCAGGACGCGTACGCGGGGTCCGTGCTCGCCGAGATCGACCTGGGAGCACGCGTCATGGCAGCGTCCGGGGTGCCGGCCCGGCCCCTGACCACGGTGTTCTTCGGAGGAGGGACTCCGACGCTGCTCCCCGCCGAGGACCTCGCGTCGATCCTGCGGGCCGCCCGAGCCACGTGGGGACTGGCTCCGGACGCGGAGGTCACCACCGAGGCCAATCCCGATTCGGTCACACCGGAATCGCTGCGCATCCTGCGGGAGGCCGGATTCACCCGGGTCTCCTTCGGCATGCAGTCGGCGGTGCCGCACGTCCTCGCGGTGCTCGACCGCACCCACACGCCCGAGCGTGTCCCGCAGGCCGTGCAGTGGGCGCGCGATGCCGGGCTCCACGTGAGCCTGGACCTGATCTACGGCACGCCGGGGGAGTCGCTGGAGGACTGGCGCACGTCCCTGGCCACGGCACTGTCCTACGGTCCCGACCACATCTCCGCCTACGCCCTCATCATCGAGGACGGCACGCGGCTCGCCTCGCGCATCCGGCGCGGCCAGGTGCCGCCGATCGACGACGACGACCACGCGGACAAGTACGCCCTCGCCGAGGAGATGCTCACGGCTGCCGGGCTGCACTGGTACGAGGTGAGCAACTGGGCGCGCACGCCGGGCGACGAGTGCCGGCACAACCTCGCGTACTGGCGCGGCAGCGACTGGTGGGGTGCCGGCCCCGGAGCACATTCCCACGTGGGTGGCACCCGCTGGTGGAACGTGAAGCACCCCCGGCCCTACGCCGACGCGCTCGACGCGGGCCGATCACCGGCAGCGGGACGGGAGGTGCTGTCCGCCGAGGACCGCTACGTCGAGGACGTCATGCTCCGTGTCCGGCTGCGCGAGGGGCTGCCCACGGCGTCCCTGACGGCGACGGGCCGCAGGGCCGTCGCGGGCCTGATCGCGGACGGTCTGGTCGACGCGACCGCCGCCTTCGCGGGCCGCGTCGTCCTGACGTTCCCGGGTAGGCTGCTGGCCGACGCCGTCGTGCGGAGACTGCTTCCGGACTGAGTCCGCCCCGCGCGGGACCGGGGCGGACACGCCCGGGACAACAGGTCACCGGGCGGCTGGAACGCAGGTCGCAGGGTTGGACAGCCGCTCGGCGGCGAGGTCACCGCAGGGCAGCACCGTCGGCTGCGGTGGAGTGTGGGGCTCCGCTCAGTGGATCAGGCGCAGGTTCAGGGAGTACCGGTACGGGCGTCCGCGGTTGACCTGGATCCCCGCGTTGACGGAGAAGATCGTGATCGTGACCCAGATGAGGGCGTTCACGACGGCGAAGAAGCCGCCGACGACCGGCACGAGGGACAGCAGCCAGGCGGCGAGGGCCAGGACGGTCGGCGGGAGCGTGAAGTTCAGCGCCTCCTTCGACTCCTGGGCGGTGAACGGGCCGCGGTCCTTGAAGATGAGGTAGATCAGCAGGGAGGGGATGAAACCCAGGATCCCGCCGAAGTGCGCCAGCGTGGCGAACTGGCGGTCCTCGGAGGCCGTCAGCGGAAGGGCTGTTGCCGGCGTGCCTTCGAACGCGGGGCGGGACTCGCCCCGGCCGTGGTGCTGGTGGTCGGCAGTGTTGGACAACGTCGATTCCTTCGGTGGCTGGCGGGAACTCTCCCCGGGAGTGTGCTTCTAGGATACGTGGTGGCCGGTGCTGAGCCGCTCAATCGCTCCCCGGCGGTGCGGTCAGGAAGTCGATGACCTCCTCGACCCGGCCGAGCAGCGAGGGCTCCAGATCGGCGTAGGTGCTGACGCCTGCGAGGATCCGCCTCCAGCCGTGTGCGACGGCGGCCTGATCGGAGTGCGGCCAGCCGAGACCCGCGAGGATGCCCGTCTTCCAGTCCTGGTGGCGGGGCACCACCGGCCACGCGTCGAGGCCCAGCGCGGCCGGCTTCACGGCCTGCCAGACGTCCACGTAGGGGTGGCCCACGATCAGGACGTGGTGGCGGGCGCCGGGCACGGTCATCGCCTGCTGCGCTATCCGCGATTCCTTCGTCCCCGGCAGGAGGTGATCGACGAGGATCCCGAGCCTCCGCTGCGGCCCGGGTCCGAAGGCGCGCACGGCCCCCTCGAGGTCGTCGACGCCGTGCAGCGGCTCGACGACGATCCCCTCCAGCCGCAGGTCGTCGCCCCACACCTTCTCGACCAGTTCGGCGTCGTGCTTGCCCTCCACCCAGATCCTGCTGGCACGCGCCGTCCTCGCACGTGCTCCGTCCACCCTGAGGGAGCCGGACGCCGTGCGCGTGGCAGCGGGTGCCGCCCGCACGACGGGGGCGACGACGTGCACGGGCGCGCCGTCGAGGAGGAATCCGTGGCCGAGCCGGAAGGTGCGCGTCTTCCCGCGCCGGTCCTCGAGGACCATGACGTGCAGTCCGCCGGACTTCTCGACGCGGACCACCGCACCGACGAAACCGCTCTGCACGTCCTCCAGGACCATGTCCTTCTCGACCGGGACGTCGGGCAGGACGGCCCGCTTCGGAGCCGCAATGTCCTGTGCTCCCCAGCCGTACTCCATGCCGAGCGTGTCCTTCCCGTGGGGGCTCCGGCGGTCTGCCGCGGCCCGGTCCCCAATGCTAACAATCGGTGCCGACGTACTAGACTTGGCACTTGGGTGTGTCGAGTGCTAACCGTTCGGAACCACCCGTGAAGCGCAGTCGTCAGGAGCGGACCCGGAGGTGACACAGGAATGAGTGAACCACGACGCCTAGAGGTGCTCCGGGCCATCGTCGAGGACTACGTCCACTCGCGGGAGCCCGTCGGCTCCAAGGCCCTCGTCGACCGCCACCGGCTGGGCGTCTCGTCCGCCACCATCCGCAACGACATGGCTGTCCTCGAGGAGGAGGGGCTCATCGCGGCCCCCCACACCAGTTCCGGCCGCATCCCCACGGACAAGGGCTACCGCCTCTTCGTCGACCGCATCTCCGAGGTGAAGCCGCTCTCGGCCGCCGAGAAGAAGGCCATCCAGACGCTCCTGGAGGGTGCCGACGACCTGGACGACGTGATGGACCGGACCGTGCGGCTCCTCGCGCAGCTCACCAACCAGGTCGCCGTCGTCCAGTTCCCGCGCGTCGGCGGAGCGTCGGTCCGGCACATAGAGTTCGTGCTGCTCGCTCCGCAGCAGATCCTCGTCGTCCTCATCGCCAGCAACGGCACCGTCCAGCAGCGCATCGTGCGCACCCCGGCGGCGATCCAGGAGACCGAGCTCGCGGAGCTCAGGCAGCGGATCCTCTCGGCCGTGTCCGGTGTGAAGCTGTCGGTGCTGCCCGCCGAGCTCGGTGGGGCGCTGTCGCAGCTGCCCCCTCCGCTGCGGGCCCACGGGGGTACGATCATCAGGACGCTGGAGCAGCTCGCAGGGCTCGGCCGCGACGACCGGATCCTGCTGGCCGGGACGGCGAACCTCGCCCGGTCCACCGGCGATTTTCCGCTGAGCATCGGCCCCGTCCTCGAGGCACTCGAGGAGCAGGTGGTCATGCTGCGGCTCCTCTCCGAGATGGAGTACGACGCCCGGGGCATCTCGGTGAGGATCGGGAGCGAGAACCCGTACGGCGGCCTGTCGGGGGCCTCCGTCGTGGCGACGGGCTACGGACCGGACGCGGGCGCGAAGCTCGGCGTCCTCGGGCCCACCCGCATGGACTACCCGACGACGATGGCCGCCGTGCGCGCCGTCGCCCGCTACCTCTCGAGGGTCCTCGAGGAGTAGGCCGGCGCCTCCCGGGGCGCCCCCGCATTTCCGCCGTACCGGCGAGCAGAGACAGAAGTTCCCAACAGGAAGTGATGTGCACGAGTGAGTAATCACTATGAGGTCCTCGGGGTCGCGCAGGGCGCGACCGGCGAGGAGATCAAGAAGGCGTACCGCAAGCTGGCGCGCAAGCTCCACCCGGACGTGAACACCGGTGACGACGCCGCCGAGGAGTTCAAGCGCGTCACGCACGCCTACGAGGTGCTCTCCGATCCCCAGAAGCGCCGCGTCTACGACACGACGGGCAACGAGAACGGGACCGACAACGGGTACGGCGCCGGCTACTCGGGCTCCGGGTTCGCGTTCCAGGACATCTTCGAGACCTTCTTCGGCGGCGGAGGGCAGCAGGCCGGCGCCCCGTCGCGGACACGCCGTGGGCAGGACGCCCTCATCAACGTGCGCATCGACCTCAGGGACGCCGTCTTCGGCGCCAACAAGAAGATCGAGGTGGACACCGCGGAGGTGTGCCCCACGTGCGACGGCACCTGCTGCCAGCCCGGCACGTCCGTCCGGACCTGCGACATCTGCGGCGGGTCCGGCCAGGTCCAGCGCGCGGTCCGGTCCATCCTCGGGCAGGTCATGACGAGCGCACCCTGCGGCACCTGCCAGGGCTACGGCACCGTGATCCCCAGCCCCTGCCACGAGTGCAGCGGCGAGGGCCGCATCCGCGCCCGGCGCACCCTGACCATCAAGGTCCCCGCCGGCGTGGGTACCGGCACGCGCATCCAGCTCGCCGGGCAGGGCGAGGCCGGGATCGCCGGCGGACCCCAGGGCGACCTGTACGTGGAGATCCGGGTCAACACCGATTCGACCTTCCTGCGCGACGGCGACGACCTGCACGTGACCCTGAGCGTCCCCATGACGGCGGCCGCGCTCGGCACCAGCGTGCACCTGGAGACGTACGACGGCGACCAGGAACTCGTGATCAAGCCCGGCACGCAGTCCGGTGAGATCCTGACGCTCCGCGGACTCGGGGTCACGCACCTCCGGAGCCAGGGCAGGGGAGACCTCCGCGTCCACCTGAACGTCGAGACCCCGCGCAACATCGACCACCAGCAGGAGGAGCTCCTGCGCCGGCTCGCGGAGCTGCGCGGCGAGGAGTACACGGACGGACAGCTCGCCAGCAGCGGTTCGGGCGTGTTCGCGCGCCTGCGGGAGCGCCTCGGGAACCGCTGAGCATGACGCGACCCCTGTTCTTCGGGCCGGGTGACCCGGTCCGGGCTGCCGTGCCCGGCGCCCTGTTCGTCCTCGGCGGGGACGAGGGGCGCCACGCCGCCACCGTGCGGCGGCTCACTCCGGGGGAGCACATCGACGTCTCCGACGGCGCCGGCTACCGCCTCGGCGGTGTCATCACGGCGGTCGGCGCGGGGACGGTCGAGCTCCGTGTCGAGACGGCGGGCCAGGACCCGGCACCCCTGCATCGTCTCGTGCTCGTGCAGGCTCTCGCCAAGGGCGGCCGTGACGAGCAGGCCGTGGAGGCGGCCACGGAGCTCGGCGTCGACGCCGTCGTCCCGTGGCACGCGGAACGCAGCATCGTGCGCTGGCGGGGCGACAGGGCGGAGAAGGGCCGGCAGAAGTGGGTGTCGCTCGTGGGCGCCGCCGCGAAGCAGTCCCGCCGCTCGTTCGTCCCCCACGTGCACGACGTGATGGACACCTCGCGGCTGGCCGCATGGGCGTCGTCGGTGGACCGCCTCGTCGTCCTCCACGAGGACGCGGACGCGTCGCTCGCCGAGCAGGTGTCGGCGCTGCGCGCCGCCGGTGGGCTCGAGGTGCCGTCCTCGACCGCCGTCGTCGTCGGACCCGAGGGCGGCATCAGCGACGCCGAGCTCGGGAAGCTCCGCGCCGTCGGAGCGGGGACGGCGCGCCTCGGACCGCACGTCCTGCGCTCGTCGTCGGCCGGTCCGGCCGCACTGGTCCTCCTGAACCACCTGCTCGACCGCTGGTAGCAGGCCCGCCGGGCGGGAACCCGGCGGCGGTCACCTGACGACGACGGTCTTCGAGTCACGCGCCTCGGCGTCCCCGGCGGGGACGGACACCGTGATGTCGTACCGCCCCGGGGGCAGGGTCACGGAGAAGGAGTAGGCGCCGTCCTCCGGTGCGATGTCCACCGACCCGTCGCGGAACAGTCCCCTCGGGCCGTCCGCCGAGCCGTCCTCGCTGCGGTCGATCCGCCAGGCGACGGACTCCTCCGAGGACGGGCCGACACCGTGGATGATCAGCCCGGCGGTATCCGCCTCCACGTCCTCCTGGGGGTCGATGATCCAGACGGGGGCGAGTGCCGTCGTGTCGCGGGTCCATTCGCCGACCAGGTCGATGGCGTCGAACGCGCGGACGTCGGCCGCCCCGTCCACCAGCACGACGACGGAACTCGACTCCCCGCCCGGGATGAGGCCCGCATTCGAGGCTGTGGCCGTCGCCGTGTAGACGAGCTGCTGCAGTGCAAGGCGGGCGGCGTCCTCGTCGAGGCGGGGGGAGAACGCGTCGGAGGAGATGTCGAGGGTGATGACGTTCTTCGTCGAGATCGCCGACCGCACGCTCGAGGCCTGCTGCCAGGGGGAACGGTAGTCGGGATCGAGGGGCCGACCGGCGGTCATGAGCCGGACGGCGTCGGCGATCGGGTCGCCGGTGGAGCCCTCCGGGGCGGAGAGGAACTCGCGGAACAGGCGGTCGCTGCCCTCGACGTCCCCCAGCCAGTACACGGGCACCAGTGCCTGCGCCGGTGCCGCTTCGGCGGGGCCCGCAGCAGCACCCTGGTTCCGGATCGCAGGGTCCGAGGGGCCGGGATCCTCGCCGGGGGAGACCGTCGCCAGGGTCTCGGCGATCGCCGTCGTCGGCCCGCCGCCCTGGAGCAGCCCGGCATTCGGGACCACGAACACGCTGCCGACGAGGAGCACCCCACCGGAGGCGAGGAGGATGCCGCGCAGTCCGAGGCGGCTCCTCTTCAGGGGGTCCTGCTCACTCATGCCGGCCCCCTTCCGTCGGGCGCGCCGGGGCGCGGGTCGATTCCTGGAATATTCGCGGTCCTGCGGACATCGACGCTCGGAGTCGATGCGGGCGAGGACCGATCTGCGGTCCGCTCCGCCGGGCCTCTTTTCAGCTTGGCACAGGGCGGCCGTACGCACCCGCCCGAATACGTGCAGCGCCCGGGACTGAAACCCGATCGATACGAAGACGTTGCTGATTCGCGATGAACGCCGGGGGGTACCCGGCCGCCGGCGAGCGCTGCCCCGGCTCGCGCGCCACCGGTCCTCCCGCCGGGAATCAAGGGCCTCCCTCCCCTGTTGACACAGGGGAGGGGAAAAGGGGTATGGCGTAGGATTGGCATCTCTGCCACAGTTCGTCCGCGCCTCGCGCGGGGCGGGACCCGTGCCCGGCAGAACCACCACCACGACGTGTACGACTACTCGAATGAGGGCGATCGAAGGCCGGACGGCCGAGCTATGAGCGAATCTTCAACAGGCATCAACGCCGCAGGGCTGGACACCAGGACGTTCGTCTTCGACTCGACGGAGCAGATGGTGCAGGCACTCGGCTCGAACGACGAGGCCCTCCGCCTGATCGAGGACTCGTTCCCGGGCGTGGGGCTGCAGGCCAGGGGCCACGAGCTGACCATCACCGGGCCCTCGGCGGACGTGCTCCGCACCGAGCGCCTCGTCGGCGAGATCCAGACCATGGCCAGCAACAACGCGACGGTCTCACCGCAGGTCCTCGAGCAGCTCGTGTCCATGCTCAGGACGCAGAGCGCGGCCCGGCCCTCGGAGGTCCTGTCCGTCAACATCCTCTCCTCGCGCGGCAAGACGATCCGCCCCAAGACGCTGAACCAGAGCACCTACGTGGATGCGATCGACCGCAATACGATCGTGTTCGGGATCGGTCCGGCCGGTACCGGCAAGACGTACCTCGCGATGGCGAAGGCCGTGCAGGCGCTGCAGCAGAAGGAGGTCAACCGGATCATCCTCACCCGCCCCGCCGTCGAGGCGGGGGAGCGGCTGGGCTTCCTGCCCGGGACGCTCAACGACAAGATCGACCCGTACCTGCGTCCGCTGTACGACGCCCTGCACGACATGATGGACCCGGACTCGATCCCGCGCCTCATGGCCGCCGGCACGATCGAGGTCGCCCCGCTCGCCTACATGCGCGGCCGGACGCTCAACGATGCGTTCATCATCCTCGACGAGGCCCAGAACACGACGCCGGAGCAGATGAAGATGTTCCTCACGCGCCTCGGTTTCGGCTCGAAGATGGTCGTGACCGGCGACGTCACCCAGGTGGACCTCCCGAGCGGGACGAGTTCCGGGCTGCGGATCGTCAGCGAGATCCTCCGCGACGTCGACGACGTCCACTTCAGCGAACTCGACTCCAGTGACGTGGTCCGGCACCGCCTCGTCGGCGACATCGTGACCGCCTACAGCGCCTGGGACGAGGCGCAGCGCGCCGGCCAGGCACGCACCGCCCGGCCGGTCGGCAGCCGATGAGCGTCGAGGTCAACAACGAGTCGGGGTACGACGTCGACGAGGAGTCGCTCGTCCGCCTCGCCAACTACCTGTTCGAATCGATGTTCCTGCATCCCGAGGCCGAGCTCTCCATCATCCTCGTGGACACCGCCGCGATGGAGAAGCTGCACGTCGAGTGGATGGACGAGCCGGGCCCCACGGACGTGCTCTCCTTCCCCATGGACGAGCTGCGCCCGGGGACGCCGGGGCGGGTCACCCCTGCCGGCCTCCTCGGGGACATCGTCCTCTGCCCGGAGGTCGCGGCCTCCCAGGGCGCTGCAGCCGGGCACAGCACGAACGACGAGCTGCTCCTGCTGACCACCCACGGCGTGCTCCACCTCCTCGGCTACGACCACGCGGAGCCCGAGGAGGAGAAGGAGATGTTCGGCCTCCAGCGCCAGCTCCTCGCCGGCTTCCTCGGTGGCACCGCCCCCCAGGAGACCCGCGCTTGACCATCTGGCTCCTCGGGCTCATGGCCCTGCTCTTCGCCCTCACCGCCGCCCTCGTCACCGCCGCGGAAGCAGCCTTCAGCTATCTCCCGCGCCAGGACGGCGAGGCACTCCTGCAGGAGTCGCGCACCTCGTCGCTGCGCCGCATCCTCGATGCGCCCGTCGCCCACATGCATGCCCTGCGCTTCTGGCGCGTGTGGTTCGAGATGGCCGGGGCCGTCGCCGTCGCCATCCTGTTCCACGACCTGCTCGACAGCATCTGGCTCGCCGGGCTCCTGGCCACCGCCGTCATGGCGGCCGTCGGCTTCGTGATCGTCGGCGTCTCCCCGCGCCAGCTCGGCCGCATGCACGCACCCGCCGTCGTCCGGTTCACCGCGGGTCTCGTGGCCTTCCTGTGTGCGATCCTCGGACCGATCCCGCGCTGGCTGGTGCGGATCGGCAGTTCCATCACACCGGGCGCGAGCCGGGACGAGGCCGCCTTCTTCACCGAGGAGGAGTTCCGTGAACTCCTCTCCCGCGCCTCGGACGCCGAGATGATCGAGGACAACGAGGCGGAGCTCATCCACTCGGTGTTCGAGCTCGGCGACACGAAGGTCCGCTCCGTGATGGTCCCGCGGACCGACATGGTCACCATCGACACCGGGTCCACCTTCGACCAGGCGATGTCCCTGTTCCTCCGCTCGGGGTACTCCCGCATCCCCGTGATCGGTGAGAGCTCCGACGACATCCGGGGCCTGCTGTACCTGAAGGACGTCGTGGCGAACCTCCACGGGCGTGCGGCGACGAACCTCTCGCGACCCGTCGACGCCGCATGCCGGCCCGCCCGGTACGTACCCGAGTCGAAGCCCGTGGGTGACCTGCTGCGGGAACTGCAGCGCGAGTCCACGCACGTCGCCATCGTCATCGACGAGTACGGCGGCACCGCCGGGCTCGTCACGCTCGAGGACCTCATCGAGGAGATCGTCGGCGAGATCGTGGACGAGTACGACTCCGAGGTCCCGGAGCAGGAACGGCTCGACGACGGCGAGTACAGGGTGAGCGCGCGCATGGGCATCGACACCCTCGGCGAGCTGTTCGGCCTGGACCTCGACGACGAGGAGGTCGACACCGTCGGCGGCCTGCTGGCCAAGACCCTCGGAAGGGTGCCGATCGTCGGTTCGGAGGTCACAATTGACGGTATCGGCCTCCGGGCCGAACGCGTGGAGGGCCGCCGCAACAGGGTGTCCCACGTGATCGCCCACCGCCTTCCACCAGAGCACACCGAGCAGGACGACCGAGAGACGATAGAGGCAGAGCATGAGCGACGTTGAACACAGGGCCGGATTCGTCTCACTGGTCGGCCGGCCCAATGCGGGCAAGTCGACCCTCACGAACGCCCTCGTCGGGCAGAAGGTCGCCATCACGTCGGCGAAGCCGCAGACCACGCGGCACACGATCCGCGGGATCGTGAACCGCGAGGACTCCCAGATCGTCCTCGTCGACACCCCTGGTCTGCACCGGCCGCGGACGCTGCTCGGGCAGCGGCTCAACGACCTCGTCGCCGACACGCTCTCCGAGGTCGACGCCGTCGGCTTCTGCCTGCCCGCCAACGAGAAGATCGGCCCGGGCGACCGGTTCATCGCCGAGCAGCTCGCGCGGCTCAACCGCAAGCCGCTGATCGCGGTCGTCACCAAGACGGACCTCGTGGACCGGCGCGCCCTGACCGAGCAGCTCCTCGCCGTCGCGAAGCTCGGCACCGACGTCGCGGGTCCCGAGGGGTGGGCGGACATCGTGCCCGTCTCCGCCGCGGACGGGTTCCAGGTCGACACGGTCGCCGAGGTGTTCAGCAGGCACATGCCGGAATCGCCCGTGCTCTATCCCGGGGGAGAACTGACCGACGAGCCGGAGGCCGTCATGGTGGCCGAGCTCGTCCGCGAGGCCGCCCTCGAGGGCGTCCGCGACGAACTGCCGCACTCCCTCGCCGTCGTCGTCGAGGAGATGATCCCGCGCGAGGGCCGGAGCGAGGACAACCCCATGCTCGACGTCCACGTGAACCTGTACGTCGAGCGGCCGTCGCAGAAGGCGATCATCATCGGCAAGCAGGGCGCGAGGCTCCGGGAGGTCGGCACGACCGCGCGCCGCGGCATCGAGGCCCTGCTCGGCACCCGCATCTATCTCGACCTGCATGTGAAGGTCGCCAAGGACTGGCAGCGCGATCCCAAGCAGCTGGTGAAGCTCGGCTTCTAGGGGCACGACTCACCGGGTCCGCTCGTTGTCCTGCCAGAACGGGCCGATAGGCTGCGATAGCCCGCGCATGGACTCTTCCGCCGCTGCCGGGTGACCGGCCTCCGTGCCGCCCCGTCGCGGCCCGCTGCGCGACGGCGCGTGCGGCCCACCGCCACTACCGACCACCATCCTCCATCCGAAGGAGCCCGGGCATGACCCGCCGACCGTCGACCGAGGGCGCAGACAGCGCCCGTGATGCCTCCGAGGCGACCCCCGCGGACGTGCCCGGCGCCACGGGCCCCGGACGGCACCTCGGCCGGCGCGGGGGGCACCGGGGCCTGAGGCTGACGGCCATCGTTCTGGCGTCGGTGCTCGTGGCCGTCGTCGCCTTCGTCGCGGTGCAGGTCTTCCGGCTGCAGTCGAACGTCCTCACGATGCCCCTCAACCTCGCCGAGGACCAGGATTCCGCCCTGCCCGTCGATTCGAGTACCGACCCGCTGCAGATCCTCATCCTGGGATCGGACACCCGCACCGGGAACAGCGGCGAGTTCTACGGCGACGAGAGCGACTCCTCGGGCGAGGGGAACTCCGACGTCATGATGCTGCTCACCCTCTCGGCCGACCGCGAGGACGTCACGGTCGTCTCCTTCCCCCGCGACCTGCTGGTGCCCCTGCCCAGCTGCGTCAACCCCGACACCGGCGAGGTCTCGGAGGCCTTCGACCTCGGCCAGCTGAACGCGGCGCTCGACGAGGGCGGTCCCGGCTGCACCGTCGCCGCCATCAACAACCTCACCGGCCTGTCCGTGGACCACTTCATGATGGCGGGCTTCGACGCGGTGAAGGAACTCTCCTCCGCCGTGGGCGGCGTCGAGGTCTGCGTCCAGCAGCCCGTCGACGACGAGTTCTCCGGACTGTCCCTGCCCGCCGGCACCAGCGAGGTCGAGGGCGACCAGGCGCTGGCCTTCCTGCGGACGCGCCACAGCTTCGGCGACGGGGGCGACACCGGTCGCATCGCGGCCCAGCAGTCGTTCATGGCCTCCCTGGCCCGCAAGGTGCAGGCCGAGGGCACGCTGACGAACCTGCCCAAGCTCTACGCGATCGCCGACGTCATCACGCGCAACCTGACGGTCGACGAGGGCCTGTCGCAGCCCACCGAACTGCTCAAGATCGCAGACCGCATGAAGGACGTCGATCTCGGCAACATCGCCTTCGTGACCGTGCCGACCGCGCCCTGGGACCAGGACCCGAACCGGCTGGTGCTGGACGAGGAGACGGCCGCACCGCTCTTCGACGCCCTGCGGGAGGACCGCGGCCTCACCGAGGAGGCCCCGGAGCCCTCGGCCACGCCCTCAGCGCCCGACGCCTCCCCGACGACCGAGGCGCCTGCCGTCGATCCGGCCACCGTGCCCGTCCTCGTCATCAACGCCACGACGGACACGGACCGGGCGGCCGCGGTGCAGCAGCTCCTCGACCAGGCCGGCTACACGCAGAACTCGCCGCTGGAATCCGTGCCGGCCGATGTGTCGCAGGTCGTGTTCGGCACCGGCTTCGATGCCGCCGCCGCCGACCTCGCCGAGCGCTTCGGCATCCCCGGGAGCCAGGTGGTGTTCAGCGAACAGGCCGCGGGCCTCCAGCTGCTCGTCGGCGCCGACCTCGCGACCGGCACCAGGGTCGTCGCCCCGCCGCTCGGCAGCGACCTGGAGGGCCAGACCGCCGACCAGGTCACCTGCCAGGCGTCGTCGGGCCTCTAGGCGGAGGAGAGCCGCGCGGCGGACCCGCCGGTCCGCCGCGGGCTCCTACCAGATCCGGACCCGCTCGGCCGGGTCGAGCCAGAGGCCGTCCTGCTCGCCCACGCCGAAGGCCTCGTGGAACTCGTCGAGGTTCCGCACCACCTGGTTGCAGCGGAACTCGTTCGGCGAGTGCGGGTCGACGGTCAGGCGCCGTTTCGCCTCCTCGGGCCGGATCTTCTGCTGCCAGCACGTCGCCCACGAGAGGAAGAACCGCTGGGTGCCCGTGAGGCCGTCGACGACGGGTGGCTCGGCGCCGCCCAGGCTCAGGAGGTAGGCACGGTAGCTGATGCCCAGGCCGCCGAGGTCGCCGATGTTCTCGCCGAGGGTCAGTTCGCCGTTGACGCCCTGGCCCGGCACCTCGGACGGTTCGAGCGCCGCGTACTGCGCCACGAGCCGTCCCGTGAGGGCGTCGAACGCCTCCCGGTCCTGCTCGCTCCACCAGTTGGAGAGCATGCCCGTCCCGTCGAACTGGGACCCCTTGTCGTCGAAGCCGTGGCCGATCTCGTGGCCGATCACCGCGCCGATGGCGCCGTAGTTGACGGCGTCGTCGGCCTCGATGTCGAAGAACGGGGTCTGCAGGATCGCCGCGGGGAAGACGATCTCGTTCATGGTGGGCATGTAGTAGGCGTTGACGGTCTGCGGCGTCATGAGCCACAGGCCGCGGTCGATCGGCCGGCCCAGCTTGTCGAGCTGCCGGCGGTGTTCGAACTCGGCGGCGCGCAGGGCGTTGCCGTAGAGGTCGGAGGGCCGGACGTCGAGCGGGCCGTAGTCGATCCACTGCTCCGGGTAGCCGATCTTGGTGGTGAAGCGTGCTAGTTTCTCGAGGGCCCTGACCCGCGTCCCGTCGGTCATCCAGGTCAGGGCCGTGATGCTCGACTCGTACGCCGCGATCAGGTTGCCCACCAGCTCGAGCATCGCTTCCTTGTGCGTCGCAGGGAAATGCCGCTCCACGTACCGCTGGCCGATCGCCTCGCCCATCGCACCCTCCACCAGGGCGACGCCGCGCTTCCACCGGTCCTTCAGCCGAGGTGTGCCGGCGAGGTGCGTGCCGTAGAAGGCGAAGGCGGCGTCGACGAACCGCTCGTCGAGGTAGTCGCAGGCATGCAGCAGCACGCGGCTCGCCAGCCACTCCCGCCAGGTGCCCAGATCCTCCTCGCGCAGCGCGGCATCGAGTCCGCGCACGTACCCGGGCTGGTTGACGACCAGCTCTCCTGCCTGGTCCGGGTCGTCGGTCACGATCCTCAGCCAGGGTACGAGATGGCCCGAGAGGCCGGCGACGTCGTCGTGCTGCACCAGGTTGTAGGTCTTCTGGGGGTCCCTCCGCTCCACACTGCCCATCGACGACGCCGCGAGGCGCGTCTCGAGCGCGAGCACCCGGGCAGCCGCTCCGACAGCATCGTCGTTGCCGACGAGCCCGAAGAGGGTTGCGAGAAGGTCACCGTACTTCCCGCGGGTCTCGGCGAAGCCGTCCTCCCGGTAGTACGACTCGTCGGGCAGCCCGAGCCCGGACTGGTAGAGGTGCAGCAGGTACCGTTCGGGATTGCCGGCATCGTTGCTGACGTAGGGAGCCGCGAGGCCCTGCACGCCGGAGCGGGTGAGGCCGGCACTGAGGTCCACCAGTTCGTCGACGCTCGTCACCGCGGCGATGCGCTCGAGCAGGGGCAGGATCGGGGCGGCGCCCTCCGCCTCGATGCGCCCGGTGTCCATGAAGTCCGCGTACAGGGCGCCGAGCTTCGCATCGATCCCGTCCGCCGCCGGATCCGCTGCCCGGCCGGCGGCGTCCTCGATGATGGCCCGGACGGCGAGCTCCGAGGCGTCACGCAGCGCGGTGAACGAGCCCGTCAGCGGACGGTCCTCGGGGATGACGGAGGACTTCAGCCACACGCCGTTCGCGTGTCGGAAGAGGTCGTCCTGGGGCCGGACCGTCCCGTCGAGCTGGTGCGGACCGAAGGTGCTGATCGTCATTGTCGCTTCCCGTTTCCTCGTGGTGCGGAACCTGTTCGTCCCGGGGCGGGGCGCCCGGAAGCCATCCTATGTGCCGTGCTATCGTGGCAAGGTGCGCGCACAGCTGACCCTTCTTCGGTGCCGCGGCGAGGCCATCTAGGACTGACGAGCTACTGGCCATCCCTCGCCGCGGTGGCACTGCCCGGCCGCCAGAACCTCCATTCCAGCAGAGAAGGCCGATTCCCATGCAGAACGCACAGAAGACCTCCGGTATGCCCTTCGGCAAGTACCGTCCGTTCCAGGACCAGATCACCGTGGAACTCCCCGACCGCACGTGGCCCGACCGCGTCATCACGAAGGCGCCCCGCTGGTGCGCCGTGGACCTGCGCGACGGGAACCAGGCGCTCATCGACCCGATGAACCCCGAGCGCAAGCACAAGATGTTCGACCTGCTGGTCCGGATGGGCTACAAGGAGATCGAGGTCGGCTTCCCCTCGGCGTCGCAGACGGACTTCGACTTCGTCCGCCAGCTCATCGAGGAGGACCGCATCCCCGACGACGTCACCATCCAGGTCCTGACGCAGTCCCGCGAGCACCTGATCGAGCGCACCTACGCGTCCCTCGAGGGCGCCGACCGCGCGATCGTGCACCTCTACAACTCGACGTCGGTGCTGCAGCGGCGCGTGGTGTTCAACCAGGACCAGGACGGCATCATCGACATCGCCCTCCAGGGAGCCCGGCTGTGCCGGAAGTTCGAGGAGAACATGGGCGACACGGCCATCACGTACGAGTACTCGCCGGAGTCCTTCACCGGGACCGAGCTGGACTTCGCCGCACGCATCAGCAACGAGGTGTCGGCGGTGTTCGAGGCGTCCGCGGACCGGCAGATGATCCTGAACCTGCCCGCCACCGTGGAGATGGCCACGCCGAACGTCTACGCCGATTCGATCGAGTGGATGACCCGGAACCTGGCCGACCGCGACAGCATCATCCTGTCGCTGCACCCGCACAACGACCGCGGGACGGGCGTCGCCGCCGCCGAGCTGGGCTACCTGGCCGGCGCGGACCGGATCGAGGGCTGCCTCTTCGGCAACGGCGAGCGGACCGGCAACGTGGACCTGGTGACGCTCGGCATGAACCTGTTCAGCCAGGGCATCGATCCGCAGATCGACTTCTCCGACATGGACGACATCCGCCGCACCGCCGAGTACTGCAACCAGCTCAGCGTCCCCGAACGGTCGCCCTACGGCGGCGACCTCGTCTTCACGGCGTTCTCCGGGTCCCACCAGGACGCGATCAAGAAGGGGTTCGAGAGCATGGAGCGCGACGCCGCCGCCGCCGGGGTCGGCGTCGACGACCTGCCCTGGGGCGTCCCGTACCTGCCGATCGACCCCAAGGACATCGGCCGGTCCTACGAGGCCGTCATCCGCGTCAACTCCCAGTCCGGCAAGGGCGGCGTCGCCTACCTGCTCAAGAACGAGCACAGCCTGGACCTGCCCCGGCGTGCGCAGATCGAGTTCTCCGGCGTCATCCAGCGCCGCACCGAGACCCAGGGCGGCGAGGTCAGCGGTGCCCAGCTGTGGTCGGTCTTCCAGGACGAGTACCTGCCGACCCGCACCGAGGGCGGCACGGAGGCCTGGGGCCACTACGAACTGACCTCCGTCAACACCGACACCGCCGAGGACGGATCGTTCAAGCTCGTCGCGACGCTCCTCGTGGACGGCGTCCAGCAGCGCAGGGCCGCGCAGGGCAGCGGTCCGATCGACGCGCTGCTGGCCATCCTGAGCCATGACGGCGTCGACGTGCGCGTCCTCGACTACACCGAGCATGCACTGTCCTCGGGTGGGAACGCGCGTGCCGCGGCCTACGTGGAGTGCGCCGTCGGCGAGCGGGTCCTGTGGGGGGTGGGCATCGATGCGAACACCACCATGGCGGCCCTGAAGGCCGTCGTCTCGGCCGTCAACCGGGCCATCCGCGACGCCGCCTGACCGTCGGCGTCCCGACCGTCACCTCAGCCCGCCACCCCAGCCCGCCACCCCAGCCCGCCACCCCAGCCCGCCACCCAGCCGCCGGCCCCGCCGCCTGCTCCGGCGGGGGTGGCAGGTGGGAGAATGGGACCGTGCCGTCCTCCTCAGCATCACGTACCTACCGCGCCGAAGGTGTCGTGCTCCGCACCTACAAGCTCGGTGAGGCGGACCGCATCATCGTGCTCCTGACCCGTGACCGGGGCCAGGTGCGCGCCGTGGCCAAGGGCGTGCGGCGGACCAGCAGCAAGTTCGGATCCCGGTTGGAGCCGTTCATGTCGGTGGAACTCCTCCTCGCGCACGGACGCAACCTGGACATCATCACGCAGGCCCAGACGAAGGGCGCGTACGGGCACGGCATCGCCTCGGACTACGGGCGCTACACGGCCGCGACGGCCATCGCCGAGACGGCGGAGCGCCTCACCGACATCGGCGAGGCGGGGAGTGCCCAGTACGCGCTCGTCGCCGGCGCCTTCTCCGCCCTCAGCCGCGACCTGCACCCGTCGGAGCTCATCCTCGACTCCTACCTGCTGCGCGCCCTCTCGACCGCGGGATGGGCCCCCAGCTTCACCGACTGCGCGCGGTGCGGCGTGCCCGGAGCCCACTCCGCCTTCTCCGCGCCGCTCGGCGGGGCCGTCTGCGCGGACTGCAGGCCTCCCGGGGCGGCCTCGCCGTCGTCCGCGACGATGGCCCTGCTCGGAGCACTCCTCACCGGCGACTGGACCACGGCGGACGCGTCCGACACCGGTGCGCGTCGCGAGGCCGCCGGCCTCGTCGCGGCGTACCTGCAATGGCACCTCGAACGCGGGGTCGCCTCCCTCAAACATGTGGAGCGTGCATGAAGAACCCAGCCCGACCCGTGGCGCCCTGGCCGCACCCGAGCGGGGAGCAGGTGCCGTCCATCCCGCGGCAGTTCGTCCCCGCGCACGTGGCGATCGTCATGGACGGCAACGGCCGCTGGGCCAACGAGCGGGGTCTGCCCCGGACGGAGGGGCACAAGGCCGGCGAGGCGGCGCTGCTCGACGTCATGGCGGGCGCGATCGAGATCGGCGTCCGCCATGTCTCGGTGTACGCCTTCAGCACCGAGAACTGGAAGCGCTCGCCCGAGGAGGTCCGCTTCCTCATGGGATTCAACAAGGACGTGCTGCGGCGCCAGCGCGACCAGCTCGACGAGTGGGGCGTCCGCATCCGCTGGTCCGGCCGCCGTCCGAAGCTGTGGCAGTCGGTCATCCGTGAGCTGGAGGACGCGGAGCGGCACACCGTGGACAACACCACGTGCACGCTCACCATGTGCGTCAACTACGGCGGCCGGGCCGAGATCGCGGACGCCGCCCGCGCGATCGCCGAGGACGTGGCCGCCGGGACGCTCAAGGCGTCGTCGGTCAGCGAGAAGACCATCCAGCGCTACCTCGACGAACCGGACCTGCCCGACGTCGACCTGTTCCTGCGCACGTCGGGCGAGCAGAGGCTCTCGAACTTCATGCTGTGGCAGTCCGCCTACGCGGAGATGGTGTTCATGAACACGCTGTGGCCGGACGTCGACCGCCGCACGCTGTGGCGGGCCATCGAGGAGTACGCGTCGCGCGACCGCCGGTACGGGGGAGCGGTGGACCGCGCCGCCGACGCGCGCCTGACCTCCTAGTCCCGCGCCGGTCGTTCGGCCGGGACCCGAGGCGTCGAGGCCCGGGCCGTCATGCCGCGGGGGACACTGTCGCTGTCGTCCGCCCGGACGGGCACATAGGCGTCGAGCCACCAGGCCGCGCTGTCGACGGCGAGCCTGCGCACCTCGCCGCGGGACAGGAAGACGTCGTGCAGGGCACCGTGGATCCTCCGGATGGTCACCCTCGGGCCGAGTTCCGCGGCGCGGCGCACCATGGGCGCGACATCCAGGACGCTGTCCGTCGCGAGCTTCGCGTTCTTCCAGGCGGTGCCGAGGGTCGACGCCGTCGAGCACAGGACGAGGACCGGCTCGCGGACCGAGATCCCCCTCGCGAGCGTGTCGTGGGCGGCGAGGACGCCCGCGAGCCACCCGACCGTGACGGGGAAGCCCGCCGCCGGACGCCAGACCGGGTCGATGACCCACTCCGCGTCGCGGGAGTCACTGATCCTGCCGACGGACGAGCCCGGTTCGGGCAGGCGCAGGCGCGCCTTCGGCCAGCGGCGGGACGCCGCGGTCAGGATCCTGCGGACCGCCCTCTTCAGGAGCGGCGTGCCCGGGGTGTCGAGCCACGGGCTGTTCAGGACGAGGGCGGCGATCCGCCCCGGGTTGCGCGCCATCCACAGCGTGGCGACGAGGCCGCCGGTCGAATGGGCGATCAGGACGAGGTCGACGGCGGTGGGAGCGCCGCGTCGGGCCGCGATCCGCTGCCCGAGCGCCAGTATCGCGGCCTCGAGGTCCGCGTCGTAGTGTTCGAGCGTGGACACGTAGCCGGGGGTCTGGCCGGGCAGCAGGCTCCGCCCGTACTTGTGCAGGTCGAGGGCGAAGAACTCCCAGCCGTGCAGGTGCAGGGTCCGCGCCAACTCCTCGTGGAAGAAGTAGTCGCTGAAGCCGTGGACGTACAGCACGGCGCGCGCGGGTCCCGCCTGCTCGGCGGGACCGCCGGCGCCGTCCGGCTCGTACGCGACGAGCGTCGCGACCCGCGGGCCCTCGTCGTCGGGTTCGAGAGGCAGCGTCAGCGCACGGAAGGAGGGTCCGAGGATGTCCTCGGTCCAGGACTCGTCCATGGTGGACATTATCGTCCTGCCGACGCCCCGAGTTGATGCTCCTGCATCCGTCGTGGAACTCTTGACCCATGCGTTTCTACCCGACCTTCTTCCGGATCGCCTTCTCCGGCATGGACGCCGAGAGGGCGCACAGGATCGGGTTCGCCCTCATCCGCGCCGTCGACCGCACGCCCGTGGGCTGGGGTCTGCGTCGCTTCTGCGCACCCGATCCGAGCCTCGCGACCACCGCCTTCGGTGTCGACTTCCCGTCGCCCTTCGGCCTGGCCGCCGGCTTCGACAAGGCCGGCAAGGGCGTGCTGTCACTCACCGCGCTCGGGTTCGGCCATGTCGAGATCGGGACGATCACCGGCCGGGCGCAGCCCGGCAACCCGGCGCCCCGCCTGTTCCGGCTCGTCGAGGACAGGGCCGTCATCAACCGCATGGGCTTCAACAACGACGGCGCCGCCGCCGTCGCGCCGCGCCTGACGTCGGCCCGGCAGCGGCTCGCGCGCCGCTACGGATCGCGGCAGCGGCCCGTCGTCGGGGTGAACATCGGCAAGACCAAGAAGGTGGACATCGCCGACGCCGTCGCCGACTACCTCGTGAGCGCCGGCCGGCTCGCCCCCGTGGCGGACTACCTCGTGGTCAACGTGTCCTCACCGAACACGCCCGGGCTCAGGCTGCTGCAGAGCGTCGACTCCCTCCGGCCGCTCCTGGAGGCGGTGCGCACCACCGCGGACGGCGCGGCCGGACGGCACGTCCCGCTCCTCGTCAAGATCGCCCCCGATCTCACGGACCAGGACCTGGACGACGTCGGCGCCCTCGCCCTCGACCTCGGGCTCGACGGCATCGTCGCCACGAACACCACCATCACCCGCGGGAACCTCGTCACCGACCCCGCCACCGTCATGGCCAAGGGCGTCGGCGGGCTCAGCGGGGCGCCCCTGAAGGCCCGGTCGCTCGAGGTCCTCGCGCGGCTCCGGTCCGCCGTCGGTGACCAGCTGGCCATCGTCTCGGTCGGCGGCGTCGAGACCCCCGACGACGTCCTCGAGCGGCTCGAGGCCGGCGCCACGCTCGTGCAGGGGTACACGGCCTTCCTCTATGAGGGCCCCTTCTGGGCACGCCGGATCAACCGGGGGCTGGCGGACCGCCGCCGTCGTGCCGTCGCCTGAGTCCGGCTCCGCCCGAGCGCTCCCGCCTGACCCCCTGACACGGGAAGAGCCGGGCCAGAAGGCCCGGCTCCTCCCGGTGGACACGGCGCACCGCGCCCGGATCAGGAGGGGTACTGCCCGCGCTTGACCTGCGGCTTCGGCAGGCGCAGTCGGCGCAGCTGCAGCGCACGGGTCACCCCGTACCAGAGGTCGCCCTGGTTGGGGCCGCCGAACTTCTCCGTCAGCTTCTTCTTCAGCTTCCGGCGCAGCAGCACGCAGTCGACGATCACGGCGACGATGAGCACCCAGAACGCCATCAGGACGGCGCTCTGCACGGCGAGGGACTGGAAGAAGCTCAGGACCACGAACACCAGCGCGGCGATCATGAGGAACTCACCGATGTTCACGCGGGCGTCGACGAACTGGCGGATGAAGCGCCGGTTCGCGCCCTTGTCCCGCAGCGGCAGGTAGCGCTCGTCGTCGGTGTCGAGGGCCTGGCGCATCCTCGCGCGGTCATCCCGCACCGACGACTTGTCCTTGTCCCGGGCGGCCTTCCGGTCGGCCGGCACGAGCGGCCGCTTGCGGGCCGCCTGCTGCACGCTGCGCCGGGGCGTCGGGGCGCCCTTGCCCTGCACGCGGCGGGTCTCGGGGGTAGATGAAGCGCTGTCAACGACTTCCTGGGCAGAGGGTGCTTCCTTATTTCGTCCGAACACCCCTACAGGATACCGGCTCGCCGACCACGCCTCGCCGGTCCGGTCCGGCTGATCCGGCCGATCCGGTCGTACCCCGCCGCGGACGCACCGCCCGACCCGTTCGTCGGCCGGCCCATCGGGCCGTCCACCGACCCGTGCTCCACACCGGTCGTCGCCGGAACCTGCCTGTGTAGGGTTCTGGCATGACCTCCACGAATACCTCCACCGAGCATCCGAACGAGCCCTCCCGCGTCGTCGAGCAGCTGCGGACGAGCGTCGATGCTGCGTTCCCCCGGATCGTCGAGCAGCTCTCCGACCTCGTCGCGATCCCCGGCATCGCCTGGGAAGCGTTCGACGCCGCCGAACTGGACCGCAGCGCCGAGGCCGTCGCCGCGCTCATCCGCGACGCCGGCATCGACGACGTCCGCATCCTCCGCGTCGACAACGGCGGCACCCCGGGCGGGCCGGCCGTCGTCGCCCGTCGCCCCGCCGTCGGCGACCGCCCGACCGTGCTCCTCTACGCCCACCACGACGTCCAGCCGCCCGGCGACCCCGCGCTCTGGGAGAGCGAGCCGTTCGTGGCCACCGAGCGCGACGGCAGGCTCTACGGCCGCGGCGCAGCCGACGACAAGGCCGGCATCATGGCCCACATCGGTGCCTTCCGGGCCCTGTCCGACGTGCTCGGGGACTCCTTCGGGGTGGGCGTGACGCTCTTCATCGAGGGCGAGGAGGAAGCCGGGTCGCCGACCTTCCGTTCGTTCCTCGAGACCTACCGGCAGGACCTCGAGGCCGATGTCATCGTCGTCGCCGACTCCAGCAACTGGAAGGTGGGCGTGCCGGCGCTCACCACGAGCCTGCGCGGCCTCGTGGACGGCACGATCGAGGTGCAGGTCCTCGACCACGCGGTGCACTCCGGCATGTTCGGCGGGCCCGTACTCGACGCCCCCACCCTGCTCGCCCGGCTCATCGCGACACTGCACGACGACGCCGGCGACGTCGCCATCGCGGGCCTGCAGGGCGGGGACCACGCGACCGTGGACTACGCGGAAGCCGACTACCGCTCGGACGCGTCGGTGCTCGAGGGCGTACAGCTCGCCGGGACGGGCTCCATCGCCTCCAGGCTGTGGCACAAGCCCGCGCTCTCCATCATCGGCATGGACGTCCCGAGCGTGGCCCTGTCCTCGAACACGCTCCTGCCGCGTGCCCGCGCCAAGTTCAGCCTCCGGCTGGCACCCGGCCAGGACCCGCGGTCCGCCATGGACGCCGTCCGCCGGCACGTCGAGAACCACGCGCCCTTCGGCGCCCGGGTCACCTTCACGCCGGGGGAGACGGGCAGCCCCTTCCGCACCGACACGAGCGAACCGGCGTCGCGTCTGGCGCTCGAGGCACTCGAGGAGGCGTGGGGGGTGCCCGCCGTCGAGGCGGGCATGGGGGGCTCCATCCCCTTCATCGCCGACCTCACCGAGCTGTTCCCCTCCGCGCAGATCCTGATCACCGGCGTCGAGGACCCGGACTCGAGGGCCCACAGCGCCAACGAATCCCTGCACCTCGACGAGTTCCGGAAGGCCGTCCTGGCCGAGGCGATCCTCCTCGCCCGCATCAACGACGGCGGGCTGCACGGCGGCCAGGGCTGACACGGGCCCGGCCGCGCGGAAATGTTTCGGGCCTCCCGGCCGTTAGAAGGGGAGTGGGCCCGGCGTAGGATTGGACAAAGCCGTGCGCGCCACACCGCGGACGGCACTGAGAGCGGATCCACAGGGTCCGAGCTAGGAGAGACACCATGAGCACACCGACCACCGAAGCAGAGGCCCTGCAGGAGTCCACGGACCTCCCTGTCCACGAGGTCGCCCTGTCCGACGTCGCAGCAGGCAAGGTGCGCAGCCTCCTCGAGCAGGAGGGCCGCACGGACCTCCGCCTGCGCGTCGCCGTGCAGCCCGGCGGCTGCTCGGGACTCATCTACCAGCTGTACTTCGACGAGCGGGTCCTCGACGGGGACGCCGTCCGCGACTTCGACGGCGTCGAGGTCATCGTGGACAAGATGAGCGTCCCGTACCTGTCCGGCGCATCCATCGACTTCGAGGACACCATCGCGAAGCAGGGATTCACCATCGACAACCCGAACGCAGGCGGTTCCTGCGCCTGTGGAGACTCCTTCCACTAGCACGTGGCGAAAGGCCCGGAGCACCCCGAAGGGGAGTGTTCCGGGCCTTTCGCATGTCACCGGATCGCGGGTCTTACAGGTAAGCTCTACAGTGAGTAGTAAAACTGGATGTGCACCCCGGGCAGCTTCATGAGCGGGTGGCAACGCACGTAGAAAAGGAAGGTCCGTCTGTGAGTTCGCAGGACCGAACCGGTAGCAAGCGCGTCAGGATCACGAAGATCTCCAGCATCACGCTGGCCGGCGCCCTCCTACTGACCGGCTGTTCGGCAGAAGCCCAAAAGGGCTGGCTTCCGGCAGACCGGGACAACACCAACCACACCGGGGCCATCACCGATCTGTGGGTCAACTCGTGGATCGCGGCCCTGGCCGTCGGCGTCATCACGTGGGGCCTGATCATCTGGTGCATGGTGGCCTACCGCCGCCGGAAGAACGACACGGGCTACCCCCGGCAGATGAGCTACAACCTGCCGCTGGAGATCTTCTACCTGACGATCCCCCTCTTCATGGTGCTCGTGTTCTTCTACTTCACCGAGCGGGACATCGCGAGCATCGACGCCCGCGTCGAGGACCCCGACGTGATCGTGGACGTCCGCGGCAAGCAGTGGTCCTGGGACTTCAACTACGTCAACGAGGACAAGTACTCCACCGGGGTGCAGGCGCACCTCACGGGCGAGGCGGGCCAGATCGAGGACCTGCCGACCCTGTACCTGCCTGTCAACCGCACGGTCGAGCTCCAGCTCAACGCCCGCGACGTGCAGCACTCCTTTTTCGTCCCCGGCTTCCTGATGAAGCGCGACCTCTACCCGGGGCGCACCAACTACATCAACCTGACGCCCACGAAGGAAGGCACCTTCGCCGGCAAGTGCGCGGAGCTGTGCGGCCAGTACCACTCGGAGATGCTCTTCACCGTGGAGGTGGTCTCGCAGGAGGAGTTCGACGCGCAGATGGACCAGCTCGAAGACGGTCAGCTCGGCGACGAGTACGACCGCGACTCCTACCCGGAGGATGATCCCGATACCGACCCAGCCAGGAGCAGCAGCTGATGTCCACCTTCGAATACACCCTTGAGGAAGCCGGCACCGTAGCCGCTCCCCGCGTGGTCCCGAGGTCCAAGGGACGCATCGTCGTCAACTGGATCACCTCGACCGACCACAAGACGATCGGGTTCATGTACCTGATCTCGTCGTTCGTCTTCTTCTGCTTCGCCGGTGTGATGGCCCTGATCATCCGTGCCGAGCTCTTCGAACCGGGCATGCAGATCCTGCAGACGAAGGAGCAGTACAACCAGCTGTTCACGATGCACGGCACCGTGATGCTGCTGATGTTCGCGACCCCGCTGTTCGCGGGCTTCACGAACTTCGTCATGCCCCTGCAGATCGGCGCGCCCGACGTCGCCTTCCCGCGACTGAACGCGCTGGCCTTCTGGTTCTTCCTGTTCGGCAGCACCATCGCCGTCTCCGGGTTCATCACCCCCCAGGGCGCCGCCTCGTTCGGCTGGTTCGCCTACGCCCCGCTCTCGAGCACGACGTTCTCCCCGGGCGTCGGCGGGGACCTGTGGGTCTTCGGCCTGGCGCTGTCGGGCTTCGGTACCATCCTCGGCGCCGTCAACTTCATCACCACGATCATCTGCATGCGCGCCCCGGGCATGACCATGTGGCGGATGCCCATCTTCACCTGGAACGCGCTCATCACCTCGATCCTCGTGCTGATGGCGTTCCCGCCGCTGGCCGCCGCGCTGTTCGCACTCGGAGCCGACCGCCGCTTCGGCGCGCACATCTTCGATCCCGAGGCCGGTGGGGCCATCCTGTGGCAGCACCTGTTCTGGTTCTTCGGCCACCCCGAGGTGTACATCATCGCGCTGCCGTTCTTCGGCATCGTCTCGGAGATCTTCCCGGTCTTCAGCCGCAAGCCGATCTTCGGCTACAAGGGCCTCGTCTATGCGACGATCGCCATCGCAGCGCTGTCGGTGACCGTCTGGGCGCATCACATGTACGTCACCGGCGCCGTGCTCCTGCCGTTCTTCGCCTTCATGACGATGCTCATCGCGGTGCCGACGGGCGTGAAGTTCTTCAACTGGATCGGCACGCTCTGGCGTGGGTCGCTGACGTTCGAGACACCCATGCTGTGGAGCCTCGGCTTCCTCGTGACGTTCCTCTTCGGTGGCCTCACGGGCATCATCCTCGCCTCGCCGCCCCTGGACTTCCACGTCTCGGACACGTACTTCGTCGTCGCCCACTTCCACTACGTGGTCTTCGGTACCGTCGTCTTCGCGATGTTCGCCGGCTTCTACTTCTGGTGGCCCAAGTTCACCGGCAAGATGCTCAACGAGCGCCTCGGAAAGATCCACTTCTGGATGCTGTTCCTCGGCTTCCACGCCACCTTCCTCATCCAGCACTGGCTCGGTGTCGAGGGGATGCCGCGCCGCTACGCGGACTACCTCCCCGAGGACGGCTACACGGCGATGAACCAGTTCTCCACCGTCGGCTCCTTCATCCTGGGGGCGTCGCTGATCCCGTTCTTCTGGAACGTCTACATCACGTGGCGCACCGGCAAGAAGGTCGAGGTCGACGATCCGTGGGGCTTCGGTGCCTCCCTCGAGTGGGCGACGTCCTGCCCGCCGCCGCGCCACAACTTCACGTCGCTGCCGCGCATCCGCTCCGAGCGTCCTGCCCTCGACCTGCACCACCCCGAGCTGCAGCAGACGCACACGCCCGATGAGAGTGCCGCCGGCTTCATGGGCTCGGCCGACCGAGAGGATGCCAAGGCATGAAGATCGAGAAAAACCTGTTCCTGTACGGGGTCCCGTTCTTCCTGCTCGTGGCGACGGTCTACGGGTTCCTGGTCGAGTGGTCGGAACCCGTGGGGTTCCTCGCGCTCTACCTCACCGCGGGCCTTGCCGGCATGATCGGCTTCTACCTCGCCTTCACCGGCAAGCGCGTGGGAGCCCGGCCCGAGGATCGCCTCGACGCCGAGATCCACGAGGGATCCGGCGAGCAGGGCCACTTCAGCCCGTGGAGCTGGTGGCCCCTCGTCCTCGGTCTCGCGGCCGCCACCGGATTCCTCGGTATCGCGATCGGGTTCTGGATCCTGTACATCGGACTCGGCCTCGCGGTGATCGCCCTCGTCGGCTGGGTCTTCGAGTACAGCCGCGGGTACCACGCCCACTAGCACCGTCCGATCGCGTTCGACGAGGGAGCCCGCTCTGTGCGGGCTCCCTTTCGCGTGCTGGGGGAGATACTCGGAAGAACAGTCAGGGCCGGTCGCCGCGCGACCGGCGGGAGGAAGGAGACGGGGACATGGCCGTGCTGCCCAGGACGTTCGACGCGGATCGGCTCGATGACGCCTCCGGCACGCCGAAGCACGTGCAGTTGCGGGAGAGCCTTCGACGCTACGTGCGTCAGTTCGGCGAACCGGGAGCCGGCATTCCGTCCGAGCGACAGTTGAGCGGGTACTACGGGGTGGCGCGGATGACCGTTCGGCAGGCCGTCGACGCGCTCGTCGCGGAGGAGGTGCTCGAACGCGTCGTGGGCCTGGGCACGTTCGTGGCGAGGGCCAAGGTGGACCTCCACATGAAGATGACCTCCTACACGGAGGAGATGATCCGGCGCGGGATGGTGCCGGACGCGCGGGTCCTCAGTTTCGAACAGCAGGGGGCGACACCCCTGGTGGCGCGGGAACTGCAGATCGAGATCGGCCAGCCGGTCGTGCGGTTCCGCCGCCAGCTCCTCGCCGACGGGGAGCCGATGAGCGTCGACGAGAACTTCCTCCCCGCGCATCGGGTGAAGGGCCTCCTCGACGGTCCTCCGCCCACCTCCCTGTACAACGTGCTCAGCGAGAGGTACGGGCTCGTCATGGAGTGGGGCGAGGACACGATCGAGGCGACGGCGGCGTCGCCCTCGATCGCGCGCCTGCTCAACGTGGAGATGAACGCTCCGCTGCTGAAGATCCAGCGCCACGCCTATGTCGCTCGCGCGATGATCGACTACTCCGTGTCCTACTACCGGGCGGACCGCTACAAGCTGTGGGTGCCGCTGCAGCGCCCGGGTGTGCGGACCCCTCGCGCGTACAGCTCCAAGCGTCTCGGCTGACTTCCGCGCCCCTGCGTCGGATGCCGGGGTCGGGGCCGGGGTCAGGGGGTGAGGTCGGCGATGATGTCGGCGGCGGGCCCGGTGCAGGTGTCGCGGTAGCCGGTGCCGGCCCAGAGGTGCAGGGCCTGCAGGTCGTTGTTCTTCGCGGCCGCCGCACGCAGGGGCGCGGTGATGTAGTGGATCTGCGGGTAGCCGTGCCCGGGGCGGTCGTGGTCGTCCATGAACCTGTTGCGCAGGCCCCGGGCGGGCCTGCCGGTGAAGGCCCGGGTCACTTTGGTCTCCGTGAACGACGGATCCTGCAGGGCGGCGCGGTGGGCGGGATTCGTTCCTGCCTCGTCGGCCAGCAGCAGGGCGGTCCCGATCTGGACCGCGGCGGCTCCGGCGTCGAGGATCGCCCGGACCTGCTCGCGGGTGCCGAGGCCGCCTCCCGCGATGAGGGGCAGGTCGACGATGTTCCGGATGGCCGTGATCAGCTCGGGCAGCGGTTCCGTGCCGGGCTCCGCGGCGGGGTCGAACGTGGCCCGGTGGCCGCCGGCGTCGGGGCCCTGCACGACGAGGATCCGCGCCCCGCGGTCAGCGGCAATCCGCGCTTCGCCCGTGGAGGTGACGGTGACGGCGGTGTGGATGCCGAGTGTGTTCAGTTCGTGCAGGACGCCGGCGTCGGGGCAGTCGAAGGTGAAGGACACCACCTCGGGTGTCAGGTCCCGGATGACGTCGAGCTTGCCTTGGAGGGCGTCGTCGTCCCACTTGTGGGTGCCGACCTCGATGCCGTACCGGTCGGCGTCGTACTTCAGTTCCTGCCGGTAGGCCTCGAGCTCGTCCTCGTCGATGTCGTTGGCGGACACGACGAAGAGATTCACCCCGATCGGGCCCTGGGTGAGGGCCCGGGTGGCGGTGATCTGGTCGGCGAGCTGATGAGGGGTCTTGTACCCGCCGGCGAGGAATCCCATCCCGCCCGCGTTCGTGACGGCAGCGACGAGCGTCGGAGTGGAGGGACCTCCGGCCATCGGCGCCCCCACGATCGGCCGGTCGAGCCCGAACGGCAGGGTCACAGGATCAGGAGTGGTCACGTACGAACACTATCCCCGACGAAGGCGACGGCAACCGCGGAACCGGCCGGTCGTGCGGAGTCCCGCCTTCGCACCGCCTCGAGAGCCCTGACGACGTGCTGGGCGCGGCGTCACGACAGAGGAGGGACCGTCCCCGGACATCTTCTCGGGTGGCACCCGATTCACCCTCGCAGGGTGATCCACCACGTTCACCGGCATGTTGCGATGTTGCCGGAAGGGACCACTCATGTGCCGTTGGATCGCCTATTCCGGTTCGCCCGTCAACCTCGAGGACCTCCTGTACAAACCGGAGCGTTCCCTGGTGATGCAGAGCAAGCACTCCCGGTTGGGTGTGGAGTCGATCAACGGGGACGGATTCGGGGTCGGCTGGTATTCGACGCTTTCCCGTCCGGGCCTCTTCCTCAGTACGGAACCCGCCTGGAACGACAGGAATCTTCGGGAACTGGCGGCCTTGGCATGGTCAGGGCGGGTTTTCGCCCATATCCGCGCGTCGACCGGGACCGCAGTGCAGCAGACGAACTGCCACCCTTTCCGCCATGACCGATGGCTGTGGATGCACAACGGGCTCATCAATGACTTCGCGAGGATCAAACGGGACATGACGCTCGCTGTGGATCCTGCCCTCTTTCCTCTGATCCAGGGCTCCACCGATTCGGAACTGTTCTTCTACCTGGCTCTTACTCTCGGACTCGAGAAGGATCCCCCCGGGGCGGTCGCGCGCGCCGTCGGGCTGATCGAGGACATCGGCCGGGGCCACGGCGTGGAATTCCCGATGCAGATGACGGTGGCGGTCACCGACGGAGAAACGACCTGGGCCTTCCGCTATTCCAGCGAAGGTCGGTCCCGTTCCCTTTTCCGAAGCACTGACATCTCCGCCCTCCAGGCTCTTCACCCAAGCCACGGACTGCTTCAGGGGCTCTCAGGCGACGCACGACTCGTGGTGTCCGAGCCACTCGGCGACCTCGAAGGCGCCTGGCAGGAAGTGCCGGAAGCCTCCTGCCTGGTGGTACAGGGCGCCCGAGCCGACGTCGCACCCTTCGCTCCCACTCCGGTGTAGCGGAGGAGATCCACGATCATGACTCAGGAAGAAGTGAATCACCGGACCGTCGAGGAACGTGCGGCAACGGGCAAGCGGCACAGGGAGAGCACACCTCTTTCCTGTCACACAGGTTGGGTACCCGCACCGGACCGTGCGGATCCTGTCGCGCTGCTCGAGGAGCAGAACCTCACCCGGGACCAGGACCTCGTACCGGTGCGGCACGGCCGGATGCTGGTCTCCCCTTTCACGTTCTACCGGGGTGCGGCCAGGATCATGTCCGCGGACCTGAAGGACACGCCGAGGGCGGGTCTGGTCACCCAGCTGTGCGGGGATGCCCACCTGTCGAACTTCGGCGTGTTCGCCTCGCCGGAGCGGAGGTTGCTGTTCGACCTCAACGACTTCGACGAAACGCTCCCGGGGCCGTTCGAGTACGACGTCAAGCGCATGGCGGCGAGTTTCACGATTGCAGCGAGGAACAACGCGTTCACGAGAAACGACGCGCGCGAGGTGACCCTCACGGCGGTGCGGGCCTACCGCGAAGCCATGCTCCGGTTCGCGCGGATGCGCACGCTGGACATCTGGTATGCCCGCTTGTCGGACGAGGAACTGAGAGAGGCCATCGACCTGAGCGTGGCGACACAGAAGGGCAAGGCTCTCACGAAGGCTCGGGGTATGGGAAAGGCAGCGCGGAAGAACATCGGCAGAGCCCGCACCCGGGACAGCCTGCAGGCACTCGCCAAGCTCGCCGAGCGCGTCGACGGGACCTATCGGATCGTCAGCCAGCCCCCGCTCATCGTCCCTGCCCGGGATCTGGGCCGATCGTTCGGCATGTCGGCTGATGAGGTGGAGCAGGTGATCCGGGAGCAACTCCGGTCGTACCGGGCCACGCTGCCTCAGGATCGGCGTCAATTGCTGGAGCGCTTCGAAGTCGTCGACGTCGCCCGCAAGGTCGTCGGTGTCGGCAGCGTCGGCACGCGGGCGTTCATCGTCCTGCTCCAGGGCCGGGATCAACAGGACCCACTGTTCCTGCAGGTCAAGGAGGCCACGAGATCAGTGCTCGAGGATCACTTGCAGGAGAGTCGGTTCCACCAGCCGGGCGAGCGGGTCGTGCAGGGGCAGCGCATGATGCAGGCCGCGAGCGATATCTTTCTCGGCTGGACCAAGGGCGTGCAGGAGAACAGGTACCTGTACTGGCGCCAATTGCGTGACATGAAGGGGTCGGCCGTCGTGGAAGGGATGGATCCACTCGGCATGACGTTCTATGCCAACGCCTGCGGATGGACTCTGGCACGGGCGCATGCCCGGTCCGGTGACCCCGTCGCGATCGCCGCCTACCTGGGCAAGCGCGGCACGTTCGATCACTCCATTGCCGATTTCTCCGAGCGCTACGCGGACCAGAACGAACGCGACTACCAGTCCTTCGCCGATGCGGTCCGTTCCGGACGCCTGGAAGCCGCCGGTGTCGCTGAGGAACGGCCCCCGACCTCCAAGCGGGGTCAGACCACAGCAGCAGTCCTCGACGATCGGGAAGGTCAAGACTGATGACGGAGTCGGCTTTCGCACTTCTGATGGTGGTCATCTTCGGCTGGGCGGTGACCTCGAATCGGCTGGGTCGATGGAACATCACCGGTCCCTTCGTGTTCATGCTCGCGGGCTTCCTGCTCGGGAACCAGTCCTGGGGCCCGGTCCCGATCGACGCGGAGGCGCCGTCAGTCCATCTACTGGCCGAGTTGACGCTCGCGATGCTGCTGTTCTCCGACGCGGTGAGGGTGAACGTCGGCGACCTGAGGCACGACCTCCGGGTGCCCGCGCGCCTGCTGGGAGTCGGCCTCCCGCTGACCCTGATGCTCGGCACGGTTGCCGCTGTGGTGCTCTTCGGCGACTTCACCTGGGCACTCGCGCTGTTCGTCGGTGCGGCCCTTGCCCCCACCGACGCGGCGCTCAGCGCTCAGGTCATCAACGATCAGCGGATTCCCACGCGCGTGCGCCGCGTCATCACCGTCGAGAGCGGGCTCAACGACGGCATCGTCACCCCGATCGTCGTCCTGTCGCTTGCCCTGGTGGCTGGGCAGCTCGGCACCCATGGTGGCGACGACGCCGGAATCCGGCCGCTCCTCGAACTGGCTATCGGGACAGTCGTCGGTACGGCTTTCGGATGGGGTGGGGCCAAACTCATCGCGTCCGCTTCGCACCGCACCTGGATGAGTCCCGGCGGTCGGCGGCTTGCCACATTGGCCGTCGCACTCGGCAGCTTCGCCGGGGCTGTGACCTTCGGCGGCAACGGGTTCATCGCCGCCTTCGTCGCGGGAATCGCCTTCAGCGCGGCCCTGGGGAATGGCACCGACCAGCAGCACGAACTGAGCGAACTCGCGGAACTGCTCGGGGAACTGCTTTCCTTCGGCGTATGGTTCCTCTTCGGCGCTGCGCTGGTACCGGTTGCTTTCGAGCTCTTCTCGGCGTGGACCCTGCTCTACGCGGTAGCGAGCCTGACCCTCTTCCGCATGGTTCCGGTCGCGCTGGCGCTGACGAGGACAGGGTTGGACAGGTCGACGGTCTTGTTCGTGGGATGGTTCGGGCCGCGCGGCCTGGCCTCGATCGTCTTCGCGCTGTTGGCGATCGAAGAGCTGGGAGACGTGGAGCCCGTCCGACTCGCGATCTCCGTCGTCAGTCTCACGGTACTGCTCAGCGTGATACTTCACGGGGTATCTGCCGCCCCGATCGGGCGTCGCTATGCGCTGCAGCACAGTGACGCCCTCACCGACCGCAGATAGGGACGACCCCGCTCCCGGATGGCCGGGGCTCGTGCCGCGACTCCGGTGCCATTCCGTCCGAGAGGCGCCAGAACGGTGGGCAACCAGGCGCGGATCCGGTCCAGAACCCCCACACCTTCAGCCTTGGACCCGATCCCGACATGCACGTGGAAACCGCAGGGAACTGATCCTTGGCCGTGAGGCCGGACTGATTCCTGATCCTGCCGTACCGCTCACCGGCGACGGGTGCGGAGCGATCCCGCGAGCACCGGAAGGACCCATGCGAGGTCCGTGCCGCTTCCCGGATCACATCACCCCCCGGGGATGACGTGGAACACCTCCCTGAGTACTACCGTCGACGCATGTCGACCAGCCGTCCCCGAGGGGAACGCGGTGTGCCCTGCACTGCGCCCCGCGCTCGCCCGTGGAGGACCTGCCACGCTCGGTCCACAGCGGTGATCCTGATCCATGCCGCCATCTCGGCCTCGGCGGTCGTGGTGCGGCGAGAGATCGGCCCGGCCTGCCCGTCGAGGACCACGCAACCGTCCCATGAACGATCGGAGTCGATGTGACGGCCGACGTGCCGGATGTTCCCGGGTTCCGTCGTCGGGGACGTCGGCTGCCCAGGCGCGCAGCTTCGTCGTTGGCGGAACGCTGGACGAGGATCGACGGGGTCGACGTCTTCTACCGGGTATCGCCCGGCAGCGGGTCCGGCGAGCCCGCCATGATGCACGTCCACGGCTTCGGCCTCTCGGGCCGATACCTGCTGCCGACGGCAGAGCGCCTCCGCGACGAGTACCACACCCTGGTTCCCGACCTGCCAGGATTCGGACGCAGCGGGAAGCCGAGCAGGTCCCTCGACGTACCCGGTCTCGCTGATGCGGCCGCCAGGTTCCTCGACGATCGTTCCATCGCGTCGGCTACTCTCGTCGGCAACTCGATGGGCTGCCCGATCATCTGCGAGTTCGCCCACCGGTATCCCGAACGGCTGAGCCGGGCGGTCCTCGTCTCGCCTGCCGGCGGCGTGCACAACCAGCCGTTGCCACGCGCTCTGCGGCAACTCGCCCGTGACGGCACACGCGAGCCCGTCGCCATGATGCGCGTGGCCGCTCCGGACTACCTCAGATTCGGTGTCCCCAGCACCGTCAGGATGTTTCGCGCCCTCACCCGGTACCCGTCACTCGACCGGCTGCTGGCCCTGAGGATCCCGACCCTGGTGGTCATCGGGGACCGCGATCCACTGATGCCGAGCCCTGCCCGGGTGCGCGAGGTCGCGAGCCGCACGGACAACCAGGTCCTCGTGGTGATCATCGAGGGGGCGGCGCACGCGATCAATTTCAGCAATCCCGGCGAACTCGCTCACATCATCCGCCAGTTCATGGCGGATCAACCGATCATCGACAACCCTGACGAGCCCGGGCACTCCCGCTCCTACGAGATTCACCGCGGAACTCTCCACCTCTGACACGATCGATGGACGCGATCGATGGACACGATCGATGCACACGACCGGAGGGAGAAGCGGACGAAGCGCCGAGAAGCTATTGACTATAGCTAAATGGCAATGAAGAATAGCTACATGACCTCCTCTCCTCCCGCCCCCGCCCCTTCGACGCAGTACATCGCCCGTCCCGAGGGACGCGTCGCGTACGACCTCCAGGGTGCCGGCCCGCTCCTCGTGCTCGTGCCCGGTATGGGCGAGCTGCGCTCCTCCTACCGCTTCCTGACGCCGGTGCTCGTCGCCGCCGGCTACTCGGTCGCCACCACAGACCTCCGCGGTCATGGTGACAGCGACACCACCTTCACCTCCTACGGCGATGTCGAGACGGCAGGCGACGTCCTGGCGCTGATCACGCAGCTCGGCGGATCGGCGGTCATCGTCGGCAACTCGTTGGCCGCCGGCTCCGCCGTGATCGTCGCGGCCGAGCACCCCGACCAGGTCGACGGCCTCGTGCTGATCGGCCCGTTCGTGCGCAACCCCCCGTCGACTGCCGTCACGCGGAGCCTGTTCCGCGCCATGATGGCTCCGCTGTGGGTCGCCACCGTGTGGAAGAGCTACATGCCCACCCTCTACTCCGGCCGCAAGCCGGACGATTTCCAGGAGTACCGCAAGGCGGTCGTCGCGAGCCTCAGGCGCAAGCCCTACGGCAGGGCGTTCTCGCTCACCACCCGGCAGACCGACCACGATCCCGCCGAGGCGAAGCTCAGCTCGGTGACCGCCCCAACGATGGTCATCATGGGCGAGAAGGACCCCGACTTCAAGGACCCCGCCGCCGAGGCCCGCTTCATCGGCGACGCCCTCCGGGGGGAGGTCGTCCTGGTCGCCGATGCCGGCCACTACCCCCAGGCCCAGCAGCCCGACGTGACCGGCAAGGCCGTCCTGCGCTTCCTCGAGACGGTGCAGCATGCCTAGGGCCGGTCTCTCCCGCGATCGCGTGGTGGAGGAGGCCGCGGTGATGGTCGACGAGGTCGGCCTCCACCGGTTGACGCTCGCCGCCCTGGCCGGACGGCTCGGCATCCGACAGCCCTCGCTCTACAAGCACATCGACTCGCTGGCGGGACTGCATCGGGATATCTCGGTTCGCGCGAAGCGGGAACTCGGCGGGGTACTGGCCCGCGCCGCCGTCGGCCGGTCCGGCGCCGACGCGATCCACTCCATGTCCCATGCCTACCGGGACTGGGCGCGTGAGCACCCCGCCCGCTACGAGTCCTCACAGCGGATGCCCTCGCCCGGTGATCTCGAGGACGAGGCCGTGTCGCTCGCCGGCATCCAGGTGATCGCCGACGTGCTCGTCGGCTATGACCTGACCGGGGACGACGCCGTCGACGCCATCCGTGCGCTCCGCTCCGCCCTGCACGGCTTCGTGACGTTCGAGACGACGGGATCGTTCGCCATGAGCGCGAACGTCGACCGTAGCTTCGACCGCCTCGTGCACGGTTTCACGGTCGCCCTGACGCAGTGGACCGACGCGACCGCCCCGGAGAGCATCCCGACACCCGGTCCACGACGAACGGACGAATCGCACGCGTCGTCGTGACCACGTCGCGGTCCGGGGATCGTCGTGCCCTGATCGAGGGCACACGGATGCACGGATTCGCCGGTGGTTCCGGATCGTCGCGGGTCAGGTCTTCCGTCGGCGGGCCGCCGAGCGCGGCGGGGCCGCCCGGAGGTGCGTGCTGACACTGCCGAGGATGCGGGCGAGATCGCCGGCGTCGTCGTCGCCCAGCGGCTCGAAGAGGAGGTCACGGACGGCCTCGATGTGACCGGGGAACACGGCGGCGAGTACGTCGCGGCCGGCGGCGGTGATGGCGACGACGGTGCTGCGTTCGTCATCGGGGGAGGGGGAGCGGGTGACCAGTCCGCGCTGGTCGAGCAGTTGTGCCTGATAGGTCAGGCCGCTGCGACTGTAGACCACTCCATCGGCGAGGTCGGTCATGCGCAGGTGGCCGTCGTCCGTGTCGCCCAGGCGTGCCAGCAGCTGGAACTGGACGTAGCTGAGCGCGCCGGCATCGCGGAGCTGCTTCTCGACCGCGGGGCGCAGGAGGCTGCTCACCTCGGTGAAAGCGAAATAGGCCTGGAGTTGCGTCGGCGTCAGAGGAGCAGGTGTCTCGGTCATCCTCCGATCATAGGGGTTGCTTCGAGTTCGAAGTGGTGTACGCTTCCCGTATCTGCTTCGAACTCGAAGCAACACACGAAGGAGTACACATGAAGGCAGTCCAGTTCCAGGAGGTCGGGGGACCCGAGGTCCTCCGGTACGGCGAGATCGAGCAGCCGATGCCGGCTGCCGGAGAGGTACGACTGCGCGTCGCCGCGTCGGCGTACAGCGCAGCCGACAGCGGTATGCGGGGTGGGTTCCTCCCGATCCCGATCGAGCTGCCGCACGTGCCGGGCTACGACGTCTCGGGGACCATCGATGCGATCGGCGGCGGCGTCGACGGGCTCACGGTCGGCGACCCCGTGATCGCCTTCCTGCCGATGGAACGCAACGGTGGAGCGGCGGAGTACGTCATCGCACCCGCGGACGCCGTCGTCGCAGCTCCGACGACCATCCCGCTGGCCGACGCGGCGGCGCTACCCTCGGTGGGCCTGACGGCGTGGCAGGCGCTCTTCGACGAAGGCGGGCTCCGGGCGGGCCGGCGGGTCCTGATCGTCGGTGCCGGCGGTGTCGTGGGGAAATACGCCATCCAGCTCGCCAAGCGAGCCGGCGTGCACGTGATCGCCACGGCCAGCCCGCGCAGCATCGATGCCGTTCGCACAGCAGGAGCCGACCAGATCATCGACCACACCGAGACGGACCTGCTCGGTGCCGTCGACGGGCAGGTCGACGTGCTGCTGAACCTTGCCCCGATCGAGCCGGAGCACTTCACCCGGTACGTCGCCGCGGTCCACGACGGCGGGGCGGTCGTCAGCACCACTGCCTTCATGCCGACCCCCGGGGACGACACCCGAGGGGTCCGGGCCGCGACGGTGTTCGTCCTCCGCAACCGTGACCGGCTCGCACAGCTGGTGTCCCTCGTCGACGACGGCGCACTCACCGTCGAGGTGACGCGCCGGATCCCGCTCGCGGAGCTTCCCGCCCTCCATGCCGAGGCCGATGCCGGTCGTATCCCCGGGAAGGTCATCGTCCTGCCCGCCTGAGCCACCACGGGCGCCACGAGCCACGTGGAAGCCCCGAGCGGGGCGTGACCTGTCGGCATCGGCATCGGTCCAGTAAGCCCTCGGGTCACCGGGCTGGGCGCAGGTACCGCGCCCGGAGGGTGTGCGCCTCCTCGACGTCCTCCCACCCGGCGGAGTCGTCGCTACCTGGTGCGGTGTCCGCACCGTTGTCGCCTGTCAGGCCCGTGGTGAAGGGGCCCTGGGGGCAGCCGGAGCTTGTGGCGGTTCCGCTGCCTTCGGGGTTGGGAAAGGCCAGGCGGGGCGGCCCGTTCGTGCCCTGCACGGCCTGGTGGATGTGGGTCGCGGTCCTAACCGGGCTCCGGTACGGCTGAGTGACCCCGGTGAGGGTGATGTCGTAGCAGAGGATGTCGAGGTCGGAGCTGATCAGTTGTAGGTCCCTGCCGCTCCGGGCTCACCGGGTGCCGGCGCGCCGTCCGGGCCGACGACCTGCTCAGGGGTGGCAGCGACGGTATAGCCGCTGGTGAAGGTCGCCGGGCGTTCGACCGCCGTCTCGGCGGAGGCCGGTGCTGCGCTCATGACCGCCACGAGTGCGGTGGCGCCGAAGGTCGCTGCGACTGCGGCAGTGCGTGTGCTTCGTCCTGCAGACAGCGGATGCCCCTCGTTCGGCAGCACCGCGAATCGGGGCTGTCCTGTGAGGTGTACGACGGCTCCGTCCGACCTGTTCAGGCGTCCGACCGCTTTCTTCCGCAGCGGCAACGACACGGGTCCTGGTGTGGGGAAGAACTGCGCAAGGGTGAACGCCGGGGTGTTCGATGCCGTACTTCCTCGAACGGCTAGATTGGCGGGGATGAAAGCATGCTGGAGATGACGGACGATGTCAGGCCGGTAGGCCCTTCGGATCCGGCCGGGTCGTTCTTGGATGTGCGCGGGGCGTTCGCTGCGCACGGCCGGGATCTGTACGGATTCGCTTTCAACAGTGTCCGCGACGCGGCTCTGGCCGAGGACTGCGTGCAGGAGGTCTTCATCAGGGCGTGGCGGGCGCGGGACCGCTATCAGGCGCACCGAGGGTCGGAGCGGACGTGGCTCTTCGCCATCGCACGGAATGTCATCATCGACGAGCTCAGGGCCCGTGCCCGACGACCGGTTCCGGGTCTGGACGAGCACCTGGACGTCGGGGCGGACAGGGGAGGGGGCACGCGTGCGATCGAGGACCGGATCGTGCTCTACGCTGGTCTGGCCATGCTGAGCACCGAACATCGGGCCGTGATCGTCGCGGTGCAGCTCGAGGGCCTGACCTACCAGCAGGTGCAGGAGAAGACCGGCGTCCCGGCGGCCACGCTTCGCACACGCATGTACTACGGGCTCAAGGCACTGCGCAGCGCGCTCGGAGAGGAGGCCGGACCATGACCGAGCACAACGGCCGGGACCAGGACCGGACGCACGACGACGGCTTCGACCGGAACGAACTCATGGCCGCGGCTCTCGCTCACGCACTCGACGCCGGCCGCAGAAAGGCGTTCGAGGATCTCTGCGCCCGCGACGGCGCCTTCCTCGACGAATACCAGGCTCTCAGCCGCCTTGCCACCCGACTCTCCACTCCACACCCAGGAACCCCGCCACTGCAATGGGACGACAGAGCTGTGCCTGCCGGCCTGGAAGATCGCATCATGGATGCAATCGACCAGGATACGCGGAACGAGGCAGGAGGTGCTCCCATCCCCTCGTCGCCCCGGACAGGCCGCTCGCCACGCCGGCGGGGGAGGTCCCGCACCCCTGACCGGTCCCGGCCGCCCGAACCTTCCGCCCGCGGGCGGCTGATCCGCAGCACTGCCGTCGCTGCGTCCCTCCTGGCAGTCGGAGCACTGGGAGGAGTGGGTGTCGCCCATCTCGTGGACCAACCCCCGACAGGACCTCCGGGCACTCTGGGCGCCGTCGAGGACATCATGCTGACCGAGACCCCCGGCGGAGCACGTGTCGACGCAGAGCTGGTCGCCCATACCTGGGGTACCGAGACGATCCTCGAGATCGACGGACTCCTCCCCGGCCAGGTGTACGACGTCGTCCTCGTCCGTGAGGACGGGCAGGAACTCCTCTCCGGCACGTTCCTCGGAGCAGAGCAGATCATCACCTGCCGCATGAACGCTGCAGTCCTGCGTGAGGATCTGGCTCGGCTCCAGATCCGGGACGCGCAGGGAACGATCATCGCCGCGTCCGACGTGACACCCGTCTAGGCGATCGCAGCCCTCATGCCGCGGACCCTCGCCGATCCCTTTCTGGTCCGGGTAGCACGGCCGGGGGGTGCACGGCTCGTCGGTGCGTCAGCTCCCGCAGGGGGAAGATGAAGAAGTTCTCATGCTGGTTTCACGGGGGCTCATCCGGGTGCGGCAGAGTGGTCGTAGCGGACACACCGACGTCGGGGAAACCAGCCGCCTGCATCGCAGTACGTGCAGCCCATTCGTTCCGACTGGCTCTCCGACGCGGCTCCGCGCCGGCGATGTCATCGGCGTCGCTTCGTCCGTACCCCGAGAACCTCTAGGAGAGTGCAGTGTCCCTGGCCCCCCGTCTTCTCGCCGCCGCAGGCCTGCTTGCTGTCCCGGCGCTCCTCGCGGTCGGGAGCCAGGCCCTGAGTCGCCCTGCCGAGGTCCCGCCCGTGGACGTGCAGCCGGTCGTGGTGGACCTCGCACCGACCGGGGCCGACGGAGGGAACGTCGGAGACGAGGCCACCACCGCGACACCACCGACGGACGCACCGACGGACGCGCCGACGGGTGCGCCGACAGACGCACGGACAGGAGCGCCGACAGAGGCGCCGGCGATCCCCGGGGTGCCGTCTCAGGCTCCCGCCCCGGCTCCGGTAGCGCCCCGGCCCGCACCGGCGATCCCTGCCGATCAGTCCTCCCCAGGCCTGGTGGAGCGGGAGGTGCTCGGCGATGACGTGGAGGACGACGGGCTGGAGGTCGACGGAGTGGACGTCGACGACGAGTCGCCGGGCCAGGACGGGGACTGATGGCACGCGAATCGGCTGCCGGAGGCCCCACCTCGTCCACTGCAGCCGGGGCCGGAGCCCCCGACACCACTCCGCCGACGAAACCGCTGGGCGGCTCCTCGGTGTCCGCGCGATGGCGCATCGTGGGCTGGATCGTCCTGACCACGGCTCTGGCCCTCGTCGCCCTGCTGGTCACCGTCCGGTCCCTCCTGATCGCGGGCGTCGACCAGGACGCGAACGAGGACGTGGTGCAGGAGGTGCAGGAATTCAGCACGTTCGCCGGGGAGGCCGTCGACCCGCTCACCGCCCAGGCCTACACCTCGGTCAGTGAACTGCTCGAGCGTTATCTGTCGCGCCAGAACTCCGTGGCCGGTGAAGTCATCCTCGGCGTGACGGGGGAGGAGGTGCTGTACCTCGGGTCCTACGGCCGGGGCAGCAATGACGAATACCGCCTCTCCACGGACACGGCCCTGCTGCAGGAGCTGCGGGAGGACCCCGCCGCGTCCGGTGTCCGCGAGACGGCCGCGGGCTCGATGCGCTGGGGCAAGGTCGATGTCGAGGCCGGCACCGAGAACGGGACGCTCATCATCGCGGAGTTCACGCGCGGCGGATACGAGCAGGTCCAGGAGACCGTGACCGTCATCTTCTTCGTGGCGCTCGGCGGCCTGCTCTTCACCGCCGGAATCGCCTGGCTCGTGGCCGGGCAGATCCTGCGGCCCATCCGGGACGTGCGGCGTGTCGCCACCGGGATCACCGAGTCCGACCTCACGGCGCGCGTACCGGTCCAGGGGCGCGACGACGTCGCAGCACTCGCCACGACGTTCAACGCCATGCTGGACCGCCTGGAGCAGGCGTACGTGACGCAGCGGCGGTTCATCGACGACGCCAGCCACGAACTGCGCACCCCGATCACGGTCATCCGCGGACACCTCGAACTCATCGACGACGACCCGTCGAGCCGGGCTGCCACGCTGTCCCTCGTCGACGGCGAACTGTCCCGGATGGCGCGTATCGTGTCCGATCTCCTCCTCCTGGTCAAGGCCGAACGCCCCGACTTCGTCCAGCCGGCCCCCGTGGATGTCGCCGAACTGATGCTGGGCCTGGAAGCCAAGATGCAGGCCCTCGGTGACCGGCGCTGGCTCCTCATGGAGGTCGCCGAGGGCGTGGTCACCCTCGACAGCCAGCGCGTGACGCAGGCGGTCCTCCAGCTCGGCGCCAACGCCGTCCAGTACACGCCCGCAGGATCCGACGTCCGGGTCGGTTCCGTCTACGAAGGCACCGGTGCCGGGCGGCAGCTCCGCATCTGGGTCCAGGACTCGGGTCCCGGCGTGACAGAGGACGAGGCGTCCGTCATCTTCGAACGGTTCCAGCACGGGTCCGCGAACTCCCTGCCCGCCGACAGGCTGCACCCGGCAGGGCAGCGCGGCGGGGCCGGTCTCGGCCTGTCGATCGTGCGGGCGATCGCGGACGGCCACGACGGCGCGGCCTGGGTCCGCAGCGAACCGGGGCAGGGTTCCACGTTCGGGCTGCTCCTCCCGGCCCCCGACACGATGGCGCGCCCCTCGCCGAGCCGACCGCCGCGCCCGCAGCGGCCCGCAGCGCCACCGGTCGGTCCGACGACGGGATCCTCCGTCCCGTCGCACACTCCCGGTGACGCGCGCCCCATCACCGCCGTCCTGCCCGCTGTCGGACAGCCCACGCTGAAGGAGACACCATGACCCGGATCCTGATCGCCGAGGACGACCTCCAGGTCGCCTCGTTCATCCAGAAGGGCCTCCGCGCAGCCGGTTACACCACCGAACATGCCGCCGACGGGGAGACCGCGCTCTTCCTCGCGCGGGCAGCCGGTTTCGACCTCGTCCTCCTCGACATCGGTCTTCCACTCCTGGACGGCTTCGAGGTCCTCGCTCAGATCCGGGGCGAGGGAGTAGCCACGCCCGTGATCGTCCTGACGGCGAGGGACAGCGTCCCCGACACCGTGGCCGGCCTCGAGGGCGGCGCGAACGACTACATGACGAAGCCCTTCCATGTCGCCGAGCTCCTGGCACGGATCCGCCTGCGCCTCACCGATCAGGCACCCGCCGCGGCCGGCGCCGTCATCGCGCACGAGGGCCTCTCCCTCGACCTCCATTCGAGGAGGGCCCGTGCAGGCGACGAGGCCGTCGACCTGACGGCGCGCGAGTTCGCGATCCTCGAGGTCTTCCTGCGCCATCCCGACCGCGTCATCTCCCGTGAGCAGCTCCTGAGTCAGGTCTGGGGCTACGACTTCGACCCGGGCTCCAACGTCGTGGACGTCTACGTCCGGGCCCTCCGCAAGAAGATCGGTACGGAGCGCATCGAGACCATCAGGGGAGTGGGGTACCGGCTGCCGTGACCCTGGTCGAACACTCCACCACACCGCCTCCCCGCATCGCGGGCCCCGCGACGCCCCCTGGCCCGACGCCCGCGTCGCGGTCCGCCGCTCGTCGCTCCCTCGTCATCCGGGCGGTGGCCGCCGTCGTCGGCCTGGCCGCGACGGCCGCCGTCGTCCTCGCTGCCCGGCAACCCGGCACGGACCTGTCGTCCCAGGGGGCGGTGACCCTGATGGTCTTCGTCCTGGCCGTCTGGCTCTGGATCTTCACGTCCATCGACGACACCTACGTCGCGCTGGGGGCTGCCACGGTCCTGGTCCTGACGGGCACGATGGACACGGGTTCCCTCTTCTCGACCCTCGGGGAGGAGACCATCTGGCTCCTCCTGGCCGCCTTCGTGATCGCCGCGGGAGTACGCGCCTCCGGCCTGGCCAACCGGGGGGCTGCCTTCGTCATCACAGGCGCGACGACGCCCCGGCAGCTCGCCCACCTGACCACCCTCGCCCTCGTGGTCACCACCTTCGCCGTCCCGTCCACCTCCGGTCGCGCAGCCCTGGCGCTCCCGGTTTTCCTGGCACTGCGGCAAGCCCTCACGGGCCGGCCCGCACTCGTCAAGGCACTCGCCATCCTGTTCCCCTCGGTGATCCTGCTCTCTGCCGTCGGATCCTTCCTCGGCGCCGGCGCCCACCTCATCACCAGCCAGATCCTCGAGACGGCGACCGGCAGCAGCTTCGACTTCGCCACCTGGTTGCTCCTCGGCCTGCCACTCGCCCTCGTCGCCTCCCACCTGTGTGCAGAGATCGTTCTCGCGATGTTCACCACGCGTTCGGAGCGCGATCGACGCCTGCACATCGGCGCGGCGGACCTCGAACAGCACTCGGACACTCCCGTGACCGGGCCCCTGACCGTCGCCGAATCACGGGCCGCCCTCCTTTTGGGCGCCGTCGTCGTCCTCTGGTGCACCGAGCCGCTCCACGGGCTGCACCCCGCACTCGTCGCGCTCATCGGCGCCCTGGTCGCCGCATCCCCGAGCTTCGGCTCGGTGGACCTCGCGAAAGGGCTGAAGACGGTTCCCTGGTCCCTGCTGCTCTTCATGGCCGCGACCCTGGCCCTGGGCAACGCCCTCGTCTCCACCGGTGCGGCGCGGTGGCTGGCCGGCGGTGCGCTGGAGCCCATCCGCTCGCTGGGAGCCGCCGCAGCGCCGCTGTTCGTCGTCCTCGTGGTGCTGCTCTCCACGTTCGCTCACCTCGTCATCCAGAGCAGATCCGCGCGCTCCGCCGTCCTGATACCGATCGTGATCGCCCTCTCACCGGCCGTCGGTGTGGAACCGATGGCCGCTGCGTTCGCCTCCACGGCCGCCGCAGGCTTCTGCCACACCCTGACGAGCTCGGCGAAGCCCGTCGCGATGTTCGCCACGGTCGAAGGCGTCGAGACCTACGCGGCCAAGGACCTGCTGCGCCTGTCGACGCTCCTCGCGCCCGTGAACGCGGCCCTCGTGCTGCTCTTCAGCTTCCTCGTCTGGCCGCTGCTCGGCCTGCCGCTCTTCCCCTGACCGCCGACGACCTCCCGCATTGCACGTCCGACAGTCCCTCCCCACCCCCAGGAGAACCACCATGTCAGTTCCCCAGCGCATCCTCATCGCCCCCAGCGGATTCAAGGAATCCCTCGACGCCGAGACGGTGGCCCGCTCCATCGCCGCCGGTGTACGGCGGGTCCTGCCCGGCGTCCAGATCACCGCCGTCCCCATCGCGGACGGCGGAGAGGGCACCGCTGCGACACTTGCCGCGGCCACCGGCGGCGTCCTGGTGCCGGTGAACGTCACCGGGCCGGTCGGGAAACCGGTCGAATCCCACTTCGCGCGTCTGGGCGGCAGCGCCACCGGAACCGCCGTCGTCGAGATGGCAGCGGCAGCCGGACTGCGCCTCGTGCCGCGCGGGCAACGGGACCCGGGTGCCACCACCACCTACGGCGTCGGCGAACTGATCAGGGCTGCTCTCGACGAAGGGATCCGCACGATCGTGGTCGGCTGCGGTGACAGCGGGACGAGCGACGGCGGCGCCGGCGCCCTGCAGGCACTGGGCGCCCGCGTGCTCGACGGGAAGGGCCGCGAACTGCCGTTCGGCGGGTCGGCCCTCATCAAGGCCGAGCACCTCGACCTCACCGACCTGCACCCCGCTCTCGGCGAGGCGACCCTCGTCCTGGCCTGCAACCAGCACAACGTGCTCTGCGGCAGGAACGGGGTGGCGCGGGTGTTCGGACCCCAGAAGGGAGCCTCGCCGGAGCAGGTCGAGAAACTCGCGAAAGCCATGCGTCAGTGGGCACGGGTGCTCGAACGGGACGGGCTGGCGACCGGTGTCGACTACCGGACCGGCCCCGGCACCGGGGCCTCGGGCGGCCTGGGCGCCGGCCTGGCGGCGCTCGGCGCCCGCCTCGTGCCGCGCTTCGAGGCCCTGATCGACAGCGGACTCGCAGGGCTCGACCTCGATGCCCTCATGCGAAGGGCCGACCTCGTGATCACGGCGGAGGGCGCGATCGACTTCCAGACACCCAACGGGAAGGTCCCCGCCGTCGTCGCGCGCCGGGCACAGCTCGCCGGTGTACCCGTGCTGGCCCTGGCCGGCTCGCTCGGCCGAGGGGCACCCGACGTGCACGATATCGGCATCGACGCGATCGCCTCGATCATGACCATCCCCATGAACCTCGAGGACGCGGTCGCGAACGGTGAACAACTGCTCATCGAGGCCACCGAGCGCACCATGCGGCTCCTGCTCCTCGGCGCAGCGGTGTCGGCGTCGATCGACTCACGACTTCAGGAACTACGCCCGGCCTGACCTCGCGGAGATGCGCCCAGCAGGTGGCGGCGGCCCGCCCGGCCGTCTCGTCCGGCCGGCCCGTCCGGCCGTCTCATGCGCCGGCGACGAACTGAACGAAGGCGCCCCCGATGACGGCACCGACCGCGTAGCCCGCCACGACCTGCCCCGGCGTGTGGGCGCGGAGGCGGACGCGCGACCACCCGACGGCGGTGGGCACCAGGAGGAGGGGGGATGCCCAGGGGCCGAACAGGCCCAGGATCCCGACGGCGACGAACACCGCCACCGCGGAGTGCGCCGACAGCTTCCACCAGAGGTTGACGACCAGCACGAGGACCACGCCCACCACGGTGCACAGCACCGCCCCGACGAGCACCGGGGGAGCGTCGAGGAGGACCAGCAGCGCGAGTCCCACACCGATCGAGACGAGTGTCGCTGCGAGGACGGGACCCCGCTGCCGGCGGTCGCTGATGTGGTGGTCGACGAGGCGCCCGCGGCGCACGAGGGCGATGACCCCCAGGAGGGGGAGCGCCGTGGTGAAGCCGACCGCCACCGCGGCGAGGAGGAGACCCCCGGGCCAAGGGGCAGCACGGAAGGCCGTGACTACCAGGAACAGGGAGACGAGGACGGCGGGAGCGAAGACCTCGCTCACGGTCACCGCGAGTCGGTCGGTGCCCGACCGTCGGACCGTGCTCATTGGAGCGGTCATGAGGTGTCGCCTCTCGGGTGATGGGGAACGACGAAGGGCCCGGACGGGGATCGTCCGGGCCCTTCGGTCAGCCGCTCGGGTACTAGTGGCTCGCGATGGACTCGCGGTCCTTCGCACCGGCGATCTCACCGTGGTGGTCGCCGTGCGACGCCGCGAGTTCCTTCGGCGTGACGGGTGCCACGCGGTCCTCGAAGAAGAAGCGCGAGATCCGGCCGTGCACCTTGTCGATGCGACCGACCTTACCGTCGGCGTCGGGCGCCGGGACCATGACCTCGGGGGACTCGAACGCGACCAGCTTGTAGCGCTTGTAGTCGTCGACGGGCTCGTGCACCTCGATGAACTCGCCGTGCGGCAGGCGCACGATGCGACCGGTCTCGCGACCGTGCAGTGCGATCTCGCGGTCCTTGCGCTGCAGGGCCAGGGCGATGCGCCGCGCGACCATGAAGGCGAGGACGGGTCCGAAGATGACCAGGAACCTCAGCCAGTAGGTCACGTCGTTCAGCGACACCAGGAAGTGCGTGGCGATGAGGTCGGAACTCGCCGCGGCCCAGAGGACGCAGTAGAACGTGACGCCTGCGACGCCGATGGCGGTGCGTGTAGGGGCGTTGCGCGGGCGGTTCAGCAGGTGGTGTTCGCGCTTGTCCTTCGTGACCCAGGCTTCGATCCAGGGCCAGGCGAACATCAGGGTGAACACGATCATGGCGGGCACGAGCGCCGGGATGAGGACGTTCAGCGAGAGCGCGTTGACGCCCCAGGGGAACGGGATCATGAATTCGAAGTCGAAGTTGTCGCCGAGCGTGCCGGGCATCAGGCGCAAGGCGCCGTCCACCCATCCGATGTACCAGTCGGGCTGGGTACCGGCGGACACGGGCGAGGGGTCGTACGGTCCGTAGTTCCAGATCGGGTTGATCGTGAACGCCGCAGCGATCGCCGCAAGCACACCGAACACGATGAAGAAGAATCCGCCGGCCTTCGCCGCGTAGACCGGGCCCACGGGGTAGCCCACCACGTTGGTGTTCGTCCGGCCGGGGCCGGGGAACTGGGAGTGCTTGTGCAGCACGACCATGAACAGGTGGATACCGATGAGCAGCAGGATCACGGCGGGAATCAGCAGGATGTGCAGGACGTAGAGGCGGCCGATGATCATCGTGCCCGGGAACTCGCCGCCGAAGAGGAAGAAGCTCAGGTAGGTGCCGACCACGGGGATGGCCTTCATGACGCCGTCGATGATGCGCAGTCCGTTGCCGGAGAGCAGGTCGTCGGGGAGCGAGTAGCCCGTGAAGCCGGCGGCGAGGCTCAGGATGAGCAGGATGCAGCCGACGACCCAGTTGAACTCACGCGGGCGGCGGAACGCTCCGGTGAAGAACACGCGGAGCATGTGGACCGCGACGGACGCCACGAACAGGAGCGCCGCCCAGTGGTGGATCTGTCGCATGAACAGGCCACCGCGGACGTCGAAGGAGATGTCCAGGGATGACGCGTAGGCGACGGACATCTCGACGCCGCGGAGCGGCAGGAAGCTGCCCTCGTAGTGCGTCTCCGCCATTGAGGGGTCGTAGAAGAAGGTGAGGAAGGTACCCGAGATCAGCAGGATGACGAAGGTGTACAGCGCCACCTCACCGAACATGAAGGTCCAGTGGTCCGGGAAGATCTTCCGTCCGAATTCCTTGACGATCCCCGACCCGCCGACACGGGAGTCGACGTAATCGGTGACCTTGCCTACGCGCGTCTTCGGCACGTAGGTATGCGTCGCGGTTGAGCTGCTCATGTCAGCCTCGCTCCCAGAAACTAGGTCCTACGGGTTCTTGGAAATCGCTTGACGCGACGAGGTAGCCCTCGTCGTCGACTTCGATGGGTAGCTGTGGTAGCGGCCGTGCAGCCGGTCCGAAGATCACCTTGCACTCTTGTTCGAGGTCGAAGGTGGACTGGTGGCAGGGGCACAGCAGGTGGTGTGTCTGCTGTTCGTAGAGCGCTACCGGGCAGCCGACGTGCGTGCAGATCTTGGAATACGCAACAATTCCGTCGTAGCCCCAGTTCTCCCGTCCGGGAGAGGGATTGAGTTCCTCGGGGTCCAGGCGCATGAGCAGGACGACCGCCTTGGCCTTTTCCTCGAGCTTGTGCTCGACCTCGTTGAGGCCTTCGGGGATGACATGGAACGCGGACCCGACCGTGACGTCCGAGGCGCGGATGGGGGTGCCGCTGGGGTCGCGGGTCAGCCGGACCCCGGTGTCCCACATGGTCTGCTTCAGCGCGTTGCCGGGCAGGGGACCGAGGTCGCGGAAGATCGCGATGGCGGGCAGGGGTGCGAGGATCGCCGCACCGAGGAGGGTGTTGCGGATCAGCGGGCGGCGCTTGATGCCCGACTCCTCGAGGATGTCGTTGACGATCTTCTCGGCGTCCTGGCGGTCGCTCTCCGGACGGATCGCGTGCCGGTTCTCCGTCACCTCGTGATCGGGCATAAGCGTCTTCGCCCAGTGCACGATCCCGACCCCGATGCCGAGCATCGCGAAGGCGGTACCGAGGCCGAGCATGAGGTTCTGGAGGCGCAGCCGCTCGATGGTCTGGTCCAGCGGGATGAAGAAGTACCCGACGAAGAAGAGCAGGGTTCCGAGGACGGAGATGAGGAACAGCAGGGCGACCTGCCGCTCGGCACGCTTCTCCGCCCGTCGGTCCCGGTCCGCGAGGCGCGGGCGGTGCGGGGGGAGACCCGGGTTCTCGAACGTGTCCAGCTCGCTGCCCGGCGTGGCGACGGTAACCGAGGTCCCGGGAGCGCCGTGACTAGAGTCGGCCATGATCCCTCTCATCCTTCTTCAGGTACTGCATTCGAAAGTCTGTCTGTGATTCGTTCACGGTGAGCGTGCGGATGGTCAGGAGGACCTTGACGTGAGCCACACGGTGAAGGCGATGATGACGCCCAGGCCGGCGACCCAGATGAAGAGTCCCTCGGAGACCGGTCCGAGCGAGCCTAGGTCGGCTCCGCCCGGGGAGCCCTGCTCCTCGATCGTCTTGAGGAAAGCGATGATGTCCTGCTTGTCCTCGGGGGCGATGTTCGCGTCGTTGAAGACGGGCATGTTCTGCGGGCCGGTGACCATGGCCTCGTAGATGTGCTTCTCGCTGCTGCCTTCGAGCGAGGGGGCGAACTTGCCCTGCGTCAGGGCGCCACCGGCTGCTGCTGCGTTGTGGCACATCGCGCAGTTGACGCGGAACAGCTCGCCACCCGCGGAGGGATCGCCTTCGGAGGCGTCGAGGATCTCTTCGGAGGGGATCGCGGGCCCGGCACCGAGGGACGCGACATAGGCGGCCATCTGCCGGATCTGCTCCTCGGTGAACTGGACGGGCTTGGCCTGGGCCTGGGGGCCGTCCATCTGCATCGGCATGCGGCCCGAGCCCACCTGGAAGTCGACGGAGGCGGCGCCGACTCCGACGAGCGACGGTGCCGCCTGCGAGCCCGTGGCGCCCATGCCGTGGCAGGAGGCGCAGTTCGCCGAGAAGAGCTTGCTGCCCTCCTCGACGTCGTCCGCCGTGAATGTGGTGGTCTGTGCCTGCGCCTCGTTGGCGGTGCTGGCGGCGGCGTACAGTCCGCCGGTGACGAGGAGCGCCATCAGGAGCAGCGCGAACGCTGCGAGTGGGTGACGCCGCCTCTGGGAGAGTGCCTTCACGGAGTGGTTCCTGCCTTTTGTGGTACCAGAGCTGCTGGAGTTCTTCATTGAATTCTACATCTAGTAGAAGAGTCTATGTGAGGCAGTTACTGGAGGAAGTAGATGATGATGAACAGGCCGATCCAGACGACGTCAACGAAGTGCCAGTAGTAGGACGTCACGATCGCCGAAGTGGCTTCGAAGTGGCCGAACTGGCGGGCGATGAACGCGCGGCCGATGATGAAGAGGAAGGCGACGAGGCCACCGACGACGTGGAGCCCGTGGAAGCCGGTGGTGATGTAGAAGGCCGACCCGAAGGCGTTGGAGGAGAGCGCGACGCCCTCGGACACCAGCTCGGCGTACTCGTAGGCCTGCACGGAGACGAAGATCGCTCCCATGACGAAGGTCAGCAGGAACCACTCGACCATGCCCCATCGAGCCATCGCGAACACCCCGCCCGTCCGGCGCGGCTGCAGTCGCTCGGCGGCGAACACGCCGAACTGGCAGCTGAAGGAGCTCGACACCAGGATGACGGTGTTGACGAGGGCGAACGGGACGTTCAGCTTCTCGGTCTCCATGGCCCACATCTCGCTCGAAGTGGATCGCAGGGTGAAGTACATGGCAAAGAGGGCCGCGAAGAACATCAGCTCGCTGGACAGCCACACGACGGTCCCTACGGAGACCATGTTGGGGCGGTTGAGCGCGGGATGCGGGACGGCGCTGGGGGCTTGGGTCGCAGATGTCACAGAGTCATTATGTCCCCAACAACATCACGATCACCAACGCGAAACAGCCCTCCGGGAGGGGCCGGGAGGCGGCGGGGAGCCCCAACGCCCGTATTTCCGCGGAAGTTCCCCATGATGACTTTCTACAATTCGTAGATAATCTGGGACGGTGAGCCCGACAACGATCCCTGACAAGGCACAACCGACCTGGCCGTCGATCTTCTCCTCGCTCCTGGCGAGGACGGATCTGACCACGGAGCAGAGCCGCTGGGCGATGGACACGATCATGGCCGGTGAGGCGAGCCACGCCCAGATCGCCGGCTTCCTGATCGCCCTGCGCGCCAAGGGCGAGTCGGTCGAGGAACTGGTCGGACTCGTTCAGGCGATGCTGGGCAGGGCGCACCGCATCGCGGTCGAGGGACCCACCCTGGACATCGTCGGCACGGGCGGCGACGGGCTGAACACCCTGAACATCTCGACCATGGCGTCGCTCGTAGCCGTCGGCGCGGGCGCGAAGGTCGTCAAGCACGGGAACCGCGGGGCGTCGTCGGCGTCGGGTGCGGCGGACGTCATCGAGGAGCTGGGCGTCCGGCTCGACCTCGCACCGTCCGACGTCGCGAGGACCGCCGAGCTCGCGGGGATCACGTTCTGCTTCGCACAGGTCTTCCATCCCTCGATGAAGCACGTGGCGGTGCCGAGGCGCGAGCTCGGCGTGCCGACCGCGTTCAACTTCCTCGGGCCGCTGAGCAACCCGGCGGGTGTCACGGCCCAGGCGCTCGGCTGCGCCGATGCGAGGATGGCGCCGCTCATGGCCGGTGTACTCGCCGCACGCGGTGTCCGCGCTCTCGTTTTCCGGGGCGATGACGGCCGCGACAAGCTGACGACCAGCGGGGCCTCCACCGTGTGGGAGGTCCGCGACGGCCGGGTGCTGGCGCATCAGGTGCACCCGGGCGACTTCGGGCTCGACGCCGTCCCGGTCGATGCGCTCCGTGGCACCGACGCGCACGGGAACGCGGCCGTGGTGCGGGGCGTGCTGGCCGGGAACACCGGGCCGGTGCGCGACGCCGTCGTCCTGAATGCCGCGGCGGGCCTCGTGGCGCTCGACGCCGCCGCCGACGGGGCCCTCGTGGACCGGATCCGGGCGGCCATGGACCGGGCCCGAGCGTCGATCGACTCCGGGGCCGCGGCGGGCGTGCTCGAGCGGTGGGTCGAGGTCAGCCGGTCCTACTGACCGCCTACTACCGCCTACTACCGCCTACTACCGCCTACTACCGCCTACTACCGCCTGCTGCGCCGCAGGCACACCCCGCGGGGCCGCGTCCGACCGGCGGGCTGTCGGCGCAGGGGAGGCAGCCGGTGCGGCGCCTCAGCTGTCGAACCCGAGCGAGAATGCTGCGTCGAGGTCGTGCTGCGAGTAGGAGCGGAAGGCGATCTGCGTCGTCGTCGACCGTATGCCCTCGATCTTCGAGAGGCGGTCCGCGATGACGTCCGCGAGGTCCTCGTGGCGGCTCACGCGGGCGATGGCGATGAGGTCCCACTCACCCGTCACCGAGTAGACCTCGCTGATGCCCTCGATCTCGGAGATGGCCTGGGCGCTCTCGGGGATGCGCGCGGCATCGGTCTGGATGAGGACGAATGCGGTGATCATGGCGTGCCTTTCGGGTAGGGACCTCGGCACCTACGCTACCGGCCCATGGCGGCGCCTGCCGATCACCCGCGCCACGGCCCGCGGCGCCAGCAGGAACACGCCGAGGACGAGCAGGGTCACGACCTGGAAGCTGAGGGCCACGCCGGCTCCGGAGACGGCTCGCAGGGCGAGCCCGCCGGCGACGGTCCCAAGCCACAGCGCGACCGCCGTGGGCCAGGGGGCGGCGGGCGTACGCCAGGCCCGTGCCACGAGCGCCGTGACCGCGTAGGCGAGGAGGAACGGCCAGGCCGTCTCGAGGACGCCCACCACGGTGACGCCGTGCTCGTGCGTGCGGCGACCGGACGCGGCGAACGCGAGGACGAGGACGACGTCGGCGACGCACCACGCGACGGAACTCGGCGACCCCGTGCCCTGCTGGCTCCGCGCGGAAGAGCGGACAGGGGGGCGGGTCATGATTCCAGCCTAGTGGTTGTCGATGGAGGAGCCGTCAACTACATTCGGGCGACGGCCTGCGCGCAGAAGCGCGGACATGAGCGAAGGACACCCGCGATGGGATCGATCACCCCGTGCCTCTGGTTCGACGGTCAGGCCGAGGAGGCCGCCACGCTGTACACGTCCGTGGTGCGGAACTCGCGCATCGTCAGCGTCTCCCGTGCGGGGCAGGAACCGGGGGCTCCTGCCCTCACGGTCTCGTTCGAGCTCGACGGGCAGCCGTTCGTCGCCCTCAACGGAGGTCCGCAGTTCTCCTTCACCGAAGCCGTGTCCTTCCAGATCTCCTGCGGCGACCAGGCCGAGGTGGACCACTACTGGTCGGCGCTGACCGAGGGGGGCGAGGAGAGCCAGTGCGGCTGGCTCAAGGACCGGTTCGGCCTGTCGTGGCAGGTCATCCCGACGGTGCTGCCGGGCCTGATCGGCGGCGACGACGCCGAGGGTGCGCGGCGCGCGATGACGGCCATGCTGGCGATGCGCAAGCTGGACATCGCGGCCCTCGAAGCGGCGTACAGCGGCTCCTGACGCGGGCGCCGACCCCGCAGGGCGGCTGGGAGCGGGAATGGGTCCGCAGCGGCCGCCGCCGTTGCGGACCGATCCTGACCTCGATGCTCCTGCGGGGACCCCTCCGGGCCGATACGCTCGTCGCAGCCGGGACCCACCCGACGAGCAGAGCAGCCGATCCAGCCCCGAGGAGCAGTCATGACCACCCTCCCGAACCGCCCGAACACCGCGCTCCTGGTCATCGACGTGCAGAACGGCGTCGTCGCCGGCGCCCACGCGAGGGACGCGGTGGTCGCGACCATCAACGACCTCGTGGGCAGGGCGCGTAGCGAGGCCGCGCCGGTGGTCTGGGTGCAGCACTCCGACGCCGACCTCGAGGCGGGCAGCGATCCCTGGAAGATCGTGCCCGAGCTCGAGCGGCGCGAATCCGAAGCGCTCGTGCACAAGACCTACGGCGACGCCTTCGAGGGCACCGATCTCGAGGAGGTGCTCGCGGCGGCGGGCGTCGGCCGGCTCGTGGTCTCGGGCGCCCAGACGGATGCGTGCATCCGCTCCACCATCCACGGGGCCTTCGCGCGCGGCTACGACGTCACCCTCGTGGGCGACGCCCACACCACCGAGGACCTGAGCGCCTACGGGGCGCCCACGCCGGACCAGGTCATCGGCCACACCAACCTGTACTGGCAGTACCAGTCGGCGCCCGGCCGGACCGCGGGTGTCGCGACCGCCGGAGAGGTCGCGTTCTCGGCATAGGACGTCGGCCGCACAGGCGCCGGAGGTACGGGTCGGGATACGGTCCGGACCGGGCCGTTCCCTGCGCCGGTGGGGCCTGTCGCGCACAGGGCAGTGCAATCGCGCGCCACGGCCCTCCACAGGAGGCGCAGGAACACCAGACTGGCCCACGAGGACGCGCGTCCCGGCGCGTCCCGAGCTGCTCCAGAGGGGGGTCCGGGCATGGTTCCACCACGGCGTGCATCGACCGACGCGAAGGCACGACTGCAGGCGTCCGTCGCGAGCGCGATGCCGCGGAGCCGCCGCTCCGTCCCTGCGACCCCCACCCGGGCCGCCCGGCCCTCCGACACCGTGTGGCGGTCGATCGCCGAGGAGTTCGGCCTCCTCCAAGGTCCTGCCGTCGACGCGCTCCTCGGTCCTTCCAGCCCACCCGCGGGGTGCCTCGCGGCCGACCGGAGGATCCTCGGCGTCGCGACGCGCGCGGGGAGGGTGCTCTACCCGGGCTTCCAGTTCGATCTCATGGCGCGTTCCGTCCGTCCGCTCATCGCCGGCGTGGCCCGGATCGGGCGGACCTCCGGCTGCCGTGACCGGAGGATCCTCGCCTGGTTCTGTCTCGCTTCCGGGTCCTTGGGCGGCGAGCGTCCTGTCGATCGTCTCGAGGACGCGTGCGCCGTCCTGGCGGCTGCGGAGGCGGATTTCCGCTGGGACCGCCGCGTCGACCCGTTGAACTGATCGGGGGATCGGCCCGACCGGGCAGGCGGACCGGGCGACCGGAGTGACGACCGGCGGGGAGGCCTCGACGGACCGGCGGGCGGCGGTGGAGGCGGCGGCTACTGCAGGGACGACGTGAGCCGGGCGAGGTTGTCGACGATCTTGTCGCCGGCCGGCCGCCGCAGCCAGTCGTCGAGGAGGAGGGGATCACTGTTGCGGCGGTAACCGTCCTCGACGGCATCCAGTTCCGCGACCAGGGCCGGATCCCGGATGAGGACGGACACCTCCATGTTGAGCGCGAAGGACCGGATGTCCATGTTGCTCGAGCCGATCACCGCCACGTCGTCGTCGATGCTGAAGTGCTTGCTGTGGAGGACGTGCGGGGCCCGGTAGAGCCACACCCTGACGCCGGCCCTCAGGAGCGCCTCGTAGTAGGAGCGCTGCGCGTGGTGCACCAGGGGCTGGTCCGCGATGGCGGACACGAACAGGTCGACCCGGACACCGCGGGCGGCCGCCGTGACGATGGCCAGCATCAGTGACTCCTCCGGCACGAAGTACGGGCTGGTGATGGTGACGCGTCGCGTCGCGTTCTGGATCATGTGGACGTACAGCTTGAGGTTGTTCGCGTTCTCGAACGTCGGGCCGCTCGGGACGATCTGCACGTCCGCGGTCGCCCCCGGCAGCCGGCGCTCCGACCCGAGGAACAGCCCGCTGGTCGGTGCGGAGCGGGACGAGCCGAGTCTGATGCCCGCGTCCGCCCTGCTCCCCGCCGGTGTCGGGACGAGGGCCTCGCCGGTCTCGCTGTACCAGTCGCTCGCGAAGACGGCGGACAGTTCCGCGACCGCCGGGCCTTCGAGCATCACCATGAGTTCCTTCCAGCGCAGGCCGCGTGCGAGGTTCCTCCTCTTGAGGTAGGTGGCGTCGATGAGGTTCTGCGAGCCGGTGAAGGCGGCGTCGCCGTCGACGATGAGCAGCTTGCGGTGGTTGCGCATGTCCGGGCGTTGCCACTGGCGCTGCAGGGGCCGCAGGGGGAGCATCGGATGCCATTGCGCCCCCATCGTCGTCAGGGCGGCCTGCGTGGCCCGGCGCCTGGGGAGGAGGAAGCTCGCGGCGTGGTCGAAGAGCACGCGGACCACCACGCCGCGGGCCCTGGCCCTGGTGAGCGCCGCGAACAGCGGCGCCGTCGCGTCGTCGAGCACGAGGATGTAGAACTCGACGTGGACGGTGCTGCGGGCAGCATCGATCCGTCGCACCATGCGCTGCAGGGCGTCGTCGTAGTCGCCGAGCAGCAGGCCCCGGTTCCCGGCGGTCATGGGAAGCGCTCCGAGGTGCGCATTGAGGGCCACGGCGGAGGCGAGCCACGGCGGCCAGGTGTCCCTGTGGTCGACGGCCGCGAGGACCTGCGGCCGTTCCATCACCCGCTCGTTGAACCTGCGCTGCGCCTCCCGCCGCTCGCGGGGCAGCCGTCCTACGCCCACGAGCAGGAAGGCGAGCGCACCGAGCAGGGGGATGAAGATGATGGTCAGCACCCAGGCGATCGCGGCGGAGGGGTGCCGGTTCGCCGAGACGTAGACCGTCGCGACGAAGCCGAGGACGGCGTGGGAGATGCCCAGGACCGCAGCGAGGATCGCGCCGTCCGTCATGGTCCACCCGCCGGTCGCTCCATGCCTGCACCCCGCTCCGCCCGCGCCTACCGGTGCCGCCATGGTAGGGGCAGGTCCGCGGGCCCTCCCCGGGGTGTCGCTGGACTGATGCCGGCCGGGCGTCCGATAGGACTCGGCGAGCCGGCACGGGTCGCCACCGCAGCGGTGATCCCGCAGAATCGGAGGGAGGAGTTGCGCAGGGGGACCGGGCAGACCCTCGAGCGGGTCGGACGGACGAGCGGGGGGATCGTCGCGGGACGGGAGGCGGGACGGGTATGTCGGGTGACGTGCCACCGGAGGTGCTGGAAGGGCTCACCTTCGTGCCGGAGAAGGACGGCCGCTGGGTGTGCCCCGGCGTCGACGGCCTGTCCCTGTCGCCCGCGGGCGGTGACGATCCGGAGCTGACCGTGCGGGCGAAGGCGGTGGGGGGCATGATCGTCGCCGTGACCACGCAGACCGCCCTCAGGGTGACCGCCGCGTCCGTGGCCCTCCGTGGGATGACGTACCTGGCGTTCGCAGCCCGTGGACGTGCGTGCGTCACGCCGGCGGGTGCCTCGCCCGTACCCGTGCAGCAGGGCGAGGCGCTGATCCTCGCGGAACCGATCGACCTCGTCCTCGAGAGCGGTGTCCCCACCCGCTGGATCCACCTCCTCGTGCCCTCCGCCCGTCTCCGGGAGCGCGGGGTGGACCTGCGGGTCGGTGAATGCCTCGTGAGGCGCGGTGCGCTCGCCGGACCGGTGGCCGCGTTCGCCTCGGCACTCATCGACGCGCAGGACGGCAGGAACGCCGTGAGCACCGTGGTGGCGGCGCGGGTGCTCGAGAACCTGCTGGTGGCCGTCTACGGTGACGGCCTCGGTGATGCCGATCCCCGGGCCGACCAGCGCTGGCGGCTGCGCCGGACCGCGATCGATCTCATCGACGGATCGTTCGGTGATCCGCTGCTGACCCCGGCCTCGATCGCCGAGGCGGTCGGGGTGTCGCTGCGCCACCTGCAGCGTGCGTTCGAGGGCAGCGGCACGAGCATCGCCGCGGAGATCAGCGAGCGCCGCACCGACAACGCCTGCCTGCTGCTCGCCGCCCCGGCCTCGCGCGAGCTCACGGTCAACGAGATCGCGCGCCGGTCGGGATTCTCCTCGGCCTTCGAACTGCGGTCGCGCGTGCGGGCGCGGTTCGGTGTCTCGCCGTCGGAGCTGCGGCGCACGCTGGGCGCCGGCGTCTCACGGCGAGGGCTGCAGGACCCGGGCCGGGGCGAGCAGACGGTAGGAGGACGTGGGCATCCCGAAGTGGTCGTCGAAGGCGGCGCGTAGCTGGCTCGCGGACGTGAAGCCGGCGCGTGCTGCGATGCGGCGGTCGGAACGCTCGGGGCCGGTCAACGTGTCGAGGAGTATCGCGGCGTACTCGCTCCTGGCGCGGCGTATCTCGAGGGCGACCGTCGTGCCCGACCCCTCGAACGCGCGCTGGAGGTGACGCAGCGAGACGTTGAGCTCGAGTGCGACCAGGCGGGGTCGGAGCGCGGGGTCGGTGAAGCGGTGCCGGACGATCGTGGTGGCGCGGGTGCGGAGCAGTCCGCGCAGGGCTGCGTTGTCCATGCTGGGGGGCTCGGACTCCAGCAGGGCCCCGACGAGGAGTTCGACGACGCCCCGCTCCGCCGCACCGGAGGCCTCCCGCGAGGTGGGAGGGGACCGGTGGAGGGCGTACGCGAACTCGCGCAGCGGACCGAGGAGTGCTCCGTCCGCGCAGGTCCTCGCCGTGCCGGCGGGCAGGCGGATGCCGCGCCGCGACAGCACGTCCAGGGGGAGGGTGACGAGCAGGACCGCCGCAGGGCCGCTCCCGTCGAGCGTCAGGGCCCCGCGGGAGGCCGCGACGACGCCGCGGTCGACGGGCACCAGGGGGCCCCGGCCGCCGCGCAGGGCGACCGACCCGGAGAGGACCAGCACCACCTGGGCGATGTCCGCGGTCGCGGCGAGCTGCAGGGGGGTCCGGGGCGCTACCGGGACGCACGCGAGCACCACCGCTCCGACGACCGTCCGGCGATCCGTGGCGGGGGTGCTGCCCTGTCGTGCCGGGGGAGGGAGCCGGCCGACGGGCGCCCCCGACGTGAGCCGGTGCGGAGTCCCTCCGGACCGGCGGTGCTGCAGGACGTCGGGACCCGGCTGTGCCGCCATGGTAGCCCTCCCTCCCGGACGTCCGCCGCCCGTGCCGTGGCCGTGGAGCACCGACTGGCGGGTCCACCCTGACCGATACCCCATGGTGGGGTATCGCGGGTCCCGCCGTATCACCTGATCCGGGTGATTCTCGGCGGTATCGCCCGGAGATCGCTGCGACCCCGCGGAGACCTGCCGGGAACGGCGGGGTATCACCCGGGATGATGCCCGGGATGGTCCCCGTCGTGGAGGGGCTCAGGGCAGGCGGGAGGGCCGCAGCACGGAGGCGTGGTCCGCCCTGCCCGGGTCCAGGGCGACGGGGCTGACGAGGACTGCCGGTCCGCGGTGGAGCGTCCCGCTGCCCAGCGGACGGCACCGCAGGCCGCCCCTGCCCCGCATCGCCTTGTGGGCCCCCGGGGCCAGGACCCGGTCCATCCAGGCGCAGGGATGGGCGTGCCGGCCGCCGTGGAACGCGACGCTCGCCCCGGCCGACTCGAGGACGAAGTCCTGGCCGATGAGCGGCGGGAGTTCGGCGCCGCGCAGCACCACGTTGCGGCGGGGGAGGAGCGGGTCGAAGGGGGCCGCCCCCAGCTCCGTGGCGATGGCCTCGAGGGACTCGACGGCGAACAGGGTCACGGCGGCATCCATGTGCGCGGCCTTGCCGAAGAACCGGTCCCCCACGATCCCCTTCCCGGCGACGACCTCCACCTGCTCCGCATCGGTGGTGGGGACGTCGGCGGCACCGTCCCGCGCCCGGCCGAAGTAGGCGTGCGCGGGGGACACGAGCAGGTGCAGGATCTCGATGTCGTACCGGAACTCGTGCGTCATGTTCCCACGCTAGCCGCAGGGTGGCGCTCGCGGCGCCGGAGCGGGGCTCAGGAGCCGCCCGGCTGCGGTTCGCGCTCCCCGTGGACGGCCCAGTAGCCCACAGACCGGGCCTTGTAGATGGCGGGGTTGTGCGAGGAGATGGTGCGCGCATTGCGCCAGTGCCGGTCGAGGGCCCGCCCGGTGGACGTCGCCGACGCCCCGCCGACCTCGAACAGGTGGGTGGCCGCGCTCAGGGCCCGGTCGACGGCGACCAGCTGCGCCTGACTGACCGCGATGTCGGCGTCGTCCAGCGCAGCGCGGGCGGCGCCGCTTGCCGCTGCGGGTCCCTCCTCGCCCGGCCCGCCGGCGGTGACGCCGGCCAGGAGCCGCCCGAACGCGGTGTCCAGGAGATCGGCGGCGGCCAGCACGACGGCGTCCGCCGCGAACGCGTGGCCCGCGAGTTCACCCACCACCTGCAGCACCTGGGGGTCCTCCCGCGGCAGCGGTGTCGTCGCGTTGACGTAGGACCGCGTGCGTGGCCGGACGAAGGCGGCCGCGTCCGCCGCGGCGGCCCGGGCGATCCCGGCGAGCGACGCGACGAGCACGAGCTGGAAGAACGCGTGCACATGGTTCGGCGCGTCGGGGGAGTAGGGGCGGACGTTCCGTGGGTCGACACGCACCTCCGCGAAGTGCGTGGTGCCGCTGCCCGTGAGCCGCTGCCCGAAGCCGTCCCAGTCGTCGATCCGCTCGACGCCGGGGGCCGTCGCCCGGACCGCGTACCCGACGCGCTCGCCGTCGTGCACGGCGCTGCCCGCGATCCAGTCCGCGTAGAGGCTGCCGGTGCTGTAGTACTTCGAGCCCGTGAGCGTCAGTGCGCCGTCCGGCGGGACGGGGGACGCCAGTGCCGTGCGGATGTCGCGCAGCGACGTGCCGGTGAGCTCGCTCGACGCGTTACCGACCATGGTCCCCGCCGCGATGTCGAACAGCCAGCGGTCCCGGTGGGCCGACGGCGGCTGGAGCAGCGTCCCCTCGACGTAGGCGAAGTGTCCGCGCCAGAGCTGCGTGAGGTTCGAGTCCGCCGCTGCGAGGTCGGTGAGCAGGATGAAGAGCTGACGCAGTGACGCGCCCGATCCGCCGTACTCGGCGGGCACGCGCAGGGCGCCGAACCCGGCCTCCTTCAAGGCCGCCACCTCGTCGAAGGGCAGCACGCGGTCCTGCTCGCGGCGTGCGGCCCCGGCGGCGACGGCGTCGAAGACGGGGCGGAAACGCTCGCGGAGCGCCGCCGTCGACGGCGCGGCGCCCTGCGGGTCGATCGGCGGGTCGATCGGGGGGTCGATCGGTGGGTCGATCGGTGGACCGGCTTCGCCCGTCCGGGGCTGGTGGGTCGTCGTGGACACGGTGGACTCCTAGGCGTAGGACGGGGCGGCGGGGGCGACGGGTCCGGCAGGGGAACCCGGGGCGTCGAGGGACGCTGCGTCGCTGCCGAGGTTGGCACCGCCCCGGTAGCGGGCGCCCGGGTGCTGGTCGGAGAGCCGGGTGGCACCCGGTCCGAAGAGGCGCTCGCGGAGGGTCGATTCCTCGTAGGACCTGCGGTACAGCCCGCGTTTCTGCAGTTCGGGGACGACGAGTTCGATGAAGTCCTCGGCTGTGCCCGGGCTGAGGAACTGGCGGAGGTTGAAGCCGTCGAGGTCCGTGCCCTCGACCCACCGCTCGATCTCGTCGGCCACCTCGGTGGGCGTGCCGATGGCCACGAAGGGACCGCGGTCGAAGCGCGTGATGCGTTCGAGCGCCTCCCCGACGGTGGTCCCGGCCGGGTGGCGACGGCTGCTGGGCTGCCGGTCCCGGCCGGGCCTGTCCTCGCGGGCGAGGATGTCGTCGATCACCTCGTCGGGCCGGTAGGCCGCGAGGTCGATCCCCCCGCCACCGGCATGGGCCAGGTATCCCTCGGCGCTGGACAGGCGTCGGTAGTCGTTCGCCTTCCGCTGGGCCTCCTTGTGCGTCCTGCCGACGATCACGACGGCGCTCGCGAAGGCCTTGATGTGGTCGGCGCCCCTGCCGTTGGCGACGGCGAGCCGGCGGAGGTCCTGCACGTTCTCCCGGTACGCCGCGGCGTCCCGGCCGCCGACGAACACGCCCTCGGCATGCCGTGCCGCGAAGGCCTTGCCCGCCGTCGAGCTGCCGGCCTGGAACAGCACCGGGGTGCGCTGGAGCGAGGGGGCGCTCAGGTGCGGTCCGGCCACGGAGAAGTGCGTGCCGCGGTGGTCGATGTAGCGGACCTTCGACGGATCGGTGTAGACGCGTCGTTCGCGGTCCTCGATCACGGCGTCGTCGTCCCAGGACCCCTCCCAGAGCTTGTACAGGACGTCGAGGTACTCGTCCGCGATGGCGTAGCGCTGGTCGTGCTCGACCTCGTCGGCCAGCCCGAAGTTCCGGGCGGCGTTGGGGAGGTAGGAGGTGACGATGTTCCAGCCGAACCGGCCCTTGGTCAGGTGGTCGAGCGTCGACGCGCGCCGGGCGAAGGCGAACGGCGGCTCGTACGTCGTGGAGAACGTGGCCGCGAAGCCCAGGTGCTTCGTCACGGCGGCCATCGCGGGGATGATCAGCAGGGGGTCGTTGCTCGGGATCTGCACGGCCTCGCGCAGGGCCGTGTCGGGGCCGCCCCGGTAGCCGTCGTACGTGCCGATCACGTCGGCGAGGAAGACGCTGTCGAAGAGCCCTGCCTCGAGCAGCTTCGCCGTCTCCACCCAGAAGTCGAGGTCGTTGAAGCGGTGGCGGTTGTTCTCGGGGTGGACCCACAGGCCGTGGGAGATGTGCCCCACGCAGTTCATCTCGAAGAGGTTGAAGGCGATCTGGCGTGTCATGGGCGGAGGTCCTTCCGGACGGCGGGGAGGTCGGGGATGGCGTTGATGAGCCGGCGCGTGTACTCGTGCCCGGGGTCGTCGAAGACCCTGGCGACGGGTCCGTGGTCGAGGACCACGCCGTCCTTCAGGACCAGCACCTCGCGGCTGATGTGCTGGATGACGCCGAGGTCGTGGGAGATGAAGAGGTAGCTGAGCGCGAAGCGCTCCTGCAGGTCCGCGAGGAGGTCGAGGATGCGGGCCTGGACGGTGATGTCGAGGGCGGAGACGGGTTCGTCGCAGATGATGACCTCCGGCTCGGCGGCCAGTGCCCGGGCGATGGCGACGCGCTGCCGCTGGCCGCCGGAGAGTTCCAGCGGGCGGCTGCGGGACCTGTCGGCGGGGAGGCCGACGAGGTCGAGCAGTTCGAGGATGCGGCCGGCCCGCGCGGTCCGGGGCGTCCCTGCCGCGGCGACGGCCTGTCCGATGACCTGCCGTACGGTCTTCCGCGGGTCGAACGACTGCAGCGGGTCCTGGTAGATCATCTGGACGGAGCGCCGGGCGGTGAGGTCCCGCGACGCCCGGTGCTCGGCCCAGGTGCGCCCGCGGACGCGGACGGTACCCGCATCCGGTGCCTCGACACCGAGGGCGATGCGCGCGACGGTGCTCTTGCCGCTGCCCGATTCGCCGACGATCCCCAGGGTGGTGCCCTTCCCGAGGGTGAAGGACACGCCGTCGACCGCCGTGCGTCGGCTCCCACCGGGACCGGCGAACGCCTTGGTGAGTCCCTCGAACGCCAGGGCGGGCGGGGTCGACGGGTCCGGTACCGCGTGGGAGGGTGCCGGCGTCACGGCGCCGGGTTCCTCGGGGCCCCGGATCGTCAGGCGCCGACCGCGTGACGAACGCGAGGGGATGGCCGCCAGCAGTCCCTGGGTGTAGGGATGCCGCGGGTCCTGCAGGACGGCCTGGACGGAGCCCTCCTCCACGATGACGCCGTCACGCATCACCGCGACGCGGTCGGCGAGGTCGGCGACGACGGCCAGGTCGTGGCTGACCAGGAGCATCGCCGTGCTGCCTCCCTTGAGGCCGCCGAGCAGGCGGAGGACCTGCGCCGCGATCGTGGCGTCCAGCGCCGTCGTCGGCTCGTCCGCGATGAGGAAGCCCGGGTCCGCGGCGATGGCCGAGGCGATCAGGGCGCGTTGACGGAGCCCGCCGGACAGCTGGTGCGGGTACTGGCCGGCCCGGATCTCCGGGTCGGGGACGCCGACGGAGGTGAGGAGCTCCACGACGCGCTCCCGGCGGGCGCTGCGGTCGAGGTCCCCGTGCAGGCGGAGGACCTCGCCCACCTCGTCGCCGACCGTGCGGAGGGAGTCGAGGGAGGACAGGGCGTCCTGGAGGATGAAGCCTGCCTCCCTGCCGCGGACCCGCGTCCACTGGCGTTCGCCCCAGCCGGAGCTGTCCTGGCCGTTGAAGCGCTGGGCGCGCGACCGGACGTGCGAGCCAGGGCCGGTGAGGCCCACGAGGGTGCGGGCGGTGACGGATTTGCCGGAGCCTGACTCGCCGACGAGCGCGAGGCACTCGCCCGGGCGGATGGACAGGCTCAGGTCGTGGACGACCTCCCGGCGGTGGCTGCCGTGGCCGAACCCGACGGAGAGCCCCTCGAGTTCGACGACGGGGGTGCCGGCGGTGGCGGAGCGGGTTGCGGTGGCGGAGCCGGCCAGGACGGAGGAGCTCACGCGAGCCTCCCTTCGGTACGGCGTCGGAGCTCGCGCCCGATCCCGGTGATGGACAGCACGGTGGCGACGAGGAACGCGGCGGGGAAGGTGATCATCCAGGGCGCGTTCGAGATGAAGTTGCGGCCCGCCGAGAGCATCGCACCCCACTCCGGGGCGGGGGGAGGGGTGCCCAGCCCGAGGAAGCTCAGCGACGCGCCTGCACCGATCGCCGAGCCGACGCCGATCGTCGCGAGGACGAGGACCGGTTTGATGACGTTCGGGACGGTGTGCGTGACGAGGATCCGCCAGGCCGGCAGGCCGAGCGTACGGGCGGCCTCGACGTAGCCCGACCGCCGGACGAGGTGCGTCTGCGCCCTCGTGATCCGGGCGTAGTAGGCGATGCTGCCGGCGCCGATCGCGAGGATCGCGTTCTCCGTGCCGCCGCCGATGATGCCGATGACCACGAGCGCGAGCAGGATCTCGGGGATGGCGAGGGTGACGTCGAGGAAGCGCATCACCGAGGCTTCGACCAGTCGCCCGTTGAGCCCGGCGAGGAGGCCGATGGCGGTCCCGCCGACCACGCCGATCGCCGTCGCGCCGACGCCGACGTACAGGGAGGTGGCGGCGCCGTGGGCGATCCGTGTGTAGTTGTCGGCGCCGGAGTCGTCGGTCCCGAACCACGCGGAGGCGCCGGGCGCCTCGAAGCTGCGGGCCGGGTTCACCGCGTACGGGTCGGCGGGGGCGAGGAGGCCCGGGGCGAGGACCGCCGTCGCGAGCCAGAGGAGGAACGCGGAGGCCAGCAGGATGCCGGGGCGGACCCTTCGGCGGCGACGCCGCACCCGGTCGGTGCCGGCCGGGGCCGTCCGCCGGGGCGGGAGCGCCGCGGGAGGGGCGACGGCGGGCGGGATGGTGCGTGGGGCGATGCTCATGCCGTCACCACTTTCGGGTCGATGAAGGTGTACAGGAGGTCGATCACGAGGTTCACGACGACGTAGACCGCGGCCGAGAGGAGCACGATCCCGATGATGACCGGCAGGTCCTTGTTGTAGACGGAGGCCAGGGCGAGGGAGCCGATGCCCTGCCGGCTGAAGAGGGTCTCGACGACGACCGACCCGCCGAGCAGTGCGGCGACGACGAACCCCGACATGGTCAGGACCGGGATGGCCGCGTGCCGGAGGGCGTGCCGGATCCGGACCGGGAGGTCGCGCATGCCGCGGGAGCGGGCCGTCAGGATGAATGGCTGCTCCAGGACGTCCTCGAGTTCGTTCCGCAGGACCTGCGAGAGCGTCCCGAAGATCGCCAGGGCGAGGGTGAGTGCCGGGAGGACCAGGGCGGCGGGCCCCTGGTTGCCCCCGATGGGGAACCAGCGCAGGGTGAACGAGAAGACGATGAGCAGCGCGAAGCCGATGATGAACGTCGGCGTGGCGGCGAAGACCACCTCGATGCCCGAGACGATCGACCGGATCCAGGTGGCGCGCTGCGCGGACAGGATCGCGACCGCGAAGGTCAGGGGCAGGGCGACGACGGCGGCGGCCGCCGCGAGTGCCGCCGTCGCGCCGATCTGCTGCCCGATGGCCTCGGTGACGGGCAGGCGCAGCCTGTAGGACTGCCCGAGGTCGCCCTGCAGGAGGTTACCGACATAGCTGCCGTACTGGACGACGAACGGCTGGTCGAGGAGGTAGTCGCTGCGGACCTGCGCCAGTGTCTCGGCGGTGGGCCGCGCGTCCGGTCCGCCCAGGATCAGCAGCGCGGTGTCGCCCGGGATGAGGTGGACCGCGAGGAACGTCAGCGTCGCCGCGCCCCAGAGGACGCCGATGCCGACCGCGAGCCGTGTGAGGATGCGGCGGAGGACGGTCACCTACTCGGCCTTCCAGGCGTACGTCAGGACGGGCACCGGGTGCGAGGTGTCCACGGTGACGTCCTGCACGGTGTTCGCGTAGGCGAACTGGCTCGGGTTCTCGTAGAGCGGCACACCGGGCACGAGCTCGAGCAGCCGGTGCTGGGCCTTCGCGTAGGCTTCCTCGGCCTCGGGTCCGTCGTCGGCCTCGCGCGCCGCGGAGAGCAGTCCGTCGAGTTCGGGGTCGTTCACGTAGGACGAGTTCTGGCCGATCCGTTCGCCGGTGATCTCGGAGGAGTGGTAGCGGATGAACAGGACGTCGGTGGTGTTGGTGTGCCATACCCCGGCGAGGGCGTCGTAGTCGCCGGCGTAGCGCAGTTCCGTGAGCTGGGCCTGGGGGAGCTGGATGATCCGGAGGTCGAAGCCGACCTTCCTGGCCTCGCCCTGCAGCTGGACCAGCAAGGGGCTCGGCGTCGAACTCTCGACCGTGGGCACCTCGACCGTGAGCCGCTTCCCGTCCTTCGTGCGGAAGCCCTCGTCGTCGCGGCCGGTCCAGCCGGCATCGTCGAGGAGCTGGTTCGCGCGTTCCGGGTCGTGGGTCAGGACGCCCTCGACCGACGGGTCGTAGTACTTGCTCTGCTTCGACAGGAAGCCGTCGATCGGGGTGTAGGTGCCGAAGCCGAGGCTCTCCGTGACGGCGTCCGTGTCCACGGCGGCGGCGAACGCCTGGCGGACCGCGAGGTCGTCGAACGGCGCGCGGCTCAGGTTGAAACTGAGGACGTAGGGGCTGCCGGTGCGGGGCAGGTTCTCGTACGTGAAGCCGGGGTCCTCCTGCACCGCGGCGGCGTTCTGCGGTGCGAGGTTCTCCGTCAGGTCGTACTGGCCGGAGACGAGGGACTGGTGGCGGATGACGGGTTCGCTGACGAGCGTGACCTCGACGCCGTCGAGGTACGCCTCGCCGTCGCCCTCGAGCCACGCCGGCGCCCAGTCGTAGCCCTCCCGCTTGGCGTAGCTGATGCTCTGGCCCGGCTGGTAGTCGGCGACGGTGAAGGGTCCGGTGCCGATCGGTTCCTGGCACAGCGTCTCCGGGGACTCGGCGATGGCCTTGCCCGAGTTCATGCCGAGCCAGGACTGCGCGAGCGTGTAGAGGAAGGGGGTGTAGGGGTAGGCGAGGTGCGCTTCGAAGGTGTACTCGTCGATCACCGTGCCGTCCACGTACGGGGCGATGTACGCAGCGGCGAGGGGCGACTTCGTGGCCGGGTCCCTCATGTGCTCGAAGTTCTGCCCGAGGACCTCGGCGTTCCAGGGCGAGCCGTCGCTGAAGGTCACGCCCTGCCGGAGGTGGAACGTGTAGGTCCTGCCGTCCGCCGAGACGTCCCAGGACTCGGCGAGGTAGGGGGCGATGTCCCCGTCCTCGTCGAGGGTCACCACGTTGTCGTAGATCAGGCGGCCCAGGAACTGCTGCTGGGTCGCCGAGATGCCGTGGCCGTCGAGGCAGCCGGGCTCGGCCGAGATCGACACGTCCAGGATGCCGCCGGGCACCGGGTCGCCGTCCGGAGCGGAGGCCGGACCGGCCGGACCGGCGCACCCGGTCAGGACGGCGAGGAGGCCGACGGCGGAGAGGGCCGTCAGCCGCCGGAATGCGAGGCGATTCCGGGCAGGGGGTAGTGCGGATGCATTCATGGTGAATTCCTCGGAAATGTTCCGGCACAGCGCACAGCGCGAATTGCCGGGGGTCGGGAAGAAAGGAGGAGACGCGGACGGGACGCGCCGGAGTTGTGCTAGGGGAGGGCCGTACAGCTCACGATGAGTGCCTTTCGGAGTGCTCTTGCCTGCACCGGACCAGCACCAGGTGCCGAGGAGGAGGCCGCTTCGTCATCCGAACCACCCAGGAACATGGGGTTGGCGCGCGGTCCAGTCGGAGCTTGGCGACCGCGTCTCTTGAAGCTGGGACAACCATAGGCAGATGTCCGGGGAATTCGACGAATAAAAAGAAATGTGACACCCCGGCCATTGCGTCCTGAAGCGTCGGAGAGCGGGAATTCCGCCAGTCAATTCAGCCCAGGCTGACGGTGCCGTCGTCGAGGATGCGCCAGCGGGGATTGTGGGCGATCTCCCACGTCACTCCGATCGGATCGCTCACGAGGGAGTGGAGGATGCCGCCGAAGGCGCTCTCCTGCGGCTCCTTGAGGACCGTGGCGCCGGCGCGCGCCATCGCGGTGACGACGGCGCGGACGTCGTCGGGGGACCCCACGTTGTGGGACAGGGTGACGCCGGCCGGTGCGGGCGCGACGTCGAGTCCGAGGTCCCGGGCGAACTTGTCCGCGAGGAAGAACCCGAGCAGCATCCCGGGAGCCACCTGGTAGAAGATGACCTCGTCCGGGACGTCGAGGACCGGCGTCCAGCCCAGTCCGCCGTCGTAGAACGACCGTGCGGCGTCGAGGTCCGGTGTCGCGACAGTGAGGAAGTGCAGCTGCTGATCCATGGCGCGGGCCGGACGGCGGCGTGCGCGGACGGTCGGGGCGGCTTCAGTGGGCCCGGCGGAGCGGGTGGGTCTCCCGGTACCTCTGGATATGGAGGGCGAGCTTGCGCTCGGCTTCGCGACGCCGCTCGCCCTGACGCTTGAGCTCGGATTCCGAGAGCGGATGTGCGACGCGGTATACGTGGTCTCCCGTTGCGGCGGGCACGGGCGAGGGGGTACGGAGGCGCATGGGTCGGGCCTCGGACTGCTCAGTGGTCATGGCTGTGTCCTTCGTCGTCAGGGGGTGCGGAACCGATCGCGCGGCGGCCGACGCGCACCTTCGTCATCCCAGGGACTCCTGCCAGTCCTTGAGTGCAGCCAGTATGCGCCACGATCGGGAATCCCTCTAGGGTCTTTCGGCCGGATTTCCCGGCGGCAGCATCCTGGGTGGGGAGATGGGGCTGCTGACGCGTGGGCGGGCGAGGATATACAGTGCCGTATGCGCCCTGAGCCTGCTGTGGAGATCGAGCGGAAGTTCGACATCGATGACGACGTGCCCCTTCCCGCTCTGGAGGACGTCCCCGGGATCGAGGCGGTGGACCAGCCGGTGGAGTACCACCTGGAGGCCGAGTACTTCGATACCGAGGACCTGCGGCTGGCTTCCCGCCGCATCACCCTGCGACGGCGGACCGGCGGCGAGGACGCCGGGTGGCATCTCAAGCTGCCGGCCGGGCCCGACGAGCGCCACGAGTACCATGAACCGCTGCGCAAGGGCTCGGCGGTGCCCAAGTCGCTCCTGAAACTGATCCGGGTGCACGTCAGGGACAGCGCCCTCGTTCCTGTCGCCCGGCTGGACACCCGGCGCGTCGTCCACCACCTGCGCGGTGCCGAGGGCCGGATCCTCGCCGATGTCATGGACGACCACGTGCACGCCGAGGTGCCCGGGTCCGCGCCGTCCACCCTGCGCTGGCGTGAGTGGGAGATCGAACTGGTCGAGGGCTCGAGGGATCTGCTGGGCGCCGCGGAGGCCGTCGTCACGGCGGCGGGTGCACGTGCCGCCGCTCACCGGTCGAAGCTGGCACGGATCCTGGGCGACCGTGTCCCGGACGAGCCCGCGGCGCCCCCGGTCCCGACCCCGGGTGGTCCGGCCGGCGACATCCTGCTCGCCTACCTGCGGGAGCAGGTGACCGTGCTCCAGCAGCAGGACCCCCGGGTGCGGGTCGACGGGCAGGACGCGATCCACCGGATGAGGGTGTCCATCCGGAGGGCACGGTCCGTCCTGGCGACGTACCGGACCCTCCTCGACGACACCGAGGCCGTCCGGCTGCTGCGCGAGGAACTCAAGTGGCTGGCCGGGGTCCTCGGGAAGGCGCGGGACGCGCAGGTGATGCACGAGCGGCTCCAGCGGATGCTCGCCGACGAACCCGCGGAACTCCTGCTGGGCCCGGTCGGGCGCAGGGTCGACGTCGAGCTCGGAGGGGACTACAAGAAGTTCCGCGCCCAGGTGCTGAAGGCGCTGGACGGAGGACGCTACTTCCGCCTCCTGGACACCCTCGATGCCTTCGTGGCCGATCCGGTGACGACCCCCCGTGCGGCCGAGCCCGCCTCCCGCGTGATCCCGGCGCTCATCAACCGGGACATGGAACGCCTGCGCAGGGTGGTCCACGATGCGATGAGCCACCCCGCCGGTCTCGGCGACCACCCCGCCCTGCACGAGGCCCGCAAGGACGGAAAGCGGTTGCGCTACGCCGCCGAGGCGGCCGCGCCGATCGGACGGAAGAAGGTCGCCCGGATCGCCGACGCGGCGCAGGTCATGCAGAAGACGCTCGGCGAGCACCAGGACAGCATCGTCACCCGGGAGCTGCTGCGGCGGCTCGGCGCCAAGGCCTTCCAGGAGGGGGAGAACGGGTTCAGTTACGGGCGGCTGCACGCCCTCGAGCAGGCGGCCGCCCTCGACGCCGAGGCCCGTTTCCGCCGGGAATGGGAGTACTTCCCCACGCCGCTCCGGAAGAAGTAGCGCGCCTCGGGTGCTCAGCCGGGCGCCCGTCGCTCCCGCGGGACAGCCAGGCGTGCCCGCGTATTGGACAGGTGGGCGCGCATCGCGGCCGCGCTGCCCTGGACGTCCTGGCGCCCGATCGCGTCCCGGATCGCCTGGTGTTCATGGAGTACGCGGTCGAAGGAGGCGTCCTGCTCATCGTGATCCTCCTCGACCAGTCGCGGATGCGGCATCGGGATCATCGTCGTCCCGAGGGATTCGAGCAGGTCGAGGTAGAAGCGGTTGTTCGCGGCGATGGCGATGGAGCGATGGAACGCGAAGTCGGCCGCGACGGCCGCCGAGGGCCGGGAAGCCGCCTGCCTGAAGGCGTCGAGCGCCGCAGCGACGGCGGCCAGCTGACCGGCGGTCCGACGGTGCGCAGCCAGCGCGGCGGCCTCGACCTCCATGCCGATGCGGAAGTCGAGGAGGTCCAGCCGGTCCTGGTGACTGTGCGCCTCCTGCAGTGGCGCAGTGAAGGCGTGACCGCTGGGGCGGGTGAGCACGTACGTGCCCTTGCCCCGGTACTTCTCGACCAGGCCGGCGGCCTGCAGGCGGGACAGGGCTTCCCTGATGACGGTGCGGCTGACCCCGAAGTCCCGCTCGAGCGCGCTCTCGGCCGGCAGTTTGTCGCCGGGGTGCAGGTGCCCCTCGACGATCTGCCGACGGATCTCGTCGACGACACCGGTGCTGAGGTTGCTCACCTCCGTCCGAACTCCACGGTGTCGGTGACCCAGGCGTGCGCCTGGTCGCTGAGGGTGAAGCCGAGGCCCGGGCGATCGGGGACGATCATGCGTCCGTGCTGCGTCTCGAGGCGTTCGTTGAACAGCGGGTTCAGCCATTCGAAGTGCTCGACCCATGGCTCCCGCGGGTACGCCGCCGCCAGGTGCAGGTGGATCTCCATGGCGAAGTGGGGGGCGAGCTGCAGCCCCGCCTGGTCCGCCAGGGCCGCCAGGCGGAGGAAGGGCGTGATCCCTCCGATCCGTGGGGCGTCGGGCTGGATGATGTCGACGGACCCCTTCTCGATGAGGTCGATGTGCTCGCTGACGCTGGAGAGCATCTCGCCGGTCGCGATCGACGTGTCGAGGGCCTGTGCCAGGTGGGCGTGCCCTTCCGCGTCGTAGGCATCGAGGGGCTCCTCGATCCAGACGAGGTCGAACTGCTCGAGGGTCCGTCCCATGCGCATGGCCGTCGGCCGGTCCCACTGCTGGTTCGCGTCCACCATCAGGGGGACACCGGGTCCGAGGTGCTCGCGGATCGCCGTGACACGCGCCAGGTCGACGCGGGAGTCCGGGTGTCCGACCTTGATCTTGATGCCGCCGATCCCGTCCTGGAGGGACCGGGTCGCCCTCTCCTTGACCTCGTCGATCGGGGCCTGGAGGAAGCCCCCCGAGGTGTTGTAGGTCCGGACGGAGTCACGGTACGCGCCCAGCAGTTTCGCCAGGGGGAGGGCGGCCCGCTTGGCCTTCAGGTCGTAGAGGGCGATGTCGAGGGCGGCGATGGCCTGCGTCGCGACCCCGCTGCGCCCCACCGAGGCTCCTGCCCACAGGAGCTTCTGGTACAGCCGGCCGATGTCGCTGGGGTCCTCGCCCAGCAGGTTGTCGGCGATCTCCCGGGCATGGGCGTACTGCGCCGGTCCGCCGGCCCGCTTCGAGTAGCTGAAACCGATGCCGTGGTGGTCCGCGTCGGTGGTGATCTCGGCGAAGAGGAACACGATCTCCGTCATCGGCTTCTGCCGACCCGTCAGGACCTTCGCGTCGCTGATCGGGGTGGCCAGCGGCAGGGTCAGGGTGGAGAGACGGACGTGCCGGATGCGGTCCGTCGTGGCCACCCCGCCGGACAGGACGGACAGGGGGTCGTGGGATGCGGTCGCGGTCATGGCTCGTTTTTCGTCGGCGGATGTCGTCCACCTATAGTACAGGACATAAACTCGTCATACAGGTGGGTCAGGAGAGGAACGCTGCCGCCACGAGCAGGACCGGGACGGCGGCGGCCGAGGAGAAGAGCACGACATCCCGGGCCGTGGCCACGCCCCTGTTGTACCGGGCGGCGAACATGAACACGTTCTGCGCCGTCGGCAGGGCGGCCATGAGGACGGCGCCGAAGACGAGGTGGTCGTCGAGCCGGAGGACGTGGGCCGACACCCCGTAGGCGATGGCGGGCATGGCGAAGGACTTGAGGGCGGTGGCCGTGATGATGTCCGTCCGGCTGCGCCGTTCCACCATCGGCGAGTTCCCGCGGAGGGACATGCCGAAGGCCAGGAGGACCAGGGGCACGGCGGCCCCGCCGAGGAGCACCAGCGGCTCCCACAGGACGTCGGGCGGCTCGAGACCGGTCCAGGACAGGGCGACGCCGATGAAGGACGCGATGATCATGGGGTTCCGGAAGGGCTGGCTGAGGATCCGCCGCACGGACGGAGGGGAGCCCGAGGTGAGGTCGAGGATCGCCAGATAGGCCGGCGCGAGGACCAGCAGCTGGAGGAGCAGCACGGGCACGACCGGGGTGGCGTCGCCCAGTGCGTACACCGCGATGGGCAGACCGATGTTGTTCGCGTTGACGTAGGAGCTCGACATCGCACCGATGGCGGTCTCAGCCGCCGGTCGGCGGAACCAGATCCTGCTCGCGACGACGTACAGCCCCGCGGTACCGACCGACGAGATGGCGGCGACGGGGACGGAGGCGGACAGGATCTCCGTCGTGTCCGCCTGGGCGAGGACGGTCAGCAGCAGGGCGGGGTTCGTGATGAAGAACGCGGTCTGGGTGAGGGCCCGCGGTGCTGTCGGGCCGCCGATCCGCAGTCGGCCTGCGATGTAGCCGACCAGGATGACGATCCCGACGATGGTGAACCCCGTGAGTACCCCCGTCACCGCTGCACCCTGGGGGGACCGGCGGCCGCCCCCCGGGAGGGGAGGGGCGGCGCGTCCGGCCGGGCACTGGGGTCGGCCGTCAACGGACGAGGCAGGGTTTCTTCGGGTCGAAGTGCCAGTCCTGCACCAGGTACTGCATGGCGGCGGCGTCGTCGCGGGACCCGAGACCGTGCTCGAGGTAGAGCTCGTGCGCCGACTGCAGGGCGTCCCGATCGAGCTCTATGCCGAGTCCCGGACGCTCCGGGACGGTGATGAAGCCGTCCCGGATGGCGAGGGGCTCCGTCGTGAGCGGTTGACCGTCCTGCCAGATCCAGTGGGTGTCGAGGGCTGTGATCCTGCCCGGTGCTGCCGCTCCCACGTGGGTGAACATGGCCAGGGAGATGTCGAAGTGGTTGTTGGAGTGGGATCCCCAGGTCAGGCCGAAGTCGTTGCACAGCTGCGCGACGCGGACCGAGCCCTGCATGGTCCAGAAGTGGGGATCGGCGAGGGGGATGTCGACGGCGTCGGACCGGATGGCGTGAGCCATCTGGCGCCAGTCCGTGGCGATCATGTTGGTCGCCGTCTGCAGTCCGGTCGCCCGCTTGAACTCGGCCATCGTCTCGCGGCCGGAGAAGCCTCCTTCCGCCCCCACGGGGTCCTCGGCATAGGCGAGGACGGAGTGCAGGTCCGAGCACAGCTCGATCGCGTCCTCGAGGAGCCAGCCCCCGTTGGGGTCCAGGGTGATCCGGGCATCGGGGAAGCGCGCGGCGAGGGCCTTGACCGCCTCCACCTCCTCGGCGCCGGAGAGGACGCCGCCCTTGAGCTTGAAGTCCTGGAACCCGTACCGGGCCTGGGCCGCCTCGGCGAGGGCCACGATGGCCCCGGGCGTCATCGCCTCCTCGCGCCGCAGCCGACCCCAGTCGTCGGAGGTGTCGTCGCCACTGATGTAGGGCAGGTCCGTGCGGGTGCGGTCCCCGATGTAGAAGAGGTAGCCGAGCATCTGGACGCGGTCGCGCTGCTGGCCCTCGCCCAGCAGTTCCGCGACCGGTACCCCGAGGTGCTGGCCCAGGAGGTCCAGCAGCGCCGACTCGACGGCGGTGACCGCGTGGATGGTGGTGCGCAGGTCGAAGGTCTGCGCGCCACGGCCACCGGCGTCGCGGTCCGCGAACCTCTCGGACATCTGGCGCAGCAGTTGGCGGTAGCGGGCGATCGACTGCCCGACCAGCAACCCGCCGGCTTCCTCGATCGTCGAGCGGATCGATTCCCCGCCAGGCACCTCGCCGAGGCCCGTGCGGCCGGCCGAGTCCGTGATGATGGCGATGTTGCGTGTGAAGTACGGTCCGTGTGCGCCGCTGAGGTTGAGCAGCATGCTGTCGTACCCGGCGACGGGGACGACCTCCACCGAGGCGATGGTTGGCGTGGACGAGGTCACTGGCCGGTCCCCCCGCTGATGACGGTGCCGTCGACGCGCCGGTTCAGGCCCCACGGGTTGGCTTCCTGCAGGGGTGCGGGCAGCAGGTCGTCGGGAATGTTCTGGTAGCTGACGGGCCGCTGGAAGCGCAGGATCGCTAGCGACCCGACGGAGGTGGAGCGGGAGTCGGAGGTCGCGGGGTACGGGCCGCCGTGCACCATGGCGTGCCCGACCTCGACGCCGGTCGGCCAGCTGTTGAAGAGGATGCGGCCGACCCTGCGCTCGAGGACGGGCAGCAGGGGCGCGACGGCCGCGTAGTCGGACGACGTCGCGTGGATCGTCGCCGTCAGCTGCCCTTCGAGGGCCTCGGCCGCGGTGAGCAGTTCCTCCTCGCCGCTGTAGCGGACGAAGATCCCGGCGGCGCCGAAGACCTCCTCCTGGAGTCTCAGGTTGTCCTTGAAGACCTCCGTCGTGGTGCTGAACAGGACGGCGCCGGGCGCGTTCTCGGTGATGCCGGGCCGACCCTCCGCGACGACGTCAACGGCGGACTCGTTGCGGAGCCTCGCTACCCCTGCCGCGCAGGCCTCGGCGATGCCGCGGGTGAGCATGGTGGAACCCTGGGTCGCCTGCAGCGCTGCGGAGGCGGCCGCGACGAACCGATCGCCCTCGGGTCCGGCCGGGACGAAGACCAGCCCGGGGTTGGTGCAGAACTGACCTGCGCCCATCGTGAGGGACCCGACGAGCCCGGACGCGAGGGCGTCCGCGTCGTCCCCGATGGCTCCCGGGAAGACGAAGACGGGGTTGATCGAGGACATCTCCGCGTACACCGGGATGGGTTCGGGCCGTGCGGCGGCGGTCGCCATGATGGCGGTCCCTCCGGCGCGGGATCCGGTGAAGCCGACGGCCTTGATCCGGGGATCGGCCACGAGTGCCTGTCCGACGGAGGTACCGGCACCGAAGATCAGGGAGAAGACCCCGGCAGGCAGCCCGGAATCCCCGACGGCCCGGGTGATGGCCCGGCCCACGAGTTCCGCCGTGCCGGGGTGGGCGTTGTGCGCCTTGACGACGACGGGGCAGCCGGCTGCGAGGGCCGATGCCGTGTCCCCTCCACCGGTCGAGAAGGCGAGGGGGAAGTTGCTCGCTCCGAAGACGGCGACCGGGCCGAGCCCGATATGGCGCTGGCGGATGTCGAGGCGCGGCAGGGGCGCCCGGTCCGGCACGGCCGGATCGATGCGGGCCTGGACGTGGTCGCCCTGCCGGACGACGGCGGCGAACAGCCGCATCTGGCCCACCGTGCGGGCACGCTCGCCCTCGATGCGGGCAGCGGGGAGGCCGGTCTCGAGGACGGCCCGGTCGGTCAGCTCGGATCCGAGGGCGTCGATGTTGTCCGCGATGCGCTCGAGGAACGCGGCACGCTCGGTGGGGGTGGTGGCACGGTAGGCGTCGAAGGCGGCCGCCGCGGCCGCGGTGGCCTCGGCGAGCTGCTTCCCGTCGATGAGGGTGATGATCGGCTCGAGGTCCTCGTTGGTGGCCGGGTTGATCGCCCGCGCGGTTCCTGCGGATCCCTCGACGGGCGCGCCCGCGATGAGTGACCGGCCTGCGACGGGGCTGGAGGTGGTGGTCATGGCGGAGCTCCTAGCTGATCTTCTTGATCAGGGTCGACAGTTCGAACTGGTCGGCTTCGGTGAGGTTCTGCAGGGGTGGGCGCACGAAACCGCCGTTGCGGCCGACGGCGTCGAGCCCTCCCTTGATGATGCTCACCCCGTAGCCCTTCACCCGGTCCCGGATGTCCAGGTAGGGGATCACGAAGTCGTTGAGCTTCTCGTACACCGCCGGCCGGTCCTGGGCGATGACGTCACGGTAGAACGCGAGCGCGAAGTCCGGGACGAAGTTGAACATCGCGGACGAGTAGGTGCTGACGCCGAGCTGCAGGAGGGGCAACGCGAAGGTCTCCGCCGTGGGGAGGCCGCCGATGTAGGTGAGGCGCTCGCCGACGCGGGCGTAGATGCGGGTCATCTGCTCAATGTTCCCGATACCGTCCTTGAACCCGATCAGGTTCGGATTGCGGTCGGCGAGGATCGCGACGGAGCGGTCGTTGAGGACAGCATTCGCGCGGCTGTAGACGATGACGCCCAGCGAGGTGGCCGCGCAGACCGCGCTGACGTGCTCGATGAGCCCCTCCTGGTCGGCTTCGGTCAGGTAGGGCGGCATGAGCAGGATGCCGTCGGCTCCGGCGTCCTCGGCGGCGCGGACGTGCTCGATGGCCGAGAACGTTCCCCCGGTGGCCGGCGCGATGACGGGCACCTTGCCGCCGATCTCGTCGACGGCGACCCTGACGACCCGGTCCATCTCGGCGGTCGTGAGGGAGAATCCCTCACCCGTGCCGCCGGCGGCGAAGAGACCCGCCACGTCGAAGCCGGACTGCCATGCCAGGTGCTCGCGGTACCGGCCCTCGTCGAACTGCAGCTGCTCGTCGAAGTGCGTGACGGGGAAGGAGAGGAGGCCCGACTTGATGCGTTGTGCCAGCTCGGCGGGATTCAGGTGAGCCACGGGGAGATCCTTCGGTAGAGGTGGCGCGGCCGTCGGGGGCGCCGGGGAGGTTCGGTGAATCCCAGCCTATGAAGGAGTCTGATACGTGTCTAAGACTGTTTTAGAATGACTCGATACCTTCCAGGTATCGGTCCGCTCAGTCGTGCCGTTCGGCGACGGCCTCGAGCACGCGGTGCAGTGCCGGATTCTTGGATTCCTTGAGCCAGATCGCGAAGAGCTCGACGGGGTCCGAGCCGAACCCTTCGATCTCGCAGTACTTCACGCCCTCGATGCCGAGGACCGTCGTCGAGTGGGGCACCAGTGCGATGCCGCGGTCGGCCGCGACGAGGGAGACCATCGTGAGGATCTGGGCCACCGTGTGGACGTATCGGAGCTGGCCGGCCGGCGCGAGTCGGACGATGAGGTCGTAGAAGTACTTCGCCTGGGTGGGGGAGTGCATGATCAGCGCCTCGGTCCTGAGGTCGTCGATCCTCAGGGGACGGCCGACGGCGGCGAGCCGATGCGCCTCCGGGACGGCTGCCACGAGCGGCTCGCGATAGAGCAGCCTGGATCCGAAGAGCTCCCCGTCGAACGGAGGGCGGGCCAACCCGAGGTCGATGTCTCCGTCCCGGAGGGCCTCGATCTGCTCGCGCGTGACCATCTCGCGCAGTTCGACGTCGACCTCGGGCAGTTCGGTCGAGATCTCGTTGAGCAGGGCCCCCAGGATGCCGAAGGTTGAGGCCGCCGTGAAACCGATGCGGATCGATCCGGCCGACCCCTTGGAGATCCGCCGCGCGAGGTCCGGGGCGCTCTCCGCGAGCGCCAGCAGTCGTTGCGCCTCGCCGAGGAAGGCGCTGCCCGCAGCCGTGAGGGTCACGCCGCGGCTGTCCCGCTCGAAGAGTTGGACGGCGATGGCCTTCTCGAGCTTCTGGATCTGCCGACTCAGGGGAGGCTGCGTCATCCGGAGGCGCTCGGCGGCTCGGCCGAAGTGCAGTTCTTCGGCGACGGCGACGAATCCACGCAACTGGTCGAGTGAGTACATGATGCACAGAGGGTATCAGCTCATACTTTATTGGGCTTAGACATGCATGATCCAGATTTCTAAGCTTTCTGTATCAGGCACAGAGTGACTGCCATCACAGGCCGGTCGATCCTGGGCCTCCATCAAAGGAGATCTCCATGTTCCATTCGAAGTTCGCCCGTCGCTCTGCGTCGACCCTGGGCGTAGCGGCGGCCCTGGCACTGACTCTCTCCGCCTGCGGTGGCAATGTGGCCAACTCCGGCGGAAGCGACGAGGGCAGCGAGTTCCCGTCCGGTCCGGTCACGCTGACCATCGGCCAGGACCCGGGCGGCAGTACCGACCTCATCGGCCGCGCCATCGCCGAGAACGCCTCGGACTCCCTGGGAGCCCCGATCCCCGTCGTGAACAAGCCCGGCGCCAATGGCGCCCTGGCGACCCAGGAGGTCGCGAATGCGACGCCGGACGGCCAGACCCTCATCCTCCTCAATGCCTCACTGATCGCGATCACGCCGCTGGCGGTCAGCGAGGACGAGGCCGTGACCCTCGACGACCTCGAGGTCATCTCCGGCATCTCGCAGGACGACTACGTCCTCGTCGCCAACGCCGAATCCGAGTACAAGACCGTCGAGGACATCGTCGCCGCGGGCAAGGCCTTCAACTTCGCGACGACCGGCGTCGGCACGGGAAGCCAGCTCGCCCAGGCCCTGCTCTTCAAGCAGGCCGGCGTCGAGGGCACCGACGTCCCGTTCGACGGAGGTTCCCCGGCCATGACGGCGATCCTCGGCAACCAGGTCGACTTCGCCACCATCCAGCTGGGCGAGGCGATGCCGCAGATCGAAGCGGGCACGCTGACGCCGATCGTCACGTTCTCCGAGGAGCGCAACCAGTATCTCCCCGACGTCCCCACGGCCCTCGAGGCCGGATACGACGTCCCCGTGTCCCAGTACCGGGCGATCGCAGCACCCAAGGGCACACCCGAGCCCGCGCTGGAGAAGCTCCGCGAAGCGGTCTCGGCCGCCTTCGAGAGCGAGGAGTACAAGACCTTCAACGAGGAGAACCTCTTCACCCCCCACGAGATCGACGGTGAGCAGGTCACCGAGGAGTGGACGGCCAACGCCGCGAAGTACAAGGAACTGGTGGAGAAGTACGACATCGACCTCGGCGGCGAGTGACCATGTCGCCGTCCGACGCGGACCGCCGGGCAACCGGCGGTTCGCACCCCGTCCACCCCGAGCACCTGGACACCGTCCACCGCTCCGAGCTCGTCGACGACCTCACACCCGAGGACCTCGCCGCGCAGTGGGCGGAGGAGAAACCACCTGCCGCGGGCCCGGGCGCGAACATCGCCTCCGCCGTCGTCGTCACCGCTCTCGGGATCGTCGGCACCGTCGGCTCCCTGCGGCTCGGTCTGGGTTCCCCCGCGGATCCCGAGCCCGGTCTGTGGCCGTTCCTGATCAGCGTCCTGCTCGTCGTCCTGGGCCTGGCCCTGGCGCTGTTCGGCCGGAACCTCCTCGATGCCGAGAAGTTCTCCCGCTCGAGCCTGCAGGTCGCTGCGGGGCTGGCCAGCCTCGTCGTGTTCACCCTCCTCATCGGCCGGATCGGGTTCGAGATCCCCGCGCTGCTCCTGAACGTGGTCTGGCTCCGTTTCCTGGGCCGTGAGACCTGGCGCATGACCATCGTGCTGAGCGTGGCGATCACCGTCGCGTTCTACCTGCTCTTCGTCCTGGCCCTCAACGTGCCCATCCCGCATCTGTTCTAGGGAAACCCCATGGAATTTTTCGAACCGGTACTGAACGGTTTCGGCGTCGTCCTCGAGCCGACCAACCTGCTGTACTGCCTGCTCGGCGTCGTCATCGGCATGCTGATCGGTGTGCTGCCGGGCCTCGGCCCCGCAGCGACCATCGCCATCCTGCTGCCCCTGACCTACGGCATCGAACCCGTCACGGCCATCATCATGCTCTCGGGCATCTTCTACGGGGCGCAGTACGGGGGCACCATCACCTCCGTGCTGCTCCGGCTGCCGGGGGAGGCGTCCTCGGTCGTCACGGTCTTCGACGGGTACGCCCTCACGAAGCAGGGTCGGGCCGGCACGGCCCTCGGTATCGCGGCCATCGGTTCCTTCATCGGCGGCACGGTCGCGATCATCGGCCTCACCTTCCTGGCGCCGCTCGTCGCCGGCTTCGCCCTCGACTTCGGCCCGCCCGAGTACACCGCCCTCGCCCTGCTCGGCATCCTGCTCGTCGCGACCGTCAGTAATGGAGGACGCCTCAAGTCCCTGATCGCGGCGGCCGTCGGTCTCCTGCTGGCGACGGTCGGACGGGACGGCTTCACGGGGGAGTCCCGCTTCACGCTCGGGAGCCTGTCCCTTGCCGACGGCCTCGACTTCGTGCCCATCGCCATGGGCATCTTCGGCCTCGGCGAGATCCTGTACAACCTCGAGGAACGCCACAATAAGGTGCAGGCACCGGCCAAGGTCGCGAACGTCTGGCCGTCGCGGAAGGACCTGAGGCAGGCCTCCGGTGCCATCGGCCGCGGGTCCGTCCTCGGCTTCTTCCTCGGTATCCTCCCCGGGGGCGGCGCAACCCTCTCCTCCCTGGCTGCGTACGCCATGGAGAAGAAGCGTGCGAAGGACCCGTCCCGGTTCGGTCGGGGAGCCATCGAAGGTGTCGCCGGTCCCGAGACGGCGAACAATGCGGCCGCGACCTCCTCCTTCATCCCCCTGCTGACGCTCGGCATCCCCGCGAACGCGACCATGGCCATCATCTTCGGCGCCCTCCTCATCCAGGGGGTCACACCCGGGCCGCAGCTCGTGCAGAACGATCCCGAGCTGTTCTGGGGCGTCGTCAACTCGATGTACATCGGCAACATCCTGCTGCTGATCATGAGCATCCCGCTGGTGGGCATCTTCGTGCGGATCCTCCGCGTACGGCCCGCGATCCTCGCCCCCGTCACGGTGCTCATCACGCTCATCGGCGTCTACACCATCAACAACAGCGTCTTCGACATCTGGCTGGTGATCTTCTTCGGCATCGTCGGCTACCTGATGAAGAAATTCGGCTTCGAACCCGGCCCCCTCGTGCTCGCCTTCGTCCTCGGGGCGCTGCTCGAGGAGAGCCTGCGCCGATCGCTGCTGCTCTTCGGCGGGGACGCCACCCAGTTCGCGGCCCGTCCGATCACCGCGGTCCTCCTCGTCGTCTTCGTCGCCGTCATCCTCCTCCCGTTCATCCAGAAGGCGCTGAAGGCCCGGACGACCAGGAACAAGGCCTCCACCCACGAGCACAAGGAATCGGTATGAGCATCCTCATCGGTTATGTCCCGACCCCCGAAGGCGAAGCAGCCCTCGACGCCGGCCTCAAGGAGGCGCAACTGCGCAACACGAACGCCGTCATCCTCAACTCGCCCCGCAAGGGCGCCCCGGTCGATGCCTCCCTCATCCCCGAGGAGCAGGTGGCGGAGCTCATCCGGCGGGCGCGGGCCCTCGGCGTCGACGCCGTCGTACGGCAGCCGGGGCACGCCGACGATCTGACCGAGGAGTTCATCGAGCTCGCCGAGGAGATGGACGCGTCCCTGATCGTCATCGGCCTGCGCAAGCGGAGCCAGGTCGGGAAGTTCATCCTGGGCAGTCACGCCCAGCGCATCCTGCTGCAGGTCGACCGCCCCGTGCTCGCCGTGAAGGCGACGGACGAGTTCACCGCACGCTGACCCGTCCCGGCTCGCGGGCCGTCCTCCCGACGTCGGGAGGACGGCCCGTACCCGCCGACGGTCCCGCCGAAGGGCCGGGAGCCGGCGGGGCCGGGGAGTACCCCCCGACGTCTATGCACCGGGGCGTTCTCGGCGTACCTTAACTGATCGTGGGCGAACTTCCACTACCGCTACGTGTGGCCCGATCCGTGGGGCAGCACCCCCTCTCGGAGAAGATCGCCCACGCCCAGGAGGTCCTGTACGGGCCATTGATCGGCTGGGCGCAGCGCAGCCCGTTCCGTACCGGCGTCCTCGGCCACTCGATCCATCCGCTCCTCACCGACGTGACGCTCGGGTCCTGGCTGAGCGCATCCGTCCTCGACCTGGGCGGCGGGCCCCAGGCCCGCCGGAGCGCCACGATCCTCGTCGGTGCAGGGCTCGCAGCCGCGGTCCCGACCGCACTCGCGGGCGCAGCGGACTGGGCGGGTATGACAGGCCCCGAACGTCGGATCGGCGCCGTGCACGCGCTCGGCACCGACATCGCCGTGTTCCTCTTCGCCGGATCCCTGGCTGCGCGGGTGCGCAACCGCCCGACCCTGGGCGTCGCCCTCGGGCTCGCCGGGAACGCGATCGTCTCGGGATCGGGATTCCTCGGCGGGCATCTGGCACTCAACCGCGGGACCGCGCGCCGGACCTAGCCGGCAGGACTATCGGCGACGGGCCCGGCAGCACCCGCCCGGGAGTGCCTTCCCCGATCCGGCCGCGTCGCCCGGCGGGCGGGGGACCCTGTCCCGCGGCGCGTCAGCGCTGGAAGACGTCGTCGAGGGTGACCGTCGTCAGGCCGCGGTCGGTGATGAGCTGCTGGAGCTGCGGGAAGACCCGTGTGACCGGCGGGAAGTTCAGGTGTCCGATCACGATGTGGGCGGGCAGGAACCACTGGTCGGCGAGGCCGAGGATCTCCTGCTCGGTCCGCAGGCCGGAGTCCGCCAACGACCCGTACCACATGACGGGCGAGGTGTACCCGATCGATGCAGCTGCGGCGTCCGTCCGCGCGTCGCGGTACCCGTACGGGGGGCGGTAGTAGGGCCGGGGGTCGACGCCGAAGGTGGACACGATGAAGTCGTGGTTCCGCTGCAGCTCCGCGACGATGCCGGCGTCGCTGAGGGCGGTGAGGTCCGCGTGGGACCAGGTGTGGTTGCCGAGCTGGACCTGACCGGAGGCGACCAGCGGTCTCAGCAGCCGGGCGTGGTCGGACCACCCCGGGTAGGAGCCGTTGAGGAAGAAGGTCAGACGGGTCCCGCTCGAGCGGGCGAACTCGACGTAGAGCCGGACGACCTCGCTGTCGGATCCGTCGTCGACCGTCCAGGCGAGGACCTGGTCGGAGGTGGGAAGGCCGGTGAGCACGCCGGCCGGCAGCGGCACCTTCGTCACGGGCGGCACGGGCGGCACGGGCGGCACCGGCGCCGGGGGAGGCGGTGTCACGGCCGTCGGTGGGGGGCTGTGAGGGGTGGACGTCGGCCCCGGCGGTCGTGTGGGTGCACCCGATGCCTTCGCCGCACCGGCGGGCGGGGGAGCGCAGGCGGCCAGACCGAGGCCCGTACCAGCCGCGACGATGGCAGCGATGAATGTTCGGCGTTCCAAACGACGATCCTTCCCCCGAGGAGACCTGCAGAGACCCTTCGTCGACCCTCGGTGCAGACGCCACCCAGCGGCGCCGGGCCGCCCTGCCTTCTCGGGCGGGGGCCACCGACGAGGCCGACCTCCGGAGCCTACAGCGACTCCCCGATGACACCGTCCCCGGCTCGCCACTCCTCGGCCTGCTTGTGCGGGGGCAGTGCCCGGAGCGGGTGAGCCGGTCCTGCGTGGAAGGGGCAGGCCGGGGGTGCTTTACTGCTTCCATGACTGGACATTCGGAGACCGTCGAGCCTCATGACAGCGGCCTGGCCGCCCGCCTGAATCGGTTGCGTGCAGCGGTGCTGGGGGCGAACGACGGCATCGTGTCGACAGCGGCGACGGTCATCGGGGTCGCGGGTGTGACGAACACGTTCGCTCCCATCCTGATCGCCGGCACGGCCGCTGTCGTCGGTGGGTCGGTGTCGATGGCGCTGGGGGAGTACGTGTCGGTGAGCACCCAGAGGGACAGCCAGGAGGCACTGATCGAGAAGGAACGCCAGGAGCTGCTGGACGACCCGGCGGGAGAGCTCGAGGAGCTTGCCGGGCTGTTCATGGTCAAGGGCGTCAGCCCTGCGACGGCCCGTCGGGTCGCCCTCGAGTTGACCGAGCATGATGCCCTGGCTGCACACCTGTCGGCGGAGCTGAACATCGACGAGGTGGAGGTCGCGAATCCGTGGCATGCGGCCCTTGCTTCCGCTGCTGCGTTCGCGGCCGGGGCGGTCCTGCCCTTGCTCGCGATCCTCCTGCTGCCGGCAGGGGTCCGTATCCCCCTGACGTTCGTCGCGGTCCTGGTGGCCCTGACGATCACCGGGGCGGTCAGCGCCCAGGCCGGCGGCAGCTCGAGGCGGCGTGCGATGCTGCGCCTGATCGTCGGGGGCGCCCTGGCCATGGCGTTCACGTACCTCGTGGGCGCCCTCCTCGGGACGGCCGGTATCGCCTGACCGTCCCGTGCACCGTCCCGCACGCCTGCCCGTGCGGTGCCGCGCGTGGACCCCGTCCGCGCGGAGGATCAGCCGAGGATGGCCAGCGCCCTGGGGACGCTGTCGATCGTGATGTTCGTTCCGACCTCGACATCCTTCACTTCGCCGTCGATCTGATAGGGGAGGGGCTTGAGCGTCGAGAAGCGGTAGGAGGAGTAGCTGGGCTGGTCGCCGAGGCCCTTCGTGGAGGCACGTAGTGCCGTGAGGAGGATCTTCCACTTGGCCATGTGGGGGAAGGTGATGACCTCGAACTTCCCGTCGGCGGGGTGGTCGTCGGCCTCGCTGAGGGTCGCGTACTTCGCCATCTGGGAGATGTTCGCGAACACGAGGCTGTCGAACTTCCTCCGCTTGCCGTCGCTCTGCCGGATCTCGAAGGGCTTGAACTTCCTGAAGGTCCGCGCCACGGAGAACATCTCCTTCATCGCGCCCTTGCTGCCCTTCTCCAGATCGATCGCCATGATCGGCGTCAGGCCGAATCCGATGTAGGAATGTGCATGCACCGGAGCCGTGGCAGGCCTCGCGTCCGTTCCCTCGATGCTGATGCGCAGCAGGTCGATCCTGCGCACCTCGCCCTCGATGATGGCTTCGTGCAGGGGCTTGCGTGACGTGACGCGGCTGTGGTCGTTCGCGTTGCCGGCCGCCAGGACCGCGCACACGGCGTCGTCGCTGCCGCTGGCCATGACGCCGTTGACGACTTCGTTGTACCCGCCGTCACCACTGACCGAGACGACGAGTGCGTTCCCGGCGGACGCGGCCTCCCGGGCGAGGTCGATGGCGTGGCCGGCGTGCTCGGTGGGCGTCAGCCGCACGTCGGTGTCCGGCAATGCGGGCGCCAGTTCGTCGCGGAGCTCGGCGGCGAGCTTCGGGGCGTCACCCGTGCTGTTGGGATTGAAGATGATCGTGATCGCGGTGAACCGGCGGGGTGATTCCATGGGATGGGCCTTTGCTGATTGCTGACTCGAGGATGAAGCTCCTGGTCCCAGCATAGATAAGCCTACTTACAATAAGTAGTCCTGCGTCGCGGCGCATCCCTGTCCACGGGCCCAGCGCGTGAGGGGTCCGGGACCGGCGGTCGATGCTGTCCCCCGGGGCCGGTCGCAGCCGGGTCCCGCGCAGCCCCCCCGCAGGGGCGCCTGCGCGGGTTCCGGCAACGGGCCCGGCGACGCTAGCGATCCCGGTCGACCGGGGAGGGCAGTCCGGCGTCGACGAGCCCGGGCGTGTCGGGATCCCGGGGTTGCGGATCCGGTTCGTCCGGTCCCTGGTCCATCCGGAACGGCGGGTACTCGTCGCGCAGGAGGAGCACGTAGGCCAGCACGCGGTACGTCCAGCGGGAGATGCCCAGGACGAAGTCGAAGAGTGGCCGGGGATACCGTGCGGTGAACAGCAACGCGAACCCTGCGACGAGAGCAAGGATGCCGAGGAGCGACGGGCCGGAGGTCCGGATCACGTCGCCCGGATCGGTGCCGGCGACCGTCCAGGACCACGCGCCCGTCAGGACCGCGATGATCAGGAGGTGCGGCAGCGCCAGCAACCACCCCTTGACGAGGACCAGCCCGCGGTGCAGCCGTGCCGGGTACGGTACGCGCACATCGGCGGGGTAGGCGTCGACCGGAGCCAGCGTGAAGGGAGGGTACTGATCCGTCCCAAGGACCGAGGTGTAGAACTGGACCCGCCAGGTCCACCGGAGGACGCCCACGGTGAAGGGGAAGAGCGTCGCCGGGTACCGTCCGGTGAAGAGGATGGCGAGTCCTGCGGCAAGCGTGCAGATCCAACACGCGACCCACAGCAGCACCAGGACCACGGCATGGGGGAGGGCCAGGAACCATTTGACCAGCCACAGCCACCGGGACAGCCGTGGCTGGAGGTGTCCGGTCAGCTTGGTCGGGTGCGGCAGGACGTCCCGTGCGGCGTCCCCGGAGTCGAGGCGGTGCCGTTCACCAGGGGACATCGCGCGGCCGTGTCGGGTTCCGCTCAGGGAGGGTTCCAGCCCTCTGCCGAGTCCGCTCGCCCCGGCAAGCACCAGTGGGATCCCGACCAGGAGCAGCAGCGCCGCGGTCAGGAGCAGTGCCACCCCGATCGGGGCGAACAGCGTCGACCGGAACCCGGCCTGCAGTTCCACGACGCCGGCACGGCTACCGTCGGCATTCATCACCACCACCGCCCAGTCGCCGGAGCGCAGATCGGTCGTGATCTCCTGCGTCTCCGTCCCCGACGCCGACGTCGTCCAGAAATCCTGCTCGGCCGGAGGAGCCGGCACTCCGGATCCGGGGACGTCGCGGTACAGGGCGCGGAACGGGCTGGTCCGGAGATCCACCAGTTCCGTGTGGTTCACCGAGGACAGGTAGGCGTCCACGGCGTCCTGTCGGGCGACGCCGATGAAGACGGCCTGTCCCGGCTCGACGGCCGTCGCGCGCAACCGGAGCGTGGCCACCCCCGCGGGAAGGTCCTCGAGGCCGTCCACCTCGCTCACCTCCACCTGGGTACTGGTCAGCGCGTAGGAATCGTAGTCGAAGCGCTCGGTCGACGTGGTGAGGAAATCCCCGTCGCGCTGGAGACCGGCCAGCGCGGCGACGGAGGCGCCACCGACACCGATACCGCCCGCGATCGTGACGAGGAGGGCGCCCAGGAGGACCAGAATGAGCGGAGCGGTCCGCATCTGGGCTGCCCGGGGAACGGGGGGAACGCTGCTGTGGGGCGAGCTCATGACATGCCATCCTTGTCATCGCAGAATCGTGGATGGGAACGCGCCGCAGCCTGCGCGGGCGTCACCCTCGACCCGTCGCAGGTCTCGGGGACGTCCACTGTGCGCTTCAGGAACCAGCAGGACTAGGGCAGAAAGTCCCTGCTCGACGGCGTTCCCGTCCTTTCCCGCAGCCGGCCGGGTCGGTGGTCGCCATGGCCCGCAGCGGCCGACGGACGATACCCGGCACCGGGCCGTGCAGGTGAGCTACGCAGGCAGGCGCGAGCGCTTCCGGGGAGGGTCTCCGAACAACTACCTGACATAATGTAGATTATCGGCGATTTATCAAAGCGTCAGGAGTGGCCATCGTCATCGGCCGCCAGCGCCTGAAGAGGTATGTTGAGGATGGGCCGCCACACCCGGCTGATGCCGCCGCTGTTGAGGACATCCATAACCAAACCGTTGAGCTGGGTCAGCTGGACATCACGGTCCGGAGTGGCAGTGAACACAGCGTCGATCGGCTCAGGATCGATGATGGGCAGCAGCTCCTCCCTGTCCATTGCGAAACCGCCCCGCGGCTGTCGGATCCACATTCCACTGGCACTGGTCGTCATCAGAAACCGCACCTCGTAGTCCCCGGGCAGGCCTAGTATCTCGGCGGCAGCCTCGACGAGCTGCGCCATGTACGCCGGGAGGTAGTGGACAGCGTCGGCGTCCACGTCGATCATCAGGTCCTCTGGGTCGCGCTGCGGCCGGCACTTTTGGGCGAGAACCAGAGTGCCGTTGTCGTGGACCTCCAGCAGGGTCTCTCCTCCGGTGCGGGGGTACTGCACCAGCCAGCGACGTAGGCCGCGTCGGGGTTCTTGTCCGAGGATGCCCATCGCCTCGAAGGAGCTGACGAAGAACCGGTTGGCGGTGTTCATCGCAGCGAGGATCGCCTGGAACTCACAGGCGGCAATTGGCCCGCGAAGGGCCTGCCTCTCCCCCACCGGCATTGCCACCAGCGCCAGGCCAGCGGTCAACCCGTCGCCCTGAACCCGGAGCGCAGCCCTCCTGACATGGGCCAGCATCACATTCTCTCGGTCGGCCTCTCCCCTGAACCGAGCCCTGTAGGCAGCCTCGATCTCGCGCTCCGCCATGAAGACCGTCTTCGTACCGGTGCGCCTTGGAACACGGTCGGTCCCTGCTCCCCAGGTCACGAAATGCGGCGCCTGGGGGCTCCCGGAAACGTTGACGATAACGATCGTCTCCTCGCCCGAACCGATACGCGTGATGTCGAGGTCGTATACCGGCGGCTGGATGGTCGACGCCGCCCAGCTCCTGAGCTTGCGCTCAATACTGTCACTCCACTCCCCCACGCCGGCGATCGCCTTGGCGGCCGACGTGGCACGATCCTCCTCAATCCCGAAGACGATGGTCCCGCCACCGCTGTTCGCCATTGCAGCAACGTCCTTCGCGAACTCGCGGTCCGGCGCGAAATCCTTGCCTGCGGCGATCTGTGCCGCGTTGGGCTGTTTGGCTGGCAGGTGCTTCTTCCAGTCGAGGTCATCGCGTTCCTGGATGCCCTGGTCGATGGTGAGCCGGATGTCATCGAGCGTCAGCTCGTGGTTGTGAAAGCCCAGCGCTCGGTGCAGTGCGGAATGGGACACGGAACTCCCCTGGTCAGGCCTGTTACGACGTCGTCCACCCTAGTCGTGAAGGCGCTGGGCAGGCCCTCTCCCCCCTACTTGCATGCGGTGCGCACGTTAAAGGCCGCGTCAAGGACCGGTTGTGGTTCAGGAGGCAGCGAGGGGCTGCGCGATCCGGGATGACATTCACTACGAAGTGAAGTCACCAGCCCTGCGCTGAAGGGATTCCGTCAGCTCACCGAGAAGGCGGCCGCCGCGATCATCGAATTCGTTACCGGAGCCTTGGCCGACAACCCCCGCAGGCTCAGCAAGCCCCTCACGAACGAACGTCTCGGATTGCGCATCGCGCGCCGCTGCGACTACCGGGTGCTGTTCACCCTCAACGTCAAGAGGTTCACCCTGCACGTCCACTGAATCGAGCATCGCTCCAGCGTGTACAAGCCCCGATAGCCCCACGAAAGCTAGGTTTCACCACGAGCCTGGGCAACGGCGCGTTATCCGCAAGTTGACGAAAGGTCAATTATCGGCGAAAAGCCATGTCCTCGCTGCGACATGAGTAGCGGAATTGGAAACCGCGGTTCAATCGTGGCTGATGCTGGCGGAGCCGGCGATGACGGAGGGCAGGAAGCCGGGGTAGGCCTTCTCCATGTCGCGAAGGCGGAGGACGTTCATCCTTGAGGTGCCGATGTAGTACTGGTGCAGGACGCCGGCCTGGCGGAGCGCGGTGAAGTGGTGGGTGGCCGTTGATGCCTTGACGGGCAGCTCGATGGCTCCGCAGCTGATCGCTTCCGGGGCTTCTGCAAGTTGTCTCAGGATGCTGAGCCGGATGGGGTCGGCGATGGCGGAGAGGACCTTGGCGAAGTTGAAGTCCTCGACGGCCGGTTCGTCCGTTACCTCGGTTGTCCGTGCCATGTCCGTTCCTCCATTCAGCAATTGATCGTATCGCGCTAGTCCACCAGAGCTTGCCCGGACGCCGACAGCCCAACGAGAAGGTCGTGCGGCTGCCGGCCCGCCCTTGAAGCCTCTAGTTGACCTTAATGACGATTTTGCCGAAGGCGCCGCGGGCGAGTTGGTCGTAGGCTGCGTGGGCGTCGGCGAAGTCGTAGACGGTGTCGATGACCGGGTTGATGTGGTGGTCGTCGAGGAAGGTTACGAGGTCCTGGAAGGATCGGCGGTGGCCGACGGCGATGCCCTGGATGTGTGTCTGGTGCCAGATGACGTCCATGAGGTCCAGTTGGGTGGTCTGCCCGTCGAGGAACCCGACGATGGCGACCATTCCGCCGCCGCGTGCGGCGCGGATGGAGTCCTTGAGTCCGTCGCCGCCGACGACGTCGATGACGAGGTCGACGCCGAGACCCTCCGTGAGCCGCAGAGCTTCCGCCGCCCAGTCCGGGGTGGTGCGGTAGTTGATGGTGTCGGTGGCGCCGAGCTGCCGGGCGCGAATGAGCTTGTCGTCGCTGCTGGAGGTGGCGATGACGCGTGCGCCGAGGGCGGAGGCGATCTGGATGGCGAAGATCGATACGCCGCCGGTTCCTTGCACGAGGATCGTGTCACCGGCACCGATGTTTCCGTACTCGCGCATTGCGAACCAGGGGGTCAGGGCGGCGATCGGAAGGGTCGCGGCCTGCTCGTCGGTGAGCCCGGCAGGGGTGGGGACGACGGCGTTCTCGCTGAGGACCTGGTACTCCGCGAGTCCTCCGTCAAGGGGTCCGCCGACCTGGAAGTCCGCGTACTCGGGCAGCCACGGCCCGTCCTGCCAGGTGGAGTAGAAGTGGGAGGTGACCCGGTCGCCGACGGAGTGTTTCGTCACCCCGGCTCCGACAGCGGCGACGACGCCGGCGAAGTCCGCCACCGGGATCAGGCCCTTGGGCATCTTTTCCGGCGCGTAGATGCCGTCCACCAGGGCCTTGTCGCGGTAGTTCAGTGATGCCGCGAAGACCTTGATCAGCAGCTCTCCCTCTCCCGGATCCGGGGTGGGGATTTCGTGCAGGTTTAGGTTCTCGAGACCGAAGTCGTCCAGCATCCAGGCGCGCATGGTGTTGCCTCTCGTCCGACAGGGCCGTGCGCCGTGCCTCATCCAGCGTGACTCTTATTTCGACGTACGTCAAATAAGATGGTCATCGAAGTATAGTAGGACTGGTTGCTCAGAATGGTGAGGCAAGAGCATCGGTTGTATCAATATCAAGTCGCTTGGCCAGGGCGATCGTCCACCATGGTGATTCTGCGAGTTTGTGTTAGCCGCCGTACGACCCCGAGGGCTTAGGGCTGCAGTGGCATCCATCGCATCGATTTTCCACTGCTTTGAGTACTAAGTAAGCGGAAGCCGGGTCTGGTTACCTTCAGCTAGGTAGTCACGCGTCGCCCCTTCACCCCCAAGTCGCCCCTTCACTCTCAAGCTGCGTAGGACTTGGCCTTGAGAGAAGGCAGCGCCGGGCGGGATGCCTACACCTTTCCTTGTGAGCTAGGTCATAAACTGCTACTGTCTTCCCACTTAGCAAGCAGTACTTCCCACGCAGTGAGAAATACGAAGCATTGCGCCGATGATGCCGTCAATGACGAGACGACTTCCGTACGGATTACCTACGGAAGCTCTCGCTGGAAGCAAGGCAGGGAACTTTGAATCACTACGAAATCGCCGTGATACCCGGCGATGGAATCGGTCCAGAAGTTATTGACTCTGCTCTGACAGTCTTGGGCGAGTGCGAGAGACGGTATGGGTTGAAGCTCACCTACACCTTCCATGACTTCAGTGCAGCTTTGTACCGCCGTACCGGCAGAAGGATCACTGCAGCCGACATGGACGAGATTGGCAAGGCGGACGCTGTCCTGTTCGGTGCCATGGGTTTGCCTGATGTACGCACGCCGGAGGGCCTCGAGCTCGGCGCTCAGGTCGAGATGCGGGCCCACTATGGACTCTTTTCGAGCCTTCGACCAGTTCGGTTGTTCCCGGGTGTCGAGAGTCCCGTGAAGGCGAAGAACATCGACATGCTCATTATCCGCGAGACGTCCGAAGGGATGTTTGCAGGACTGGCCGATAAGCACGAACCCAGTGATGAGAGCGCGACTGACCGTATGACGATCACGCGGGCCACAAGCGAGAAGCTCTTTGATGTCGCCTTTTCGCAGGCACGTGCTCGTCGCAGGCGGGGCACGCCGGGGCATGTGACATTGCTGCACAAGTCCAACGCACTGCGCAGCAACGTCCTCCTGGAAAGAGTGTTCGACGAGGTCGCTGCGAGGAATGAAGACGTCGGGAGTGCGAAGTTCTACATCGATGCCGGGTCGATGTACATGGTCACCGACCCCGAGCGGTACGACGTAATCGTGTCGGAAAACATCTTCGGAGACATTGTCTCGGAGATCGCAGCCGGCCTCGTCGGCGGTCTTGGCGTTGCACCATCGGCAGACGTCAGCCTCACTCACGGAGTCTTCCAGCCGTCCCACGGCAGCGCCCCTGATATCGCAGGGAAGGGCATCGCCAACCCGACAGCCATGATCTTGTCCGCGGCGATGATGCTGGACTGGCTCGGTGAGCGCCGCGGCGATGAGCTGTGTTCCATCACCGCCCAAAAGATCAACACTGCCGTGGAAGCCGCGCTAGCAACAGGCCCTCGGGCCCGCGACCTAGGCGGAACAGCTGGAACCCAGGAAGTGGTCGACACGATCCTTGCGGCCCTTCCGGAAAGCTGAAGCCCTACCTTGCAGCACCGCCAGAGCGCCACAACTGCACATAATCTGCAGCGCCGAATCCATTCTCTACTCCACCGGATTCCCATCAACGAAAGATACGCGCCATGACTTACAAGGTTCTGTTCATCAACCCGTTGAAGGACTACGTCGATCGCCTCGTCGACTCGACCCCCGAGGAATTCAGTGTCACCGTGATGCCGCCCGAAGCGGACACAGCGGGCCTCTGCCGTGAAGCCGCAGATGCCGACTTCCTCATCTCCGGCGTCGATGTTCCTGAGGAGGTCTTTCGCGCCGCCAAGAACGTGAGCTTCATCCAGTACATGAGTTCGGGATACGGGCAACTTCCCATCAGCGTCCTCAATGACCTCGGTGTCCCGGTCGCGCAGATGAAAACACACTCCATCTCCGTCGCAGAGCACGCGGTCACGTTGATGTTGTCGGTGATGCGAAGGATCCCAGCATCGATGCAGCTGATGCGCGACGGTGCGTGGCGCCAGGACCTGGACGAGATGTCGTATGCGGAGATGTACAACAAGACCGTCGGGATCGTGGGTCTCGGGAACATCGGGCGATGGGTAGGCAAGGTCGTGCACCATGGCTTCGGCGCCAATGTGGTTTTCTACGACAATGCCGAAATTCCGCTGACCGTGTCCGAACTCATCCCCGCCCGTCGCGTCAGCCTGGAAGAGCTCATGAGGATCTCCGACATCGTCTGCGTGAATGTGCCCTTGACCGCGGACTCCGACAAGCTCATCGGACGGGATGAACTAGCGCTGATGAAGCAAACCGGCATCCTCATCAATGTCGGCCGCGGCGAAGTCGTGGACGAGAGCGCACTCATCGACGCCCTACGCGAGAAACGAATCGCAGGAGCCGGGCTGGATGTCTACGAGCGGGAGCCGCTTGACCCCACCAGCCCACTCCTTCACCTCGAACAGGTGATCTGCACCCCCCACATGGCCGGTGTCGGCTGGGAAAACGTCGAGCGAAGGATCGCCACCGTCTGGCAGAACTTCGACGCAGTCCTGCGTGGAGACATTCCCACTGGTGTTGTTACCGCCACGAAACGAGCGGAACACATCCTGGTGGCATAGCCCCTCCGGACCACAGACGAAGACCCCGCACCACAACGGGACATCCCATCTCAAGGGGTTCTCCCCCCCATTTCACATCTATGCGCCGTACCAGCCGATCCCACCCACTATTGCGGAGACAACGATGTCCACCACCCCACGCAAGACGGAATACTCACAGCACACAGTCCCAACACCGCTGCCGGACCAAGCCACTGCTTCTGGCACAGGCATCGACCGCCCGGTGGAACGCACCGTCGGCAGCAGGCCCGGCGTCCACTACCCCGGCAAGCTCGGGTGGCGCATCTCCAGCCTGCCGGCGCCCCTCTACCTCGTCCTCGCCGCCCTCGTGCTCATTGCAGCCCTCACGGGTAACCTCCCGGACAGTATGGTGTCCGGCTTCGCCACAACACTTCTGCTCGGCGGACTTTTCATTTGGCTTGGGAACCTCGTCCCGGTTATCAGGGACTTCGGCCTCCCCACTGTCCTGTGCACTTTCGCCCCAGCGACGCTGGCTTTCTTGGGCCTCATGCCCACCAACATCATCACGGTCGTCCAGAGCTTCGTTGAAGGTTACGGATTCTTGGACTTCTTTGTCGTCGGCATCATCGCCGGTTCCATTCTCGGCATGCCACGAACCCTTTTGCTTAAAGCAGGCCCCCGCTTCGCCGTTCCGCTCGTCGGGTGCCTCATCTCCACCTTCCTGCTGGTGGGACTCCTCGGCTTCCTCACAGGTTTCGGTTTCATCGAAGCCATCCTTCTCATCGCAGCTCCCATCATGGCCGGCGGCCTCGGCGTAGGCGCCCTACCAATGTCGGAAATGTATGCCTCGAAAACAGGTGGCAGCTCGGATGCGTTTATGGGCGATCTCCTGTCCGCCGTGATCATCGCCAACGTCGTATGCATCCTCATCGCTGGCCTCTACAACGGTCTCGGCAAGCGTAAGAATCAACTTTTCGTCGGCTTCAACGGCCACGGTGAACTCCTGCGTATCAAGGGGCGAGCAGATGAGCTGGCACTGCCGCCGAAACGCGACTCGTCCTCCTACATCGCCCTCGGCAAAGGACTGCTCATCGCGGGATCCCTGTTCATCTTCGGCAACTTGGTCGCCGTCTACCTCCCCGCCCTGCACCCCTACGCCTGGACAATCATCGCCGCCGCAGCTGTGAAGATCTTTGGACTCCTGCCCAAGGACGTAGAAGACTCCACCGCTGACTGGGGTGATTTCATCGGCGCAGTCCTGGTTCCCGCTCTTCTGGTGGGCGTGAGCTTGACCTACATCGAGATCGGCGACGTCCTCACGTCACTGGGCAACCCCCTGTTCATCCTGCTCACCATCAGCACCGTGATCATCTCGACGCTGACTTCAGGGGCTCTGGGATGGATGGTCAAGTTCAACTTCGTCGAAGCGTCCATCACACCCGGGCTGGTCATGGCCGATACCGGCGGCAGCGGTGACGTGTCCGTGCTCAGCGCCGCCAACCGCATGCACCTGATGCCCTTCGCGGCCCTCACAAACCGACTCGGAGGCGCCCTGGTCCTCTTCGTCACCTCGCTGATCGTGCCCTTCCTCAGCAGGTAGCCAGTTCTCCCCGAGGCACAACACCGCGGCCTCAAAGCTGCCTGCATCGACAGCATCGATCCAACTTACCCCGGGCCTGAAGAGCAGAGAACACGATGACAAGCATGAGTCGCAATTCATCATCCGTAGTCAAGAACCCTCTCTTGCCGGACGAGGGCCATGTGTCCGCCAGTATCGCCGATGTGGTCGCCGAGCGTGCAGGCCACCTCTTCGGGTTGATGGGTAACGGCAATGCGCACTTCATCAGTCGCCTCACTCGCCGCGGCTTCCCTTTCACCTCCGCCCGCCACGAGTCAGCTACCGTAGCCATGGCCGACGCGTATCACCGCGCAACGGGGACTATCGCAGCCGCGACGACGACCTACGGTGCGGGATTCACCAACGCGTACACGACTCTGGCCGAAGCGCGTCTCGCCCGCGTACCCCTCGTCCTGATCGTCGGCGACGGACCGTCAGCCGGTCGCTACTTCGACATCGACCAACAAGCGGCAGCCACAGTAGTCGGGGTCACAACCCTTGTCGCCGGCCCCCACAACGCCAGCGCGATCACCCACCGCGCGTTCGACCTCGCCTTGCAAACCTTCCAGCCCGTTGTGCTCGCGATTCCCTACGACCTCGCCACAGCTCCTCTTACCACTGCCGAAACGCTCGAACCCCTACCGCCCAAGGCCGCATGGACAGCAGAAAGTCACACGGTGAATCAGCTCGCGGGCCTCCTCGCCGCTGCGGAACGACCCCTCATCCTTGCCGGACGCGGAATTGTGCTGGCGAAGGCTTCTGCTTCGCTCCGTGCGATTGGAGACCAGCTCGGTGCACTGTTCATGACATCCGTCATGGCAGCCAACGCCTTCGACAGTCCCTGGGATCTCGGCATCGCCGGTGGCTTCACCCGCCTCCACCGCCTCGAAGTCGCCCGCCGGGCCGATGTCGTCCTTGTCGTCGGCGCGAGCCTGAACACCTTCCAGACCCGCTACGGAACCTTGTTCCCCGCATCTACGCGCATCATCCGCATCGACAACGAACCCGACCCAGTGGAACCCGGCATCACCGAGTACATCCGCGCTGACCTGGGTCCCTTCCTCGAGCAGCTCGCCCTGCACGTACCTGCACCTACGGCCACCTGGCGGGATCAGGTCCCGCACATTGCCGAAACCGTCTTCCGATCCTCTGACCCGAGCGAAGATCCCCTCGAATACGGCCCCGACGGGCGCCTCAACCCGCGAGCCGTCATCGCCGCTCTGAACGCGATACTGCCGGTTGAGCGATCGGTGGTGATGGACGGCGGACACTTCATCGGTTGGGCACCCATGTACCTCTCCGTCCCGGACCCGCAAGGGATGATCCTCGTCGGAACGGCGTTTCAGTCCATCGGGCTCGGGCTGGGATCGGCTGCGGGAGTGTCGATCGCCCGACCGGAACGCACAACCGTCTTGGTCAGCGGGGACGGCGGAGGGCTGATGGGACTGGCGGATCTGGAAACATTTCTACGGGCAACCCGTCAAGGCGTCATGGTGGTCCTCAACGACGCCGCCTACGGTGCGGAACTTCACCAGTACGCCTCGAAGGGACTCCACGACCAGGCCATGCTCATCGACGAGGTCGACTTCTCTGCCGTTGGTCGCACCTTCGGCGCCCAAGGTTTCAAGGCACGCTCGCTGGCCGACCTCGAGGTGCTGACAGAGTGGCTTGCCACCAACGACACCGGTGTCTTCGTCCTCGACGTCGCCATCTCCCAAAAGATCGTGGTCGAGTTCATGGCAGAGTCGGTCGCGCTAAAGCGCTGATCCCAAGTCGTAGGGTGGCTATATGTCGACCAGTGACGCCAGCGGAAGCAACCGAACTCTTGAGCGCGCGGCCGCTATCCTCGACGCCGTCGGCCGCTCCGCCCTTTCAGCTAGTGAACTGTCGAGGCAAACAGGCCTGTCCCTATCGACGTCGCACCGCCTAGCGCTTCAACTCACCGAGTACGGGTTCCTTCGACGAACCCTGACCGGAACGTTCAGACTGGGAGACCGGTTCGTGCGTTCCGCCCTCGAAAACGCGAGCATTTCCGTGCTGCGCGACCTGCGGGACCGCACCGGCGAAACGGCCCAGCTGTGGGTCCGACGCGGAGACGAACGCATCTGTCTTGTCAGCGCCGACAGCCGACACGAGCTTCGAGCAACGTTCCCTTCCGGGGGGCGGTTGCTCCTTCCTCATGGGGGAAGTGGCCGCCTACTCGTAGCTGAGGAAACCGCCATGGACGAGTTGAACAGGCTGGGTTGGGTTGAATCGATCGGAGTAAGAACGCCGGGCCTCGGATCGGTCAACGTCCCGGTATGGAAGGGCGAAGACATGGTCGCAGCTGTCTGCCTCGCCATGCCTTTGGCCCGGGTCAACGAATCCCCAGGAAAGGACCATGGAGACCTCGTGATCCTTTCCGCCCAAAGAATCACAGAGGTCATGAATAGCGGCTGACCGTAGACCGGAAAGCGTCACTAACGTCGAGCACGTATGGGAAGCCTCGAATCTGTATATCCATCACTGTGGCTGGTGTCGGCACAGGTGATTGAACATGGCGGGTGTGGTCAGCAGCACTCGGGGTCCGTAGTTGTGGTTTTGAAGCACGACAGCATGTAGCTCATCGCTGGAGTTCAAGGCTTCGGAAACCCATGCAGCCCTTGCCTGATTTACGTAGCCGATGCTGCGGTTTGGGTTGACGGTTTTGAGGACGACAGCATTCGGGTCGTAGGGGTTGTCCGGTTCCTTGACCGCCGTAAGGCGTTGGCCGTTTCTGAGGGCAGTGTGGTTTTTCGGGTTCTGGTAGTAGGCCATGGCAGTTGTGGAACAGGTGAGGATTCCGAAGCGGCGTAGAGCTGGTGACTCGTAGTAAATGAGCTGCCCGTCGGGTAACGCGAACTCGAGGCCGTGGTCCGCAGCGACCAGGTGCACAAGGGGTCGGCCATCAGCGTCCACGGTGAGTAGACCGTCGAAAGCGTCATCCGACACGTAGTCGTCTCGATTGTCACCGTGGGCTGGGCCTGTGTACGGGGCGCGTTGGCGTTCAGAGCGGTAGAACGCCTCAAGATCTGGGCCAGAATGTCGCCGCCGTCGGAAGAGCCCTGTGATGTTCATGCCCAGACTCTAGCGGGATGCCCGGCCAGTCAGGCTGGCGAGCCGCAGGCGAGCGAGCCTGGCTCGATAGGCAGCAACCCGGAGCCTCACCTTCTCGAGGTGTGACTCCGGGCTGCGTGTGGTGATCGACCGTTGATCGCCTGCGGGTTACGGGCGGATGAGGACCTTCAGTGCTTCACGGTCGGCCATGGCCTGGTAGCCGGCGGGGACGTCGTCCATGCCGATGGTGCGGTCAAAGACCCGGCCGGGCTCGATGGTGCCGTTCAGGACCAGCGGCAGCAGCTCATCGATGTACGCGCGGGCTGGCGCGACGCCGCCGGTGAGCGTGATGTTGTTCATGAACTCAGGGAACCCGAGGGGCACCTCGGAGAACTGCGGTGCCCCGACACGGCTGATAATGCCCCCGGCACGGACAACACCGATCGCCATCTTCAAGGCTGACTCGAGTCCAACTGCTTCCAGGACGACGTGGGTGCCGTCTCCCCCGGTGAGTTCCTTCACCTTCGCGATGCCCTCTTCGTCGCGTTCGGCGACGACGTCGGTGGCACCGAAGTCGCGGCCCAGGTCGGTGCGGGATTCGTGCCGTCCCATGAGGATGATGCGCGAGGCGCCCATGAGCTTCGCAGCGATCACCGCGGAAAGTCCGACTGCCCCGTCACCGATGACCGTCACTGTCTGCCCGGGCTCGATGCGCGCCATCTTCGCGGCGTGGTGCCCGGTCGACATCACGTCGGAAAGGCTCAGCAGGGAGGGGATGAGGTCCTCGTCGAACCCGGCGGGAACGGGAACGAGGGTCCCGGTTGCCAGGGGTACACGGGCGAACTCGCCCTGGCCGGCGTCACCGTCGCCGCCCCAGTGCTGGCCGTGACGGCAGGAGGTGTGGAGGTTCTCCTGACAGAAGTCGCAGGTTCCGTCGGAGATGACGAACGGCGCGATGACGAAGTCGCCCTTGGACATGCCGGCGACGTCGGAGCCGAGCTCTTCGATGATGCCGACGAACTCGTGTCCCATGCGGGCGCCTTCATCGGTTGCTTCCTTGGAGGCGTAGGGCCACAGGTCGCTGCCGCAGATGCAGCCTGCGACGATCCGTACGATGGCGTCAGTGGGTTCCTGCAGGGTGGGGTTGGGGACGGTCTCGACGCGGACGTCGCCTGCCCCGTACATCAGTGTTGCTCGCATGATCTGTCCTTCTTGTGGTGGGTGCAGTCGTGTGTTCAGGGGTAAAGCCGGTGCCGGTTGGCGGGTTACTCGGTTGTCCTGATGACCCGGAAGCCGATGCTGATACCGCGGTAGTCGGCGTCGTAGTCGCGACGGAACGCGGTCCGCCAGCTCGTGGCGGTGGTGTGCCAGCTTCCGCCTCGTACGACGTGCTCGGAGCCTTCGGCGGGTCCTGTCGGATCGACGGCCGGACTGGTTTCGTAGTAGCCGGCGTCGTAGACGTCACCGGTCCATTCCCAGGCATTGCCATGCACGTCGAACAGTCCCCAGGGGTTGGGGTCCTTCTGGCCGACGGGGTGCGTGCCGCCGTCGTCGAAGCCTTCCCCGTACCAGGCGTACGTGTCGAGGTCGGCTTCGTTGCTACCGAACGAGTAGGGGGTGTTGGTTCCGGCGCGGGCCGCGTATTCCCATTCGGCTTCTGTCGGGAGCCGGTAGCGGTTGCCGCCCTCGAGAGCGTTGAGGCGTTCGAGGAAGTCCTGTGCGTCGTTCCAGGACACCGTGGCCGGGTGGTCGGGCCTGGTGATGCGTTCGGCCATGCCGGGCAGGTTATAGAAGGGGTTCGAGCGGTCTAGCGTGTAGGGGTTTGAACCCATCACCGCTTCCCACTGCTGCTGAGTCACTTCAAACCGTCCGACATCGAACGCTTCACTGATCGTGACCTCGTGCTGTGGCTTCTCCGCGTCGGTAGCCTCGGGGTCGCTATCGTCGGAACCCATCAGGAAGGTACCAGCTGGTACCGGGATGAACTCCATGCCAACGCTGTTGAGATAGATCTCGCCGGCAGCCGCTTGGGTATCAGCACCATCCCGCCCCTGCGGCGAGACGGGCGTCTCGCTGCTCATCTCGGTGGGAGCAGAGGACGAATTAGTGGCCGCCACGTCCTGCTCTCCTGCCGCACACGCACTGAGGACGAGTGACGCGGCCACAGCGGCGCACCCCATCAACGGCAGATGCCGATACCGGTTTGCGTGCCGGTCGCGTTTGCTCAGAATCACGGTGCTCATACTGTTGCCTTGTCAGTCCGCTGCGGATCGTCAGTTGTCACGGTCGATAGCGGCGTCGAGGCCGGGGGAGAGCGGGGCGCCGACGAGGTCAAGTGCGGTGAGTGCTTCATCGATCCGCCGGAGGTCCTCGGGGCTGAGTTCGAGCTCCGCCGCAGGGAGGTTGTCATCGAGGTGTTCGATGCGCGTGCCACCGGGAATGGGGACGACCCATGGCTTCTGGGCCAGAAGCCATGCCAGTGCAATTCGTGCGGGTGAGGCGTCCTTTTCGGCGCTGAAGTCCTTGAGGAAGTCCACGAGGGCGAAGTTCGCCTCGAGCGCTTCCGGGGTGAAGCGCGGAAAATCGGCGCGAAGGTCGTTCGGGTCATCGAAGCGCATGCCGCGGGTGATGCCACCGGTGAGGAATCCCTGCCCGAGCGGACCCCAGGCGACCAGGCCGATTCCGAGTTCCTCACAGACACCGAACTTCTTCGTTTCCGGCTCCCGCATCCACAGCGAGTAATGGTCCTGGATGACGGCAACGGGCTGCACGGCGTGGGCACGCCGGATACTCGTCTCACTTGCCTCCGACAACCCGAAGTGGCGGACCTTCCCCTCAAGGATGAGGTCCTTGACCGCTCCCGCAACGTCTTCCATCGGGACGTTAGGGTCGACCCTGTGCTGGTAGAGGACGTCGATGTGGTCGGTTCGCAGCCGGCGCAGCGACGCGTCAATGACATCGCGGATGTGATCGGGGCGGCTGTTCAGGCCAACCGTCTCACCACTGTCATTGATGTCGAAGCCGAACTTGGTGGCCACCAGGACATCATCGCGAACGGGCTGCAGGGCTTCACCGACGAGATCCTCGTTGATGTAGGGGCCGTATCCCTCGGCCGTGTCGAACAGTGTGACGCCCCGGTCGACGGCTGCCCGGATAACGGCAAGTGCTTCTGTCCGGTCTGTTGCGGGGCCGAGGCCGAAGCTCAGACCCATGCAGCCGAGCCCGATGGCCGACGTTTCGAGGCCATCGCCAAGCATGCGTGTCTTCATAGGACGTGTTCCTTTTCGTGGGTGTCTCGTCGTTGCGGTGGTGGGGTGAATGAAGCGCTCACACCCTGACGCAGGGCAGCGGCCCTGCGGGACTTATCGAGCAGTAAGAGCCGTTACGTCGTCCCGGACAGCCTGAGGCTCCTGGTTGAGGGGCATGTTCGCGGGGTCCTTCACGGCGTCGAGCGAGCCGGGGACGTCGGACGCGAGTGCTCCGAAGAGTTCGTCGAAGTTCGTGCTGGCCGGGCCCTTGGTCGCGACGAGCTCGAGGGTCTTGCCGGCGGCGGAATCGGCGGTGAGGCTGCGCACCAGTACTTCGGCGATCTGGCGACGGGAGATGACCCCGTCGGAGGAGTTGCCCGCGTGCCGCGTGTCGCCCTGCAGGAAAACGAGGTTCAGTTCATTGGCATCGTTGTAGTCGAACCAGCCGGGTCGCACAATGGTGTAGCGGTTTCCGCTTGCGCGCAGCAGACGCTCACCGCGGCGCTTCCAGTCATGGATCTGCGTCGACTGGTTGTAGGAACCGGCACGGAAGGTCACGCCGATCGACGTCATCAGGGCCACCCGGACCGGCCGTCCGTCCAAGGCGGTAAGGACGTTCCGCACAGCCCCGTAGTCGACATCCTCGGCAGCCTTGCCGCCACCATGCGCCCCATGAGTGAAGACCACGGCGTCGATCCCTTCGACAGCGCCCTTGAGCGTGGAGGCGTCGGTCAGATCGCCGACCATGGTCTCCGCTCCCGAAGGGAGGCTTTTGGCCCGGCCCGCACTGCGGACAAGGGCCCGGACGCGGTGGCCCTGGCGGATGGCCTCTTCGACGACAAGGCTGCCGATGCTGCCGGTCGATCCGACGACCAGGACGGTCAGTGCTGGGTTCTCCACGAGAATCTCCTTGGGTAGATTGCCCGTGAGCTGCGCGGGCGCGAACAGCAGGGCTGCTGTTGGTGTCTGGTATCCAGTCAAGCCCTTTCATGGTGGCGCTGGCAGTGCCTGATCTTCCGGGTATCAACAGTGCCTCCCACACCGCGCTGGGCGGATCTACCGTTGATGCATGACTGATATGCGTGCAGAGATCCGTGAGTTCCTCAGCTCCCGTCGGGCACGAGTTACTCCCGAACAGGCTGGCCTGCCCACTTACGGTGGGACCCGCCGTGTTGCCGGTCTGCGCCGCGAGGAAGTGGCGATGCTCTCCGGAATGTCGGTTGACTACTACGTGCGGCTCGAGCGCGGAAACCTCGCCGGTGCTTCCGAGGGCGTCCTGGATGCCCTCGCCCGAACCCTGCACCTCGACGAGGCCGAACGGCAGCACCTGTTCGACCTCGCCCGCGCCGCCGGCCCGGCACGAAAGACCCGCACCAAGCCCGCGGTCACGGTGCGACCGGAAATCCAGCAGGTCCTTGATGCGATGGGTGACGCCCCGGCATGGGTCCGCAACGCACGCCACGATATTCTCGCGGCGAACAAGCTCGGCCGGGCCTTGTATGCGCCGGTCTTCGAGGACCACCGCAGGCCGGTCAACACGGCGCGCTTTACCTACCTCAACCCCGCAGCTCACGAGTTCTGGCGTGACTACGACAAGGTCGCCAACGACGCCGCAGCGATGCTCCGCCTCGAAGCGGGCCGCAACCCGCACGACCCTGAGCTGATCAAACTTGTCGGCGAGCTCAGCACGCAGAGCGAACTGTTCAGTGCCCGGTGGGCGTCCCGCGATGTGGTGTTCCATCGCAGCGGAATCAAGCGCCTGCATCACCCTGTCGTCGGTGACCTCGACCTGAATTACCAGTCCATGGAGCTGCCCGGTGATGCCGGGCTGGTCATGAACGTCTACACCGCACCCGCGGACTCCCCCACCGCGGATGCCTTGCGTCTGCTGGCTTCATGGGCTGCTTCCCAGGAGCAGGTTGTCACCGCTGATACAGCAGCCGACAGCAGGTAACGGGCAAAGGCCCCATCCCCAGTCCACCTCACGACAACCGCACGAAGAACAACACAACAAGGCCCGCTCATCGACATGATGAGCGGGCCTTGTTGCGCGGGGGCCACCGATCTTAGCCGGCGGTGGCCTTAGTCAGCAGTACCGGATGGGTATTGGTCGGAGGTGAGCTTGTCGCCCCACTCCGTTTCGGGTTCACCGCTGTCGGCGGGTGCTTCCCAGAGGGCGAGGTGGCACATGAAGTTGTCCGCGGTCGCGCCGTGCCAGTGCCACTCCCCTGCCGGCGTGTACACGGTGTCGCCCGGGTGCAGTTCGATGAGCTCTTCGCCGCGGGACTGCGCGTAGCCCCGGCCCTCGGTGACGTGCAGAGTCTGCCCGACGGCGTGCTTGTGCCAGGCGGTATGGGCTCCGGGGGTGAACCGGACGAGGTTTAGCCGGGCACGCGAGGGCGCCTGACCGGTGTAGTAGGCGTTGAAGTACACGTCACCGGTGAACCACTCCTCGGGTCCCTTCACGGTGGCGTTCTTGGGCTGCTTCACGGTACTCATGCGCGCTGTCCTTTCGACGTGTAATCAGTGACTTCGCTGATTTCGGTGATGGCGGGGGCATCGGCCGCCGCTTTATCGGCGCGTGCCCGGCGGCGGTCCGCGGGCAGGATCAGGACGACGCAGATCACCAGGCAGAGGGCCAGCAGGACGCTGCCGGCACCCAGGGCGGCGGAGACTTCACGGGTGAGGTCATCTGCACTCCCGGCAGCACTATCGCCGGTGCTGCCGCCGCTGATGGACGCGGAGGCGAGAACGAGGATGGCCAGTCCGAGAGATGAACCGATCTGGTGGAAAGTATTCACCAGGCCGGAGGCAGCCCCGGCGTCCTTCTCCTCGACACCGAAGATGCCGGCGGAGGTCAGCGGGGCGAAGACCAGTCCCTGACCGACACCGAGGAGGACCATGGGCAGTGCGACACCGGACAGGTAGGCGGTGTCAGGCGTGAGCTGGCTGAGCCAGATCATCCCGGCCAGGGTGATGGTCACGCCGGCGACGAGGGGCACGGCCTGTCCGAGACGCCCGGTGATGCGCGGGATGAGCATCGCGACGGCGAAGTTCACGGCCGTCATGGGCAGGAACCCGGCTCCTGCCTGCAGCGGGGACATGCCGAGCACGTTCTGCATGTACTGGGTGGTAAAGAAGAAGAACCCGATCATCGCCCCCATGTAGAGCATGCGGCCAAGATATCCGCCGGTGCGGACTTTGCTCGCGAACAGGCGCAGCGGCAGGATCGGTTGGGGGTTCCGGGACTCGTTGATGACCAGGCCGATCAGCAGCAGCACCCCGAGCGCGAAGGAGATGAGCGTCAGCGGGGACGTCAGTCCTGCTTCGGCGGCGTGGATCATCGCGAAGACCAGGCCTCCGATGCCCAGGGTTGCGGTCAGGGCGCCGATGACGTCGAACCGGCCCCGGGCCCGGGTGAACTCGGGCAGGAAGCGTGGTGCGAGGAGGATCATCGCCAGGCCGATGGGGACGTTGATGAAGAATCCCGCCCGCCAGGAGATCCACTGGGTGAAGGCACCGCCGACGACGAGCCCGAGGCTCGCGCCGATGCCGGCCGTCGCACCGTAGAGGGCGACCGCACGGGAGCGTTCAGGTCCGGCGGGGAAGGTCGCTGTGATCAGCGACAGGGACGACGGGGCGACAATCGCGGCACCGATACCCTGCAGGGCGCGTGCGGCGATGATCCACTCCCCCGTCGGCGCGAGACCGATGAGCAGGGACGCGACGGAGAAGACGATCAGGCCGGTGATGAACACAGCCCGGCGCCCGAGGAGGTCTCCCGCCCGGGCGCCGAGCAGCAGCAGACCACCGAACACCAGGGTGTAGGCGTCCTGTACCCAGGACAGCTGACCCGCACTGAGCTGCAGCTCGGCTTCCAAGCTGGGCAGCGAGGTGAAGATCACCGAGTTGTCCAGCAGGATCATGAAGTAGCTGAGCAGGATGATCGCGAGGATCGCCCCGGTATGACGGGGTGCCACAGCTGCCTGCTCTGTCGCGGTTTGTCCGGTGGTCTGCTGGGGTGTGGACATCAGAAGGTGACGATCACTTTCAGTGCTTCGCGGGCGTCCATGGCCTTGTATCCGGCAGGGACGTCGTCGATGGTGACGGCCCGGTCGAAGACCTTGCCCGGGTTGATCTCGCCGTTCAGGACCTGCTGGATGGCGGGCTCGAGGTAGGCGCGGACGGGGGCCGGACCACCGGTGAGGGTGGCGTTCTTGCCGAACAGCGATCCGAAGCCGATGGGCGCCTCCTCGTACTGGGGCACACCCACGCGGGAGATGATGCCGCCGGGGCGGACGATGCCGTAGGCCTGCTGGTAGGCGGGCATGTGTCCCACGGCTTCGAGGACGATGTGGCTGCCCTCCCCGTTGGTGAGGTCCATGACCTTCGCGATGCCCTCGTCGCCGCGCTCGGCGACGACGTCGGTGGCACCGAACTCGATACCCAGGTCGGTGCGGGAGCGGTGGCGGCCCATCAGGATGATGCGTTCGGCGCCGAGCTGCTTTGCGGCGAGGACGGCGGAGAGCCCGACGGCGCCGTCGCCGATGACCGTGACGGTCTTGCCGGCCTCGACCCTGCCCATGTGGGCTGCGTGGTAGCCGGTCAGGTACACATCCGATAAGGCGAGCAGGGACGGCAGGAGGTCGCTGGTCTCGTCGATGCCGGGGACGGCGACGAGGCTGCCGTCGGCCTGCGGGACGCGAGCCAGTTCGGCCTGCAGGCCGCCGGTCTCCTGGCTTCCGTACCAGCCGCCGTGGAGGCACGAGGTCTGGACGCCCTCACGGCAGAACACGCACGTGTTGTCCTGGAACGCGAACGGGGCGACGACGAAGTCGCCCTTCCTCACCGTGGAGACGGCAGACCCGGTCTCCTCGACGATGCCGATCATCTCGTGCCCCATCGGGGTCCCCGAGGTGGAGGAGGGCATGGAGTGGTACGGGTGCAGATCCGAGCCGCAGACGCAGGCGCGGACAACGCGCACGATGGCGTCGGTGGGCTGCTGGAGGGTCGGGTCGTTCACGGTCTCGACGCGCACGTCGCCGGCACCGTACATCAGGGTCGCTTTCATCAAAATCCTCTTCGCTCTCGGGGAGTAGCCCGGCTCACGGATGGTGTCGCCGGAGCCGGGCATGAATCTGTTCCATATCCATGGAACGTCCTGCTCCCAGGGGCGTGGGAGTCACTGTCGTAACAGGTACTCCCAGTGCCCCTCCCCCCCCCCCCCCGGGACGCCATGACCGGTTGTCATACTGGGCGCCCTGCTGGAAGTTTTCCTGGATGTCGTGCTGCCTGCTGGATGGTTCTCCTCCCAAGGCATCGACGGTGAACCGACCAGGGCTAGTCCACGGGGTCCACACCTGTGAGGCGTTGCTCTTCGACGTCGAGGCGGGTTTGGAACTGGCGGGCGATTGAGTCGTCGATGGCACCGTCGCGGCGTAGCTGGAGCAGGACGTGCCGTTTGCGGTCGAGGATCTGCAGGCGCACCTGTGTCTCCTCGGTGTAGCCGTCCGATTCCGCCTGTTCCTCAGTCTCGTCGAGGCGGGCCTCAAACAACTGGCTGCGGGTTTCGTACTCGCGCAACAACATCTCACGCGTGCCGGCGCTGACCATGCCCGCAGGCACTGGCCGGTCCTTCGGGCCGCCGGGGCGGTCGTCGTGCCGGCCCGCCTGAGGGACGCGGTCGGATTGTTCGGACAGATCAGGCAACCCGTGAAGTACGGACAGGGCTGCTTCGTTGAGCGCCTTTTCGGTCAGCCGCACCTCGTCCTCCGAGGTGTCGGCCGGCAGGTGAGCCCAGCGGACGATCCTCGGCAACAACGGACCCTGCACGAGCAGAGTCAGGACGATCACCCCTGCGGTGATGAACACGATGTCCTCACGGCCGGGCAGAGCCTGCCCGTTGTCGGCAGTTAGTGGGACGGACAGGGCGATCGCCAGGGACACGGCCCCGCGGAACCCTGCGACGGCGCTGACGACGCGCGCCCGGTAGCTCATTCGCCGGGTCTGCTGTGAGGGGCGACGGTCCAGGGCCCTGATGATCGCGACCATGAGGGACTGGAAGGTGAAGCGGACGACGAGCAGGGTCAGCCACACGGCGACCGTCGTGAGCAGGAGCCTGCCGATCTCACCGGCGTCAATGTCATGGGCGACGGCCTGGACCTGCAATCCAATGAGGACGAACAGCGCCCCATTGAGCAGGAATGAGCCCAGTGGCCACGTCGACTCGGTCTGCCGCCGGGATGCCGCAGTACTCACACGTGCCGAGGCGAACGAGACGATCAGACCGGCGACGACGACAGCGAGGACCCCCGAGGCGTGGATCACCTCCGCGGCCAGGAACGCAGCGAACGGGGTGATCAGCAGGGCGACGTTCGTCAGGAGAGCATCGTTGAGTCGGCGCATCACCAGATAGGCGATGCCCGCCACGACGGCGCCTGCTACCGCTCCCCCGACGTAGGACTGGAGCACGAGTCCCGTGATGGCCAGCGGGGTGTAGCTTCCTCCGACACTGATGCCGACCGCGATCCCGTACAGGACCAGGGCGGTGCCGTCGTTGGTGAGGCTTTCGGCCTTGAGCAGCATGAAGTTGCGGTGTGGGAGCATCCGGCCGAGGGCTGCGACCGCTGTGGCGTCCGGTGGGGCGAGGGCCGCGCCGAGGATGAGGGCCGCGTTCCACGGGAGACCGAGCAGGTGGGCGATACCCGCGACACCGAACGCGGTGGCCACGACCATCAGCGTGCTCATCAGCACGATGCCCCGGAAGTCCCGGCGGACAGAGCGCAGCGACGTGGTGAGGCTCTCCCAGAACAGCATCACCGGCAGGAAGATCAGCAGCACCGTCTCAGGGGGCAGCTCGATCTCCTGGAGTTCCGGCTCGAAACCGAGGATCAGGCCGAACACGAGCAGCAGCAGAGGCGTCGCGACGCGCAACCGTGGCGCCAGGACGGCGCCGGCAAGGATCGCGACGCCGAGCAGGACGACGATTTCAAGGCCGTGCATCAGGTGCTCCTTCGGGTCCGGATTCATGCCTGCCTGCAGGCCTGTATCTGAGGGTGTGGTTGTGGCGGCTGCGGACGGTCACCATGTGGACGCAACTGTCCGGGAGAACACCCAGTCGTCGCCGGAGGGCTCGAACCAGCTGCGCAGCTGCAGCCGCCAGGTGCCCCGCCCACCCCAGATAGTGGCGTCGGTCAGGGTGCGCGCCGTCAGAACAGGAGCTCCGTTCTGGTCGTCCGCCGGGGTGTCGATATCGAGCTCCACGGTGACGATGTCGTGGTAGCGCATCTGCCCTGTGCTGATGTCGTCCAGCCATTCGGTCTTGGGTTGGAGGTACCCGGTCATGTGCGTCAGGGAGTAGTCCCCTGCCAGGAGCTCCCCGAGCTGGTGGCTGTCCTGGCCCATCATGGCCTCACACATATCGTTATGCAGGCGACGGACAATCCGGTTCAGGGATTCCGGGTCGGTGGTGGGCACAGCAACTCCTAGGCAGTCACGACGCCGCGGGGATGAGCGTCCTTCACCTACAGCGTGAAGGAATCAGCAGGTGACAGAAAGATCCCGTTGAACCCGGTATTGCCAGTACCCCTGACCGCGCAGATGCGCCTCCCCCGAACGTTCGACCCCGATCACATCGCCGGCCGCGACACCGGTATGTGTTCATGGTCTGCCGCTCTGCCTTTATGGAAGCCGACGGGGGCACTGCCGAGACAGGACCTGATAGTGCCTGTTTGTCGCCCGGCGCCGCACGTAGCGTCGAGTGACATGAGCATCTCATCACTGACCCTGAATAACGGAACCGAGCTCCCGGCCCTGGGTTTCGGTGTCTTTCAGTCACCACCCGAGGAGACGGCCGCGGCCGTCACCGAAGCCCTGAAGGTCGGCTACCGCCACATCGACACCGCTGCCGCTTACGGAAATGAGCGCGAAGTCGGTGAAGCCATCTGTGCGTCCGGTCTCGGCCGCGACGAGCTGTTCATCGAGACGAAGGTCTGGATCAGCGACTACGGCTACGAGGAGACGCTGCACGCCTTCGACAAGTCGGCCGGCAAGCTCGGAGTGGACCAGCTGGACCTGTTCATCCTGCACCAGCCGCTCCCCACCGAGTTCCGGAAGACCCTCGCCGCATACAAAGCCCTTGAGAAGCTCTACGCCGACGGGCGGGTCCGTGCGATCGGGGTCAGCAACTTCATGCCGGAGCACCTTCAGCATCTGCTGAATGTCGCCGACATCGTTCCGGCCGTGAATCAGATCGAATTGCACCCCTACTTCCAGCAGCAGGACCTGCAGAACCTTGGAGCCGAGCACGGGATTGTCAGCCAGGCCTGGTCCCCGATCGGTGGCATCACGTTCTACTACGAGGGCGAGGGCGGCAGCACCCTCGAGGACCGCACCATTGTGGGCATCGCCGAAACCCACGGGAAAACGCCAGCGCAGGTCATGCTGCGCTGGCATGTCCAGGAGGGCAGGTCCGCGATCCCGAAGTCCGTGAAGCCGCACCGCATCGCGGAGAACTTCGACATCTTCGACTTCGAGCTCACAACCGATGACATCGCAGGACTCCGCGCGCTCGACAAGGGTGTGCGTCGCGGACCCGAACCGGTGACCCTCACCCTCGAGTCCTACGGTTTCCCCATCCCCGAAGCATGAATCAGTCGCTCTTTTCCCCCTGCCAGATAAGGAGCACCAATCATGGAGTACCGCACGCTAGGACGCACCGGAGTATCCGTCAGCCCTCTCTGCCTGGGCACGATGATGTTCGGTCCCTGGGGCAACGCCGACGAGGAGGACTCGATCCGCATCATCCACAGGGCTTTGGACGCAGGCATCAACTTCGTCGACACCGCCGACGTCTATTCCGAGGGCGAATCCGAACGCATCGTCGGGAAGGCCCTGAAAGGCCGGCGCGACGACGTCGTGCTCGCCACCAAGTTCTTCATGCCCATGGGCGAGGACCTCAACCACCGCGGTGGATCCCGCCGATGGATCATGCAGGAGGTCGAGGCGTCCCTGCGCCGGCTGCAGACCGACCACATCGACCTGTACCAGGTGCACCGGCCCAGCCCCGACATGGACGTCGAGGAAACTCTCGGCGCGCTCAGCGACCTCGTCCACCAGGGCAAGATCCGCTACATCGGCTCGTCGTCCTACTCGGCGAGCAAGATCGTCGAGGCGCAGTGGACTGCCCGCGAACGCAACCTCCAGCGATTCGTCACCGAACAGCCCCCGTATTCGATTCTCGTGCGTGGCATCGAGGAGGACGTCCTTCCCACGATCCAGCGGCACGGCATGGGCAGCCTCACCTACAGCCCACTCTCCGGTGGATGGCTCTCGGGTCGGTGGCGAAAGGGCGAGGATTCCTCCCCCACCTCCAGTGCCCGCCCGAGCGCCCGGTTCGATATGACGAGCCCAGCGAACCAGCGCAAACTTGACGCCGTCGAGAACCTGATCACGCTGGCCGACGAGGCGGACCTGACACTGATCGAACTGGCCCTCGCGTTCGTCATCCGGCACCCGGGCGTCACGTCGGCAATTGTCGGGCCACGCACCATGGAACAGCTCGAGTCCCAATTGCCTGCCGCTTCCGCGACTCTGACCAGCGACATCCTCGACCGGATCGACGAGATCGTGCCGCCGGGAGTGACCATCAACCCCGCCGACAACAGCTACGGCGCCGCCGAGCTCGCCGTCACCGCACGCCGGCGGTAATGCCACCGCCTCTGCTCTAGAGCTGCGGTCAGGTGCTGGGTGGGCAAAGCCCCGTCCTTTCTCCCAGCACCTGACCACAACAGCCCTGACTCATCCCCTACCTATCAGGAGACCGACACATGCCGTCGAAGAAGGTCTTGCGCGGAGCAGGTACGGTCCTCATCGCACTGAGCGTCAGCGCCTGCTCCCCCGCAACCCAAACCACTGACACGACATCACCCGCCGAGCCAACACCAAGGGCTCCCGACGCCTCGGCGTCACCACCAGCTACTGCCGCCACAGAATTCCGTGACGGCGAGTACACCGCAACCGGCTGGTACGGGTCAGCTCCCTCGCACCACGACGTCACGCTCACCATTGACGACAACACCATCACCGCCGTGGAAACCACCACGCCTGCCGAGAACGAAACGTCCCTCGGCTACCAGCAACGCTTCGCCGCAGCCCTACCCGGCGTCGTGATCGGCCGGAACATCGCCGACCTCACCGTCGACCGGGTCGCCGGATCAAGCGGATGCTCCGAAGGTTTCACCGACGCCCTCAACCAGATCAGGGAACAAGCGGCCCTATAGCCAATCCTTCGCGCATACCATCAGGTTGTCTGACGGACGGCAAACACCGGCTCCTCTGCAGCTCGAGTAGTGGCAACCGAACAGTGGTATGGCGACAACCCCAGATATAACCGCCCACATTCGATGGGTCATCCACCTGTGAGCGGGTGGAGCCCGAAGGACAGAACTCAAAGCCGTCCGCTTATGGATAAACCGCCCGTCGGGCACTTATTCGCGACGGCTGCGGACGTAATCGGAGGTTATCGGTGATTGGAGGTGCTGCCCGTGGGCGAGGCGGCCAACGACTTCAGCGGAATGTCCGGAACCGTGATCGATCCTGGTCCGTCGAAGCCCATGACGAAGACGTGAATGAAGTTGAGAGACACAGTCGTTGCGCTTTGCGGCAGTTGGTTCTCGAAATTAATGGTTCCCTTGCGGACTCCCGCGGGAGGAATTTCGGGCTGCCAGCTGCTGCGGGAAGGATCGGCTTCGAAGGTGGTCCCATCCGGGGCGGTGAGTGTGGTGTTGTGGAACAGGTGAAGGGCTATCGGGCTGCTGGTGCCGTTGTCTACACGTATCTCCACTCGCGTGTAGTGAGGCGTGCTCTTCACGCCAAGGACTGTCACTTTCACTCCTTGTACCTCCGTAACCACCTGGCTTTCCAACCGCTGGACGCCATCTTCGTTTCCGGAAAAATAGCCGACGGCGTTGCTCACCGCGGCGGTGACCAACCAGCCACCGCCGCCGAGGAGAAGCGAAGTGACCAGGAGGGTGACGGCCAGCGGCCTGCGTGGTGCCGGCGGGCGGTGCGGGTGGTCCTGCCGACTGGTCGGTTGTAAATTGCCGCCTTTGCGGTAATAGCCCATCGTTTCTGTCACAAGCGCAACCACCAGGGTTACGACGGGAGTGACGAACCACGCCCAGGTTGGAGTAAGCTGTGTCAGGAACGTCGTCAACGTGTTGCCGAGAAGACCTATAAGGTTAATGCCGGTGGCGAACAACAGTGTTGTTCCAAGACGTTCTTTAGGACGTACGGTTGGCAGGGCGGGCTTCTGCCCGCCGCCCTCCCCGCCCCTGACAGATCTCTTGGAAGAACCAGCGGAGCCCTGTCCTCCTGACGTATATCCCGCCGAGAACTGTCCACTCGGCTTGAATTCACCATCGGCGTTCCGTGCCAGGAAGCGTAGCCGGACCTCACCAAACTGCACCAGGTCACCGCCCGCCAGCTCCATGGGCGAAGTGACCGGGCGCCCGTTGACCCAGCTTCCGTTGCGCGATGCCCGATCGGCAAGAATCGTACGCCCATCAAGCGATGTCACCTCGGCGTGACTGCGGCTCACCCCGGGAGCAGCCAGCCGGATGCCAGCGCCTTCTTCACTACCAATCGTGGCCTTGCCATGTGGGATGACAATCCGTGTCCCCAGTGCGTCGCCGTTCACGACGACGAATTCATTCCCGTAAATCGGTTCGCTCATGACTTCCCCGCCCACGTGCTAAGGAGCCGCTGGCCCCAACCGGAGAGCACCCGTTCGGCCTGCAACTGCCCCGCCGGTAGTCAAGGATGAACGTACGGCCAGTCTCCTCTCGTCAAAGCCGCCGGACAAGGCTAGATGCGGGGATCACATGCTCCCGGGATTCCCTTCGGTTCCCGGAGGATCAGCTCGTGCGCCGGTGCGTGTGATTCTGGGCGCCCACTCGGTGGCGAATTTGGGGTCCGTGAGGGAAACCCGGGCTGTCTGCCAGTGCGTTGACCGTGAGCGTAAGCCGTCCATCGACGTCGCCCCCATGAATCCTTGACCCCACATGTCAACAGGAGGATAGTTCACACATCTAGATGATCCTCAGACTGACATCATGAAGGTTTCTAAGGACATTGTTATGGCAAGAGATGCTGTGTTCTCAATATCCACCCCTTCGCGGCATCCTGCCGATGCTGATGGTTACGATTCAAGCAGACATCGATACCGCCCTGAATACGTGAACCCTGACTCGTGGAAATTACTCCTTCATGCGTGGCCGTCCGGAACACAGGAGAACCCCCAGAGCGAAGAACTGACCTTTCCCCCAGACCTCCTCTGGTTGGAATGGAGAATAAGAGAAAGGGGTGGACCATTTACCACCTCGACCAGATCCGATGCGCCAAACATTCATCCACGGGTGACGCTGAACGTACCTCATCCTGGAAATTATGAAATCACGTTATTGCTGGGCACTGTAGGTAATAAAACCTCGAATACTACCCGAAACTTCGACCTTCGCGACTTCCTGATTATTTCGGTTGGCGATTCATTCGCGTCAGGAGAAGGCAATCCTGATATCTCCCGTATTGCGTCCAACAGTGAGCAGGTGATGTGCAAAGCCACCACACTTGCGATCGTGCGACAGAAATTCGGGGAAAAGGCAGGGGAGATAGTTAGGAAAATTGCCTCACTTGGAGAAGATGGTCTCGAAGCCGTTCCCCTGATTGGCACGGCCCTAGCTGGGGTGGCTTCGGGAGCCGCTAGCGCACTCGGATACGTGCAGTCGACATTTTCCCAAATCCAAGGATCGGGAAGAGTGGTCCTGGATGCGCTATCAGAGGGCGCGGAAGAGGTCGTTGGATGGCTCGGATGGGGCGACGGGGGCGAGAGCGCGAGACCAGCTGCTTGGCAGGAACCAAGCGCCCATCGATCATATCGATCCGCTGTCTCGCTTGCGGCCCGCCAACTGGAAGCCCAGGATGGGGCAGGAGCCACGCGAATCACTTTTCTCAACTTCGCTCGATCGGGTGCCGACCTACGTCACGGCGTATTGGACGAACGAATTTTCAACCCCGACTCGGATCGCATACATCTCGACCGCTGGATTGGAAGTCGAGGACAGATTCAAGAGGCAAAAGAGACCGTTGGGGATCGGCAGGTCGATGCAGTCATCGTAACAGCAGGAATAAATGACCTACAATTTAGTTCACAAGTAACTGATGCGATTCTATATGAAAGTGGAGAAAAACGAACTGCGAGGATCGCAAAAGCCACAAGAATTGTGGAAACGGAGCTCCCAAAAGATTTTGCTCGCCTGCGTGAAGCTATCAGGCGAGAGATAAATCCACGAATGGTTTTTGTAACCGAGTATCCTGTAGGGGTTTTCGATGAACTTAAAAATGGAAATCCCTGTGGGATATTGGGCAGCGAAGTCGGCTTCAATCTTGACAGAGATGAAGCTAATGCCATGGGAGTACTTGGACGTAACCTAAACAGTACACTTCGAAAGCTTGCGGACGAATCGGGCTGGATTTTTATTTCCGGAATTGAGGAGGGTTTTCAGAACCACGGGTACTGTGGAAAAGAATCATATTTCATCGGCGCTGAAGAGTCTTGTTTGAAGCAGGGTGACTTTGAAGGAACGCTGCATCCAAACGCGAAAGGCCATGCTGTAGCACGCGATTGTATTATCTCATCGGTGAAGCAGATTTTGACCACTAGGCCTGTCGTCGGAATGGACGCCGTGCTGCACGTCATGCTGCAGCCAAAAGCTTCGTCGCCACAATGGCTCGAGTCCGTGCTACATGTCATGAGCACCTCTCCGGCTATGCCTACACGCGAGGGTGCCATCTAACTTCATTATCACAATCTCTTTGGGGATCAAGTCAAAAGGAGTGAATGTCAAAATGGCTACTAAACTCAGCGGATTCATCATTGCAATTAGAGTTGACAGGGTTGGTGTCGCTATCGCGCTTGATAACGATGCAACTATCGGCCCGCTCAATAATGAATTTAGGCTCTTGCCTGATCACTCCCAATACAATGCAATTTATTCGATGGCATTGCTGGCTGCGGCCAATCACCGCGGTGTCTTAATTCGCATTGGGGGGGACGGGCAAATCGATCCTACACTAGAAGCTACCATAAAAATGCTTAGTTGTGATTTTAGGTGAACCATAGGCCGTCTCAGTGATCAATGAGAACTTCTGGGGAACTGGATGTGTATTGGGCGCGGCCTCCTCTAAGAGTTCGCCTGATCGGTAGCGCAACGATGGGGCCGCAGTCCCCTAGCGGCCGGTCCTCTGGCAGCCGGTCCTCTGGCAGCGCGAAAGCGAGACACAATGATTGGTCCAGTCGTTCAAATTGCCGCTGGGCGCGGGATATCCCTCGACCTTTATCTCTTGAGGTTCGGAAAGGATGGAAGGCTCGAAAGCCCGCGGACTGCGGATCTAGCTATCGAAGCCGCGCGCGCAGCGACTGATGTCTTCGTATTCTCCCATGGGTGGAACAACGCATACGGGGACGCACTTCGAAACTACACCCGCTTCGCGGAGGGCTTTATCGCCCAGCGCGCGGATCTTCACCTGAAGATGCCGGAGGACTACCGTCCGGTGTTGATAGGAATAGTCTGGCCATCCACGTGGTTCGTGCTTCAGGCCGAGAAGGGCCCGGACATTGCAAGTGCCAATGGTGGGGATCCCGGTGAGATCGAGGCGATGATCTCCGAGGTGACGGACGAGTGGGATTCCGAGATGCGCGCGCAACTGCTCGAATTGGTCGACGGGGTTGAAAGCCTGAACCAGGCTGATGCTCGCGAGGTTGCGGCGATCATCCTGGCAAAGTGGCCCGGAGATGAGGACGGCCTGTCCAAGCGGCCGGACATAAACAACATGATCGACGCGTGGAAGGAAATGGACGGCAGCGCGGAAGCCGTTGAGGATGACGATGAAGAAGAAATTGGCGTTATCGGCGGTAGCGAACAATCTGACGATTCCGTGGATGCGGCGGGGGGGTTCTCGCTTAACCCCCGGGGGCTCCTTCGAATTGCGAGCGTATGGAAGATGAAGAGCCGTGCTGGCGACGTCGGCAAGCTAGGCGTTGGTCCGCTTCTCACGCGGATTAGTAAAACAGGAATACGCATCCATCTCATTGGGCACTCGTTTGGGGCGAGGGTCATGCTTTCGGCGGTGGCGCATTCTCCAGTGTTCGACGATATCCCGATCCAGAGTATCCTGCTCCTGCAGCCCGCAGTCAACCGCTGGTGCTTCGCGCAAGACGTGGCCAGATTAGGGAAGGCAGCCGGTTATGCGAAGGTACCGAACCGAGTCGTGCGCCCGATTGTCGCGACGCGGTCGAACTTCGACCAACCGCTCCACGAAGTCTTCCACCACGCTCTCCGCGGAGACAATTTTGCGGAGCTCAACGCCGCCGCGGCGGGAGACACGGATCGCTACGGTGCCCTCGGCGGGTATCCCCCGCAGGGAATTCGCTTCGTGGATGAGGAGGCAAAGCCGGCCGGGACTAGGTACAACTTAGATGTTGGCGAGCGTGTAATTTCGGTCGACGGCTCGAGGTTGATTGACGGTAGGCCCGCGATCAATGATCACGGTGATGTGAATTCGCCCGTGACATGGTGGACCCTGCATAATCTCGCCGAGGAGTGACCGAACATGTCGGGTGCGATCATCCGTCGCTGGAAGCTCGCGGTCCTCCGCGTGAGCTTGGATCTGCGCGGGCGCGCTCCTGTGGTGCGGTCGCGACTCGATGGTTTCCCTAACGGTCACAAGGTTTCCTACTGGGAGCGTTCGGACCCGCTCGCGAAGTTCGGGCTTTCACTATCCGGTGAAATTCCGCAAGCGGTGCGGGTTCCTCGCGAGCTTGAGGGCGCCATAGAACGGTCCATGCGCACAGATCTTCCCTTGGAGTCTGCCCTGTGGCTCCGGCTCGAGCCGCCCTACGGCTACCTCGGGGCGGCGCCCTGGGAGGCTCTTGCCAATCGCATTCTCGTGCCCGTGCTGCGCGTGCCCGATCGGTTGCCCGTCGCCGCGTCCCTTGGGGACACCTGGCGAGTGACGATGGTCGTCAGCACGCCCAGCCGAGCGACGTGGGGCGCGATGCACGTTCGCGCCTTCACTGATGCACTCGCACGGTCAGCCGATATGGGCGAGATCGAAAGATTCGAAATCGATGTGTTCCCGAATCTGACGGTGTACCGCCAGCTGGCCGACGACGACAATGATTTGCCGCACGTTCGGCTCCACGATCCGCGGGAATTTGTGCGCCAACCTCGCACGTGGCCAGCACCAAACCTGGTCGGCGGCACGCGCCTGATCGACTCCAATGACGACCCTCGCCTGCTCTGGGCGGAGTGGATTACCAACCGGCTTGGATCACGGGCATCCAGCGCCCTTCACGTTGCGGCGCTAGGAATGGCAAGTGAAGACCGATCGATGCTTAAGGCGTCCATCAATCCCGCCTCCTCGCAATCGTCGCACAGAGCAGCGACAGCGGATGCAAACGACCTTTGGTCGCTCGCGGACGCCATCGGGGCGTCCCTAGTGTCGATAGCTGCCCCTGACCACCCCCGGCGCGACATCGGTGCACGTATGGTCGCGGATCGCCTTGGGCAACTCCGGCCCGGCCCAACAATTTTTAGCTCAATGGAGCTTGACACTGACTGCCGAGCCCTTGCTCAAATCTATTCATTTCTTGCGATGCAACGGGATAACGAACTGCCGAATGACCCCTCTTGGTTTGGTTACATCCAGCCCGAGTCGATCCGGCATGCATTCGACCAACCACTCCTGGCGCGCCACACCAATCAGGTCACGCCGCCGCCTTCGCTACGGCGGGGCCCGTGGGGCGACACTTCGCCCCACGGTGAATCCAATGCACCAACCGCACCACTGTCGGACCCTTTCGTCGGCGAGAGCGAGGTGCCTCGTTGGGTAGCGGCGTCTTCGCGGTTCCTTGAGACCCGCCAGGCCAGCCTCTCCAACGCGATCGGAAGTGGAGCGCGAAGTGGCGGTTCCGACTCTGCGTACGAGAAGGGCGCATCGGAAGCGCTAGCGGACATCCAAAGCCTCATCCAGCGTCATTTGGGGGAAGCATGAGAACAATCGTTGCGTTCGAGGCGCTGGGAGCCAAGACGGTGATGACCCTTTATAAGGCACCAGTCTCGGTCCTTGGCCAAAACGAGTGGCGCAGCGTCCGTATTGCACCCCTTAACGGCGTGGACGCTAAGGAACGCGGCGAAGAGCTGGCCAACCTGCTGAAGCGACACGCACCAGTAAAACTGGCAATGAACATCGCGCTCTCGCAACTGCCCTCGGCTCCCCCGGTGCCAATCTACTTCCGCGTAGCGAGTAGTGGTGCCGACTCCCTGCCGTGGGAGCAGCTTTTCTTCGTCCCGCAGGGGTTCCTGGCACTCGACGCCCGCTGGCCGATCGCACGAATCGCTAAGCGGGTGCATGATGTGCGGCAGCGCTCCTTCGAGGTGCCGTTCCGCATCGTCGCGGTGCTTTCGGCCGCCGGAGAGATTGGGAACGGCAAGTCCCAACTCGAAACCCTCATTCGTTCAGTGAGCACAGCGCGTAAAAGGGGATTGGAGATTGTCCTTAAGGTCATCTCAGGTGATGCGGAGATCATTGACGCGGTGGCCGAACGTGCCGACTCGGCCGTCACGGCCGACTGGATTGCCTCGACACCGACAGGAATTACTCGGCAGATCTATGACGCCCGACCTCACGTACTCCATGTGCTTTGCCACGGCGGCTACGCGGCGCCCGGCGTTCCCGGCCTCAACTTCGCCACAGACTTGGACTTCGAGGGTGGGGCCGAAACGGGCAGTCTCGTCGTGTCGATTTCTTCGCTCGGCGGATCGCTCAGCGACTCGACCTGGCTGGTGGTGCTGGCCGCCTGCGAAAGTGCTGCGACGGAGGACCGGGCTATATTGTCGCCGGCTAGCGGTTCATCAGCCGCGCACTTGCTCGTCGATGCAGGCATCCCGGCCGTAATCGGGATGCGTGAAATCGTCGATCTTACCGCGATGAACCGATTCTGCAAGGTGGTGTATCCGGAGCTCCTCGCAATCGTCATCCGCGCTGCAACCGCAGACGGTTCGTTTGAGCACATCGTGGAGTGGGCACCAGCCCTGACCGCACCACGGCTCGCGAGCGCGGGCGTCGATCCGGTGAGCGACGCGGCCTGGTCGGATCCGGTGCTTTACGTTCAGCAGGAGAATCTGCGGGTGGACACCCGTACCGGCGGCCCCCTAACGGGCGACGAGCTCAAGACCCTGCGTGGCCGGCTCGCTGAGTTCCTCAGCTTCGAGCAACGACTCGAGCCTAAAGCCACTCCGGCTGGTGTACTCAAGGAGGTTCAGGCGGAGATCGCGCGCCTCCGCGAGACCATTAGAGCGACACCATGACCGGCGATGACACGTCGCTGCCAGCGTCGGTGCAGATCGACGCATGGGCGGGGGAATGCGCAACCTCCACACTCGCCCAACACGCGCGACGGTGGGGAGCGAAACCCGGTCTGTCGACGCAGGACCCCCTGAAGTTCGATTCTATTTCTGACCCGACCAACTGGATGTCTGACGAGGTCGGGTACGGCGTCCTTGTTCCCGATACACCTGTAGTCCCCGAAGGGCACGAATATGTGTGGACGAAGGAGAAGGCGACCGGGAGCGCGCTTCCGAAGCCGATCCGTCGCCTCCTCAGAGCGCGCCCGAAGACGGTGCTACTGTACTGGAACCCTCTGCACGGGACCCGCTCGGTGCGGCGCTACTTCGACAGCGATCCTCCACACACTAGCGACCTGCGCATCGGTTTATCACAGTTCGGGACTGCCCGTAAGCAGTTGCCACGATTCGTGCTCATCGCGGCTAGCCCAACGTCGATTCCGTGGGAAGTTCAATATGCGTTCGCGCTGCGCCACGCGGTCGGGCGCCTCCCGTTCGACGACGATCAGGGAGACTCCTACATCTCGGCGATGCTCGACGGTAGCGGCTGGGCTACATCGCCACCGACGTCATCGAGCGTCACCATTTGGACGGTCAATCACGGAACGCGCGACATCAGCCATCTCATGCAGAATGTGCTAACCAAGCCGCTGATCGAGAAGTGTCAAGGCAGCATAGAGACACTCACCGTGGTCGACGGCGTCGACGCCACAACCGCGGGGCTCGTGACTGCGCTAGCGTCAAAGCCGACTCTTCTGGTTACCTCGAGCCACGGGGCGACGCCCCTTGACGAGCGGGAGCTCGTCCGCGAGCTCGGGTTACCTGTCGCCCGCGATCGCACCACGGTCAACATCGACGCGCTGGTGGAGTCGGTGCCGGGCGGCGCAATCTGGTTCGCGCAAGCGTGCTGTTCTGCGGGCTCGTCGAGTAGGAGCAACTACACGGCACTCCTAGAGGAAGGAACAATGGCACGGCTCATCGTCGATACGGTCGCCGGGCTCGCTTCGTCCGTCTCACCCGCTTCGCTCGCTCTGCTTACGCGGGACCCCCCTGTGCGCGCAATATTTGGCCACGTCGAGCCAACCTTTGACTGGACACTGAGGGACCCCGAGACGAAGCAACGTTTCGGCCACGACATCATCAGCGCGCTGACCAGCCAACTTCACTCTGGCAAACCGCTGGGGCTGATACTAGAGAGCTACTACGCTGGCGTCAGTTCACTCGTCAGCGCGTGGGCGACACGATCCGACGACTTCAAGGACTCCCACGACCGCTCCATTCTCGTGGAAATGACTCGTCTCCGGCTGACGGCGTGGGATCGACAATCACTGGTCCTTCTCGGCGATCCGACGGTCCGAATCCCCAAAATCATCTAGTTCGCAAGCGGCAGTGCATCCGGTCTAGGCGATTGACTTTAAGTATCGCCATAACCATTACTGCGCCAACCGATGGCGTACTTGTCATCGACTTTGCGAGGGGGAGTACAAGCCCTCCGGTGCTGGGACCACGGGTAGTGGTTTGTTCGTCGGCTTGTGCTCTGCCGCTGTGCAGCCCTGGAAGGGCCCGGTGGAGGAGAACAGGGCCGCCATGGTGGGATCTGCGTAGTTGTTCCACCAGTTGGCCAGCCCGGTGGTGGGGTCGAGGCGGAGCGCTTCCCATGCGCGCCAGAGTGCGTTGAGCCTATTCACGGCCTCTTTGTGGCGCCACCAGCTGGCGCACCAGGTGAATTCCGCACGCCCGTAGGACTCCACGGGCCGCTGGTACTGGTGAACCAGGAACTCGGTCACGAACTCCTCGAGGTTGCCGAAGACCATCCCGGGCGCGGGCCGTGCCGACCCCGGGGCCTGAGATGCGCTGTCCGTGTCCGGTTCCTTACCGGGATACCCATCGTCCTCGAGGCCGAACGGTGCCTGAAGGTCCACTCCCCTCCTCCTTCACTATGGCCGACCAGCGGTTACCGCCCGCAGCAGGAGCATGCTCCGCAACAGGAAGGGCGCCGGCTGCGCCATGGGAACCGGTGTGGGCGGCTTCCGAAGCCTGCACCTTGTTAGCGTAGGGACGGTCGCTGATCGGCACGGTGCGGAGCAGGACGGCCCTTGATCCGGAGCCGAGCATGATGGCCCTGCCCTTCGGCATCGCGGCAGGGTCCGCGACGGAGAGGATGTCGTCGGTGGAGTCCTGGCGACTCGTGGACCGGCTGTCCTTCTGCCTCGAGGTGGACACCGAGGTGTACCGGTACTGGCCCACCAGTCCGGAGAGCATCTTCAGGAACCCTTCCTCCTTCACGTTGCCGCCGTAGGTGACGACATTCGCGGTGGAGAACAGCTTTTTCATACCGGACTCTCCCCACACGTCGACACCCTGGGACCAGGACTGAAGGAACGTCGAGACGACGATGCCCCGGGATCCGTAGTGGCTGTAGAGGTCGGGCAGGTTTTCCCACCGGCACACGTTCGCGGCCTCATCGAGGACGCAGACCATCGGGACCGCCAGGCGACCACCTGATTGGGTGGCCGCGTATTCTTCGGCAGCAGTTGCCGTGGCCACGGTCAGGGACGTCACCAGCGGACCTGCGGTGCCGGCGCCTTCCTTGGACAGCGCGTAGAGGGTGTTCTTGCCACGGATGAAATCCTCGGGCGTGAACTGCGGCCGCGGATCATTCGGTCCGCTGGGGTTCACCCACGGGGCGATCTTCCCGTTCTTCAGGCACGTGGCCATCTGCCGTGCGGTGCCGTAGACGCCTTCGCGCTGCTTGTCTGGCAGCGACATGGTGCTGCCCATCGAGTCGGCTTCCTTCCGCCATCCGGCGTCGAACAGAAGACCGGCGGCTTCCTGGTTCTCGGAGTGAGAGAGCCAGCTATGGATCTGACTGATCGGGCGGTCACTGACCGCGGCAGCGAGCAGGTACCCGGCGAGCAAGTCCTTGCCTGCGTTATCAAAGTAGGCGTCGCCGCCCTTAGCCCCGACGGGCCGGGAGCCCAGTGCGAAGTTGTTCGCCATCTCCGCGGCGCGCTCTGCGTCGACCACGTAGCTGAGCGGGTTCCACCACCAGGTGGGCTTCTCGTTCGCAACGCCCTGCGGGTCGAAGATCCACACGTCACCGTTCTCGGCGCGGATGTCACGGGTCAAATCCGACAGGTCCCGCTTATTCGACGTCGCGATCACCGGACCCGGCGCCTCGATGATCGACGGCGCGGCCTGCGTCGTGGTCTTACCGGTGCGGGTGCCCCAGATGTGCAGGAGCGTGTCCTCCCACGACGCGTACAGGGTGTTCCCGCCGCGCACCATGCGCCCGATCATCACGCCCGGTGACTGCTCGGCGGTCAGCCCGAAGCGGGCGGCTTTGGCTTTCACCTGCTTCTCGGTGAAGGGTGCGACGTCTTTCAGGGACGCCATTTTCACTGCGGCCCGGTCGTGCTTGACGATCTTTTTGCCCTTGCGGATGCTCATCACCACGTACAGCACGAACAGTCCCAGGAGCACGACCCCGGCGATGATTGCCAGCGTGATTTCCGTGGAGCGCCACGGCATGATGCCGGTGAAGTTCCCCAGGGACCGCGGCCAGAACCCGGTCGGGATGCCGTCGGGCCGGGGTGCGAGCTGGTGCCCGAGGGTATTCAACCCGTACAGGGCGCCGGGCACACCAACGAGGGCGACGATGAGGACGACCAGCAGCGCGGCCTCCCCGCCGAGGCCGGCTGTGTGCTTGCGGTCCAGGGAGCTCACAGCTCGCCTCTCTCCTCTGCAGCGGCTCTCTTGGCCTTGTGCCATTTCTTTTCGGTGTCGTGCACACGCGACCGGCGCTCGGTGGGGGTGAACTCCATCGAGAACGGGATGCCGGCCCGGGAGCCGACCTTGATGAAGAACTTGCCCTGCCCCGGTGGGGGCTGGGTGGTCCGGTCGTCGTTGTACCAGGCGGCGTTGTCGTCGTCCTCGAGCCACGCAGCCAGCTCATCATCCGTGAACGACTGATCGGTCCGCCGGAACACGTCGTCGTTGGTGTACCGCATCGCGTCGTCGCCCGCCCGGTTCCAGGCGGGCGGGTCCTGCCATGCGGCGAGCTATTCCTGCTCCCGATTGCTCAACGGCACGGACTGGATGAGCAGCGGCATCTCGGACCGGGCGAGACCACCGAGGATCTTGATGCCGCAGCGGTCCATGATGCCCTGGGCCTTGTGCCGGTCCGCTTCGTCCTTGACCGCTTTGAGGTCCGACGGGGTGTGGGAGGCCATGATCTGACCCACGCCCCTCTCACGGTTCAGACGGGTGTGGGTATGACAGCCGACCAAGCATTACTGCACGCCGCTCTGCAGAGCAGGAGCTATTGGTACCTCACCATTCCCACCGAAGGGGCGGTTGCTCGGTGGCGAGGATGCGACGGGCAGTCTTGTGCACATGAGCGGTTCCGCATTCGCCGAAGGGTCCCCGCTTGGCGAAGAGGATGCTGGCGTGGCGGTCGAAGTGGTCGATCCACCATGACGACATGCCGCCGTTTGCCTGTGCTTCGAGCCACTGCTCATACAGTCCTCGGAACCGGTCAATGGCTTCGGGGTGGTTCCACCACTGGGCGCACCAGTACTGGTTCTGGGACCGGTCCACTGACTCGAGCATCGCGGCCAGGCCCTCCACCCAGTCCACCAACTCCTCAGGGGTGAACGCGAAGTCCTCTCCCCCGTCGTAACCGTTAGGTCCAGTGCCGGGTAAGCCATCGTCGAGAGAATCGATCATGAAAGGTGTCCTGCCTTCGCTGCCCTGATGCGTTTGACGGTGTTTCCGATGCGGGCGCTGATCGCTTTGTCGCGGAACCAGGGGATCGTGCGGACGATGGTTCCGCCACCGGTCGAGGTTTTCACCCACGCCCTGTTGGCAGGGAGTTCGGAAAGCTGGGCGACGGACAGGATGTCCCGTCGCTGGGTCTGCACGGAGCGGGAGGACCCGTTCCTCGAGGTCGAGGAGCTGCGGACCTTCGCGTCGTACTGGCCGATGGTCTTGGAGAGTGTTTCCAGGAACGCGGTGTCGTCGGAGCCGCCGCCGTAGACCTTGATCGCGGCCGCCGACCAGAGGGTGTCCCACCCGGTCCGCTCGAGCATCGCCACACCCTGGCCGCGGGTCTGGAAGTACGCGCTGACGACGATGCCCATCGACCCGAAGAACGAATACCACTCGGGCAGCTGCTTGAGCTTGACGACGTTTCCAACCTCGTCCAGGTCCGCGACGAGGGGCACCGGCAGGCGGCCTCCCGCCCTGCGCGCGGCCTGCTGCGCGGCGGTGAAAACCGCATGAACCAGGGTGGACACGAACGCGGCGCCGGAGCCGGCTGCATCCTGCGCGAGCAGGATCAGGGTGTCCTTGCTGGTCACGAACCGGGCCGGGTCGAACACCGGGACGCCCGGCGTCGGGGTGGACCATGCCACGAGCTCGTCGTGCACGAGAGCGGAGGCCATGCGCTGCGCGCTGGCGGCCACGGACCCGCGGGTGTCCTCCGGCTGGGCGCCCATGCCCTTCAACGCGGATGCCGGGCCGGCGTGCCCGGCCCGCTCCAGCAGTTCGGCCGGTTCCATGAAATCCGCCGAGGACACCCACCGCAGCACCTCCCTCATCGTTCCGTCACTCTTGGCGGCGGCGAGGAGGCACCAGGACAAAAAATCTCGTCCCTGCGAGTCGAACTGCGCGTCCCCCTTGCCCTGGCCCGCGTTCGGTGCGGACGAGGTTTCGAAGATCGATGCGACCTCCCCGGCGCTCACGGTATCGGTGACGACCGTGAGTGGATTAAAGATCATCGCGGGCCGGTGGCTGTCCCGCCAGATCCGCTGCGGATCAAACAGCCACACCGTCCCGGTCTCCGAGCGGGCAGCCAGGACCTCCGCGACGCCGTCGACCTTATTGCTGGTCATGATGTACGCGCCGGGAGCCTCCATGGCATGCCGGACGACCTGCGTTGTCGTCTTGCCCCGCCCGGTCCCCCACACATGGGTTGAGCACTCACGCCAGCCTTGGATGACTGCCTTGGCCCCGGCGTCACCGGCGTACCCGATTGTCAGGCCCGGGCCGATACCTTCGGCGGTCGGGTGGAGGCGGGCGGCTTCGGTGAGGCGGGCATCGAGCATCGCTGGGCGCATCTTCCCGCCCGGGCTCATCCGTCGGGACGCCTTGGCGGTCCTGGACACCGGGCGGGTGCTCCACCACGCAAAGGCGGCAATGACCACGACCGCTTCGACGCCGAGCAACCAGTTCGCGGCCGCCGGCCACGGATCCCCGGTAGCAAGGCCGATGGCGAGGGTGATCGGGTTCCATGACAGGTCGGTGGGAACCGGTGTGAAGGCTTCGGCGAGGTGGATCAGGGCGACGGCAGCGAACGCGGCCAGGGCCACGCTCGAGAACGCGATGACGGGGCCGTTCTCCTCGGTCTTCATCGGTTCACCTTTGCCTGCGCGGCAGCCCATGCCTGGTTCGTGTTGTGGGCCCTGAGTTCGCCGGCGGTGAGGTTCACCCGGAACGGCACCCCGGGTTCGGACCCCGTTTTCAGCATGAACCGGCCACGTCCTGGGGGCAGTGAGACCTGATTGGTGTTCGGGTTCATCGACCCTTCGGCCGACCAGCCGACCAACATCGCCTTTTCCCGCTCCGAGACGGGGAACACCGTTTCGAGCAGGGCCATCTCGTTCTGCGCGAGTCCGCCGAGGATCTTCACCGAAGAGCGTTCCACGAAGCCGGTGGCGATTTTCGTCAGCTCGTCCGTGGACAGCTGCAGGTCCTTCATGGAGTGCGTGATCATCAGCTGACCCAGTCCCTTGGTCCGGTTCAGGCGGGTGATGGAGTCGATCTGATGCACCAGCAGCTCAGAAGCGCGCAGGGACTGCCGCAGCTCGTCCATGATCATCAGGTGATGGCGTTCCTCCATCAAACCGGCGTCGGCCAGGGTCTTTGCGGCCGAGATGCCGGCCTGCCCGTAGGACCAGCACACCGTCTGCACCGCGGCGCGGAGCGTCAGCTGGGACTCGTCGATGAGGGAAATGTCGAAGTCCACGGAGGTGTCGATCTTCATTTCCTTACTTGTCTGCTGGCAGAACACGTCCCCGAACGGTCCATGCTCGCCGAGGGCGTTCAGACCCGCCAGGAGATTCTTGACCTGCGGCAGGTACTCAGCGGACTCCTCGATGAGCAGCGCCGACTGGATCTGGGGTGGCGCGGACTTGATGGCGGCGACGACGTCGCTGACCAGCGGCTGCCGGTCCTCGCCTTCTGCCTTTTCGGCTGCCATGGCGATTGCCATGGACAGCACCGTCTGTTCCTGCTTCTTCGCATCCAGCGGTTCCTTGAACACCAGTTCGATGAGCCCGGTGAGGGTCATCAGGCGCCGGGCGTGGATTTCGGCGCGCATCTGGCGCTGCATCGGGGCTGGCAGGCGTTCGAGTTCTCGCCAGAGCGGGCCTGCGTCGAGGGGGTTGATCGCCCCGACGCCGGGGGCGACCTGCACGACCTGCCCATTGGTTTCCAGGACGACGCCGGCGAAGTCCGGTTTGAGGTCCCCCGCCACGAGGATCAGGAACCCCTGATCGATCAGCGCCAACGCCATGCGGACGGCGACCGAGGACTTCCCCCGCCCGTTCAGGCCCAGGATGAACCCGGACGGCGAGGAGATGATGCCGTGCAGGAACAGGCTGATCGGATCCCCGCACACCACCGAGCTGTTGAGCAGGTTCCGGCCTAGGACCGCACCGACCAGCGGCGAGGAGGTACCGACGCAGAACGGCCACAGGCCGGCGGTCTGGTTCGACGTGGCCGTGAACTCCGGTGGCGGTTCGACCCACGTCACCATGCCGCCCTCGCGGACCCGCATGCCCTTCTCCGTGAGTTGCGGGAACGATGCAGCTGTGACGGCGGCTGCCGTCTCGGAGCGGCCCAGGAACCGATCCATGACCTTATCGACGATTCCGTCGAAGGCGGACATTAGAGGGCCTTCCTGACGTCGGAGGAGATGGTGGCCAGGTGCTCTGGCACGAGGCCGAGCCCCAGGTTGAAGGAGAACGCGGCGTCGTCGTTGTAGTCGCAGGACCGCATGCGGATCTGGATGCCGGTGGCGGCGTTCCGCATGATCTTCGCTTCCACAGCCTGCAGCTGCTCAGGGCTCTCGACCGTCGCGGTGACACCGATGGCTAAGCGCACCAGCGCGGCCCCTTAGGCTTGCTTCCGCTCGGCCTTGCGTGCCTTCTCGAGGGCGATGATCTGCGAGCTGGTCGGGCGTCGGCCCTTCTGGTTCGTGGCGAACTGCGCATTGGTGAGCGCCTGCGCGACCTGCTGCGCTGACTTCTCCGGCGGTTGAGGGCGGTAGAACACGGTGACGCGTTTCTGGAGCATGCTCGCATCGGGGCCCAGTAGGGCCACCAAGGCGTTTTCGCGGAACGTCCCGGCCGGCGGCCGGAACATCTGCCACGACTTGCTCGTCACCCCGGCGTGGTCGTACCGGCCCGGGTATCCGATGGTCCGGGCCGCGAAGGGGCCGACTTCGTGCCAGGTGAGGCCGGTTCCGTCGCCGGAGCGGCGGGCGCGTTCGACGGCGGCCGCGGCGTGCGGGTTGAACGCGACATAGGTCTGGTCGGTGAGGTCGGCGGCCCGCATCAGTGACACGCTGCCGGCGCCGACGTCCTCGAGTTCTTCCTTGAACCCCTGCAGGAGGGACTTCACATCGGCCACCAGCTCCTCGGCGGAGCGTTCCGGTGCCCTGTCCCCGTCATTGGCCTTGCCGCTGAACGTTAGCGCCACCCACTGCTCGAGCTAGGGCACATCGAGGTTGAGGTTGTCCACCACGTCATCCATCACCCGGCGGGCAAAGGCGGGCACCTCGTGGGAGCCTGCCTGCTGCCGTGCCACCGCAATAGCGTCCGGTAGGCGTTCACCCGGATCGAACGTCGACTGCGTCGTCACCGAAATCTGCTCGACCCGTGCGTTGCAACCGGCGACGCGCTGGAACGCGGCCCGTGACCCAACGAGCCGATTCACGCGGTCCTGATCCAGCAGGCCCAGCCCCGAGGAGTTGGTGGAGAAGAAGACGGTTCCTGTCCTCAGTTTCGGGTGCCACAGCATGACACCCTCGTTGCCGAAATGGTCCTGAAAGTCGATCAGCTCCGTCGCGGCCAGCAGGCCCGGCGCCCGGAACGACCCGTCCGGGATCTGCGAGACCGGACCGAACTTGTAGACGGTCTTCCTGGCCTTGGCGTGCATGCTGCGGGCCAGCCACCGCTCAGGCTTGGACCGACCGTGACGGTCCTTCGAGCCGGGGATCGTGGCTGCGGCAACCCCGTCGACCACACGTTGTCGCCCCGGTTCACCCCGGGTCGCCGGACGTCGGCAAGCTCATCATCGGGCTCGGTCGTCCTGCACGACGACCGGCGGAACACAGGGCAATGCCTCGCTGACCCGTGGAGCCACGACAAGGAAATCCTGTTCCGAGCACCCCGTCGGACCGAGCACCGCCCGGTCCGGGACGACCCCGTCCGGCGGGAACGGAATCCCGGGTCGGCCCGTACTCCGAACTCGCCGCACACCAGTTATGTCGTGCTGACCCCGTGGGTCGTCGTGGCGTCACCGGACCAAGGTGCCCTGGACCGCCGTCAGCGGCACGGCCCCGTAGTCCCTGGAGTCGATGGACACGCCGCGATTGTCGCCCAGCACGAACACGGTGCCGGGCGGTACCGTCACGGGCCCGAAGTAGGTCGCGTCGATACGGCTGTGGTCGATCGATGGTTCCGGGACGGCGACGTCGTCGACGTAGAGTTCCGCGTCGCGGATGGCGACGGTCTGCCCCTCCCCCGCCACGACGCGCTTGATGGCCGTCCGGCGATCGGTGGGATCGGTGAAGGCGATCACGTCGCCGTTGCGGATCGGCCGGATTGCAGCACCGGGCTTGAACAGGAGCACGACGGCGCCCGACCGGATGGCCGGCTCCATGCTGTCCGAGGAGACCGTGAGGGGCTCGACGACCCACGCCCGGACCGAGACGAGGACCAGGGCGAACATGAGGGCCCCGGCGAGGAGACGCCGTCGGCGTCGTGCGGTAGGGCGTTCCTGCGACGACGGCACCGGGGCGCGCCGGCGGCGACCGCCGCGCGCCCCCCGGTCCGTCGTCAGCCCTCGTCGTCGTCCCACTCGGCTCGGGCCGCCGTCATGGGGTCGTTCGGGTCCAGGTCGCTGGGCTTCAGGCCGACCCGGAACTGGGCCATCATGTCGTGGTCCTCGTGCGGCAGGTTGTGGCAGTGCATCATGTACACCCCGGCGTGGGGGGTGAACTTCATCAGCAGCCGGACGGTCTCGCCCTCCCCCACGTACACCACGTCCTTCGGACCCCGCTCGTAGGCGAACGGTGCCTTGCCGTTACGGCTGAGGACCTGGAAGTCCACGAGGTGGATGTGCAGCGGGTGGAACCACCCGCCCGACTTGTTCTCGATCTCCCAGATCTCCACGGAATTGAGCGCGGGATCGGCGACGACCTTTCGGTAGCCGCTGGCGATGACGTCCTGCCAGCTGTCGTCGTTGATGGTCCACAGATTGGTCCTGTCGTTGCGCTTCACCCGGAACGACCGGGTCTTCACCGACTGCTTCGACACCAGCGACATGGCCTCGCTGCCGACCAGCGTCGTCGGGATCCGGTTCCAGGTGGGGTCGGTGGTGTCCACCGGCTCGTCGGTGACGTCGAAGGCCATGATCCGGTTCGTGAAGTCGTAGTCGACGTTGTTCTTGTTCGACAGGTTCCGGAGCTCGATCCGCTGGCCCGTCCTGTACTTCCTGAAGTCGATGAGGACCTCGTACCGTTCCGCCCCCGCGTGCCGGTAGTTCGCGACGCTCTGTGCCGCCGGCATGAGGCCACCGTCCGTCCCCACGATGACCAGGGGGTCACCGGTGCTGAGCGTCGGCCGCAGGGAGCGGGAGATGGAGGCGTTCAGGATCCGGAAGCGATAGACGCGCTTCTGCACCTTCATCACCGGCCACGGCTTGCCGTTGACCAGGATCACGTCGCCCCAGAGCCCCGAGTGACTGTTGTCGTCGTAGCCCAGGGCCCCGTTCTGCGCGAACATCGCGTCGCTGATGGTCACCGCGACGTCGTAGCGGCCCTGCGGCAGCAGCTGCCGTTCGATCGGGTCGTGCATGTGGTACTGGGCGGCCAGGCCGGAGTACGCATTCAGGGCCGTGTAGTGCACCCCGTGGTCGTGGTACCACAGTGTGCGGGCCGGCTGGAAGTTGGGGTAGTAGTAATCCTTGTAGAACCCGGGGTGCGTGATGTCGCTGGCGTATCCGTCGTACTGGGGCAGCGACGCGGACCCGTGCAGGTGGGTCGACGTCGACAGGGCGTGTCCGTCCAGCGAGTGCTGGGCCGGCAGCTGGTTGCGCATCCTGATGACGGCCTTCGTGCCCTGGTCCAGACTGATGGTCGGCCCCGGGAACAGCCCGTTGTAGCCGAGGATGGGCGTGGTCAGCCGCGGGAGGATGCTGGCCATGGCCGCCTTCTGCGTCAGCCGGTAGTGGTTGACGGGCCGCCCGTCCGCGGGGTCGATCCCGGTGCTGTACGGCTGGAGGATCGGCGCCTGAACGAAGGGGACCTGGAACGGCCGCGGCATCTCCCGCTCGCTGAGCCGGCTGGCGGACTTCGCCTCCACCGTCCGGGTCGGGATCATCGCGCCACTGACTCCGAGGGTGCCGAGTCCACCGATCAGCAGAACCTGACGACGTGATATTGACATGTTGGTCTCCTTTGTTCAGTACACCGACTGTGCCGAAGCGGGCTTGGGAATTCCCTGCGCCCGAACCGCCTGTTCTTGGGAATTCCCTGTAGGCCGCCGTGCAGGCCCGGGAACAGGGGTGCGGGTCAGTCACTGTCCCGGTGGTGCCCGGCCCCGAGCGACAGGCCGGCTCCCCCGGGCACGTCGAGCGTCAGGTCGATGGCCTGGTCCGGGAGCTCGAACACGAGCACGGCATCGATGGTCTCCCCCTGGCGCGCCTGCGTGGGAGCAGGAGCCGACCACACCGCCTTCCACGTCCCGCCGCCGAGGGCCGAGACCGTGTACTCGGCCGGGTCGAAGGACAGGCCGTTCTCCTCCATGGCCGTCAGTTCCACCAGGATGCGGACCCGGTGGAGGCCGGCGCCGGACGGGTCCGCGAGCGCAGCGGGTCCGGGAGGCGCCCACCCGTCGGTCTCGGTCGGCAGGACTCCCTGGATGCGGGCAAGTCCGCCGGAGACGTCGGCGGACGCCCCCAGAAGGGTCGGCGGCGTGCGGGGGGCCGCCAGGAGGACGTTCACGACCACGGCGCCGACGAGGGCGAGCAGGATGATCGGGACGAGGAACCTCCAGCGCCGGGGCGTTGCCGGCGCGATCGGTACGGGGGGATGCGTGGGTGTTGTGGTCTCCATGCCGGCTACTGTCGCCCGGGCTCCTAGGGAATCCCTAGGGATCGGTACGGGGAAGGTGCGGCGTCGGAGTCCGCGCGCAGCGGTCCTGCCCGAGCCGGGACGTGCGACAGCGTTTCCGCAAGGTGGCCGCCCTAGCTTGTGGCCATGCGTGAACCCCTCACGCACCGAGGATCAGTGAGGATGTCATGAAATCTGCACTACACGAACCGGGGCAATCGAGGTCCCGCGTCCAGGGCTACGGACGGACCGCGATCGTCGTGACGGTGTCCGCCGTCCTCGGCGCGACGTCCCTCCTGGCCGTTCCCGCGGCCAATGCGGCAGTGCCTGCTTTCCCCGACAACCTGGTCGTCTTCCCCGATCGCGACTTCGTCACCATCGAGGGTTACCAGGACAGGCAAGGCCAGACAGCCACCGTCGAGGTCCGTCGGCCGGGAGCCGGCGTGGTCGGCTCCGCCCAGGGCGTCGTCGGGACCGGCGACGTGGCTTTCGAGATCAACCACCCGGGCGGTGTCTGCTGGGGCGCCGGGACGGGCCTGAACGTCACCCCCGACATCCGACCCGGCGACACCGTGTCCATCAAGTTCGGCGGGACCGAGGCGGGAGCCACGACCGTCCAGGACACGTACGTCACCGCCCCCTCCGTCCTGAACGGCAACACCGTGACCGTCAAGGGCCATGTGGCGGACGGGGTCAACACCGACCAGATGGAACAACGCATCGTCGAGCCCGCCCTGAAGGACACCAGCGTGGGGCGGCGCGACGCCCGTGCGATCTCCGGACCGCTCGCAACGGAGGACGGCTACCAGTCACGGCTCGAATTCGGCCTTGACGGGCCGAACACCTTCACTGCCACCTACATCTTCGACGATCCCGCCGCCGCCGGGATCGCCGCGAGCGCCGGCGGCGCACGCGCGATGGCCTGGCAGGAACGGGATGCCGACGACAACCGGCAGGGCCTGACCATCGCCGAATTCGGCGAGCTCGGTGGACCCGGCATGGGCGGGTGCCCGAACGGGCCCCTGCAGTCGGGCCCCGCAGGCCCCACCGACATCTCCGCCGCCGAGGTCGCCGGCGAGGTGAAGGTGCACTGGACGCCGGCCCAGGCCATCCCCGGAACGCCGCCGATCACCGGTTACCGCGTCACGGCCGTCGCCCAGACCGTCTCCGGGACGGAGCAGGTGGAATCCGGTGTGCGGATCAGCAACCCGAACGCCTCGAGCACGACCATCAAGGGCCTGGACGCCGAGGAGGAGTACGACATCTACGTCACCTCCGTCAGCAGCGTCGGTGAGACCTTCCCCGCCGTGCATGCCATCGCCGTCACCGACACGACCGCCCCGACCGTGTCGGCCTCCCCCGGCGGCGGGACCTTCTCCGTCGCGCAGAAGCTGACGCTGAGTGCGAGCGAAGCCGGCAGCGACATCTACTACACGCTGGACGGGACGGACCCCGTGTCCGGTGACGCCAGCGCCCCGGGCTCCACCCTCTACACCGGACCGGTCGACGTCGCCGAGACCAGCACGTTCACCTTCGCCGCCATCGATCCCTCGGGCAATGTGTCCGGCAACGGCAGCGTCGCCTTCGTCATCACCAACGACCCCGTGCCCGCCGCCCCGGCATTCGCCGCGGCACCCCGGGCCGGGCAGGGGACGGCCGAAGTGTCCTGGGCTGCGCCCGACCCCGGTGCACCCGGACTGACCATCACGGGCTACACGGTTCAGGCCTACACCGCCGACGGCGCAGCCTTCGGAGCTCCGAAGACGGTGGCCGGGACGGTGAACACGCTGCTGTACGACGGCCTGAACGGCGACACCACCTATCAGTTCACCGTCAGGGCCAGCAACACCAACGGGGCGGGGCCCGAATCCCCCAAGAGCGACCCCGTCACCGTCCGCGGTGCCGTCGTCGCGATCGCAGGGCCGGACCAGGCGGTTGCCCGCCAGACGACCGCCAGGACCGTCCTCCTGGACGGCACGGGCTCCTCGACCGCCGGCGCCACCTATCGGTGGGAGCAGGTCCTCACCGGACCTGCAGATCCCGACAAGGTCACCCTCACCGGCGGCACGGCACTGAAGCCGACATTCAGCCTGCCGGTCTACAAGTCGCCGATGACCAACAACCCGCTCACCTTCCGTCTCACGGTCACCGTCGGCACGACGGTGAGGACGGATGAGGTCAAGGTGACACCCGTCCCGGACAAGGTCACGATCGGTTCGGCGCAGTGGAGGAGCGGCGACCTGAGGGTCAGTGGCACCAGCAACGTCATCGGCGGCATCGTCACGATCCGCGTCGGCGGTCCGACGGGCCGCGTGCTGGGCCAGGTGAACGTCACCGCGGCTGCCGCCCCCGCTACCGGCGGCGCCTATTCCCTGCGGCTACGCAATGCAGCCGCGGGCACGACCAACCCGGGCAATCTCTGGATCGAATCCACACTGGGAGGCATTGCCGGCCCGGTGGCCACCGTGAACAGATAGGTAGAGAGTCCCACCGCAGCCCGGTGGTTCCCGGCATCATCCCGGGAGCCACCGGGCTGCTTCGCGTCCCGCCACCGGCCGTCCGCCGCCCGTCGGGCCACGCGTACCGGAAGCGCTCCTTCCGAAGCACCCGCCCTGGACCGGACACTTCCGTCGCCGCGGGGGTCGCAGCGTCCACGCCACCGCGCCCGCGGGCCGGGCCGCGGGCCGGGCCGCGAGCCGGGCCGCGGACCGACCGCTTCCCGGACGGAGCGGCCGGAAGCCAGCGGGCACCTCGGACCGCGCGCCTCGGACCCAGCACCTAAGCCAGCACCTCGGACCAAGCACCATAAACCCAGCACCTCGGACCGTGCGTCTGCAACGGAAGCCATGGACGGTGCGCGGCGGACCGGGCGACCGGCTCCCGGCGGAGGCCTGTCGATGGGCGATCGGCCCACGCGAGAAGCGCGGGTCCGGTCAGGCGCAACCTGGCGCGCCCCAGCTCGGGGGCTGAGGGGCGAGGGGGCGAGGGGGCTCAGGGGCGAGGTCAGGCGCGCACACGGGGGCCTGCGGTGGCTGCGCCCGGACGGAGGGATACTGTGCGCCCACTAGGGCAGGTCACCGATCCGAGCGGGGACGGCGGAGGCTCTTCGAACTGCTCGGGCTGCCACCGGGAGCGGCCCCGAAGGTCCCCGCCGCGGATGGCTCGACCAGGGCCGTTCACGACCTCCAGGCCAGGAACATCAGACGGGCTCGGGCTACCGAGAGGCCCGGGAGCGACCACGCAGCAGTCCGCACGTCGGCGCCGGGCGCAGGTGCGGTCCCGCCGAAGGTGGCGACGACCGCGGTGCCGGTCCCCGGCGCGGAGCGTACGTCGAACGCACCGCCGGCCTGCCGGATGGTGTCGCCGAGGATCCGCAGGCCGAGGTGGCCCTCCGTGCGGGGTTCGGCCGGGTCGAAGCCCACCCCGTCGTCGGAGACGGAGATCTCGGTGAGCTGCCCGGCCTGCCGGATCCGGATGGCGGCGGATCGCGCCGAGGAATGCTTGCTGACATTCACGAGAGCCTCCCGTGCCACGCGGAAGAGCAGAGCTGCCCGGTCCCGGTCCAGCACGAGCTTCTCCGGGATCTCGACGGTCAGACCGATGCCGCGCTCGACCAGGGGTGCCTCCAGCCGCCTGAGGGACGCCTCCAGACCGAGCTGCTCGAGATCGGGGGGATAGAGCTCGCTGGTCATGGCCCGCAGGGTGCGGATGTTGGTCTGCAGCATCGTCCTGGCGTTGATGAAGACGTCCTGCAGCGCGGGCGGTCCTCGGCGCTCCTCGGACTCCAGGGCATAGGCGAGTCCGGACAGGTCCTGGATCACCTCGTCGTGGAGCTCTCCGGCGATCTGACGGCGCTCCTGGTCGGACGACTCGATCGCACACCGCAGCAGGGCGGTACGTGCGGCCTGGTGGACCTGGATCCGCCGCGCCAGGCGGACCGCCGGGACCAGTTGCGTCAGCTGGAGGGCCGCCAGTGACAGAAGGAGCGGCGGGACCACGCCCATCAGGACCGCGTGCTGCTCGCGGCGGACTCCCTCGCCGGACGAATAGGTCTCGAAGATCATCGGAGCCCCACTCTGTGCAGCGGAGCGGACGTAGACCTCCACGAGCTCGCCGGAACCCGCTTCGTACTCGTTCTCCTCCGCCGTCTGGGATTCGAGCGTGGCCGTGGCCGGCCCACCCGCGAGCAGCAGCCGCGCCCATTCCTCCTGCTCGAAATCCTGGCCGATGAGGGAGTCGACGTCCGAGTAGATCACGCGGCCGTCCTCGTCCCACACCTTGATCCTCGTCATGCCGCTCTCGGCGAGCCAGGGTGCGAGCCTCTGCTCGAGAAGTTCCAGGGCGGCTGCGTCGTGGGCGAGGACCTCATCGGTGATGAGCGGTCCGACGACGCTGTCGGCGAGTCGCTGGGTGATGTCCCGTGCATTGGCCAGCGCGTGGCGCTCCGCCTCCGCCCGCACCCAGAAGACGATGGGGATCGCCACCAGGATGAGGGCCATGAAGCCGGCGGTGAGGAACCGCGCCACAGCCGCCCTCACCTCGCGCCGTTCGACGACGCCCCGGGTGATGTCGGTGGCCTGCAGGGGCTCCCCCGGCTGGGATCCGCGCACCGGAGGCCCGCCGGTCACTGTCCCGCGGGGCCTGGCGCGGACGGGGCGCTGCGCCCCCACCTCTCCACCAGGGACGGGTTCACGATCATCCCGCCGACGTGGGCGTGCCTCAGCGTGTCCAGCATCACTCCCAGCGCGCCGTCCTTCGGGAGGAAGCCGCAGATGCCCATGCGGGCCGCTTCGCTCAGCGCCTGCTGGGAGGGGTTGCCGGTCAGCATGACGATCCGGGTGCCCGGGGCCTCAGCGAGGATCCGCGCCGCGGCGCTGAGGCCGGAGCCGTCGGAGAGGTACAGGTCCATGATGACGACGTCGGGGCGGAGGTCCCGGAACATCGTCACCGCGGACGCCACGGATTTCGCCGCTCCTACGCTTTTCAGGTCCGGCTCGCGGTCCAGCGCCCCCGCCAACAGGTCGGAGAACGTGGTGTGGTCATCGACGATCAGGATCCGCAGGCGCTTCGCTTCCGGCCTGCTGGTCGGGGCGGCGGAGCGCGCCGTGTCCTCGGGACGGGGCCCGGGGCCGTTCGATGGCCCGGCGGTCGTCGCCGTGCTCACCAGGAGCCGGGCGTGGGCGTCCTTCAGCACCAGTCCCGGCGTGCAACCGAGTTCACGATCGATGATCCTGCGGCAGCGGTCGAAGGTCCGCAGCGCTTCGGTGTTCTCGCCGTTCTGCTCGAGACCGAGGATCAGGGCCGTCCAGGCCCGCTCGTTGAGGGGATCCTCCTTGGCGGCCGCTCCCGCGAAGGCGATCGCCGTACCCGCCTCCCCCACGGACAGCGCTGCCTCCGCAGCCAGGACGCGCACCAGGCCGACCCGGGCTGCGTGTGCGGCGCGTTCCTCCTCGGCCCACGCCGGCAGCAACTCGTCGCCCAGCAGCGGAGCGGCCGCCAGGTCGAGTGCCTCCGTCAGCAGTGCCAGTGCCCGCGCGGGTTGCGCCTGGCCCGCCAGCCGGGTCAGGGTCTCGAACCGGTCCAGGTCCAGGTCCACGAGGGTCCTGTCGATGGCGTAGCCGCCCGTGACCGTCCGCAGGGGCCCCGTCCGTCCGTTCCCGGGCTGCAGGTGGCGCCGGAGGACGCTGACGTAGCTCTCGAGGGTGGGGAGCGCGACGGCCGGATGGTTGCCACCCCACAGCAGGTCCATGATGCGGGTCTTGGACACCGCCGAGCCGAAGTTCATGAGGAGGATCTCGAGGACCTGGCGGGGCTTGGGTCCCCCGAGGTCGTTGGCGCCCAGCAGTGCGTCGCCGCGGCGGATCGTCAAGGGCCCGAAGACGGAGACCTGCAGCCTGTGCGTCGGCGGCGCCGCCGGCGGGACGTAGACTGCATGGCCGGTGGTGTTCGCCAGTTCCAGAGTGATCACGAGGTGTCCCCTAAATTCTTCGGGTGGTGCGTGGTTCTCATTGAAGGGGCGCGTGTTCACGTCGACAACAGTGGTCACTACTTGCTTGGTGACGCACATCACTCGCTTCCGTCCCTTCAACCCCGTGCGCATGACGGTCCGGGGACGGCGCCGACCGCGGACAGGCACGACGGAGGCCCGGGCGACACGGGCCGCGGCACGCACCGGGACACGGGGACGGCCGGACGAGGTGCATGACGGACACCCCCGGGGTGGACCGCGGCCGGGCCTACTCCGTGGCCACTGGTCCGCGCACGCAGGTCCCCTCAGGGACGGCGGGGGTCAGGCGCCCACGTACTCCGCGAGGTGCCGGCCCGTCAGGGTCGACCGGGAGGCGACGAGGTCCGCCGGCGTCCCCTCGAAGACGACCTTGCCGCCGTCGTGCCCGGCGCCAGGTCCGATGTCGATGATCCAGTCCGCGTGCGCCATGACCGCCTGGTGGTGCTCGATGACGAGCACCGACTTTCCGGCGTCGACGAGGCGGTCGAGCAGTCCGAGCAGGTTCTCGACGTCGGCCAGGTGCAGGCCTGCGGTGGGCTCGTCGAGGACCAGGATGCCGCCCTTCTCGCCCATGTGCGTGGCGAGCTTGAGGCGCTGGCGCTCGCCGCCGGACAGGGTCGTCAGGGGCTGTCCGAGGCTCACGTAGCCGAGGCCGACGTCGGAGAGCCGGCCGAGGATCGCATGGGCGGCGGGCACCCTGGCCTCGCCGGCCCGGAAGAATTCGGCGGCCTCCGTGACGGGCATCGCCAGGACCTCGCTGATGTCCTTCCCGCCGAACTCGTACTCCAGCACCTCCGCCATGAACCGCTTGCCGCCGCAGACCTCGCAGGTCGTCGCGACGCCCGCCATCATGGCGAGGTCCGTGAAGATGACGCCGGCGCCGTTGCAGGTGGGGCACGCCCCCTCGGAGTTCGCACTGAACAGGGCGGGCTTGACGCCGTTGGCCTTCGCGAACGCCTTCCGGATGGGTTCGAGCATGCCGGTGTAGGTGGCGGGATTGCTGCGGCGCGAGCCCTTGATGGCCGTCTGGTCCACCGCGACCACACCCTCCCGGCCGGACACGGCGCCGTGGATCAGGGAGCTCTTGCCCGATCCGGCGACACCGGTGATCACGCACAGCACCCCGAGGGGGATGTCCACGTCGACGTCGCGCACGTTGTGGGAGGTCGCCCCCCTGATCTCGAGCTCCCCCCGGCGCGGGCGCACCTCGGCCTTCAGTGCCGCCCTGTCGTCGAGGTGCCGGCCGGTGAGCGTGCCGCTGCGGCGCAGGCCGTCCACGGACCCTTCGAAGCACACCGTCCCGCCCGCGGTCCCCGCGCCCGGGCCGAGGTCGACGACGTGGTCGGCGATCGCGATCATCTCGGGTTTGTGCTCGACCACGAGGACGGTGTTGCCCTTGTCCCGCAGGCGCAGGAGCAGGTCGTTCATGCGCTGGATGTCGTGCGGGTGGAGGCCGATCGTCGGTTCGTCGAAGACGTAGGTGATGTCGGTCAGGGACGACCCGAGGTGCCGGATCATCTTGGTCCGCTGGGACTCGCCCCCCGACAGGGTGCCGGACGGGCGGTCGAGGCTGAGGTAGCCGAGGCCGATCTCCACGAAGGAGTCCAGGGTCTCCCCCAGTGCGGTCAGCAGCGGGGCCACGGAGGGTTCGGTGAGCCCCCGGACCCACACCGCGAGGTCGCTGATCTGCAGGGCGCAGGCGTCGGCGATGCTGACGCCGTCGATCCTCGAGGACCTCGCCGCTTCGCTGAGGCGCGTCCCGTCGCAGTCGGGGCACGTGGTGAACGTGACCGCCCGGTCGACGAAGGCCCGGATGTGCGGCTGCATGGCCTCGCGGTCCTTGGACAGCATCGACTTCTGGATCTTGGGGATCAGGCCCTCGTAGGTGATGTTGATGCCGTCGACCTTGATCTTCGTCGGCTCCTTGTACAGCAGGTCCTGCAGTTCCCGCTTCGTGAAGTCGCGGATCGGCTTGTCCGCGTCGAAGAAGCCCGTGGCGCTGTAGATCCGCCCGTACCAGCCCTCCATGCTGTAGCCGGGGATGGTCAGCGCCCCCGCGTTCAGCGACCGGGTGTCGTCGTAGAGCTGGGTGAGGTCCATGTCCGTGACGGAGCCCATGCCCTCGCATCGCGGGCACATGCCGCCGGTGACCGTGAAGCTGCGGCGCTCCTTGACCGTGGTGCCTCCGCGTTCGATCGTGACGGCACCGGCACCGCTGATCGACGCGACGTTGAAGGAGAACGCCTGCGGGGACCCGATCTGCGGCTGACCCAGGCGCGAGAAGACGATCCTCAGCATCGCGTTCACGTCGGTCGCCGTCCCGACCGTGGAGCGCGGATTGGCGCCCATGCGTTCCTGGTCCACGATGATCGCCGTGGTCAGCCCCTCGAGGACGTCCACCTCGGGCCGGGCGAGCGTGGGCATGAAGCCCTGCACGAAGGCGCTGTACGTCTCGTTGATCATGCGCTGGGACTCCGCCGCGATGGTGTCGAAGACGAGGGAGCTCTTGCCCGAGCCGGAGACGCCGGTGAAGACCGACAGCCGCCGCTTCGGGATGTCGATCGTGATGTCCCTGAGGTTGTTCTCCCGCGCGCCCTGCACGCGGATGAGCTCGTGGCTGTCCGCCGCATGTGCCGCTGCCCGCTGGGCGTCCGTCGTGGCCGTGGTCATCGTGTCTCCATCCTGCGGCCCGCCGCCTTCGCGACCAGCCGGTGTCCGTGCGGGGAGCCGCCGCGGGACGACCCCCGGGCAGCACGTCTGATTCTCCGTGGTCACCCCGGAACCGGCAATGGGGTGCTCCCCCGTTCCTGTCCGGGATTGTGCTTTGCTGGAGGGATGACTGCAGATGCTCCAGGCAACGATAGCCGCGCGATGCTGCCGGCCCGGGCCCTCGTGGAGCAGGTCGAGGCCCTCCTGGCCCAGGACCTGCCCGCGATCGTCCGCGCGGGCCACCCCGTCCTGCGCCGTCCTGCGCAGGACTTCGACGGCCAGCTCGACGACGGGATGCTGGCCCGCCTGATCGCCACGATGCGGCGCGTCATGCACGAGGCCCCGGGCGTGGGTCTCGCCGCCCCGCAGATCGGCATCCCGCTGAGGATCGCCGTCCTCGAGGACCCGGGGGTCCGGGACCCGCTGGTCGCCGAGGCCCGCGCCCGCACTCCCCTGCCCTTCACCGTGATCATCAATCCCCGCTACGAGCCGGCGGACGGGACCCGGGCCGCGTTCTACGAGGGCTGCCTCTCCGTGCCCGGCTACCAGGCCGTCGTCGAACGCCCGGCCCGTATCACGGCCACCTACACGCAGCCCGACGGCATCACCGTCACCGCCGGCTTCGAGGGATGGGCGGCCCGGATCGTGCAGCACGAGACCGACCACCTCGACGGGCAGCTGTACCTGGACCGGGCCGTCCTGAGGTCCCTCAGCGCCGACCAGGAGCACCGACGGTGGGCCCAGCCGACCGTCGACGAGGCGCGGCGCGGCCTGGGCTTCTGAGACCCCCCACTGCGCGCCGGGCCTTCAGCCTGCCGGGGAGTCGGCCGGGTTCGCAGCCGTGGGCAGGTACCGCGACCACCACCGCAGGATGTGCTCGAAGCGCTGGCGGCGGTGCCACGGGGAGCCCGACCTCGACAGTTCGTGGGTCTCCCCGGGGAACACGAGCAGCTCGGTGTCGACGCCCTGCTTCTTCAGGGCGGTGTAGTACCGCTGGGCCTGCTCGATGGGGCAGCGCAGGTCGTCCTCCGAATGGATGACGAACGCCGGTGTCCGCACGTCCCCGATCTTGGCGAACGGGTTCTGCTCCGCCACGTGCGCCGGGTCCGTCCCGGTGTACTGCTCCGAGAAGAACCAGCCGATGTCCGAGGACCCGACGAACGACGGCGGATCGAGGTACCCCCGCTCGACGATCGCTGCCTCGAAGCGGTGGTCGTGGGCGATCGTCCACGCGGTCAGGTAGCCCCCGTACGAGCCACCCATGACCCCGAGCCGCCCGCCGTCCATGGCGTCGTACTCGGCGAGCGCACCGTCGAGGAAGGCGAGGACGTCGTCGAGGTCCACCGTGCCCATCGCCTCCTTGATGACGCGGCCGTGGGCCTGACCGTAGCCGGCCGCCCCGCGGGGGTTGCACAGCAGCACCGCGTAGCCCGCCGCGGCATACACCTGGGCCTCGTCGAAGTACCCCCACCCGTACTGGGCGAACGGGCCGCCGTGGATGACGAGCAGCACCGGGTGTGGTCCCTCGCCCTCGGGCAGGACGGCCCAGCCGTGCACGGGCGTCCCGTCGGGAGCGGGGTACGACCGCTCCTGGGGGTCCGCCACGCGCGTCCCGCCCCGCAGGGCGGCCGAGAAGTCCGAGACGGGACGCAGGGCGCCCCCCTCCAGGACGGCGACCTCGCCCGACGTCGCCGGGTCCGTGTAGGACACGACGACGGCGCCTCCCGCCGCGGCGGCTCCCGTCACCACCGTGGGTCCCGCGACGAGGGTCTCGCTCTCCCCCGTCGCGGAGACCCGGAGCAGCTCGCCGCTGCCGCGCGAGCGGTTGAAGACGAGGACGGACCCGGGCCCGTCCGCGACGATCTCCTGCACGTCCCCGAGATCGACGGTCTCGGGGTCGGTGAGCCGCCGGACGTCCCGGGGGTCGGCGGCCGGGAGGACGTACAACGCCGTGTTGCGGGCCACGAAGTCCAGCCCGGACGGTGAGAGGTCCGATGCGAGGAAGAACAGCCAGTCACCGTCCGTGCTCGGGCGGGGCGCGCTGCACCCGAGGCGGGTGTCGCCGCCCAGGTTCGTCAGCTGCCGGCGGTCGCCGCCGTCGAGCGCGATCGAGTGGAGGTCGGACACGAGCGTCGAGTCCGCGTCCTCGGCGAGCGCCGCCGTGAAGAGGATGCGCCGCCCGTCGGAGGAGAAGGCGGGCTCGAGATGGTCGGCGTCCGCCGTCGTGACCTGCGTCGCGGCCGGCACGGCGCCCTGCTCCTCGAGTGCGCCCGGCCCGTCCGCGTGCTTCCTCCCGAGCCGGCCGACCGCGGCGATGTAGGGCTCCGCGTCGAGGCTCGGCACCGCGACGGTGAACAGCTGCGAGCGCTTGTCCGTCGTGTAGCCCAGGCCGTTCATCCGGTACTTGTACCCGGTGATCAGCCGAGGATCCTCCAGGCCCGCGCCCACGCCGTCGACGGTGCCGTAGCGCCCGTGCTCGGGCACGCGCGCGGCGAACACGATGGTCGTGCCGTCCGGGGAGACGTCGAAGTGCGCGACGCCGAGGGGCTGGTCGGTGAGCTGGACGGGCTCGCCGCCGGAGGCGTGCACCACGAACAGCTGGGGCTTGCCGGCGGGTGCGGCCCGGAGGAAGGCGAGCAGCCGGCCGTCGCGGGAGTAGCGCGGTGCGGTGTCGCGGAAGCCCCGGGTCAGCCGACGGCGCTCGCCGGAGAGGGTGATCTCCCACAGCTGACCGACGTAGGCGTCGGCTCGGAGGTCGGGGCGGGTCGCGGCGACCACCAGACGGGAGCCGTCCGGGTGGAGTGTCGGGGAGCCCGTGGTGGTCAGGAGTTCGATCTGGTCTGGTTTCACCCTCCCGATCACACCCGAAATAGTGGCCTGAGTCAACGGTGCACGGGGTCGTCTCCCTAGGATGGGACGGTGTCCGCCGTTCCCCGCCCCCTCCTGGTCTGTCCCGTCTGCGCCTCCCCGCTGGAGGAGGCGGGACACTCCCTGGCCTGTGAGCGCGGCCACCGCTTCGATGCCGCCCGCCAGGGCTACTTCAACCTCCTCACCGGCAAGGGGTCGCCGTTCGAGGGCGACTCGGTCGAGATGGTGGACGCGCGCGAGCGGTTCCTCGGATCGGGCGCCTATGCCCCCCTGCGCCGCGCCGTCGTCGACGCTGTGCTGGGGCACGCAGGATCACCGGGCGTGGTCCTCGACGCCGGCGCCGGGACGGGGTACTACCTGGAGGGGCTGGTGGGCGGGGCCCCCGGCTGCTTCCCCGTGGCGCTCGACATCTCCAAGATCGCCCTGCGGCGCGCCGCCCGGAGGCTGCCCGGCGGCATCAGCATCGTCTGGGACGTCTGGCGTCCGCTCCCGCTCGCGGACGGGTCGGTGGACGTGCTCCTCAACGTGTTCGCGCCGAGGAATGCCGAGGAGTTCGTGCGCGTGCTCGCACCGGGTGGCTGCCTGGTCGTCGTCACACCGAGGCCCGGACACCTCTCCGGGCTGGAGTCGGTCGGCCCGCTCCTGTCCGTGCCCGCGCACAAGGCCGACGACGTCCTCGCCTCGTTCGGCGGGGCGCTGGTGGAGACCGGACGCGAGGACCTCGACTACGTCCTGTCCCTGCCGCGGGACCTCGCCCGTTCCGCGCTCGTCATGGGTCCCGCGGCGCGGCACGCGCCGGCGGAGGGGCGGTCCCAGGGGCGGCCCGGGGCACGAGCCGGGGGCGAGGCGGCCGGGCCGGGCGCGCCGCTGGAGGTCACGGCGCGCTTCACCGTGCAGGTCCTCGCACGGGGCGGCAGGCCTATCGGGCGCTCGCACGGCACGGAAGGGTAACAACTGGGCCCCGCCGGCGCCGACACCCTAGGTAATGTCGGACCCGTTTGCCAGAATGGGACCGACGGCCGCTCTCCTGCGGCACGCACACGAGGGGATGCTCCATGGAGTGGTTGCTCGACAACGGCTGGGTCCTGTGGCTGGTCCTGTTCCTCGGACTGGCGGCCGTCGAGACCCTGACCCTCGACCTGCTGTTCATCATGCTCTCGGTCGGAGCGCTGGCCGCCCTCATCGCGACCTTCGCCGGAGCAGGACTCGTCCTCCAGGTCGTCGTGTTCGCGGTCGTCTCGCTCCTCATGATCCTGCTCGTCCGGCCCGTGGCGGTACGCCACCTCAAGAGGGGTCCGGCGGACCAGCTGAACAACATCGACCGCCTCGTCGGTGCCTCCGCCCTCGCACTCGAGCCCGTCACGGCGCATTCGGGCACCGTCAAGATCGGCGGTGACACGTGGACCGCCCGCTCGGCCGACGGCGCCCCGCTGCCCGCCGGCACCCGCCTGTCCGTCGCGAGGATCGACGGCGCCACCGCCGTCGTCCAGCCGGCAGCGGCCCGCGACGCCGACCGTCCCCCGCCTCCCGCCGACGCCTAGCGCGGACCGCCCGCTTCTCCGCTCCCAGGCCGCGATCCGGTCCACCGGGATGCGACACCACCAACAAAGGGGATTCATGAACGGCTCCGCCGGAACGATCGCGCTCACAGTAGTCCTGATCGTCCTCATCATTTTCGTCCTGGTCATCCTGGTGAAGTCGGTCAGGATCATCCCGCAGGCACGCGCGGGCGTCGTCGAGAGGCTCGGGAAGTACCAGCGGACGCTGAACCCGGGACTGACCATCCTGATCCCGTTCGTCGACCGGCTGCTGCCGCTGCTCGACCTCCGCGAGCAGGTCGTCTCCTTCCCGCCCCAGCCCGTCATCACCGAGGACAACCTCGTCGTGTCGATCGACACCGTCGTCTACTTCCAGGTCACGGACCCGCGCGCGGCGACCTACGAGATCGCCAACTACATCCAGGCCGTGGAGCAGCTGACCACGACCACGCTGAGGAACGTCGTCGGTGGCCTCAATCTCGAGGAGGCCCTGACCTCGCGCGACCAGATCAACGGCCAGCTCCGCGGCGTCCTCGACGAGGCGACGGGCCGCTGGGGCATCCGGGTGGGACGGGTGGAGCTCAAGGCGATCGACCCGCCCCACTCCATCCAGGACTCCATGGAGAAGCAGATGCGGGCAGAGCGCGACCGCCGCGCCGCGATCCTCACCGCCGAGGGCACCAAGCAGTCCCAGATCCTCACGGCTGAAGGCCAGCGCCAGGCCGCGATCCTCGCCGCCGAGGGCGACGCGAAGGCCGCGATCCTGCGCGCCGACGGCGAGGCACAGGCCATCCACAAGGTGTTCGATGCCATCCACAAGGGCAACCCGACGCAGAAGCTCCTCGCGTACCAGTACCTGCAGACCCTCCCCAAACTCGCCGAGGGGTCGGCGAACAAGCTCTGGATCATCCCCAGCGAGGTCGGCGAGGCCCTCAAGGGCATCGGCACCATGCTGGGCACCACCACCCCGGACTCCCCCTCGGACGGCCCGGAGATGGTGACGCGTACCTGAGATCCCGGACGGCCCACGGCCGGCGTCGACCAGTGGCGGCCGGCGCCGGACCCCACCGCCCGGCTCGCGCCGGCCGCCGGCCTGGCCGGGATCGGGCAGGAGCGCTCCAGCCGCGCCCTGTATACTTAGGTGTTTATCCGTCAGCCCGCGGGAACATCCCTGCGGCGGGCGGTGTTGTACAGAAGGCTTCCCTTCCGTCTGCGGGCGGAAGCGGTACCGGGCGGCGGCACGGCCCTTTCGGCAAGGAACAGCGGCAACGGCCCCTCCATAGACGGGGAGCCACGGGAACTAGGAGATAATCATGAGCGATCGCAGCCTGCGCGGCATGCGCCTCGGAGCGCAATCGATGGAGACCGAATCCGGCGTCGAGCCCGCTCCCCGGCAGCGGGTCGAGTACCGGTGCGAGGACGGCGAGCGGGTCTTCGTCACGTTCTCCTCGGAAGCGGACATCCCGGCGACCTGGGTCTCCAAGACCGGCAAGGAAGCCCTCCTCGTGAACGGCGAGAAGCCCGACACCTCGAACGACAAGCCCGTCCGCACCCACTGGGACATGCTCCTCGAGCGCCGGTCGGTGGAGGAACTCGAGCAGATCCTGCAGGACCGCCTGACGATCCTGCGCGAGCGCCGCGGCGAGCGCCGCTCGGCCTGACCGCGGCTCCCCCACCGGAGCGCCAGGAACCAGGAAAGGCACCCGCCACACGGTGGGTGCCTTTCCTGTCGGTGGTCGTCCGCCGTCCTCGGCGGTGCGGCTACGAGCGCCCGGTGAGCCTGTCCCAGCGAGCCTCGAGCCCCCACCGCGTCACGTTGGCGATGGCCTCGAACACGATGTTCCCGCTCATCTTGGAGGCACCGAGCTCGCGCTCCACGAAGGAGATCGGGACCTCCACGATGGTGAGCCCCAGCCGGGCGACCCGGAACGTCATGTCGACCTGGAAGCCGTAGCCCACGGACTCCACGGCGGACAGGTCGAGGGCCTCGAGGGTCGAGCGCCGGAACGCGCGGAACCCGGCGGTGATGTCACGCACCGGCAGTCCCAGCAGGAGGCGCGAGTAGGTGCTGCCCCCGCGTGAGAGGAGCTTGCGGTGCATCGGCCAGTTCACCACGTTGCCGCCCCGGACCCAGCGGCTGCCGATCACGAGGTCGGCCCGGTCCACGGCGTCGAGGAGGTCCTGCAGCTGCTCGGGCCGGTGGGAGCCGTCCGCGTCCATCTCCACGAGGACGTCGTAGTCCCGGTCCAGCCCCCAGCGGAACCCCGCGATGTAGGCGGCGCCCAGGCCCTCCTTGCCGGCGCGGTGCATCACATGCACCTGGTCGTCCGCAGCCGCCGCACGGTCGGCGAGGTCGCCGGTGCCGTCGGGGCTGTTGTCGTCGACGATCAGCACGTCCGAGGCGGGCACTGCTGCACGCAGGCGGGCCAGGGTCAGCGGGAGCGACTCGATCTCGTTGTAGGTGGGAATGATCGTGACGACTCGCACGCAGCTAGGGCCTTTCCATCGGGATGCGCATCGCGCAGGGACCGCTCCGCCCGTAGCGGAGCCAGTGTGCAAGTATAGGCGACTGTTCCCGCGGCCCAGGGGACGCCCACGCCGACCGCGACGGCCGGGGGCGGGCAGATCCACGTACCTTCGTACCGGCGTCGGCACGGAGGACGACGCCGTTTTCTACTGACACGTGGACCTGCCCTTGAGTGCCAGCTCCGCCTAGATGGGCAACACGCGCCGTTCAGAGGCCGATGCATTGCGCTCAGGAGACCAGCCAGGTTCCCTCCCGCAGGAGGTCGTCTAACCCGTACCGCTAGAGCTTACGTGCTGTGGAGTACAAGTCAACAGAGCCCTGACCTGCGACGATGTGCTTCGGTGCAGGTCAGGGCGCTGTCGGAGCGACTCCTGCGCGTCCGGGCGCGGACACGCCGGGCCCCTCCTGGGCGGCCGCGAACCCGTCCTCGGCGTAGAGGCGCCGCCCGTGGTGCACGGTCTCGAGGCAGAGCGGGGCGTTCTCGGTGTCGAGGGCCGGCAGCAGGGGCGTCCCGGCACGCGGGTCGGTGCTCCAGGACTGCACGCGGTTGTCCGGCGTCTGCACCATCAGCTCGTCGACCTTCCACACCGCGAAGGACGCCGGCGTCCCCGGAGCGAGCTGCCCCATCAGAGGGCTGCGGCCCGCGAGGCGCCAGCCCGCCCGCGTGTGGGCGATGAAGGCGGCCCGGGCGGAGATGTTCTCGGCGGGGCTGCTATGCCGGAGGCACGCGCGGACGGAGGCCCACGGGTCCAGGGGCGTCACCGGGCTGTCCGAGCCGAGTGCCACGAGGACGCCGGCGGCGAGGAGCGACGCGAAGCGGTTCATCCCGACGCTGCGCGTTCCCAGCCGCTGCCCGTACAGTCCGCCGTCGACGCCCCACAGGGCGTCGAACGCGGGCTGGCCGCTCACGGCCACGCCGTAGTGCACCAGGGCCGCGATGGCGGCGTCGTCGGCGAGCTCCACGTGTTCGAGACGGTGGCGCGCCCGGCGCACCTCGTCCACGCCCAGGTCGCGGGCCGCAGCCTCGAGGCCCTGCAGGACCACGTCGAGCCCGGCGTCCCCGATGACGTGGAACCCGGCCTGGACGGCCTCGGCGGTGGTGGCGAGCAGGTGGGCGCCGACGGCGTCCCCGTCGAGGTAGAGCGTGCCGCGGTTGCCGGGGTCGTCGCTGTAGGGCTCGCGGAGCGCCGCGGTCCGCGAGCCGATCGAGCCGTCGACGTTCAGGTCCCCGGCGAGTCCTGCCAGCCGACCGCCGAAGCCCTGCATCAGTTCACGCACCTCCTCGCGGGACGACGTCAGTTGCGCCCAGTAGGGGATGACCTCGGGCAGGGGCACGTCGTGTCCCGGGCCGTCGATGGACAGGAGCGTCTCGAGGTCCTCCCGCGGCGCGATGTGCGGCGCGGCCATCTCCGTGACCGCGACGTACCCGCGGCTCGCCGCGTGGAGCAGCGCGGCGCGCTGGTAGGTCCTGCGCTGGTCACGCGTGAGGCTGCGGGTGGCCTTGCGGGCGGCCTCGTGGGCCGCGCGGACCACGAAGCCGTCGTCCCAGCCATCGAGGCCTGCGAGTCCCAGCCCCGCCGCGAGCGTGCCGGAGACGACCGCCGAGTGGATGTCGGCCCGCACGAGGTAGACGAGGGCGCCCCCGCCGGCCCGGTCGAGCTCGGACGCCGTCGGCACGCGCTTCCCGGGCCACTGCGACTCGTCCCAGCCGAAGCCCAGGATCGTCCCGGCCCCGGCTGCCGCGGCAGCGGACACCGCGTCGAGGAGCCCTGCGAGTGAGCGGCACGTGGTCAGGTCGATCGAGCCCAGAGCCACGCCCGTCTCCGTGGTGTGCGTGTGGGCGTCGACGAAGCCGGGGGTGACCAGCGCACCGTCCAGGTCGACGGTGCGCACGTCCGGCCCCGCCAGGTTCGCGGCGGCGTGCTCGGTCCCCACCCAGGCCACCGTCCCGCCGTCGACGAGCATGGCGGTGGCGAAGGGGTCGGCGGGGCTGTAGACGGAACCGTTGCGGTAGAGGACGGGGGTGCGGCGTTCAGGGCTGGGCATGGGGGTGCTGCGCGGCTTTCTGTGGTCGGTAGGTGTCCCTGAGCGGGACTACTCGCTGATGTTCGAGTATGCCACCACGCCCCGGCGGACCAGCCGGATGGCGCGGACGCACGTCTGCTGCAGATGGCCCGGCAGGTCGGGTACCTTGGCGACCTGGTCCAGGAGGTCAATGACCTGCTTGGACCAGCGCACGAAGTCCCCGGCCGCGAGTTCCGTACCGCTCAGGGCGGACTGCAGGGACCGGCCCTGCGCCCACTTGAACATCGGCCAGACGAGCGACAGCTCCGGCTCGCTGGTGACGGGCAGCCGGTGCTGCTCCTCGACGTCGTTCAGCTGCGACCACTGGCGGATGATCGTCTCCACCGACCCCTCCAGTGCGACGCTCGGCATGACGGGCCGCACCCCCCGCTCCTCGCGCTTCGCCTGGTACACGAGCACCGTGGTGAGCGCGGCGAGTTCGGCGGCGTCGAGGTCGCTGAACGCGCCCTCCTCGATGCACAGGGCGATCAGGAGGTCCTTCTCCCCGTAGATGCGGCGGAGCTTCTGGCCCGAGGCGCTGACCGAGACGCCGCCGTCGGTGTACTCGAGGTAGCCGTAGTGGCCGAGCACCTCCGAGACTCGGTCGAAGGTCTTGGCGATCGTGTTCGTGCGGCCGCGGATCTGCCCCGCGAGGTTGTCGGTCTCCCGGCGCAGCTTCCACCACCGTTCCGCCCAACGCGCGTGCTGCTCCCGTTCGCTGCACCCGTGGCAGGGGTGGGCGCGGAGGCGCCGTCGGAGCTCGGTGATGGCGCGTTCCTCGGCGGCCGCCGACGCGGAGTGGCCGGCCGAGACGCGGTCCGCCCCCCTGCGCGGTGGGCGGTTCTCCTCCAGCGCGTTCCGCAGCGACGAGGTCAGGTCGCGGCGGTCCTTCGGGCTGCGCGCACTGAAGTGCTTCGGGATGCGGACGCGGGAGAGCACCTCGACGGGCCCGTCGAGGTCGGAGACGCCGACGCGGCGGATCTGCGTCTCGAGCGTGAGGACCGTGGGCCGGGGTTCCCTGGACGTGTCGCTGTCGAGGACGACGGCGTACCCCTGGCTCCGTCCGCCGGGGACGTCGATCACGTCGCCGGGTCGCAGGGCCTCCAGCGAGGTCTCGGCGGCGGACCTCAGGGTCCGGGAGCGGTCCCGCGATGCCCTCGACTCGAGTTCGGACAGTTCGCGCCGGAGGTTCGCGTACTCCCGGAAGTCGCCGAGATGGCAGGTCATCGACGTCTCGTAGCCCTTGAGCGACTCCTCGCGGCTGCGCACCTGCTTGGCCAGGCCGACGACGGAGCGGTCGGCCTGGAACTGGGCGAAGGACGTCTCGAGGATCTCGCGGGAGCGCTCCTGGCCGAACTGGGCCATGAGGTTGATGCTCATGTTGTAGGTCGGCCGGAAGCTCGAGTTCAGCGGGTAGGTGCGGCGTGAGGCGAGGCCCGCCACGGCCCCCGGGTCGGTGCCGGGCTGCCACAGCACGACGGCGTGGCCCTCCACGTCGATCCCGCGGCGGCCGGCGCGGCCGGTGAGCTGGGTGTACTCACCCGCCGTGACGGCCACGTGCGCCTCGCCGTTGAACTTGTCGAGCTTCTCGAGCACCACCGTCCGGGCGGGCATGTTCACGCCGAGCGCCAGCGTCTCGGTGGCGAACACCGCCTTGACCAGACCCGCGGCGAACAGGCGCTCGACGATCTCCTTGAAGGTCGGCAGCATCCCGGCGTGGTGTGCCGTGAAACCGCGGATGAGGCCTTCCCGCCAGGTCCAGAAGCCGAGGATCTCGAGGTCGTCGCGCGGGATGTCCAGCGTGGCCTGGTCGATCGTCTCGCTGATCTCGTCGCGTTCGTCCTCCGTGGTCAGCCACAGCCCGGCGTTCAGGCACTGGGTCACGGCGCCCTCGCAGCCGGCCCGGGAGAAGATGAAGGTGATGGCGGGCAGCAGGTCCGTGCGGTCCAGGGCGCTGATCACCTGGGGCCGCGTGGCGCGCCGCACCGCGCTCACCTGCGGAGGGCCGCCGCGGCCGTTGCGCTGCCTGCCGCGCCTGCCGCCGCCGCCCCAGTTCGCGCGCTGGTTGAGCCGGATCTCGTTGCTCGCCAGTTCCAGCAGCTCGGGGTTGACGTCGTACTGGTCCCGCGCACCGGTCGCCGCGCCGGCGGGCGCCGCCTCGTCGAACGCGATGTCGCCGGCGAACAGGTCCATCAGGTTCTGCCCCACCATCACGTGCTGCCACAGCGGGACGGGACGGTGTTCGGACACGACGACGTCGGTGTCGCCGCGGACGGTGTCCAGCCAGGCGCCGAACTCCTCCGCATTGGACACGGTGGCGCTCAGGGAGACCAGCTTCACCTCGGTGGGCAGGTGGATGATCACTTCCTCCCACACCGCTCCGCGGAAGCGGTCGGCGAGGTAGTGCACCTCGTCCATCACCACGTAGCCGAGGTTGTCGAGGGCGTCGGAGTTCGCGTAGAGCATGTTCCGCAGCACCTCGGTGGTCATCACGATCACGTCGGCATCGCCGTTGATGCTCGTGTCACCCGTGAGCAGTCCCACGCGGTCGGCGCCGTGCACCGCCGCCAGTTCCGAGTACTTCTGATTGCTGAGGGCCTTGATGGGGGTGGTGTAGAAGGCCTTCAGGCCCTGCTGCAGCGCCATGAACACGGCGAACTCGCCCACCACGGTCTTGCCGGCCCCCGTCGGCGCCGCGACGAGTACTCCTCTGCCCGCCTCGAGGGCCGTGCACGCCTCCTGCTGGAACGGATCGAGCTCGAAGCCCAGCGTCTGCGCGAACCGGAACAGCTGGGTCCGTGAGCGTTCCGTACGGGCCTTTGCAGCGGCGTATCTCTCCGCGGGGGTGGTCATCTTTCCACCCTAGACGGTCGGCCCGGGGCAGGCACGCCGCGCCTGCCCTCCCCCGGTGGGTGCCGGTCGTGCTTGCGGGCCCGGCCGGGAGGGTGTCGGGAGGCACCGGCCGACAGGTGCCCGCCTACAGGGCGTCGAGGGGGGAGGCGGTGTCGGCGGTGGCCTCGACGGCTGCTTCGCGGGCTGCGGTGCGGCGGGCGCGGCGCCGGTCGTTGAGCAGGCACAGCCCGATGGCGACGAAGAACAGCAGCAGCAGGGGCACCGCGAGGTAGAACATGCTCAGCGCGTCCCCGCCCGGGGCGGCCATCGCCGCGAAGAGGCACACGAGGAACACCGTGATCCGCCACGCCTTGAGGATCTGCCTGCCGGAGACCAGCCCCACCATGTTCAAGCCCACCAGGACGACGGGCAGCAGGAACGCGATGCCGAACGCGAGCATGAGCCGCAGCACGAACGTGAAGTACACCGAGACGCTGATGTAGTTGGAGAAGTCCTCCGGGGTGAACTCGGTGAGGACCCGGACCGCGTTGGGCAGGATCAGCCAGGCCAGGGCGATGCCGCCGAGGAACAGGGGGAACGCGACGGCGATGAACGCCAGGGCGATCCGGCGTTCCTTCCGCTTCAGTCCGGGCGTGATGAACGCCCACAACTGGTACAGCCAGACGGGACTGGAGATCACCAGGCCCAGGAACACCGAGACCTGGATGAGCAGGTCGAAGGGAGACGCGGCGCTGTCGAAGTTCAGCGACGCCGTCCTGCCCTCCTGGGTGTTGATCGCGATGATCGGTGCGGCCAGGGCGCGCAGGACGGGTTCGTAGACGAAGAACCCGGCGACCGTCCCGAGGATGACCGCGATCGCCGACTTGAACAGCCGGTTGCGTGCTTCACGCAGGTGCTCCTTGAGGGCCATCCGCCCCTCGGGGTTGGCCTTCCTGCCACGCTGGCGGGCCTTTGCTGGTGACACCGGGGCGTCCCGGGCTACTGGCTGGCGGAGGGGGAACTGCCGTGCTGCGATGGGCCCGCCTGGGTGCCGTCGGCGCGGACGTCACCCTGGTAGTGCGGTGCCGGCCGGCCGTCCTGCTGGCCGTACTGCTGGCCGGGCTGCCCCGGGTGCTGGACCGGCGACTGGTAGGTGGGCGCATAGGTCTGCGCATTGGCCTGCGGCGCGGGGTCGGTGACCACGCGGCCCTCGACGGGGTCCGTCCCGGCGTCGGGCGTGTTGTTCTCGTCCTTCATCTGCTTCACCTCGGACTTGAAGATCCGCAGGGACTGGCCGACACTGCGGGCCAGGCCCGGCAGCTTCGGTGCCCCGAACAGAACGATCGCAAGAACGATGATGATGACGATGTGCCAGCCTTCGAGCCTCATGCCCAGTTCCTCTCGTTGATCCCCCCACCAGTTTAGGTCACAGGTGGGGCATGTCCTGCAGGAGTTGCGGCTGCCCGCGGCCGGCACGCTTGACGATCCGGCGGCTGCGCCGGTCGTCGGCGCGGCGCGTCTGGGCGAGCCGGCGTGCGGTCCGGACGTCCTCCGGCCGGGAGAACACGGCGGGTACGGGGATCCCGGGCACCCCGGCATGGTGGGGCGCGAGGCCGTCGTCGGCAGGCACGTTCACCTCGAGGCGGTCCATCGCTTCCCCGAATTCACCGAGAGTTCGCATCCCGCGGCGGAACACGCGGAACCCGATGACGGTCAGGAAGATGACACTGACGGCCACCACCGCCACCCACAGCACGATCCACATCCACCACAGCATGGGTTCAGTCTAGGCCAGGGCCTGATGGGCACGGGCTGCCTCGAGCCAGCGGAGGGTCTCCTCGCGCAGACGGTCCGGGCCGACGACGGCGGCGGACCCGCCGAGTCCCGCCACGAGGCCGGGGATCCAGGCGCTCGACGCCACCCTGAGCCGCGCGACGAGCCGGTCCTCGCCGAGCTCCTCCATGGCGTCCGCGTTGTACTGCGCCGCGATCCAGCGCGCCCGCGGCTCCAGCAGGAGCGTGACGGCCTGGTCCGCGTCCCCGGACCGGTACGGCAGGGTGGCGCGCCGGTCCCGGGCGAGGGACTCCTCGTCCACCAGGGCTGTGGCGGGCTGGTCGGTGAGCGCGGCGCTCTGGATGCGGTCCAGCCTGAAGTTGCGCAGCCCCTCGGAGTCGACGCTCCACGCCTCGAGGTACCAGGTGTCCTGGTGCAGGAAGATCCGGATCGGCTCGAGGAGGCGATGCGTGATCTCGTCGCGCGTCGGCACGAAGTAGTCCACGGCCACGCGCACCCGGGAGTGCAGGGCGGCCTGCAGCACCTCCAGCGTGGGATCGATGTCGTCCTCGGTCAGCTTCGTCGCCACCGCCGTGCCGATGCGCGCGGCGTCGCCGGCGGCGGCGGTGAGCTTCGTCTGGGCGCTGACGATCGCCTCGTTGTTCCTCATCCCGGGCAGTTCGCGGAGCGCCTGGAGGCCGACGATCAGCGAGCAGGCCTCGTCCATGCTCAGCTTCACGGGCTCCGCGAGGTCACGCGCGTTGGTGAGGTAGATCCGGCCGTCCTCGATGTTGACGTCCATCAGACCGTCGGGGTAGTGCCGCGGCCCGCTGACGAACAGGAGGTCGAGGTCCTTGGTGAGCTGGCTCTCGCTGACGTCGAACCTGCGTGCCGTCTCCCCCACTTCCGCTCCCGGGTTCGCCAGGAGGTAGGGGACGAGGTCGAGCAGGCGGAGCAGGTGGTCCTGCGCGGAGGACTTGCGCCGGGGTGCCGGCCGCACGCCGCCGGTGATCTCGAGGCCGCGTGGTGCTGACCTGGCGGCCTGGTAGGCGCCGTCGAGCAGACGCCCGACCTCCACGGCGAGCTCCTGGGGTTCCTGCACCCTGGCATTGACGCCCAGCCCTGCGACGGTCGCCGCCATGGGGCTCGACGCCGCGTACGGCACGCGCAGGACGTCCCACTCCTCCCCCGTGCGGAGGACCTCCGCGTCCTTGCGGACCCTCAGCACCTGGCAGGAACCCGGCCGGACGGCGACGAGGGCGATGCGGTCGGGTTCACGCCGCGAGAGCGAGGACAGCGTCTGGTTCATGTCGAAGGACGCCGGGACGTCGAAGGTCCCGGGCAGCACGACCGGCTCCCCCGTCATGCGGGACAGTCGGAAGAAGCGCTCGGCGCCGCGGGTGGTGTCGAAGCCGACGACGTACCAGTGCCCGAACCGGGCGCCCATGCCCCACGGGTGGATGGTGCGGATCTCCTCGCGCCCGGTGCTGGCCGCACGGTAGGGGAAGCGCAGGGGCGCCCGGGAGGTCAGCGCCTGCCAGACGACGTCCCAGTGGGGTGCGTCGGTGGTGATGCGGGGCTGGATGAGGGGCGTCAGTTCGACCCCTCCGTCGGAGCTGCGGGAGCTCAGCTTCCGGAGGGCCCTCGACGCCGCCGAGTCGAGGGACCCCTGGTCCCACACCCCCGCTGCCAGGTTGAGGACCGCGTACTCGTCGGGCTGGAAGGTGACACCGCCGAGGCGGTAGTCCTCGGCGTCGATGCGGTAGCGCTGCACCGTGTTGTCGTGGTCGAACAGCGTGTCCTCGCTGAAGGACTCGAGCGGGATGCCCTGTTCGCGGAGGGCCGCCTTGTCCCGGTCGAAGAGCTTCTCCCGCGCGGCCACGGACGTCGCCTCGCGGTACAGGTCGATCTCCTCGAAGAGTTCCTCCTTCGTGAACCCGCGGCGGCTCGACAGGAGCATGATCACGAGGGTGAGGAGGCGTTCGGTACGTTTTGCGGACACGGTGAAACCCTACCTTTCCTCGACGCGGCAGGAGGGACGCAGGTCGACCGGCGTCGACCTGCGTCCCTCCCGGGCCGCAGTGATGTATGTGCCGGGTCTACCGGACGGCGAGCAGGTCCACCACGAAGATCAGCGCCTCGTTCGGGCCGATTGCGGAGCCCGCGCCGCTCGGGCCGTAGGCGAGGTGGGACGGGATCTCGAGGCGGCGACGCCCGCCGACCTTCATGCCGAGGAGCCCCTGGTCCCAGCCCTGGATGACCTGGCCGACACCGACGCGGAAGTCGAGCGGCGCGCCGCGGTTCCAGGACGCGTCGAACTCCTCGCCCGTGGAGAAGGCCACGCCCACGTAGTGCGTGGACACGGTGTTCCCGGCCTTGGCCTCGTCGCCGGTGCCCTCCACGATGTCCTCGATGACGAGGTCGGTGGGGGCGTCGTGGGCCGGGAAGTCGATCTCGGGCTTCTGCCGGTCGAACTTGCGCTGTCCGAAGGACATGGTTTCCTCTCGTAAGGGGGCGGGGTACTGCCGGTCAGGCCGCGGGGGCCGGACTACTGGGCGGCGTCCTTGCTGACGATCTCGACGAAGAACACGAGCGTGCCGGAGGGCTGGCCCTCGCCGGCGGTGGGGTAGGCCCACGGCTCGGGGATGACGAGCATCACCTTGGAGCCGACCTTCTGGCCGGTGAGGCCCTTCGTCCAGCCGGTGATGACGCCGTTCAGCGGGAAGCTGGCCGGCTCGCCGCGGTCGAAGCTCGAGTCGAACTTCTGACCGTCGGCGTAGGTCCAGCCGGTGTAGTTCGCGGTGATGGTGTCGGTCTCGGCGAGGACCTCGCCGTCGCCTTCCTCGAGCACCTTCACGACGAGGTCCTCGGAGGGGTCGTTCTCGGGGATCGTGACCTCGGGGGCGCCCTTGTCACCGAACGTGAAGGTGGGCAGCCGGCCCTCGTCGTCGAGCTTCTGCACGTCCTCGGGGGACAGCACCTCGGGCTCGGGCGGGGGCTGCTCGGACGAGATGACCTTGAGGACCAGGATCTGGTTCGGGGTCTCGGGTGCTCCCTCCGCCGCAGCGGGCGGGGGCGTGGCGAAGGCGACCTGCGAGCCGACCTTCGAACCGATGAGGACGTCGAAGAGTTCGGGGAACTCGCCCTTGAACGTGTCGTCGAGGGGAAGGACCTGGGGCTCGCCCTGGCTGTAGGTCTCTCCGAGCACCGAGCCGTCCTCGGCGTTCAGGGCCACGAGCTGCACGCTGATCTGCTCGCCCTCCTTGATCTCGTTCCCCTCACCCTCCGCCACGGTCTTCGCGGCGGCGGCGCTGGTGTCCAGGGGCGACTCGAACTCGACGGTCGGTGCTTCCTCGTCGGACCCGCCGGTCACCTTGACGGTGTCGAAGATCTCGGCGGCTCCCGCCGACTTCCCCGATGACTCCCCCGTCAGGTTGTCCGTCGTCGGTCCGCCGCAGGCCGTCAGCAACAGCAGCAGCAGCGGGAGAAGGATTGCTAGTACTTTTCGCACAGAACCACTTTCAGATTGGTGTCCAGGTCGGGCTGCCCGCGGATCAAAGGGCCCCGACAAGCCTAACGGCTCGGGCCCCACGGTTTCTCCTCGGGGCGGGCCGTTGACGGACGCACGGGGGCCCGCAGGACCGGTGCGCGGCCGGTATCGAGCCGGTGTGCCCGCGTCACAGCTGCTGCAGCAGCGCCTCCACGCGTTCGTCGACGGACGTGAACGGGTCCTTGCAGAGGATGGTCTGCTGCGCCCGGTCGTTGAGCTTGAGGTGCACCCAGTCGACCGTGTAGTCGCGGTTCGCCTCCTTCGCGCGGCGCACGAACTCCCCGCGCAGCCGGGCGCGCGTGGTGTGCGGCGGGATGTCCACCGCCTCCTTCACCGCGGTGTCGTCGACGACGCGCGCTGCTTCACCCCGGGCCTGCAGCAGGAAGAACAGTCCGCGCGACCGCGAGATGTCGTGGTAGGTGAGGTCGAGCTGGGCGGCCCGGGCCGAGTCCAGGTCCCCGCCGGACCGGGCGAGGTAGCGGTCGATCAGCTTCTTCTTGATCGCCCAGTCCACCTCCGTGTCGATGCCGGCGGTGTTCCCGGTCTCGACGGCGTCGAGCACGCGCTCCCACAGGTCGAGGATGGCCGGGACGTGGTCGTTGTGCGCGCCGTGGCGGTCCACGAACGCCGTCACCCGGGCGAGGTACTCGCGCTGCATCTCGAGGGCGGTCATGTGCCGGCCGTTCGCGAGTTTGAGGACGTGCCGGCCCGTGAGGTCGTGCGAGATCTCCCGGATGCTGCGGATGGGGTTCTCGAGACGGAAGTCCCGCATCACCTCGCCGGCCTCGACCATGCGCAGCAGCAGGTCCACCGACCCGATCTTCAGCAGCATCGTCGTCTCGGACATGTTGGAGTCACCGGCGATCACGTGCAGCCGTCGGTAGTGCTCCGCGTCGGCGTGGGGCTCGTCGCGCGTGTTGATGATGGGCCGGGAGCGGGTCGTGGCCGAGGAGATGCCTTCCCACAGGTGGTCCGCGCGCTGCGAGAACGCGTAGATGGAGCCGGTCTGCGTCTTGAGGACCTTGCCTGCGCCGACGAGGAGCTGCCGCGTCACGAGGAACGGGATGAGGATGTCGGCGAGCCGCGCGAACTCGAGTTTCCGGGGGATGAGGTAGTTCTCGTGGCTGCCGTAGGAGTTCCCGGCGGAGTCGGTGTTGTTCTTGAACAGGTAGATCTTGCCGTCGTAGCCCTCCTGCGCCAGCTTGCGCTGCGCCTCCGAGACGAGGTCCTCGAGGATCAGCTCGCCCGCGCGGTCGTGGGCGACGAGCTGGGCGAGGTCGTCGCACTCGGCAGTGGCGTACTCGGGGTGCGAACCGACGTCGAGGTACAGGCGTGACCCGTTCGTCAGGAAGACGTTGGAGGACCTCCCCCAGCTGACGACCTTGCGGAACAGGTAGCGGGCCACCTCCTCGGGGGACAGCGGGCGCGAGTTCGGGCCCGAGTAGGAGATGCCGAACTCTGTCTCGACTCCGAAGATGCGCCGGTCCATCAGGTGTCCTGTTCGTCCTGCAGTATGGCCTCGAGCTCGGGGCCGCCGATACGGCGGAACGCGCGGCGGCTGCCCCGCAGCGTGTCGGGATCCCGTTCGAGGAAGGCGGCCTCGAGCACCGACGGATCGAGCGCGGGCCGATCGCCGTCCGCGGGGGCGCCGTTGGTCCCGCCGCTGGTCCCACCGCTCCGCAGGGCCCGGGCGGCGGCCCGGACCGCCTCGGGAAGGCCGAGATCCGAGGACCACGCGCCCTGCAGCGCGTCGACGACGACGTCGGCGGCACCGCCCATGACGACGAAGCCCGACTCGTCGGCGATCGAGCCGTCGAACGTGAGGCGGTACAGGTGGTCGGCGTCCTGACTGCGGCCCACCTCGGCCACCACGAGCTCGACCTCGAACGGCTTGCTCTCCGCGGTGAACACGGCACCCAGGCTCTGCGCGTAGACGCTGGCCAGCCCCCGGGCGGTGACGTCCTCCCGGGCGTAGGAGTAGCCGCGCACGTCCGCGTAGCGCACGCCTGCCTGCCGGAGGCTCTCGAACTCGTTGTACTTCCCGACGGCGGCGAACGCGATGCGGTCGTAGATCTCGCCCAGCTTGTGCAGGGAGGGTGAGGGGTTCTCGGCGACGAGGGCGATCCCGTCGCGGCAGCTCATCACCACGACCGACCTCCCGCGGCCGATGCCCTTCCGCGCGAAGTCCGCGCGGTCCTTCATGAGCTGCTCCGGGGAGACGTAGAACTGCTGGGTCATGGCCTAGGCCTCCCTGCCCGCCGCGGAGCGGGCGTCGATGATGGCGTGCGCCACGGCTTCGAGGTCACGCTCGGGGACGCGCCGCGCACCGGCCGCGTCCACGACGTAGACCACCGGCCACAGCGACCGGACGGCATCCGGCCCGCCCGTCGCCGAGTCGTCGTCGGCCGCGTCGTACAGGGCTTCCACCGCGACACGCACGGCGGAGGATTCGTCCAGGCGCGGGTTCCACAGTTTCTTCAGCGACCCGCGGGCGAACACCGAGCCGGATCCGACCGAGTGGTGCTCGTGCTCCTCGTACCGCCCTCCCGTGACGTCGAAGGAGAACAGCCGCCCGACGTGGCGGTCGGTGTCGAACCCTGCGAAGAGCGGCACGACGGCGAGGCCCTGCATCGCCATGGGGAGGTTCTGGCGGACCATCGCCGCGAGGCGGTTGGCCTTGCCGTCGAGGCTCATCATCGTGGCCTCGATCTTCTCGTAGTGCTCCAGCTCCACCTGGAAGAGCCGGGTCAGGTCCAGCCCGATCCCGGCGCTGCCCGCGATACCGAGGACCGAGGAGCGGTCGGCCGGGAAGACCTTCTCGATGTGGCGGCTCGCGATGACGTTGCCCATGGTCGCCCGCCGGTCGCCCGCCATCAGGACGCCGCCGGGGAAGGTCAGGGAGACGATCGTGGTGGCGTGCGGGGCGAGGTGCGAGGCGTCCACGGAGCCGGTGTTCGGCCCGAGCGTGCGGTTGGACGGCAGCAGTCCGGGATGGTGCGCGCCGAGGTAGTCGGCGAAGGAGGTCGAGGCGGCCCGGGGGACCGCCGCTGCTGCATCGTCCGGGAGCATCCGCTACTGGCCGCCCTTCTGCACGAATCCGCGGACGAACTCTTCCGCGTTGGATTCCAGGACACCGTCGATCTCGTCGAGGAGATCGTCCACGCCCTGGGTCTCCGCGGAGTCCTGGGCGGCGGGAGCAGCGGGGGCGGGGCCGGGGGTCTCCTCCTCGGCCTCGGTTGCCGATCCGCTCGTGGTCCTGCGGTCCTGCGTCGCCATGATGGCTCCCTTCCGTGTCCGTGATCCGTTCTCGGATCGCAATCCTATGGTGCCACGCGGCGATCGGGGCCGCTCAACAATCGGGCGAGGAAATCCTCGGCGTCGGCAGCCACCTCGAACAACTCCGCGGTCAGGGCCGCAGTTCCCCGGAGGGGCTCACGGGTCTGGACGCGCTGCAGCCTCCGCTCCCCCGCGAGCTCGAAGATCAGCGAGTCCCAGCTCGCGCCCACCACCTCCGCGGGGTACTCGGCGATGCACCGGCCGCGGAAGTAGGCGCGCGTGTCCCGCGGCGGTTCGACGGCGGCCCGCGCCACCTCCGCGGGCGTCACGAGCAGGTCGACGTCGTTCCGGCGTGCGAGCCGCTGGTAGATGCCCTTCTCGGGCCGCAGGTCCGCGTACTGCAGGTCGATCAGCGCCAGCCGTGGATCGGTCCAGGCGAGCCCGTCCCGCGCCCGGTACGCCTCCAGGACCTTCAGCTTCGCGATCCAGTCCACCTGCCGGGCGGCGTCCATGGGCTCCCGGCGCAGCGTCGCGAGGAGCGACTGCCAGCGGTCGACGACGTCGCGGGTCTGCTCGTCCGCGTCCGCGGGGAGCGCGGCGAGCACCGCGTCGCAGTACAGGCCCTGGAGGTCGAGCCCGGTGACGCTCCGGCCGTCCGTGAGGCGCACCGTGGCCCGCAGCGAGGGGTCGTGGCTGATGGTGTGCAGTGCCGCGACCGGGTCCTCGAGCAGGGGCACCGGGGCGAGGCCCTGCTCGATGAGGGACAGGACGAGGGCGGTGGTGCCGACCTTGAGGTAGTTGGACACGTCGTTGAGGTTGGCGTCGCCGATGATGACGTGCAGCCGCCGGTACTTCTCGGCGACGGCGTGCGGCTCGTCCCTCGTGTTGATGATGGGCCGCCGGACGGTGGTCTCGAGGCCGATCTCGTTCTCGAAGAAGTCGGCACGCTGGCTGATCTGGAACCCCGGCTCCTGGTTGAGCGGCCCGAGGCCCACCCGCCCTGCGCCGCAGATGACCTGGCGGGAGACGAAGAAGGGGATCAGCGCCTCGGCCAGCCGGGAGAACGGGACGCCGCGGGGCACCAGGTAGTTCTCGTGGGACCCGTAGGAGACGCTCTTGTTGTCGGTGTTGTTCTTGTAGAGGATCACGGGCGAGAAGCCCGGCATGGCCCCGATCCGCTGCATGGCGGTGACGGCGACGTGGTCGCCCGCCCGGTCCCACAGGACGGCGTCGAGGGGGTTGGTCACCTCCGGCGACGAGTACTCGGGGTGGGCGTGGTCGACGTAGAGCCTCGCGCCGTTGTTGAGCACGAGGTTCATGAGGACGGCGGCCTCCGTGGGCTCGCCGCGTTCGAGCGCGATCTGTTCGGCGCTGAGTTCGGCGGGCTCGTCCGTGAGCTGGCTCGGGTGGGCGCTCGCGCGGTCCATGCGGAAGCCGCGGGCGTCGGTGAGGGGTGTCTCGTCCGTGTAGTCCCACCGCGTACCGGCCAGGTTGCCCAGTCCCTCGCGCAGGGTGGCGGCGTAGGCGTTGACCACCTGGGAGGACAGCAGGGTGGGATTCGCCGAGGGCAGGGCGGGCGCGATGATGCCGTACTCGGTCTCGGTGCCCATGACGCGGTGGACGGAGATCCCCTCACCGACCGCGGGGAGCGCCGTCCCCGGCGCGGTCCGTCGTCCGCCGGTTGCGATCACAGATACTGGCCGGTGTTGGCCGTCGTCTCGATCGACTTGCCGGGTTCCTGGCCCGCCTTGCCCTGCACGATGGTGCGGATGTACGTGATGCGCTCGCCCTTCTTGCCGGAGATGCGCGCCCAGTCGTCGGGGTTCGTGGTGTTCGGCATGTCCTCGTGCTCGCGGAACTCGTCCACCACGGCCCGCATGAGGTGCTCGATGCGCAGGCCCTTGCTGCCGTCGAGCAGGAGGTCCTTGATGGCGTACTTCTTGGCGCGGTCCACCACGTTCTGGATGACGGCGCCGGAGTTGAAGTCCTTGAAGTACAGCATCTCCGTGTCGCCGTTGGCGTAGGTCACCTCGAGGTACTCGTTCGACTTGTCCGTGGAGTACATCTGCTCCACGGTGCGGCGGATCATCTCGGCGATGGTCGTCCTCGGATCGTTGCCGTTCTCCGCGAGGTCGTCGGCGTGGAGCGGGAGGTCCGCGGTGATGTACTTCGCGAAGATCTCGGCGGCGCCCTCGGCGTCGGGCCGCTGGATCTTGATCTTCACGTCCAGCCGGCCGGGCCGCAGGATGGCCGGGTCGATCATGTCCTCCCGGTTGGAGGCGCCGATGACGATCACGTTCTCGAGCTTCTCGACGCCGTCGATCTCGCTCAGCAGCTGCGGCACGATGGTCGTCTCGACGTCGGAGGACACGCCGGTGCCGCGGGTGCGGAAGAGCGAGTCCATCTCGTCGAAGAACACGACGACGGGACTCCCGTCCGAGGCCTTCTCCCGGGCCCTGGCGAAGATCAGGCGTATGTGGCGCTCGGTCTCCCCCACGTACTTGTCGAGCAGTTCCGGCCCCTTGATGTTGAGGAAGTAGCTGCGGATCTGGTCGACGCCCGCCCGCTCCGCGGCGCGTGCCGCGAGCGAGTTGGCGACGGCCTTGGCGATGAGGGTCTTGCCGCAGCCCGGAGGCCCGTAGAGCAGGATCCCCTTGGGCGGCTTGAGGCCGTGCTCCCGGTAGAGGTCGGGGTGGAGGAACGGCAGTTCGACGGCGTCCCGGATCTGTTCGATCTGCGGCCCGAGCCCGCCGATGTCGCCGTACGCGATGTCCGGGACCTCCTCGAGCACGAGGTTCTCCACCTCGCTGCGGGGGACCTTCTCGAGCCCGTAGCCGGACTTGGTGTCCACGGCGAGGGCGTCGCCCACACGGATCCTCTCGGTGCGCAGCGGACCGCTCAGCCGGATGACGCGCTCGTCGTCCGTGCGCCCCACCACGAGGGCCCGGTCGACGCCGAGGAGCTCCTTGACGGTGACGATCTCGCCCGCGCGCTCGTAGCCGAGGGCGGCGACGATCGTGAGCGACTCGTTGAGCAGCACCTCCTGCCCCGGCGCGAGCTGGCGGACGCTGATGAGGGGGCTGACGGTGACACGGAGCTTCCGCCCGGACTGCAGGATGTCGGCGGTGTCCTGCACCGTCGCCTCGGTGGTCGTGCCGGGCTCGGACGGGCGCTTCGGGTTCACCTGCATCACGGTCGCGAAACTGAAGGGGGCGGCGCCCTCCTTCTCGAGGGCTGCCTTGAGCCGGACGATCTCCGTGCGGGCGGATTCGAGGGCGGCGACGAGCTTGCCGTTGTTCTGGGTGGCCGCGGCGAGCTGCCGGTCGATGTGCCGCAGCTTGTCCCGCAGTACGTTCAGCTGGCGCTGGGCCACCGAGTGGTCGACCGCGGGAGTGTCGGGGCCGCGTTGGTCAGCGGCTGGAGCGTAGTCGTCTGATTCGGGCATTCGGGTTCGCCACCTCATGTTCGACGTTCGGCTGTCTTTCGACCTTAGCGCAGAGCCGGGCCCGCGGTGCGCGGAGTTCCGCCCGGTGTCGACACTGCAGTGTCAACGCACAGAAAACACCCCAGTGTCGACGCACAGGAAACACCGCAGCGCCAGGGACGGCGACGCCGGCTTGGCGGTGCCTGCCCCGACTCCCCCGCGCCACCACAGGCGCCTCCCCGGCGTCGTCCCCGGGGTCGTCCTCGGGGTCGTCCTCGGGGTCGTCCTCGTGAGGGACCGGGGACGGATCGGCGACTACTCGACCGAGCCGCCGTCGGCGATGGCGTCGCGCCGGGCCTGGGCCTCCTCCGGCGGGAGGGAGCCGCGCTGGATGGTCGACGCCGCGTCACGCGCCACCCGGCGCAGGCGCTTGTCGGACACGTCGCGTTCGCCTACGGCCTGCGGGGTCCACGCGTTGAGGTCCTCCTCGCTGAAGCCGGTCTTCGACGGCCTGCGCTTCGGGGTGAATCCCGTGACCCCGTCCGCGAGGCGCCGCGTGGTGATGAGGAATCCGGTGTGGGCGACCATGCGGTGGTCGGGCCGGACGGCGAGGCCCTCGAGGTGCCAGCCGCGCACCATGGACTCCCACGCCTCCGGCTCGGTGAAGCGCCCGTCGGCGCGGACGGCCTCGGCGGTGCGGGACAGCTGGGTCACCGTCGCGACGTAGCTGATCCAGACCCCGCCGGCGGCGAGGACGGTGGCGACGGCGTCGAGGCATTCCCAGGGGGCGAGCATGTCGAGGACCACCCGGTCCACGGAGCCGGGCTCCTCCTCCACCAGCACCTGCTCCTGGAAATCGCCCAGCGTGATCCGCCACGCAGGGTGGGGCCCGCCGAAGATCGTCTCGACGTTGCCGCGGGCGATGTCGGCGAACTCCTCGCGCCGCTCGAACGAGTGCAGGGACCCGGAGTCGCCGACCGCCCGCAGGAGCGAGATCGACAGGGCGCCGGAGCCGACACCGGCTTCGACGACGCGCGCGCCCGGGTAGATGTCCGCCATCGTGACGATCTGCCCGGCGTCCTTGGGATAGACGACCGCGGCACCGCGCGGCATCGACAGCACGAAGTCGGACAGGAGGGGCCGTAGCGCCTGGTACAGCTGGCCGCTGGTGTTCTCGAGGATCGTGCCCTCGGAGGCGCCGATCAGGGTGTCGTGCTGCAGGAAGCCCTTGTGGGTGTGGAACGCGCCGTCGGGCGTCAGGGTGATGGTGTTCATCCGGCCCTTCTCGTCGGTCAGCTGCACCCGCTCCCCTGCGCGGAACGGGCCGCGGCGGGCTGCGGCGCCGTGCGGGGTCGACGATGCTTCGGGGGACGTGGGGGTGCTCATGGGGATCCTTCGGCGTGGGCCGGCGGAACCGGCGTGAACGGGCGGGGTGCGTGTGGGGGCGTGGACGGGCGGTCAGGGGTCGGGGCGGGTGGTGCCGGCTGCCCGTCAGGGGCCCGGGGTCCCCTTGCCGGTGATGGCGTGGACGACGGTCCGCTGGTGCAGGAGTCCGGTGACCGAGCCCTGGCGGTTGATGACGGCGTACTCGCTGCCCTCGAGCCGCGCGAGGAACTGGACCAGTTCCTGCCCCTCGGCCCATTCGGGGACGTAGGCCCCCGCGGCGAGGCGCCGGGCGGCCGCGTCGACCGGCGTGGTGCCCTCCGCCTCCTCGGGGACGGTGAGCAGCGCGGCCTCGTCGACGACGGCCTCCGGCATCCCGGAGGCGCCGGTGAGCACGACGGCGGCACCCGGGTTGTCCCGGAGCAGGCGCCGGGCGGCGGCGATGCTCGTCCCGGCGGGCAGGCCGATGGCGCGCTGCTGCAGTCTCCCCGCACTGATCGCCGGGAGCCGCAGGCGCATGCGTGCGTTCTCGATGGCCGCCGTCGCGCCCATCCACAGGAAGGCTCCCATCACGACTGCCAGGACGATGACGGTCAGGTCGGGCTGCAGCCCGCGGACCAGGGGCACGCCGACGACGATGCCGAGCAGCAGGACGACGATGATGCGGCCCGCCCAGCCGGCCGCGACGGTACCCCTCTCCTGGCTTCCGGTCGCCTTCCAGACCGCGCTCTCGACGAGGCGGCCGCCGTCGAGGGGCAGGCCCGGCAGGACGTTGAACAGGGCGACGAGGAGGTTGGCCCAGACGAGGATGGTGGTGAGGAGGTAGGAGACGGATCCGGGGGCCAGAGCCTGCAGGATCCCCCAGCCGATGCCGGCGAGGACGAAGTTGGCGGCCGGGCCGGCGAGGGCGACGAGCAGCGACCGCCCGGGTGAGGCGTTGAAGCTCGCGAACTGGGTGTGGCCGCCCCAGAGGTTCAGCACGATCCGGGTGGTGGGCCATCCGAAGGCGCGGGCCGTGAGGGCGTGGGCGAGTTCGTGGATCAGCACGGAGGCGGCGAGCAGCAGGGCGTAGCCCAGGGCCACGGCGTAGGCGCCCGCGCCGATGCCGGGGAACGCGTCGGTCACGCGGGGCCCGAACACCACCACGATGAAGATCGTGATGATGAACCAGGACCAGGCCAGGACGACGGGGATGCCGGCGATGCGTCCGAGGGACAACCCGGGGCTCGCCGGACGGCGAGCAGGCTGCTGGTCGCCGCTCATGCGTGCCCGTCCCCCCGCGCGCCGTCCGGCCCGGCGGGGTCGGGCAGGAGCGCCGCGAGGTCGGCGGGCGTCCGCCCTGCCAGGGTGTCCCAGTCGGTACGGCGGTCGTCGGGGGGCAGCGGGACGAAGTGCGGGACGGCGAGCGTGACCAGCCCGGCGGCGAGCGCCGACGTCACCCCGGGCAGGGAGTCCTCGACGGCGACGACGCGGTCCTTCCTCAGGCCGGGGTGGTCGGCGGCGAGGAGGTCGAAGCCGAGCTGGTAGGCCTCGGGGTCGGGCTTGCCGGCACGCACGCGGTCGCCGGTCACGAGGTGCCGGAAGGTGCCCTCCGGCAGCCGCGAGGCGACCGCCGTGGCGAGCAGCGTCTCCGACATCGTGACCATCGCGCAGGGGACGCCCTCCTCCCGGAGCGCTGCGAGGAGTTCCCGGGCTCCGGGCCGCCAGGGTACGGCGGAGCGGACGTCGGCCGCGACGCGCTCGGTGAGGTGCTCGATGATGGCGCGGAGCTCCAGCGCGACCCCCGCTTCCTGGAGGCGGGCGGCGGAGTATTCGAGCGCCTGGCCCACGAGGGCCGTGGCCTGCTCGGTGCTCCAGTCCCCGCCGTGGGCTTCGACGAGTTCCTTCTCCGCCCTGATCCAGTACGGCTCCGTGTCGACGATCGTGCCGTCCATGTCCCACAGCACCCCCTGCAGCCCCCGGAGGTCCGCGCCGTCGCCGCCGGGGTCCGTTCGGGACAGGGTGCGGACGGTGCCGGTGGGGTGGTTGGCCATGCCTCCAAGTCTACGGTGGGCCCCCGCCCCGCCCGTACGTCAGCTGTGCGCGTAGCGGCCCGGGCCCGCCTGACATGCCCGCGCACCGGGGTCTAGGGTGAGAACGTGGACAGCATCGAAGACAACCAGCCGACCGGCATACAGGACCTTTTCCAGGATGCCGGCGAGCCCGAGCGTCGGACCACGATCCTGCTCGCCGCCTTCGAGGGCTGGAACGACGCCGGCGAGGCGGCCAGTGACGCCCTCAAGTACATGGGCCGGTTCTTCGGCAGCGAACGGATCTCCACGATCGACGCCGACGAGTTCTACGACTTCCAGTTCACGCGCCCCATGATCAAGCGCAACTCCTCGGGCCAGCGGCGGATCAAGTGGCCCAACACCCGCATCAGCAAGACGGTGGTCCCCGACTCGAACGTGGACCTGATCCTCGTCAACGGCGTCGAGCCGTCCTACAAGTGGCGCGCCTACACGGCGGAGCTCGTCGCGCTGGCGAAGGAGCTGAGTGTGGACTGCATCGTCCTGGTGGGCGCCCTCCTGGCGGATGTCCCGCACTCCCGCCCCATCCCGGTGACGGTCACCTCGGACGACGACCTGGTGCGCGAGAGCCTGGACGTGGAGCCCTCCACCTATGAGGGACCGATCGGGATCGTCGGGGTGCTGGCCGAGATGGGCCTGCTCGCCGACATCCCCACCATGTCGCTCTGGGCCGCCGTGCCGCACTATGTAGGACAGTCGCCCTCCCCGAAGGCGCAGCTCGCCCTGCTGAACAAGCTCGAGGAGATCCTGCAGGTCACGGTGGACACGCACGTGCTGACCGAGGAGTCGGAGGCCTGGGAGCGCGGCGTCGACGAGCTCGCCACCGAGGACCCCGAGGTCGCCGCCTACGTGCGCCAGCTCGAGGAGGCGAAGGACACCGTGGACCTCCCGGAGGCGAGCGGCGAATCGATCGCCCGCGAGTTCGAGCGCTACCTGAAGAAACGGCGCCGCGAGCAGTAGCGCCGCGCGCCGCAGCACAGCGCCCGGGAACGCTCCACGACACTCGCCCGGCTCCCGGTACGCCCCGGGCCGGGCCGGAGTAGAGTCGCAGCGTCAAAGGGTTCGGAGGCACCGCCTCGCTCGAACCGCACTACGCGCCCTGCACCGGGAATCGTGCCGCCGGTGGGGCTGATCGGAGGCCCCGTGACACAGCAGCCGTACCACGACCCGTCCGGACCCCTGCCCCCGGAGGCCGGCAAGGCGAGGACGGCGTCCCTCGTCCTCGGGATCATCGGCATCTTCTTCCTCGGCCTCATCCTCGGTCCGCTCGCCATCATGCAGGCGAACAAGGCCGAGCGCCTGGGGGAACGCTCGAGCGCGGGACGCGTCCTCGGTTGGATCGCGACGGCCCTCGGGGTGGCAGCGCTGATCTTCGGTGTGATGCGGATCGTGCTGCAGTGACGGCGCGGGACTGACGCCGCCGAACCGCTCCGGCGGGTCGGGGGCTAGAGCCGGACGCCGAGCAGGGCGTCGACGGCGTCCGCGAGGTCCTGCGAGCCCCCACCGTCCCCGGCGGAACCGCGGAGCTCCTCCGCCAGGGCGTCCACCGCGGCCAGGGCGGACGGCGCATCGAGGTCGTCCGCCAGGTGGGCACGGATCTGCGCGCGGACGGCCTCGACGTCGTCCTGGCCCGCGCGGGCGGCGGCCTCACGCCAGGCCGCCAGGCGGTCGACCGCCCCGGCGAGCACGCCGTCCGTCCAGGCCCAGTCCGAGCGGTAGTGGTGCGCGAGGATGGCGAGCCGGATCGCCGCGGGATCCACGCCCGAGCGCCGCAGCGCCGAGACGAGCACCAGGTTCCCGCGGGACTTGCTCATCTTCTCCCCGTCGAACCCGACCATGCCGGCGTGCGCGTAGTGGCGGGCCAGCGGCGTCCCGCCGGCGGCCCAGGCGTGCGAGGCGCTCATCTCGTGGTGGGGGAACACGAGGTCGGAGCCGCCGCCCTGCACCGTGAAGGGGGCCGGGAGGAAGCGCTGCGCGATCACGGCGCATTCGATGTGCCAGCCGGGCCGGCCCTCGCCGAGGGACCCTCCGGGCCAGCTCGGCTCGTCCACCCGGGCCGCGCGCCAGAGGAGCGGGTCGAGGGCGTTCCGCTTCCCCGGCCGGGTCGGGTCGCCGCCCCGCTGGGCGGAGAGTTCGAGCATCGTCGCGCCGTCCAGGTGGGAGACCTGGCCGAGGAACCAGCGCGCGGCGTCGTCCTCGTGGAGGGCGGCGCAGGCGTCGAGGGAGAAGTAGATGTCGCCGTCCGGCTCCCCCGCCCGGCCCGCGACGGGATACGCGAGGCCGCGTGCCACCAGGTCCTCGACGACCGGAACGATCCAGTCGATCGCCTCGACGGCGCCCACGTACTCGTCCGGCGGCAGCACGTTCAGGGCTTCCATGTCCTCGCGGAACAGGGCGATCTGGTCGGCGGCGAGGTCGCGCCAGTCCACGCCGGTCGCCGTCGCGCGCTCGAGGAGGGGGTCGTCGACGTCGGTGACGTTCTGGACGTAGCGGACGGTGGATCCCGTGTCACGCCACGTGCGGTTGAGGAGGTCGAACGCCACGTAGGTGGCGGCATGGCCGAGGTGGGTCGCGTCGTAGGGGGTGATGCCGCAGACGTAGAGGCTCGGCTCGGCATGTCCCTCGAGCGGTGCCGGCTCCTGGGTGGCGGTGTCGAACAGGGTGATGTCCGACTGGGTGCCGACGAGTTCAGGGACAGGAGTCGAGTTCCACGCAATCACACGTTCTACCTTACGGCCCGGCGTCAGGCGCTGATGACGCCGAACCCGAGGAGCGCGTAGAGCGCGAGACCGAGCAGGATGCGGTACCAGACGAAGAGCCCGTAACCGCGCGTCGTGACGAACCTGAGGAACCAGCCGATGATGGCGAAGCCGACGACGAACGCGACCACCGTCGCCAGCGCCGTCTCCGGCAGGCCGTACGGACCGGTCTCGTCGAAGCTCTTGACGAGCTGGAACACGCCGCTGCCGAACACGGCGGGGATGGCGAGGAGGAACGAGTAGCGGGCTGCGGCCTCGCGGGTGTAGCCCATGAGCAGGCCCGCGGTGATGGTCCCGCCCGAGCGCGACACGCCCGGGACGAGCGCGAGGGCCTGCGCCAGGCCGTACAGGATGCCGTGCCGGTAGGTGAGGCTCTGGAGGTCCCGCGTCTGGCGTCCCACCCGGTCGGCGACGGCGAGGATCAGCCCGAACACGATCAGCATGGTCGCGACGAGCCACATGCTCCGGAACGTCCCCTCGATCTGGTCCTGGAACAGGAGCCCGAGCACGACGATCGGGACGCTGCCGAGGATGACAAGCCAGCCCATGCGGACATCCGGGTGGTTCCGCGGGACCCTGCCCCGCAGGGCGCCGAACCAGGCCCTGACGATGCGGACGATGTCCCGCCAGAAGAAGACGACGACGGCCGTCTCCGTCCCCAGCTGCGTGATCGCGGTGAACGCCGCACCCGGGTCCTGTGCGTTCGGGAGGAGCTCGCCGACGATGCGCAGGTGGGCGCTCGAGGAGATGGGCAGGAATTCGGTGAGGCCCTGGACGAACCCCAGGATGACTGCTTCTATCCAATGCACCCTTACGACCCTAGGCCATGCGGCGGGGCCCAGGCTTTAGGCTTGGCCTCATGCAACGGCGAAACGTGGGAACGAGCGGCCTGACCGTCTCGGCGCTGGGACTCGGCACCATGAACTGGGGGCAGGAGGTCGGCGAGGAGGCTGCCCGCGAGCAGCTCCGCCTCTTCACCGACGCCGGGGGCACGCTCGTGGAGACCGCGGCCCGCTACGGCGAGGGCCAGGCGGAGGCCATGCTGGGCGGATTCATCGGCGACACGGTGGCGCGTTCCGAACTGGTCCTGGTGGTGCAGGGCGGGACCATCCGCTCGGGCAGCCAGCGCCTGGACGCCTCCCGGCGGGGGCTGCTGGACTCGCTGGACGCGTCGCTCTCACTGCTCGGCACCGACCACGTCGACGTGTGGCTCGCGCCCTCCCCCGACGCCGCCGTCCCGCTGCAGGAGACGCTGAGCGCACTCGACGTCGCGTACGCCAGTGGCCGCGCGCGCTACGTGGGCGTCTCCAACTACTCGGGCTGGGAGTTCGCCCGGGCTGCGGCGACGGCCTCGTTCCCGCTGCTCGTGAACGACGTCGAGTACTCGCTCATCAGCCGCGGCGCCGAACGGGACGTCCTGCCGTCCGCCGAGGCCTTCGGAGCGGCGATCCTGGCGTGGGGGCCGCTGGGCCGGGGTGTGCTCACCGGGAAGTACCGCGGCCGGATCCCCTCTGAGTCACGGGCCGCCTCGGACGTGTGGGCGCCGTACGTGGAGCCCTATCTCTCCGGCAAGCCCCAGCGCATCACCGAGGCGCTCTGCACGGCGTCGCGTGGGCTCGATCTGCAACCGCACGAGCTCGCCCTGCGCTGGCTGCTCCACCGCCCCGGGGTGGCCGCGGCGATCGTGGGCGCACGGACGCCGCAGCAGCTCAAGGAACTGCTGCAGACCAGCAGCGCACCCGTGGCAGAACCGATCGCGGAGGTCCTGGACGAGGTCTCGGCCCTGATCTGAGCCCCGGGCCCGACCTGCGCAGGCCGGCGACTGCCGTGCCTCGCGTCAGGACGCCGTCAGTTCTCCACCTCGGCGTCGACCAGGTCGGACGCGTAGTCCGCTTCCTCGTCGTCGGTGTCCTCGTCGTCGCCGTCCTCGTCCTCGTCGTCCGGGTCGTCGTCGGTGTCCTCGTAGATCTCGAGCGGGGTCACTTCGCCGAAGGCGTCGTAGAGGGCCTCCTCGTAGACCTCGAACGCGTCGGCGATCCCCAGGTACGCGGATTCCACCGCGGGATCGTTGTCGTCCCGCTGTGACGCCGCGGCCGCCAGATGCTCTTCGAGGGCCGTCACGAGGGACTGGAGCGCGACACGCGGATCTATGCTCATGGCCTAGACGTTATCGGTAAAGTGATCGGAATTGGAGGGATATGCGAGAACATTTTCTGAATGCCACGGCCGTCCGGAAGCGTGATTACGGGCTGCAGTACGAGTACCTGGTCCTGACGGTGAGTGCCCGTGAACCCCTGCCCGCGGCGCGGAAACTACTGACCGAGCATGCCGAGTACGGCAAGTGGGAACTCGAACGCAGCTGCATCTACATGGGCGGTGACAGGCGTTACTGGCTGCGCCGCAAGGTCCTGCGGGTGGAACGCACCGCGTAGCGCCGGCAGCGCAGCGCACCGGGGTCGCGACCGGCTCCCCGGCGCCTCCCTTCGACGGATGATCCGCGGGCTTCCCGCGGGTGCATGCGTGTCAGGTCGACGGCGGGCCGAGGAGTGCCGTGGCGACCGTGGCCCGCGCCGATTCCACCGTCGACGGATGGAACTGGCCCGCCAGGGCGTCACGATGCAGCCGCACCGCCTCGGAGTCCGCCGAGAAGCCCGATCCCCCGCCCACGTGCAGCGCGGTCCCCGTCGCGGCGACCGCCGCTTCGACGGCGTGGGTCTTCAGCGTCACCAGGCGGGGGAACCATGCTGACCCGAGGTCGGTCCGGGCGTCCAGATCCTGCACCACGGCGCGGAGCTGGGCCTCGGCCGCGGTCCGCTGCATCGCGGCGGCCGCAAGGGTGTTCCGGAGGACCGGGTCGTCGGCGAGCGGGCGGTCCGCGACCATGCTGCGACGCCTGGTCAGGGCCTGGGCCGCGAGGTCGAGTGCCCGATCCGCGATACCCAGGTACACCGCGGCGATCAGGCTCTCGAACGCGGCGAAGATGCCGAACACCAGCAGGTCGGCGTTCGGTCCCACGGGTACGCGCCGGAACACGGCGCCCTCGGGCACGCGGACTCCGGAGAGCCGCGTCGTCGACGACTGCGTGGCGCGCATCCCGAGCGGATTCCAGTCCTCGACGATCTCCACCCCGGGCGTCCCGCGGGGTACGAAGGCATGGAGGATCACGTCGTCGCCGTCCCGGCCCTCGAGCTTGCCGAAGATCCCGAGCCGCGTCCAGACCGGTGACAGGCTCGTGAAGACCTTCGTGCCGGTGAAGCTGAAGCCGCCGTCGGGCAGGCGGTCCACCCGCGTCAGCGAGTCGAACAGGACGGCGTCGTTGCCCGGCTCCGAGACGCCGAACGCGAAGACCTCCCCGCGCCCCGCGTCCGCGAGGACGCCGTCCAGCGAGGTGTCCCCCCGGTCGGCGAGGAGCCCGGCGACCGCCGTCCACACCAGGTGCATGTTGATCCCGAGGGCCGTCGCGGGTGCGGCCGCGGCAAGCAGTCGTTGGGCGGCGGCGGCGCCGGCCATGCCGCCCGCGTCGCCGGGCGGCATGTCGACCAGCAGCCGGAGGTAGCCGGCCGCCTCGAGCTCGGCGAAGTCCTCGGTGAAGAACACGTTGGCGGCGTCGTAGCCGGCGGCCCTCGCGCGGAAGCGCTCGAGCAGTCCTGCGGGCAGGATCCGTCCCGCGTCGGGTGGCCCCGGGTTCACGGCCGCCGGCTCAGTAGCGCGTGAGCAGGCGGGAGAGCACCTTGGCGCCGAAACGCAGGGAGTCGGCCGGTACGCGCTCGTCGACCCCGTGGAACATCCCGGTGAAGTCGAGCTCGTCGGGCAGCTGCAGGGGCGCGAAGCCGTACCCGGTGATACCGAGCCGGCTCAGTGACTTGTTGTCCGTGCCGCCCGAGAGCGTGTAGGGCAGGACCTTCGCGCCGGGGTCCTCGGCGTGCAGGGCGTCGATCATCGAGTCCACGAGGTTGCCGGCGAAGGGCACCTCCAGGGAGGTGTCCTTGTGCTCGTAGCTCACGTCCACCCCCTCGCCGGCGAGTCCGCGGATGATCTCCAGCACCTGGTCCTGCTGTCCGGGCAGGGTACGCACGTCGATGAGTGCCTCGGCGGTGCCGGGGATGACATTGTGCTTGTACCCGCCCTTCAGGACCGTGGGGTTGGCGGTGTTCTGCAAGGTCGCCCCGACGAAACGCGCCACGGTGCCCAGTTCCTTGAGGATGATGTCGGGATTGTCGGGATCGAACTCGACGCCGGTGAGCTCGGTGACGCCGTCGAGGAACTGGCGTGTGGTGGGCGTGAGCTCGATGGGCCACGAGTGGTCGCCGATGCGGGTGACGGCGCGCGCCAGCGCGGTCACGGCGTTGTCGGTGTTGATCTGCGAGCCGTGGCCCGCGCGCCCGTGGGCGACGAGGCGCAGCCAGGAGATGCCCTTCTCCGCGGTCTGCAGGAGGTAGGTCCGCTGCCCGCCGATGGTCGCCGAGAACCCGCCCACCTCGGAGATGGCCTCGGTGGCCCCTTCGAAGACCTCCGGCTTGTTGTCGACCAGCCAGGACGCACCGTACGCTCCGCCGGCCTCCTCGTCGGCGAAGAACCCGAAGATGAGGTCGCGGTGCGGCTTGACGCCGTCCCGCTGCATGGAGCGCAGGACGGACAGGATCATGGCGTCCATGTCCTTCATGTCGACGGCGCCACGGCCCCAGATCAGGCCGTCCTTCTCCTCGCCGCCGAACGGGTCGACCGTCCAGTCCTCCTTCTGCGCGGGCACCACGTCGAGGTGGCCGTGGACCACGAGGGCGGGCAGCGACGGGTCCGAGCCCTCCATGCGCGCGACGACGGACGTGCGCCCCGGGGCTGCCTCGAAGAGCTGCGTGGACAGGCCCACCTCCTCGATCAGCCCGGCCGTGTACTCGGCGGCCTGCCGCTCCCCCGGCCCCACGTTGTCCCCGAAGTTCGAGGTATCGATCCGGATCAGTTCCTGGCAGATCCTGACAACTTCATCTTCGGGTGGGATGCCCACGTGGTCCTCCTGGGTAGCGGTTGCCTCCAGCCTAGCGAGTACGCACCCCGGCGGGCGCGGATCCGTCATGCGCGCCTCGGAGCATCGTCGGGGGACGACGAAAAGGCCCCAGCCAGATCTCTCTGACTAGGGCCTTCACTGTGCGCGGAGGGGGACTTGAACCCCCACCCTCAATAAGAGGACTAGCACCTCAAGCTAGCGCGTCTGCCATTCCGCCACCCGCGCGGGTGGTGATTCGCGGTCGAAACCGGCGAAAGCAACGAGAGAAACTCTAGCACGAGTCCGACCGCGTTGTTGCATCGGGAGGACCGTCGCGGAGGCCGTGGCCCGGCGGATCACCAGCACCGGTGCCTGCCGCGCCGCGTTCCGGATCGCCCTCCGCGAGGCAGCCCAGCGCAGGGCTCCCGGGTGCTGCGAGCGTGCGTATGCTGTTTTCAACACCGCCGAAGCACCGCCCCGTCCCCGGGGACGGTGCCCCGAGTGCATGGAGTGGACGACGTGGACGGAACGAACCCCGACCGGGAGCAGTACGCGCGGACGTACGACGCGATGAAGCGCGCCAACATCTCACCCGGCGAACTCTGGGTCCATTACTTCAGCATGGGCGGCGGTGTGGACGAGTACGAGGTCAACGCGTACCTGCACGGTCTGATGGAGCTGCCGGACCATGAGCGGGACTGCGTCTCCCAGGCGGTCAACGAGCTCTTCGACGACCTGTGCCGCGAGCAGGGCGCGCCCTACAGCTCGGGCCACACCCGCCGCTGCGACTGACCGGCCCCTGACCGCCCCGCGCGGGGTCGCCAGGGCGTGTCAGCCCGCCGCCCGGCCCGTGATGAGCGCCAGCGGTCCGAGGCACTGCATGAGGGCCGCCCCGATGACGAGCGCGAACGAGCCGAGCCAGACCGGGGACGGGATGCGCGTGGCGGTCTGCAGCAGGTGCGCGTCGGAGGAGTCGAGGTCCCGCCGTCGGATGTGGACGCGTACCACCTTGACCCAGTCCCGGCAGGAACCGACCAGCAGGGCGATGCCGAGGACCAGGCAGGCGTAGCCGGCGGGCGCCGCTCCCCCGAACCAGACGAGTGCGAGGGATGCGGCAGCACTGCCGCCGAGGATGAGGACGCCCTGCCCGTTGCGGATCAGGACGAGCGCGGCCACCAGGAGCAGCGCTCCGCCGGAGAGGGCCGCCGCGGCCCAGCCGTGGGCCGCACTCCAGACGAGCGCTGCGCCGACGACGGCGGGCACCGGGTACCCCCAGAACGTCGTGAAGGCCCTCCGCCAGCCGCGACGTCCCCTGCTCGTGGTCGTGCCGGAATGGTCGAGGCGCAGGGTGATGCCGGTGACGCGCTGCAGTGTCAGGAGGGCCGCCGCCGCGTGGCCGAGCTCGTGCACCACCGTGACGAAGAGCCCGAAGAACCGCCACGACCGGCGCGGTACGGACAGGGCGGCGGCCACGAGGACGATCGCGACGAGTCCGGGCACGCCGATCTCGGGCGGGAGGGCGCGCGTGAAGCCGGCGGCGATCCGCTCCCAGAGCAGGGCGGGGTCGAAGGGCACGACCGGGGCTATCGGCCCGGGGCGGCGGCGGCGCCGACGGCCGTCCCGGTGCCGGCCGCCAGGCGCGCGGCGATGCCGTCGATCGCGACGGCGACCTCGGCGAAGGACGTCGAGAGCGGCGACAGGCCGAGGCGGATCCCGTCGGGGTTGCGGTAGTCGGGGATGACGCCGTCCTGCCACAGCTCGGGCACCATCGCGGCGAAGGCGGGGTGATCGACGGTGATGTGGCCGCCGCGGTCGGAGGCCGCACGCGGGGAGGCGAGGACGACGCCGTACGGGGACAGCAGCTCCTCCGCCGCATCGGCGGCGAACGCGGTCAGGAGCTCCGACTTGCGGCGGACCGCGGGCATGCCGACCTCCTCGATGAGGTCCAGCATCTCGCGCATCGCGAGCATCCCGAGGATGGGTGGCGTGCCGGAGACCAGCCGCCGGATACCGGCCGCGGGCTGGTAGGCGGAGCCCATCGCGAAGGGGTCGGCGCTGCCGAGCCAGCCGAGGATCGGCTGGTCGAGGGTGGCCAGGTGGCGCTCCGCCACGTACGCCCAGGCGGGAGCGCCGGGACCCCCGTTGAGGTACTTGTAGCTGCAGCCCGCGGCGAAGTCGACGCCCCAGGCGTCGAGTTCGGCGGGAACCGACCCTACGGAGTGGCTGAGGTCCCACAGGACGAGGGCGCCGGCGTCGTGGACGATGCCCGTGATGGCGGGGACGTCGGCGATGAATCCCGAGCGGTAGGCGACATGACTGAGGAGCACGAGCGCCGTCTGCGGGCCGACGACGGCTGCGACGTCCTGGGGGGTGGCGCCGCCGTCGTACGCGACGTCGATCCAGCGCAGCGTCAGCCCCCGCTCCCGGGCGATGCCCTCGACGATGAACCGGTCCGTGGGGAAGTTGTCGCGGTCGACGACGATCTCGGTGCGGTCGGAGCGAGCCGCCACCGCCGCTCGCGCCAGCTTGTACAGCAGGACGCTCGTGGAGTCCGCCACGATGCACTGGCCGGGCTCCGCGCCGAGCGTCACGCGTCCGAGTTGGTCGCCGATCCTCTCCGGCAGCTCGAGCCAGCCCTCGTCCCAGCCCCGGATCAGGCGCCCGCCCCACTGGTCCTCGACGAACGCGGTGAGAATGTTCACCGTGCTCGCGAGGGGGCGGCCGAGGGAGTTGCCGTCGAGGTAGGACTGCACGGCCTCGGCGCCGAGGAAGCGCTTGCGGTGGTGGGCGAGCGGGTCGGCGGTATCGAGGTCCGCCGCGCGTGCGGCGAGGGTGGGGCCGGTCATGGCCCCAGTCTAGGTCGACCCGCCCGGGGGGGCGGTCGCGGCGCGGCCCGAGGGGCGTACGCGGACGCGGCAGGAGACACGGACGCGGCCGGAGACGCCGACGGGCGGCCCCCCGGAGGAGGGACCGCCCGTGGCGTCGAACCGCTGTCAACAGAGTGGGACCTGCCGGCGGCCTACCGGCTGGCCGCGGTGGAGTATGCCGACTGGATGGAGGTGCCGAAGTACGGCCCGTACATGACATTGGCCTGCGTGTTGTAGCCGAAGCTGTTGACGGAGTTCTGCGTACCGGCTGCACCGGACCCGACGAACCAGGGGCCGCCCGAGGAGCCGCCGGTCATGTCGCAGGGGATGCCCTGCGACTGGGTGCCGCCGATCCGGTCGGCGGAGGACGCACCGGAGCAGCTGTAGAGGCGCTCGCCGTTGAACGGCGCCGCCGCCGGGTAGCCGTACGCGGTGTAGGTGAGGTTGCGGGCCATGTTGAAGCCGATGCTCGACGCACCCACCGTGGCGGCGAGTGTCCTGCCGTTGAGGGTGTTCACGACGGCGAATGCGCCGTCGTAGTTGATGTCGCCGCGTGAGACCCACTGGGAGGCCGCGTGGAGCGAGCGCGCCGTCCACTTGCCGTAGGGAGCCGCGCCGTTGTTGTACGCGGGGACGAAGACGAAGTTGGTGACCCAGCCCGTGGCGACGTCGTAGGTGCAGTGACCGGCGGTCGCGACCGTGCTCTGGTTGCCGCTCTGCACGGAGTTGGCGGAGCAGACGTAGTTCTGCCCGGCCTGGGTGAAGAAGACCTTGCCGATGCGGGACACGGCCGGCTGGGCGATGGCCCGCGGCTGGACGACGGGCTCCTTCGGGGCCTTCGCGACGGACTCCTGGCCCGCCTTCGGCATGATCGAGCGCCCTTCGGCGGCCCAGCCGGAGTTGATGGTGTTCGCCGGCTTCGCGCTCTTCATGCGGTCGGCGGTCCAGTAGGCGTCGAGCGCCGCCTGGCTCTGGTCCTGCGTGTGGGACTGCGTGGTGGGGGTACCGGCGACGACGGTGTCGACGGAGGGAACCGGTGCTGCCTGGACGGGACCTGCTGTCATCAGCGCTGATGCCATCAGGGCCGACGCGGCGATCAGACCGGCTTTGAGACCTCGAGAGTTCACGAAACTCCTCTTTCCATACTGTGGGCCAGCCCTCGTGGGCTGGTCCCTGGAGTGTGCCCTGAGGGCGTCGGCCCTGCCAGTGTAAATGACGACTTGGCGTGAACTTCCCCTGAAAATCACCGGCCCTCTGGACAGGGCCCCACCGGCATGGAACTATCCCGCGCGAACCCACCCTGTGAAATGCGGCCGCCGGCGCTTCGTGGACCATCCGGTCACCTCGACGACGCTGCCGGTGCCGCCGCCGTCGTGCTCCGTGTGCGCGAACGACGTCGTCACGGTCCCGGGCAGGAGCACCGGTGCGGCGAAGTCGATGCGCCATGACAGGGCGCCGTCCGGGGCCGGTACGGCCTCGTCGACCATGCGTGCGGCCAGGTACATGCCGTGCGCGATCGCCGTCTTCATGCCCAGCGCCCGCGCGGTGGGTCCGCTGAGGTGGATGGGGTTCCAGTCACCCGAGACGGCCGCGTAGCGCCGTCCCGTGTCGGCGCCGAGCCGCCAGAGGCCCGTAGGCGTCGGGGCGGAGTACGCGGGGCGTTCCTCGTCGGGCCGGGTGGCCGGGGTCGCGCCGTCCGTGCGGAGGCCGCGGGCCAGATAGACGGAGCGGCCCGTCCAGACCCGTTCGCCGCCGACGGAGGCCTCGATGACGAGGTCCACCTGGGTCCCCGCGGAGTGGGGTCGCAGGTCCTCCGCCCACGCGACGACGTCGAGCGCCTCGAATGCACCGACCTGCCGGACCTGCTGCACCTCGTTGCTGAGGTGCACCATGCCGAGTAGCGGCAGCGGGAAGTCCGGCCGCGCCAGGACGCTCATCGCCACGGGGAAGGCGAGGGTGTGCACGTAGGCCGACGGCAGGGCGTCGCGTGCGGCGGAGCCGAGGAGATGCTGGAATCGCGTCAGTGCGCCGAGGTCCGCGACGATGCCGTCGACGCGGTGGCGGGCGGTTGGCAGGGAGGACGGCAGGGAGGACGGCAGAGTCCCCCGCCGGACGGTGCGCTGCGCGGCGAGCAGGATCGCCCGCCGGTAGAGCGCGGGAAGGCTGGCCGTCCCGGGCAGGGTCACCTCCTCGGCGAGTGCGCCGCTCACGCGCCGACCAGGTTCTGCCCGCAGACGCGGAGCACCTGTCCGTTGACCCCTGCCGCGGCGTCGGAGGCCAGGAAGGCGATCGTCTCGGCGACGTCGACGGGCAGCCCTCCCTGCTGCAGGCTGCTCAGGCGGCGTGCCACCTGGCGGGTGAGGGGCGGGATCTTCGCGGTCATGTCCGTCTCGATGAAGCCGGGCGCGACCGCGTTGATGGTGCGGCCGCCGTCGTCGAAGGCTGCCGCCTGGGCCCGGACCATGCCGATGACCCCGGCCTTCGACGCGGCGTAGTTGCTCTGGCCGCGGTTGCCGGCGATGCCGCTCGTCGAGGCGAGGCTGATGATGCGGCCCGTGTCCGAGAACACGGGAGAGGCGAGGAGCCGCTCGTTGATGCGCAGCTGCGAGGCGATGTTCACCGCGATCACGGAGTCCCAGCGGGCCGCGTCCATGTTGGCGAGCAGCTTGTCCCGCGTGATGCCCGCGTTGTGCACCACGATGTCGAGGGCGCCGTAGCGCTGCCCGACGTGGTCGAGGATGCGCGTGGCGGCGTCGGGTGCCGTGATGTCGAGCTGCAGGGCCGTCCCGCCGACGCTGTTGGCGACCCGGGCGAGCTGCTCACCGGCGGCGGGCACGTCCACCGCGACCACGCGGGCTCCGTCGCGGGCGAGGACCTCGGCGATCTTCGCGCCGATGCCTCTTGCGGCGCCGGTGACCACGGCCGTCCTGCCCGTCAGGGGCCGGTCGGGCGTGTCCTCCGCCGTCGGACGGGCCGTGGCGCCGGCGGCGCTGCCCCCGGGCGTGGCGGCGACCTCGATGAACTGGCCGTCCACGTACGCGCTCCTACCGGACAGGAGGAACCGGAGGGCGCCGAGGGTGGTGGGGTCGGTGGTCGTGGCGGTGCCGCGCAGGATGATCCCGTTGGCCGTCGCGCCGCCCCTCAGTTCGTGCGCCACCGACCGGAGAGCGCCGTCGATGCCCTGGCGGGCCGCGGCCTCCGCGGGATCCGCGGTGTCGGCGGAGGACCGGAGGACTCCGATGACGCGCCCGCCCGGGACGAGCAGCCTCACGGCCTGCCCGAGTTCGAGCATCGGTGCGGCGAGGTCCTCCGGCGAAGCCGCGCGGTCGAGGACGACGACGGCCGCGCTCAGCGTCTCGCCCGGCAGGACGTGCCGCCGCACCTCGACGTCCCAGCCGAGCAGGACGTCGGCGAGCGCGTCGGCGCCGGCCCCGGAGCCCGTGACGAGCACGGGGTGCGCGGCGAGGGCCTCCCCCGGCGTGTGGCGCCGCAGCACCGAGGGCCGCGGCAGGCCGAGGGCCTTGGCGATCCTGCCGGGCAGCGGCGTGTTGACGAGGTCGAGGTAGCTGTCTCCCATCAGTTCCTGGCCTCGAGGATCGCGACGACGCCCTGGCCGCCCGCGGCGCAGACCGAGATGAGGCCTCGGCCGCCCTGCTCGGACAGCGTCTTGGCGAGGGAGGCGACGATGCGCCCTCCCGTTGCCGCGAAGGGGTGCCCGGCGGCGAGGGAGGAGCCGTTGACGTTGAGCTTCGCCCGGTCGATGCTGCCGAGGGCGCCGTCGAGGCCGAGGACCCGCTTGCAGTAGTCGGCGTCCTCCCAGGCCGCCAGCGAGCTGAGGACCGTCCCGGCGAAGGCCTCGTGGATCTCGAAGAAGTCGAAGTCCTCGAGGGTGAGGCCGTTGCGTGCGAGCAGGCGGGGCAGGGCGTGGACGGGTGCCATGAGCAGGCCCTCGTCGCCGTGGACGAAGTCCACCGCTGCCGCCTCGGCGTCGACGATGTTCGCGAGCATGGGCAGGTTGTTGGCGGTCGCGTACTCCTCGCTGCCGAGCAGGACGACGGCGGCGCCGTCGGTGAGCGGCGTGGAGTTGCCGGCCGTCATGGTCGCCGGGGTGTCGAGGGACTTCCCGAAGACGGGCCTGAGCGTGGCCAGCTTCTCGAGCGAGGTGTCCGCGCGGAGGTTCGCGTCCTTCGTGAGGCCCCGGTACGGCGTCAGGAGGTCCGAGAAGAACCCGCGCTCGTAGGCGGCCGCGAGGTTGCGGTGGCTGCGGAAGGCGAGCTCGTCCTGCGCCTCGCGGGAGATCTCCCACGCCGCGGTGGTGAGCGCCTGGTGCTCGCCCATGGACAGGCCCGTGCGGGGCTCCCCGGTCGTCGGGGCGTTGGGCGAGAGGTCCTTCGGGCGGAGCGTGGCGAGGGTCTTCACCTTCTGCTGCGTCGTCTTCGCACGGGAGAGGTCCAGCAGCACGCGCCGGAGGCCCTCGCTCACGGCGATGGGCGCGTCGGAGGCGGAGTCGACGCCCCCGGCGATCCCCGACTCGATCTGCCCGAGCTTGATCTTGTTCGACAGCCCCACCACGGTCTCGAGGCCGGTGGCGCAGGCCTGCTGCAGGTCGTAGGCGGGCGTCTCGGGCGAGAGTGCCGAGCTGAGGACCGCCTCGCGGGTCAGGTTGAAGTCGCGGGAGTGCTTGAGGACGGCGCCCGCGGCGACCTCCCCGATGCGCTCCCCCTGGAGCCCGAAGCGGGCCACCAGCCCGTCCAGGGCGGCGATGAGCATGTCCTTGTTGGAGGAGTAGGCGTACGCGCCTCCCGAGCGTGCGAAGGGGATGCGGTTGCCGCCGATGACGACTGCCGTGCGGGGTGAGGAGGCGTGCTGTGCCCCGGCCTGATCTGCCATGGAAGAGCTCCTGGTACGAGAGGGTGGATTACCGATACCTAGCGTACCTGATACGCTGGGTATCATGAAGCTCGCGTCGGCCCTGAAGGGCGCCTCCCCGAAAGCGCCGGGTGGCGCCCCGGCAGCGTCCGATGGCCGGTCCAGCCGGTGGGAGAAGCACCGCGCGGAGCGGCGCCGCCAGCTCATCAGGACCGCCCGGCGGGCCGTGGACTCCCTCGGCCCGGGCGCGTCGATGGAGGACATCGCGGCGGCCGCCGACACCTCCAAGTCGGTGTACTACCGCTACTTCGGCGACAAGACCGGGCTGCAGCGGGCCATGGCGGAGGTCGTCATCGGGCAGATGCAGCAGAAGGTGCTCGACGCGGCGAAGTCCGCCTCGACACCCCGCGAGGGCCTGTACTCGATGGTGCTCGCCTACCTGCAGATGGCCCAGACCTCCCCCAACGTCTACGCCTTCGTGACGCGCGTGGGCATCGCGGAATCCACGGCGGCCGACGACGGTCCCCAGGACACGCTCGCCCACTTCCTCGCCGCGATCACCGGGATGATCTCGCGGCCCATGCGCGCCTACCTGCTCTCCCCCGACCGGCCCGCCGGTCCCGACGACGCCGCCCCGGAGTACTGGCCGGCCGCGGCGATCGGCATGGTGCGCGCCGCGGGCGAGAGCTGGCTCTGTGCACCCGAGAGCCCCGACAGACCCACCGAGGAGCAGATGGCCCGCCACATCACGGGCTGGCTCTTCGACGGCATCAGCGGGCACGAGGACCTCGTGCCGGCGGCCGCCCCGCCTTCCCCCGCAACCCGCCGACCAGCGAAGGACACGCCATGACCGACACCATCTCCAGGCCGCAGCAGATTCCGGCGACGGTCGACATCAGGGACGACGACCGGGCCACCGTCGACACCGCCGAGCTCGGGGAACTGCTCCTCGGCAGGTGGGCACACGTGCGCCGCGTGGCCCGCGAACTCGCGGGCCGCCCCGAGCTGCACAAGATCGAGGGCCTCACGCACACCGACCACCGCCTGCGCTGCTTCGACCAGCTCCACTACCTCGTGGGCCAGAGGGCCGTGCACCGCGCGTTCCCGAAGGCCTTCGGCGGGGACGACGACAACGGCGGCAACATCGCCGGCTTCGAGGAGCTCGTCGTCGCCGATCCCTCGCTGCAGATCAAGGCCGGGGTGCAGTGGGGTCTCTTCGGGTCCGCCGTCATGCACCTCGGCACCGAGCAGCACCACGCGGCATGGCTGCCCGGCATCATGAACATGGAGATCCCCGGCTGCTTCGCCATGACCGAGACCGGCCACGGCAGCGACGTGGCCAGCATCGCCACCACGGCCACGTTCGACCCGGCGACGGACGAGTTCGTCATCGACACCCCCTTCCGTGCCGCGTGGAAGGACTACATCGGCAACGGGGCCGTCGACGGTCGGGCGGCCGTCGTCTTCGCGCAGCTCATCACGAACGGCGTGAACCACGGCGTCCACGGCCTCTACGTGGAGCTGCGCGACGCGGACGGGTCCTTCAAGCCCGGCGTCGGCGGCGAGGACGACGGCATCAAGGGCGGCCTCAACGGCATCGACAACGGACGCCTGCACTTCACCGGCGTCCGTGTGCCCAGGACCAACCTGCTGAACCGCTACGGCGACGTCGCCGAGGACGGCACGTACAGCTCGCCCATCGCCTCTCCCGGGCGCCGCTTCTTCACGATGCTCGGCACCCTCGTGCAGGGGCGCGTCTCGCTCGACGGCGCCGCCGTCGCGGCGAGCAAGCTGGCCCTCACCGCCGCCATCACCTACTCGACCCAGCGCCGCCAGTTCAACGCGTCCTCGAACCTCCGCGAGGAGGTGCTGATGGACTACCAGCGGCACCAGCGCCGGCTCCTGCCGCGCCTGGCCGCGACCTACGCCGCGTCGTTCGCGCACGAGGAACTCCTCGAGAAGTTCGACGGCGTCTTCTCCGGCGAGCACGACACCGACGAGGACCGCCAGGACCTCGAGACCCTGGCCGCGGCCCTCAAGCCGCTCAGCACGTGGCTGGCCCTCGACACGCTCCAGGAGTGCCGCGAGGCGACCGGCGGCCAGGGGTTCCTCATCGAGAACCGGTTCGCCTCGCTGCGCGCCGACCTCGACGTGTACGTGACCTTCGAGGGCGACAACACGGTCCTGCTGCAGCTCGTCGCCAAGCGCCTGCTGACCGACTACGCCAAGGAGTTCAAGGGCGTCGACTTCGGTGTGCTCGCCCGCTACGCCGTGTCCCAGGCCGCGGGGAAGACCCTGCACCGCTCCGGTCTCCGGCGCGTCGCGCAGACGGTGGCCGACTCCGGGTCGGAGAAGAAGTCGGCGATCGCCCTCCGCGACGAGGACACGCAGCGCCAGCTGCTCACCGACCGCGTGCAGGCCCGCGTGGCCGACGTCGCCGCGGTGCTGCGGGGGGCGAAGGGCAAATCGCAGGAACAGTCGGCGGCGCTGTTCAACGAGCACCAGGACGAGCTCATCGAGATGGCGCACGCCCACGCGGAACTGCTGCAGTGGGAGGCGTTCACCCGCGGGCTGAAGAAACTCGAGGACCCGGGCACGCGGGAGGTCCTCACGCGCCTCCGCGACCTCTTCGGCCTGTGCCTGATCGAGAAGGACCTCGCCTGGTTCCTGATGAACGGGCGGCTCTCCTCACAGCGCGCCCGGACGCTCGACGGCTACATCAACCGCCTGCTCCTCAAGATCCGCCCCCACGCGCTCGACCTCGTCGAGGCCTTCGGCTACGGGCCCGAGCACCTGCGATCGGCCATCGCCGGTGGCGCCGAGCAGCAGCGCCAGGAGGAGGCGGCGGAGTACACGCGCCGCCGCCGCGCCGGCGGGGACGCCCCCATCGACGAGAAGACCCTCCTGGCCCGGGACGCCCGGGAGAAGAAGGCGAAGAAGGCCGCCAAGGTGCGCGCGAAGCGCTGATCCCGTCGAGAGGCAGGAACGACCACCTGTCGGGTCCCCGACCGGTCGTTCCTGCCCTCTCGCAGTGGAGCGGCACGCTCAGGGGGGGTGCCGCCGCCGAAGTACTCCTAGAGGACGCTCCGGTACACCTCGAGCGTGGTCTCGGCGATCGAGTCCCAGCCGAAGTGGCGCTCCGCCCGCTCCCGGCCGGCCGCGCCCATGGCGGAGGCCCTGGCCGGATCGGCGACGAGCGCGTTCAGGGCCGCCGCGAAGTCGGCGACGAACCCCTCGGGGTCCAGCGGCGTCCCGGTGCCGTCCTGCACCTGCTCGAGGGGCACGAGCGTGCCCGTCACGCCGTCGTCGATCACCTCGGGGATCCCGCCGGTGGCGGAGGCGACGACGGCTGCGCCACAGGCCATCGCCTCGAGGTTCACGATGCCGAGGGGCTCGTAGATGGACGGGCAGGCGAACACCGTGGCGTGGCTCAGGATCTGGATGACCTCGCGGCGCGGCAGCATCCGCTCGATGAGCACCACCGAACCCCGCTTCGCCCGCAGGTCCGAGATGAGCACCTCGGTCTCCGCAGCGAGCTCCGGCGTGTCCGCGGCCCCGAGGCAGAGGACCAGCTGCACGTCGGCGGGCAGGTGGGCGGCCGCCCGGAGGAGGTAGGGCACGCCCTTCTGGCGCGTGTTGCGCCCCACGAAGACCACGCTCGGCCTCGCCGGGTCGATGCCGTGGGCGCGGAGGGCGTCGTCGTCCTCGTCACGGGCCCACAGGGCCACGTCGATGCCGTTGTGCACCACGTGCACCCTGGCGGGGTCGACGTCGGGATAGCTGCGGAGGATGTCGGCCCGCATGCCGGCCGAGACGGCGATCACGGCGGCCGCGGCCTCGTAGGAGGTCTTCTCCACCCAGGACGAGAGTGCGTACCCGCCGCCGAGCTGCTCGGCCTTCCACGGACGCAGCGGCTCGAGGCTGTGGGCGCTGAGCACGTGCGGGATCCCGTGCAGGAGCGAGGCCAGGTGCCCGGCCATGTTGGCGTACCAGGTGTGCGAGTGCACGACGTCGGCACCACCGATACCCTGCAGCATCTGCAGGTCCGTGCCGAGGGTCTGCACCGCGGCGTTCGCGGCGGTGAGGCCCTCCGGGACGCCGTAGGAGAGCACCGAGGCGCCGTGGTAGTCCTCCGGCCGGGGCGCGCCGAAGGCATGGACCCGCAGGTCGACCTGCGGGGCGAGGACGCGGCTCAGTTCGGCGACGTGCACCCCCGCGCCGCCGTAGATCTCGGGCGGGAACTCCTTGGTCACAATGTCTATTCGCACCATCCCAACGTAGTGCAGTGCGTCGGAGTCCTCTAGTGTGAGGAGACCGGAAGGGTTCCGGGATGGATCGATGCTCGATCGGCCACCCATCGGGAACGCAGAACACTCAAGGAAGAGCGGGGGGTCAGAAGTGGCACCGAAGAAAGTACTTGCCGTGGTCTTGGCAGGCGGGGAAGGCAAGCGGCTGATGCCGTTGACCGCGGACAGGGCCAAGCCGGCCGTACCGTTCGCCGGGAGCTACCGGCTCATCGACTTCGCGCTGTCGAACCTCGTCAACTCCGGCTACCTGCAGATCGTGGTGCTCACCCAGTACAAGTCCCACAGCCTCGACCGGCACATCTCCGAGACGTGGAGGATGTCCACGCAGCTGCAGAACTACATCGCCTCCGTGCCGGCGCAGCAGCGCCGGGGCAAGAGCTGGTTCCTCGGCAGCGCGAACGCGATCTACCAGTCCCTGAACCTCATCCACGACGCGCAGCCCGACATCGTCGTCGTCATCGGCGCCGACCACGTGTACCGCATGGACTTCGAGCAGATGGTGGACGCCCACGTGAGGAGCGGGGCGTCCGTCAGCGTCGCCGCCGTCCGCCAGCCGATGAACCTCGTGGACCAGTTCGGCGTGATCGAGACGGCGCAGGACGATCCGGGCCGGATCGCCGCGTTCGTCGAGAAGCCGGCGACGACACCCGGCCTGCCTGATGATCCGGACAGCTTCCTCGCGTCCATGGGCAACTACGTGTTCACGACGGACGCCCTCGTGAAGGCCCTCGAGGACGACGCAGCGCGTCTCGACACCAAGCACGACATGGGCGGGGACATCATCCCCTACTTCGTGGAGCGCAACGACGCCGCGGTGTACGACTTCACGACGAACGACATCCCGGGGGCGACCGACCGCGACCGCCAGTACTGGCGCGATGTCGGCACGATGGACTCCTACTACGACGCCAACATGGACCTCATCTCGCCCCTGCCGCTGTTCAACCTCTACAACCTGCAGTGGCCGATCTACACGCGGCAGAGTGTCTCCCCGCCGGCGAAGTTCGTCCGCAGCTCCTCGGGGCGCTCGGGTGAGGCCCATGATTCGATCGTCTCGGCAGGCGTCGTCGTCTCCGGCGGCGCCGTCCAGAACTCCGTGCTGGCGACGGACGTGTTCATCGCGGAGTCGGCCGAGGTGACCGGGTGCGTCCTCCTCGACAAGGTCAACGTCGGGGCCGGCGCCGTGGTGCGCCGGGCCATCATCGACAAGAACGTGCGGATCCCGGCGGGGGCGAAGATCGGGGTGGACGCCGAGCTGGACCGTCGCCGCGGTTTCTCCGTGACGGACTCCGGCCTGACGATCGTCAGCAAGGGCCAGGTCGTCTCCCCCGCCTGATCAGGCGGCCGGCACGATCCGGCACGATCCGGTGACGGAGGAGGCCCCGACGCACCGCCGGGGCCTCCTCCGCGTCCGGGCGGACGCACTGCGGTGCTGCTACGCGAGCCTCGTGATCGCGACCGTGACGTTGAGCGTCGACCCTCCGCCGCCGGACAGGATGCCCTTCAGCGGTGAGACGTCGCGGTAGTCGCGGCCGCGCGCCACGGAGACGTGGAAATCGCCGACCGGGCCGCTGTTCGTCGGGTCCCAGCCCCGCCACTCGCCGTCGTACCACTCCACCCAGGCGTGCGACTGCCCGGCGACGGTCTCGCCGACGGCGGCGCTGCGGCGGGGGTGCAGGTAGCCCGAGATGTACCGGGCGGGGATGCCGAGGCCGCGCAGGGCCCCGATGGCGACATGCGCCAGGTCCTGGCACACGCCCTTCCGCTCGGCCCAGGCGTCGCGGGCGCTCGTCTGCACGCCCGTGGCCCCCTGCACGTAGTCCATCTGCGTCCGCAGCCAGTCGAAGACGGCCCGCGCGGAGTCGTGGGGGTTCAGGCCCTGCGTCGCCTCGGCGACGAGCTCCCGCACCTCATCGCCAGGCTCGCTCAGGTCCGTCTGGCTCAGCCAGTCGGCGAACCCGTCGCTCAGGGCCGGTGAGCCCAGGTCCTCCCAGGAGAGGATCTCGCCGTCGCCGGGCACACGTTCGAGCCGGCTCACCTCGACGGTGGAGACGGCGGTGACCTCGAGGTGCTCGTGCGGCACATGGACGTCGAAGGACGTCACGCGCGTCCCCCAGTAGTCCCGGTAGGTGCCGACCGCGGCGCTCGACGGGCTGACCTTCAGCGTGGACTCGAGGACCACCTGCTGCGGATCGGTGAGCGGCGTCATCCGGGCCTCGTTGTAGGACAGGGAGACGCGGCCGAGGTAGTCGTAGCCGGTGCGGTGTTCGATCAGCAGGCGTGTCATGAGACCTCTCCGACCCAGGACAGCTCGTCGGCCTGGGAGAAGTACGTACGGGAGACGGCGTCCGAGGCCCGGGCGCAGGCCTTCTGGACGCGGTCCATGTGCTCGGGCAGTTCCGACATCAGGTCGCGGGTCTGGTGGAACTCCAGGAACGTGCGTGCCTGGCCCACGATCCGGCTGGCGTCGTTGATGAAGCCCACGCGCCGGTAGGCAGGGTTCAGCTGGGTCAGGCATTTCTCGGCGTCACTGAGCGCATAGACGATCGAGCGCGGGAACAGGCGGTCGAGGAGCAGGAACTCCGCCGCCTGCTGGTCCCCGAACGACGCCCGGCGCGTCCGCAGGAACGATTCGTAGGCACCGGCGCACCGCAGCATGTTGACCCAGGAGAGGCCGGCGGCATGCACGTCGTGGGTGGAGAGCATGCGGGCCGTCATGTCGGCCCGCTCCAGGCTGCGCCCGAGCACGAGGAACTGCCAGGACTCGTCGTGGCTCATGGTGGTGTCCGAGAGCCCCCGCACCATGGCGGTGCGCTCGACGACCCAGTGGCAGAACCGGTACGTCCCGACGACGTCCTTGCGGTGCTGGCTGAGGCCGTACCAGGTGGTGTTCAGGCTCTCCCAGACACTGCTGGAGACCGTCTCCCGGGCGCGCCGTGCGTTCTCCCGCGCGGCGCCGAGGGCGCCGGCGATCGACGTGGCACTCGACCGGTCGTACGCCAGGGCCTGCAGGAGGTCCGAGAGGTCGGTGTCCTCCTTCTCCGGCCTGCTGCCCATGACGCCCATCAGCTGCCGGGAGGTCTCCCGCTGCTGGGCCAGGGGCATCTGGTTGAGCCGTTCCAGGTGGACGTCGAGGATACGCGCCGTACCGTCGGCCCGCTCGACGTAGCGGCCGATCCAGAAGAGCGATTCAGCGATGCGGCTGAGCATGGGTCCTGCCTTCCAGGGTTCTCGGGGCGGAGGGATGCGCTGCAAAGCGGGCGGCGGGGAGCCGGGTCCGTCCCTGCATCATTGCTGCTGCGACTGCTGGTCCTGCCAGTTGCTCTCGATCGGCCAGACGCTGGTGCGCTCGCGGACGGCGACGGGGCCCTCCTGCGGCGCGGCGTCCCCGACGGGCCCCCGGACCTCGCCGTCGACCACCCAGGTGTCCTTGGACCCTCCGCCCTGGCTCGAGTTCACGATCAGCGAGCCCTCCTTCATGGCCACGCGCGTGAGCCCGCCGGGCAGCACCCACACCTCCTCGCCGTCGTTCACGGCGAAGGGGCGCAGGTCCACGTGGCGGGGGCTGAACTGGCCCCCGGACATCGTGGGCACGGTGGAGAGCTGCAGGACGGGCTGTGCGATCCAGCCGCGCGGGTCCTCGAGGATCTTCGCGCGGAGCGTGTCGAGCTCGGCCCTCGTCGCGTCGGGACCGATGACGAGGCCCTTGCCCCCGGAGCCGTCGACGGGCTTCACGACGAGCTCGTCGAGGCGGTCGAGGACCTCCTCCCGGGCGGGCGCGTCCTCGAGCCGGTAGGTGTCGACGTTCGCGATGATCGGGTCCTCCCCCAGGTAGTACCTGATGAGGTCGGGGACGTAGGTGTAGACGAGCTTGTCGTCGGCGACGCCGTTGCCGACCGCGTTCGCGATCGTCACCATGCCCGCGCGCGCGGCGTTGACGATGCCGGGGCAGCCGAGCACCGAGTCCGCGCGGAACTGCAGCGGGTCGAGGAACTCGTCGTCGATGCGCTTGTAGATGACGTCGACGCGCTGCTCCCCCGCGGTCGTCCTCATGTAGACGCGGTTGCCGCGGCAGATGAGGTCGCGGCCCTCGACGAGCTCCACGCCCATCAGCCCGGCGAGCAGCGTGTGCTCGAAGTACGCGGAGTTGAAGACGCCGGGCGTCAGCACGACGATGGTCGGGTCCTCGACGCCGGGGGGCGCGGTCTTCCTCAGGGCGGCGAGCAGGCGGCGGGGATACTCCTCGACGGGGCGGACGCGCTGCTGGCCGAACGCCTCGGGCAGGCCCTTGGCCATCGCGCGCCGGTTCTCGAGCACGTAGCTGACGCCGCTGGGCACGCGGACGTTGTCCTCGAGGACGCGGAAGGTGCCCTGCTGGTCCCGGACGACGTCGATCCCGGAGATGTGGACGCGGACCCCGCCCGCGGGCGCGAATCCTGCGACCTCGCGGTGGAAGTGCGCGCTGGAGGTGATGAGGCGGCGCGGTATCACGCCGTCGGAGACCACCGCCATCTTGTCGTAGACGTCGTCCAGGAACGCCTCGAGGGCCTTCACGCGCTGCGCCACACCGCGCTCCAGCGTGTCCCAGTCGCTGCCGGCGATCACGCGCGGCACGATGTCGAGGGGGAAGGGACGCTCCTCCCCCGCGAAGTCGAACGTGACGCCGCGATCGAGGAAGGTGCGGGCCATCGAATCGGCGCGGGCGGTCACCGCCGCGAGGTTGAGTTCGTCCAGCGCGGCCGCCACCTGACCGTATTCGGTCCGCGGCAGCTGTCCCGTGTCGAACATCTCGTCGAAGGCGGGCGTCTTGCGGGCGGCGGCTGCGTAGTCAGCGAAAAGCTCGGACATGGGACCAGAGTGCCATGGATCACCCCCCCGGTACACAGCCGCACACACCGGTACACGCGCCGTTAATACGCCGGAAACGAGGCCGTCGCGGTGCGTGGTTGAATGGCCGGATGGAGAACGAGAATCTGGGCCGCGACGAGGCGGCTGCCCGGTCCGACCTGCTGCGGACCGAGAGCTACGCCGTCGACCTGGATCTCTCGGGGGCGCGGGACCCGGGTGTCGCCACGTACCGGACCACCACCACCGTGACCTTCTCCTGCCGGCGGCCCGGGAGCTCCACGTTCCTCGACTTCATCGGGGACGTCACGGCGCTGGAACTGAACGGGCGGCCGCTGGACCCCGCGGCGGCGGACGGCGCGCGGATCGCGCTGCACGACCTCGCCGGGCACAACACGGTGACGGTCGAGGGACTGGCCCGGTACAGTTCGAGCGGCGAGGGGCTGCACCGGTTCGTCGACCCCGCGGACGGGGAGACCTATCTCTACACGCAGTACGAACCCGCCGACGCCCGCCGCGTCTTCGCCTGCTTCGAACAGCCGGACCTGAAGGCGTCCTTCTCGTTCGGTGTCACCGCGCCCGCCGGGTGGACGGTGGCCTCCAACGGCGCCGAGGTGGCGGTCGCGCCCGTCGAGGTGGCGGATGCTCCGACCTCGAGGTGGACCTTCGCCCCGACCCCCCGCATCTCGACGTACATCACCACGGTGCTCGCCGGCCCGTACCACCGGGAGACCGGCTCGTGGACCGGCGCCGCGGGGACGGCGGCCGACGGGCTCGATATCCCGCTCGCCCTCTACTGCCGCCGCTCGCTGGCGCCCTCCTTCGACGCCCCGGAGATCCTCGACACGACGCGGCGCGGCCTGGACTTCTTCCACGACCTGTTCGACTACCCCTACCCCTTCGGCAAGTACGACCAGGCGTTCGTGCCGGAGTACAACCTCGGCGCCATGGAGAACCCCGGCCTCGTGACGTTCACGGAGAACTACGTGTTCCAGTCGGCCGCCACCGAGGCGCAGCGCGAGGCCCGGGCGAACACGATCCTGCACGAGATGGCGCACATGTGGTTCGGGGACCTAGTGACCATGTCGTGGTGGGACGACCTCTGGCTGAAGGAGTCCTTCGCCGACTACATGGGAGCCCTCGCGGTTGCCGAGGCCACGCGCTGGGAGACCTCGTGGGTGAGCTTCGCGAACCGCCGGAAGACGTGGGCCTACGTGCAGGACCAGCTGCCGACGACGCACCCGATCGTCGCGGACATCCCGGACCTCGAGGCGGCGAAGCAGAACTTCGACGGCATCACGTACGCCAAGGGCGCCTCCGTGCTGAAGCAGCTCGTCGCCTTCGTGGGCCGGGACGCCTTCACGGCCGCAGCCCGGCAGTACTTCCGGAAGCACGAGTACGGGAACACGACGCTCGCGGACCTCCTCGACGTCCTCGCCGACGCGACGGGCCAGGACCTCGCGGGCTGGTCCCGCGCCTGGCTGGAGACCTCGGGCGTGCCCTCGCTGCGCGCGGAGGTGACCGCAGCCGGCGGCGTCCTCTCGGACGTGACCATCGTCCAGGACGCGGTGGACCCGGTCACGGGCCGGGACGAACCCCGGCCGCACCGGATCCGGGTGGGCCTGTACACGTTCGACGACGGCGGCTGGCTGGTCCGCACCGCGTCCGAGGCCGTCACCGTGGAGGGAGCGCGGACGCCGGTGCCCGCCCTCGCCGGGACGGCGCAGCCCGCCCTCCTGCTGGTCAACGACGACGACCTCACCTACGCCAAGGTGTCCTTCGACGAGCGGTCCCTCGCCACGCTCCTGACGTCGGTCCACCGGCTGCGGGACCCCCTGGCACGCGCCACCTGCCTGACCGCCCTCTGGTCCGCGACGCGGGACGCGGCCATGCCGGCGTCGTCCTACCTCGATGCGGTGATGCTCGCCGCTCCTGCCGAGACCGGGGTGGGCGTGCTGCAGGTCCTCCTGGCCAATGCCCGGACCGCCGTCGAGGGATTCGCCCCGGCCGCCGGCCGCCCGGCGCTCCGCGACAGGATGAGCGGCTTCCTGGCGGAGGGACTGCGTGCCGCGGAGCCGGGGTCCGACCTGCAGCTCGCCTGGGCGCGGGCCCTCGCCGCCGCGGCCCGCACCGCACCGCGCGCGTGCGGCGTCGTCCGGTCCGTCCTCGACGGCGAGGAGGAGATCGCCGGACTGCGCCTCGACGCCGAGCTGCGCTGGTTCTTCCTCCAGGGCCTCGCCGCGCAGCAGCGGGTGCGTCCCGGGGAGCTGGAGGCCCGACGCGGCGAGGACGCGACGGCGTCCGGGCGCGTGGGCTTCACGCTGGCCTCGGCGGCCATCCCCGACGCCGCGATCAAGGAGGCCACCTGGGAGGAGGCCGTGCGCGGCGAGCGGTTGTCGAACGAACTGCTCGGCGCCGCGATCGAGGGCTTCCGGATCGGCCCCCGCGACCTGCTGGGACGGTACGAGGAGCCCTACTTCGAGGCGATCCGCGGCGTCTGGGCGACGCGCGGGATCGAGATGGCGAGCAGGATCGTCCGGGGGCTGTACCCGGGCCACCAGGACCTCGAGGGTGCGCCGGAGCGGCACCCCGTCGTCCTACGGACCGACGCCTGGCTCGCCGGGCACGCCGACGCACCCGCGGCGCTCCGGCGGATCGTCGTCGAGGAGCGGGACCACCTGCTGCGTTCCCTGCGGGCGCAGGCTCAGGGCACGCGGTAGAGCCAGTCCTCCGTGCCGAACTTGCGGTCCACGAGCTCCTCGGCGCGTCGCAGCTCGTCCCCGGACAGCGTGGCGTCCACGGCGCCGTAGCGGCGACGGAAGGTGGAGATCAGGACGTCGATGATCTCCTCGCGTGTCCTGCCCGTCTGGCGGCGCAGCGGATCCACGCGCTTCTTCGCGCTCCTCGTCCCCTTGTCCGACATCTTCTCCTTGCCGATCCGGAGCACCTCGAGCATCTTGTCGGCGTCGATGTCGTAGCTCATGGTCACGTGGTGCAGCATGCCCCCGTTCGCGAGCCGCTTCTGTGCGGCGCCCCCGATCTTCCCGAGGTCGGTCGCGATGTCGTTGAGCGGCTGGTACCAGGCCCTGATGCCGAGCTCCTGCAGCGCTTCCATGACCCACGCGTCGAGGAAGGGGTACGACTCGGCGAAGCTCATGCCGTCGACCAGGGACTGCGGCACGTAGAGGGAGTACGTGATGGCGTTGCCGTGCTCCATGAACATGGCACCGCCGCCGCTGATCCGCCGGACCACCGTCACGCCGTGGCGGGCCGCGCCCTCCGGGTCCACCTCGTTGCGCACCGACTGGAAGCTGCCGATCACGACGGAGGGCGACTGCCACTCCCAGAAGCGGAGCGTGGGGTTGCGGGCGCCGGTGCCGACGTCGTGCGTGAGGACCTCGTCCATCGCGACGTGCATGGCCGTGGAGAGCGGCGTGGGCGGGATGATCTCCCACGCGTGGTCCGAGAAGGCGGTGGCCCGGCCCAGCGCGCGACGGACGGCCGTGGCGATCGCCTCCGGCGAGAACCCGAACAGGACGGCGGACGGGTCCAGGCGCACCGTGACGGCGGCCGCGAGGTCCCCGGGTGCCGTGTCGGCGGGGAGCCCCTCGAGTGCCGCGTTGATGTCGAGGAGCGCCTCGTCCGGCTCGAGGAAGAAGTCACCGTTGACGGAGACGTCCGCGAGGCGACCGTCCCGGACGGCGAGGTCAACGGCCGTGAGCTTGCCGCCCGGTGTCTTGTACTCGCCGTGCAGGCGGGACGTGTCGGATGCCTGTGTCATTGCTGGACCTCCCCGGAGCGCCCGCTGCCGGGCGCGTCGGTGTCGTGGTGGGTGTCGTGGTGGGTGTCGTGGTGGGTGTCGTGCACGTCGCCTTAAGCGGGAAAAGCCACGCCGGATGGGCGTGGCTTTTCCTCGGGGACGGCGGGCTCTCGCCCGGGGTTCCGGTGCGGAGCTCGGCTACTTCTTGCCGCCGAAGCCCTTGAAGCGGGCGTTGAAGCGCTCGACGCGGCCTGCGGAGTCCATGATGCGCTGCTTGCCCGTGTAGAACGGGTGCGACTCCGAGGAGATCTCGACCTCGATGAGGGGGTAGGTGTTGCCGTCCTCCCACTCGATGGTCTTGGCGGAGCCGACCGTGGACTTGGTCAGGAACGCCTTGTCGGAGGCCAGGTCGCGGAACACGACCGACTGGTACTTGGGGTGGATATCAGACTTCACGGGACTACCTTCTCTGGTTGCCTGGATTTTGCCAGGCACGGGAATGGAGGTGGCAACTGGGCCAGCTAGCAATACTAGCGCAGGAGCCGGGCCGCCGCTAAACCGCGGGCGGGCCGCCGTCGTACCGGCACTCCCAGAAGGCGACGGCGGCCGCGGCGGCGACGTTCAGCGAGTCCACTCCCCCGTGCATCGGGATGGTCAGGGCGACATCGGCCTCGGCGAGAGCGGCGGCGCTCAGGCCGTCCCCCTCGGTGCCGAGGAGGAGCGCGAGCCGGTCCTGCTCCCGCGCGGCGAAGGCGCCCAGCGGCACGGCGCCGGGCACGAGCGCCAGGGCCGCGAGGGTGAAGCCGGCGCCGCGCACGGCGGCGAGGTCCTCGGGCCAGGCGCCGAGCCTCGCCCAGGGCACCTGGAGGACGCTGCCCATGCTGACGCGCACCGCCCGCCGGTAGAGCGGGTCGGCGCTGCGCGGGCTGACCAGGACGGCGTCGATCCCGAGTGCGGCGGCGGACCGGAACACGGCGCCGAGGTTGGTGTGGTCCACCATGTCCTCGATGACCACGAGGCGGCGGGCGGAGGCCAGGATCCCCTCCAGCGGCAGCGGCGCGGGGCGGTGCATCGCGGCCAGGGCGCCACGGTGGAGGTGGAACCCGGTGACCGCCTCGAGCGTCGCCTGCGGCGCGACGAAGGCCGGCACGGAGGGGAAGCGCGCGAGGACGTCCGCCAGGTCCGGCACCCACTTGGGCGCGAGCAGGAACGACCGCGGAGCATGACCGGCGTCCAGCGCACGGCGCAGCACCTTGGGACCCTCGGCGATGTAGAGGCCCTCGGCGGGCTCCCGGGCGAGGCGCAGCTGGACGTCGGTGAGGTTCCGGTAGTCCGCGAGGCGCGGGTCGTCGGCCGCCTCGAGGTGGATGAGCGGCATCAGCGGACCGCAGGGCTTCCGCCGGGGTCGCCGGGGGTCACGCCCGGGCGACGGCGCTGTAGCGGCCGTTCTCCTCGGTGAGCTTCAGGGCGACGTCGAACGCGGTACCCAGGTTCTCCTCCGTCAGCACGCCGCCGATCGGGCCGGCCGCGACGACGGCGCCGTCCCGGAGCAGCAGCGCGTGCGTGAAGCCCGGGGGGACCTCCTCGAGGTGGTGCGTGACCAGCACCATGGCGGGGGCCTCCTCGTCGCGTGCCAGCTCGGAGAGGCGCTGCACGAGGTCCTCGCGGCCGGCGAGGTCGAGGCCTGCTGCCGGCTCGTCGAGGAGCAGCAGCTCCGGGTCCGCCATGAGGGCCCGGGCGATCTGGACGCGCTTGCGCTCCCCCTCGCTGAGGGAGCCGAAGCGGCGGTTCAGGTAGCGGGACACGCCCCACGCGTCGAGCAGGCGGAACGCCCGCCGCTCGTCGAGGCGTTCGTACTGTTCACGCCACCGTCCGGTGACCCCGTAGGACGCGGTGACGACGACGTCCAGCACCGTCTCGTGATCGGGTACCTGGGAGGCGAGGGCGGCCGAGGCGAGGCCGATCCGCGGGCGCAGCTCGAAGACGTCGACGGCGCCCATGACCTCGTCGAGGATCCCGACGACCCCGCGGGTGGGGTGCAGGCGTGCGCCGGCGAGCTGGAGGAGCGTAGTCTTCCCGGCCCCGTTGGGACCCATGACCACCCAGCGCTCACCCTCCCGGACCTGCCAGTCGATGTCATCGAGGAGGGTCTTCCCACCCCTGACGAGGCTCACTCCCGCCAGTTCCAGAACGTTGCACATGGTCCTAGACACTAGGCTAAGGAGCGGCTCCGTGGCGAAACCGCCGGGCCTCGCGGGCGGCGGCCGTCGTCGCCCCGCGGATACGCCCCGGCAGACGCGTCCGGCGGCACTCGCGCGGTACGCGCGGCCACCCCCGGAGCGACGGGCAGACGGCGCCGGCCACGGCGCGGACAGGAGCAGGCCCATGCGGGACGACGCCAGGGTGGTCGCGTACGCCCGACACCTCGACGACGGGCACCGCGACGGCCTGAGTTCGGCCCTGCGGGGGCTCGGTGCCGAGGTACGGGCCGCGTCCACCGCCGCGACGGCCACCTATGACATCGTGACCCTCGACGTCTCGCTCCCCGCCGACGCCTCCCGCCTCCGCGCCGGGCTGTCCCGCTGGTGCTCCGCGACCGGCGTGGGCGCGGCCCTCGTCCCTGCCCCGGTGTACGCCCCCGGTCCGAAGCTGCTCGTCATGGACGTCGACTCGACGCTCATCAAGCAGGAGGTCATCGAACTGCTCGCTGCCCACGCCGGCCGCGAGGCGGAGGTGGCAGCGGTGACGGAGGCGGCCATGCGCGGCGAGCTCGACTTCGCCCAGTCCCTGCACCACCGGGTGCGCGCCCTCGCGGGCCTGCCGTCCTCGGTCGTCGACGACGTCGTCGCCCGGATCGAGCTCAGCGACGGTGCGGAGCAGCTCGTCGCGGCGTACCTCGACGCCGGGCACCGGGTCGGGGTCGTCTCGGGCGGCTTCTCCCAGGTCCTGGCGCCCCTCGCCGAGCGCCTCCGCCTCTCGTTCGCGCGGGCGAACGATCTCGAGGTCGAGGCGGGCATGCTCACCGGGCGCGTGACGGGGGCCGTCGTCGACCGCGGCGAGAAGGAACGGGTGCTCCGCTCGGAGGCCGGCCGCTCCGGGGTGCCCCTCGCGTCGACGATCGCAGTGGGTGACGGAGCGAACGACCTCGACATGCTGGCGGCGGCGGGACTCGGCGTGGCGTTCCGGGCGAAACCGGCCGTGCGGGCCGCGTCCGACGCCGCACTGGACCTGCCCGATCTCGACGTCGTGCGGTACTTCTCGGGCCTCTGACGACCGGCGGCACCCACACCCAGGCCCCGATGCCCAGCGGAAATCCGGCCACCCCGGAGGCTCCCGCCGGTGGCACGATGGCTTCCGACGCGGACCCCGCCGGCCCTGCCGGCCGCCGCGGTCCAGGACAGGCGCCGGATCCCGGCCGCCGCGGGCAGAAGGGCACGATGAGCGAGGAACGCAGGCGGGAACTGGGCGGGACCGACGCCCCGGTCGAGGACGAGCTGAAGCAGTCCTTCGACAGGACGACCGGTGAGGGGGCCGAGAGGCTGCACCGGACCCTGAGGAACGTCCTCGTGACGGGGGTCTTCGGGGGCTTCGAGGTCGGGCTCGGCATCATGGCGTACCTGGCCGTGATGCATGCGACGGGCGACCACCTGCTCGCGGGCCTCGCCTTCAGCGCCGGGCTGGTCGCCCTGATGCTGGCGCACAGCGAGCTGTTCACCGAGAACTTCCTGATGCCGGTGGCCGCCGTCGTCGCCCGGCAGGGCAGCGTCGCGCAGCTCGCGAGACTGTGGGGCGGGACACTCGTCGCCAACCTCGCGGGCGGCTGGGTGTTCATGTGGATCGTCATGCAGGCGTTCCCGCAGTGGTCGGGCACGGTGAGCACGAGTGCCCACCACTTCGTCGACGCGCCGTTCTCGCTGCAGGTCGTGGCGCTGGCCGTGCTCGGGGGCAGCACGATCACCCTCATGAGCAGGATGCAGCAGGGCACGGAGAACGACGTCGCGCGGATCGTCGCGACCGTGATCGGGGGCTTCCTCCTCGCGGGCCTGCAGCTCTTCCACTCGATCCTGGACTCGCTGCTGATCTTCGCGGCGATCCACTCGGGAGCCGACATCGGCTACGGGCGATGGCTGGCCTGGTTCGGCTACACGGTGGTGTTCAACATGCTGGGAGGGATCGTGCTGGTCACGCTCCTGCGCCTGGTCCGCACGAAGGAACTGATCGCGCAGAGCCGGGCAGAGGCGCCGGCGGACCCGGAGGCGCCCCACGGCTGAATCGCTGGGCGCCTCCGGCCGGGCGGGAGGATCAGCCCTTGGCCAGGAAGTCCTCGGCACCGCCCACGTACTCGGTGTGGCCGGTCGGGACGTCGGCGGTCGCCATCCTGACGATCTCGGCCGCGAACTCCGCGACCGAGTAGAGGCGCCCCGCCTCCTGGCGGCGGGCCTCGATGGCGCCGGGGGTCGCGCGGTCGAGCAGGGTCGCGGTGACCGTGCCCTCGATCATGTCGCCGGACACGACGACGAGCGTGATGCCCTTCTCCTCGAGCTGCGGGATCAGGGCACGCAGTGCGTCCTCGCCGGCCCGCTTGCTGCGGGCGACCGGCTCGTAGGCGTCCATCGTCTCCACCTTCTCGATGAAGTGCGCCTGGTGGCTCGTGACGAAGACGACACGCGAGCCCGCGGGCATGACGTCGACGGCGGCGGTGAGCATGGCCACCTGCGCGTCGCGGTTGAGGCGGAGGGCGTAGTCCTCCCCCATCGACGTCTCCATGCCGCCCGATGCGTTGAGCACGAGCAGGTCGAGCCCGCCGAAGCGGGACACGGCGGCATCCACCAGGGCCGCGGGCCCCTCGTCGGTGGTCAGGTCGGCGCCCACGGCGACGGCCTTCCCGCCGGCCGCCTCGATCCCGGCGACGACCTTGTTCGCGCGGGGCGCCTTCTGCCGGTAGTTGACGACGACGGCGGCGCCCTGCGCTGCCAGCAGCTGCGCGACGTCGGCTCCGATGCCGCGGGACGATCCGGTGACGATCGCTGTGGTTCCCTCGAGGGTGGCCATGATGCTCCTTCTGCTCGAAATCTGCTCGAAATCTGGACTGGGGTGCTGGAGGCGTCAGTGGCCCATGCCGAGGCCGCCGTCGACGGGGATGACGGCGCCGGAGATGTAGGCTGCGGCGTCGCCTGCCAGCCAGGCCACCACGCCGGCCACTTCGTCCGGGGAGGCGAAACGCCCTGCGGGGATCGTGGCGAGGTAGCTCTTGCGCGTCTCCTCGGGCAGCTCCGCCGTCATGTCGGTGTCGATGAAGCCCGGCGCGACGACGTTGGCCGTGATGCCCCGCGATCCCAGCTCGCGCGTGAGGGACCGGGCGATGCCGACGAGGCCCGCCTTGGAGGCGGAGTAGTTGATCTGGCCCGGGGCGCCGTACAGGCCCGTGACGCTCGAGATCAGGATGACGCGGCCGCGCCGGAGGCGGATCATGCCGCGCGACGCCCGCTTGACCACCCGGAACGCACCGGTGAGGTTGGTGTCGATGACGTCGGTGAAGTCCGCCTCGGTCATGCGCAGGAGCAGGACGTCCCGCGTGATGCCGGCATTGGCGACGAGGACCTCCACGGGGCCGTGCTCGGCCTCGACCCGGCTGAACGCGGCGTCGATCTGCTCCTCGCTCGTCACGTCGGCCCTGACGCCGAGCATGCCCTCGGGAACCTCACCACTTCGGTAGGTGATGGCAACCTTGTCGCCGTTGGCTACGAACACCTTAGCGATAGCAAGGCCGATGCCCCGGTTGCCGCCCGTGATCAGGACGCTCCGACCGGTCGCCGTCGTCGTGCTGTCTGCATCAGGTGCCAAGGGGAGAACTCCTCTGTCTATGGGCCGGAGGCGGTGCACACCGTCTCCGCCGAACTGTCCCGACGATCCTAGCGGCGCATCCCTCGACTTCGGGAACGGGGCCCGGAGTGAGACAATTGAGGGAGTCTTTTTGGAGTGTGATGAGCAACAAATCGAAGCACAACACAGACGTCCACAGCATCTCCGACGCTCGTGTCGGTCACAGCGACGAGATGCGGACCCGCATGATCCGGTACACGGTGTCGATGAGCATCCGTCTCGTCTGCTTCATCCTGGTCTTCGTGGTCCCGTACGTGTGGCTGCAGTGGGTCATGATCGCGGGGGCCGTGTTCCTGCCGTACTTCGCCGTGATCGTGGCGAACGGTGGCAGTGACACGAGCAACATCCGGCACAGCGATGCGCTGATCGACCGCGCCCCGGTCCGCGAGATCGAGGCGAGGGTCCTCGACTCCGCTCCCGACGACGGCGACGCCGTCCTGAGCGGGGAGGTCCTCGACGACACGCCTGCGCCGCACGGCTCCCACGCCGCCGGTTCCGGCAGGTCCGGCGCCGATGCCTGACGCAGTGCCCCCCGGAGGACCCGCCGTCGGCTCGACGGCGGGTCTCTCCCTGTTCCTGCCGCCGCGCCCGGCAGGCGCCCCCGTGTGCTCCCGCAAGGGCTGCCGGGACGACGCCGCCTGGCAGCTCCTCTGGAACAACCCGCGCATCCACACGCCCGAGCGCCGGAAGGCGTGGGCCTCGTGCCCCGGCCACGTCGCGTGGTTCGAGGAGTACCTCGGGGACCGGGGCCTCTGGAAGCAGACCCTCCCCCTCACGCCCGACCGACCGATGGAGACCCGCTAGGTGTACCGCTTCCTCGTGTCCGCGCGCTGGCTCGGCTGGCTCGCCATGGTGATCGTGCTGGCCGCGGGCTGCGTGGGCCTCGGTCGCTGGCAGCTCGACCGCCGCGAGGAGGTCGTGCAGGACATCCAGCGCATCGAGGCCAACTACGATGCCCCGCCGGCGCCCTACGTGCCGGGGACGAACGGTTTCGACAGCTACGATCCCGACCGCGAATGGACGCCCGTCACCTTCACCGGGACCTACGACGTCGCCCGCCAGGTGGTGGTGCGCAACCGTCCCCTCAACGGGCAGCCGGGCTACGAGGTCCTGACGCCCCTGCGGCTCGACGACGGCACCGCGGTCGTCATCGACCGCGGGTGGCTCCCGATCGGCAATGCCGAGGCCGGGCGCCCGGACGAGGTCCCCCCACCGCCGTCGGGCCGGGTCGAGGTCACGGCCAGGACCAAGGCGGGTGAACCGGCGGTCAACCGTGGCGCCCCCGAGGGCCAGGTGGCGTCGATCGACCTGTCCGCGCTCGCGGACCGCCTGGACTACCCGCTGCAGGACGCCGCCTACGGCCTCCTCGCCCTGGAGCGGCCCGCGGCAGCCGAGACACCGGTGGCGGCGCCCAAACCGTCCATCGACGAGGGCCCGCATCTCTCCTACTCCATGCAGTGGTTCGCGTTCGGCGTGCTCGCCTTCGTGGGCCTCGGGTATGCGGCGCGCCAGCAGCGCAGGAGCGACGCCGAACAGGACGGCACGGCTCTGCAGCGCCCGACCCGCCGGCGCCGTGGGCCGTCCTCGGAGGAGGAGGAGGACGCCATCCTCGACGCGCAGGGGATCCGCTAGGACCCCTCGGGTCCGGCTGCCGGCCAGCCCAACGCCTCCCGGTCCGCCGCGGGCAGGGAGGAGACCACCAGGTCGTAGGAATCCTCGATCATGTCCCGCACCGTTCCGGGCGGGAGGTCCCCGTCGAGCCGCACCCCGTTCCAGTGCCTCTTGTCGAGGTGCCACGCGCCCGTGATCTCCGGATGCGCGGCGCGCAGCTGCACCGCCAATGCCGGTTCGCACTTGAGGGAGATGGACGGCGGGCGGGCGTCCACGCCCGTGAGGGCGAAGATCTTCCCGGGAGTCCCCGTTCCGCCGCGACGATCGGCCCGGACCCGGAAGGCCGCGGTACCCGGGCCGAACGGATAGTCCTCGTAGGCGCCCGGGAAGGACAGGCACGAGGTCCGGAGCCAGTCGAAGTCCACGCGACCACCCTAGCGGCAGCCGGCCGGGCACGAGTAGCAGCCAGTATGGTAGCCGCCGCACGTCGGTCGCGCCAGTAATCGCCCCTGCCCCTCCGCGTAGCCGTAACGGGACTTCGGGTGGTACTTGCAGGTGTTCCGGACCGGAGTCGAGTGGAATTCACTCGTGCGTGCGCGCAGGGCCCTTCGTAGAGTTTTGGCGACGGACGATGAATTCGTCGACTGTCGTAAATGTTCCAAGGCTCCGAATCAGGGATTCCGGGCATTTTGTCGGGCACCTCACCGACCAGCGACGGAACCGCCGATCAAAAAAGGACGAAGTTATGACTGGAAATCTGGTTGCTGGTCCGAAATTGTCGAACAGGCACAATGCACCGCAGCTCCTGGAAGCTCCCGCCCCGGTCTTCGAACCGGCGCCGGAACAGCAGGAACAGGCCTTCGAATTCGATGTCGCAATAGTCGGCATGGGCTATGTCGGACTGCCGACGGCGCTCGCCTTCACCGCCGCCGGCGCCAGGGTACTCGGCGTCGACGCGAGCACCTCGCGCCTGGACGTCATCCGCAACGGACGCGCGGACCTGGTGAACTCCGACCGGGAACGTCTGACCCGGGCCCTGGCCGATCCTTACTTCGAGCTCACCTCCGACTCCACCCGCCTGTCCCAGGCGGCCGCCGTCATCATCTGCGTCCCCACACCGGTGGACGCCTACCTGGTCCCCGACCTCGGCATCCTCAGCAGTGCCTGCCAGACCGTCGTCGAGCAGGCGGTGAGCGGCCAGTTGCTGCTCCTCACCTCCACGACCTACGTCGGCTGCACCCGTGACCTGCTCGCGACCCCGCTCGCACGCCGCGGTCTGGTGCCGGGCAGCAATATCCACCTGGCTTTCAGCCCGGAACGGATAAACCCGGGTGCCGACAATTTCGCCCACGAGGACGTCCCCCGCGTCGTGGGTGGAATCACGAAGAGCTGCACGACGGCGGCCGTGGCACTCATCGGCACGTACACCCGCTCCATTCACGTCGTGAGTTCCGCGGACGCCGCGGAAATGACGAAACTCGTCGAGAACACCTTCCGCGCCGTGAATATCGGTCTGGCGAACGAATTCGCCGATATGTCGCATTCTTTGGACCTCGACGTCATGGAGGTGATCGGCGCCGCGGCGACGAAGCCCTACGGCTTCATGGCCTTCACGCCGGGCCCGGGGGTGGGCGGCCACTGCATCCCCTGCGATCCCCACTACCTGCTCTGGCAGATGCGCAAGCTGCGTCTGTCGACACCGGTGATCGAACAGGCGATGAACGCGATCGCCGCCCGGCCCGGCAAGGTGGTCGACCGCATCCGCAAGATCCTGTCGGACCGCGACATGGGCCTCCACTCCGCGCGGGTCCTCGTCGTCGGCGTGGCCTACAAGCCGGATGTCGAGGACCTGCGGGAGTCCCCCGCACTGGAGATCCTCGCGAGCCTCATCGACGAGGGTGCCGTGGTGGGCTACCACGACCACCTGATCCCGACCGTGCGACTGGCCGACGGGACCATGCTCGAGCACGATGCCGACCCCGGAGCGTTCGAGGCCGACCTGGTGCTCCTCCATACCGCGCACAGCTCGGCAGACGTCACCTGGATCTCCCCCGAGGTCCCCGTGCTGGACTCCACGTTCCGCCTGGCCCTCGGAACGAACATTTTCCATCTCTAGACGCATCAGCCTCGAAACGAACCAGCTGGGAGAACAAGCATGAGAACTGTCATCACGGGCGGTGCCGGCTTCATCGGCAGCCACCTCACCGAGTACCTGCTGGAGGCGGGCGACACCGTCACGGTCCTGGACGACCTGTCCACCGGCTCCCTCGAGAACCTAAAGGACGTCTGGGACAACCCGTCCTTCACCTTCCGCGAGGGCAGCATCCTCGACCGGGACGCCGTCCGGGAGGTCGTCACCGGATCGGACCGCGTCTTCCACCTGGCGGCAGCGGTGGGGGTGCACCTGATCGTGGATCACCCCCTCGAGAGCCTCCGCACGAACATCCACGGCACCGAGGTCGTGCTCGACGCCTGCCGCGATGCGCGGGTGGATCTCCTGCTGGCCTCCACCAGCGAGATCTACGGCAAGAACACCGCCGACCGGTTGTCGGAGGACTCCGACCGCATCCTGGGCTCCCCGCTGAAGTCCCGGTGGACCTATGCGGCGGCGAAGGGGATCGACGAGGCCTTCGCCCACGCCTACTGGCGTGAGTACGGGCTGCAGGTCTCCATCGTGCGGCTCTTCAACACCGTGGGTCCGCGCCAGACCGGCCGCTACGGCATGGTCGTGCCGAACCTCGTGGGCCAGGCCCTCCGTGGCGAGCCGCTCACCGTGTTCGGTGACGGCAGGCAGACGCGCTGCTTCTCCTACGTCGGGGACATCATCCCGGCGATGGTGCGCATCGCCGAGGAGCCCGCGACCCGCGGGCTCGCGGTGAACCTGGGGGGCCTGCAGGAGATCTCCATCCTCGACCTGGCCGAGCGGGCGGTCAAGCTGCTCGGCAGCAGCAGCGTCATCAGTCTGGTCCCCTACGAGGAGGCCTACGGCGCCGGCTACGAGGACATGCGGCGCAGGGTCCCTGACAACTCCCTCGCAGGACGCCTCGTCAGGTTCAAGCCGACCACGACCGTGGACACGATCATCCTGAAGGTGGCCAAGTCGATGCTCTCCACCGCCCCGGGTGGGGTGCCGGCCGGGGCCACTAGGTGACGCGAACCCGCCGACGGAGGGCCAGAGGGGCCCTTCGCGGCGGGGCCGCGGGCCCGGGTGACCGGACGCACGGGCATCCTACGGACCTGTTCAGCATGACCGCGACACTGTTCCTCGTCGTCCTCCTGCTCGGTGCGTCGATCAGCGGATCGGTGCCGGCGCACTCCTCGGTGGGCGCCGAGCCCTCGGTCGGCGCGCCACGGACGATGGTGAGCCTGACGTTCGACGACGGACACGACGACCAGGTCGATGCCGCCCGGGTCCTGGCGGACTACGGGCTTCGAGGCACGTTCTTCGTGTCGTCGGGCCTCATCGCCGACGAGCCCGGGCCGACGGATCCGGCGCCCACGAAGATGACACTCGCCCAGCTCCAGGACCTCCAGGCCGCCGGCCACGAGATCGGCGGCCACACCGTGACCCATGCCGATCTGGCCGAGATGGACGCGGAGGAAGCGCAGCGCCAAGTATGCAACGACAGGACCAAGCTGGTGGAACTCGGACTGGACGTCACCAATTTCGCCTATCCCTACGGGACGGCGAGCCGTGACCTGGAGCAGATCGTCGCGGGGTGCGGCTACAACAGCGCCCGCGGCCTGGGCGACATCCGGAGCCCCGAGCTGCCCCGGGTGACCTTCACCTGCGAGGAGTGCCCGGTCGCCGAGACCACCCCGCCGGCCGATCCCTTCAGGACCAAGGCACCGAACCAGGTGGAGAACACCTGGACACTGGCCGACCTGCAGAAGACCGTCACCGATGCCGAGACCACGGGCGGGTGGCTGCAGCTCACCTTCCACCACATCGACGCCACCGGCACGTCGCTGTCCGTCCCGCCGTCGGTGTTCGACGCCTTCGCGGGGTGGCTGGCCGCACGCGCCCCGCTCGGCACCGTGGTCCGGACCGTGGACGAGGTGATCGGAGGGCCGCAGCAGGCGACGGTCGAGTACCCTCCAGCACCACGCGCAGGGAACCTCCTCCGCAACCCCGGCCTCGAGACGCCGAGCCACGACAGCGCATTGCCGGCCTGCTGGCAGGGCGTCGGCTGGGGGGAGAACCGCCCGTCCTTCACGGTGGTGGAGGACGCCCACTCGGGCGACGCGGGCAGTCGGCTGGACCTGGCCGACTACGTGGGAGGCGACGCGAAACTCCTGCCGACCCTCGACCTGGGCACGTGCTCCCCGCCCGTGGAGTCGGGCAGGGCCTACGACCTCGGCGCCTGGTACAAGTCCACGGGAGAGACGCAGTTCGAGATCTACGTCCGCGACTCGGACGGGAGCTGGACGCACTGGACCTCGAGCCCTCCCTTCCCCCCGACCGACGAGTGGACCCACGCGACGTTCACCACGCCGCACGTCCCCCGCGACGTCGACGGCCTGAGCTTCGGCCTCAACCTCCGGGAGGCCGGGACACTCGTCACGGACGACTACAGCCAGGAGGTGGACATCACCTGGGACGAGTTCCTGACCCGTAGCGTCGCCGCCACCTGGGCCCAGGTCCGCCGCGCCTTCACGGCACCCTTCGACAACCCGGCGTCGCTGAGCATCCTGGCCTCGCCATGGTGACCACGGGAACGGGCCCGGGCGCCCAGGCAGCACGCGCTGCGAACGATCGACCGGCGGAGAACTCCCGCCGGACCCTCCACGAACCGCCAGCGAGAAAGGATCCACCGGTGGCAGTCCGCACGCGATCCCCCCGGCGCACCATCGTGCTGGCGGTCGCGGCTGTCGCGCTGCTCGTCGTCGGCACGACGGCGATCGTCGCCACCCAGGGGAAGGACAAGTACCCCTGGCACACGGACATCGTCTCCACGACCTTCTGGGTGGGCGAGATCCACGATCCCGACGCGGAGGACGGCAGCCAGGAGTACTCCACCTACGACTCGCGGTGGATGGAGAGCTACGGCGGGTGCGACGGCATCCGGACCTCCGACGGCTGCAGCACGGAGCCGCGCGTGGCCTCCAACGGCTACTTCCCCAGCAGCATGACGCCCCTGCAGAACCCGTTCTACCTCGACCTGCCGTTCGACGACCTCAACAATCCCGAGGCCTTCGCGCAGCGCGGCACCGTCATCCCCTGGGCGGCGGAGGAGGCCGCGGAGAACCCGGCGCTCCTCACGAGCAGGCAGCACAGCTTCATGAAGAACCGCTGGGTGAAACTGAGGAAGGGTTCCGCCGTGTGCTACGGGCAGATCCAGGATGCGGGACCGGCGGTGTACGACGACAGCGCGTACGTCTTCGGGACGGACGACCGGCGTCCCGCGAGCACCGAGTACAGCGGTGCCGGCCTGGACGTGTCGCCCGCCATCAACGGCTGCCTGGGGTTCAGTGACCTCGACGGTCAGGACGACCGCGTCGACTGGCAGTTCGTCGACGAGGAGGACGTCCCGGACGGGCCCTGGCGGCGAATCGTCACCACCAGCCAGGTCCAGTGAGCGGGCACCGCGATGATCCCCTTCACCCCTCGTCCCGATAATGGAGAATCATGGATGTCCTGACCTACGTAGTCGTGGTCCTGCTGGTGATCGGTGTCAGCACGACCTTCTGGAGCCTCGTCGGTCTCGGCCGCAGCGTCGGGGAGGTGTTCGGCCGCCTGACGTCCACCCGTCGGGGAGGGCCCCCGCGGGGTACGCCCGACGTGAGCCAGGTGGCGGTCCTGATCGCCGCCCACAACGAGGCGGCCTCGATCGAGCAGTCGCTCCGTGCGGCGTCGGCGCTGGTGGCCCCCGCGAACATCCACGTGGTGTCCGACAGGTCGAGCGACGCCACGGTCCCCATCGCGCAGGGCATGGGCGTCAACGTCCTCGACCTGACGGTCAATCGTGGCAAGGCCGGCGCTCTCGCGGAGGGGATCCGGTACTTCGAGCTCTGCGACCGCTTCGAGGTGGTCCTCATCCTCGACGCCGACACGCGCCCGACCAGGGAGTACCTGACGACCGGCCTCCCCCTCTTCGCCGACCCGGAGGTCGCCGCCGTGGCCGGCCGCGCGAAGTCCATCGTCGGAACGGGCCGCCGCCCCCTGCTGGGGCGGTTCCTCGTGGCGTACCGGGACAGGCTGTACCTGATCGTGCAGCTGCTGCTCAAGTACGGGCAGGCGGCCAAGGGCGCCAACGTGGTGAACATCGTGCCGGGCTTCGCGAGCATGTACCGCACCTCGGTCCTGCGGCACATCGACGTCGCGGGCCGCGGGCTGGTCATCGAGGACTTCAACATGACGTTCGACGTGCACGCGAGGAAGCTCGGGCGCATCGCCTTCCATCCCTCCGCGGCCGTCGCGTACACGGAGGATCCCGACAACCTCGGGGACTACATGCGCCAGATCCGGCGCTGGAACCTGGGGTTCTGGCAGACCGTCCGGCGGCACCGCTTCCGGTTCTCGAAGTTCTGGGTCAACCTGTGGATCCACATCGTCGAGATCGTCGTCAGCGGGATACTCCTCCTGACGCTGCTGCCCCTGCTCGCACTGTCCCTGGTCTTCGACGCGCTGCCGGCCGAGATGCAGCAGGTACCGCAGCCGGTCGACTGGATCGCCAACGCGCTGCCCCTGGAGGCCGTGCTCGTGGGTGTCCTCCTGCCCGACTTCCTGCTGTCGGTGCTGGCGGCCGTGCTGCTCAGGCGCCCGTCGTACCTGCTCTTCGGGCTGCTGTTCCCCCTGGTGCGCATGCTGGACGCGGCGATCTGCCTGAGCCAGATCCCGAAGGCGTTCACGGCCGGATCGAGCGGGATCTGGACGAGCCCGCGACGCCGGGCGGCGGTCGGTCACGCACCGATGCGCACGGTACCCGCCCTCGAATCCCGTGCTGTCGATGCGGCGTGACGGCTGCTGCCGAGGTCAGGCCAGCGTGACGAGTTCCAGGTAGTCGGAGTTCCACAGGTCCTCGACGCCGTCGGGCAGCAGGACGACGCGCTCGGGATCGAGGGCGTCCACCGCCCCCTCGTCGTGGCTGACCATGACCACGGCCCCGCTGTAGTTCTTGAGCGCGCCGAGGATCTCGGCGCGGCTGGCCGGGTCGAGGTTGTTCGTGGGCTCGTCGAGCAGCAGCACGTTGGCGGAGGACGCGACGATGGTGGCGAGTGCCAGGCGGGTCTTCTCGCCGCCGGAGAGCACACCGGCGGGCTTGTTGACGTCGTCGCCGGAGAACAGGAACGAACCGAGGATGCCGCGCACCTCGGCGTCCTGCATGTCCGGCGCCGAGGACTTCATGTTCTCGAGGACGGTCCGCTGCGTGTCGAGCGTCTCGTGCTCCTGCGCGTAGTACCCGACCTTGAGGCCGTGGCCGGCGATCACCTTCCCGGTGTCGGGCGTGTCCACCCCGGCGAGCATCCGCAGCAGCGTCGTCTTCCCCGCGCCGTTGAGCCCGAGGATCACCACCTTCGAACCGCGGTCGATCGCCAGGTCGACGTCGGTGAAGATCTCGAGCGAGCCGTAGGACTTGCTGAGGCCCTCGGCCGTCATGGGCGTCTTGCCGCACGGCGACGGGTCGGGGAAGCGCAGGGCCGCGACACGGTCGGAGGCGCGCACCGCGTCGAGCCCGCCCAGCAGCCGCTCCGCGCGCTTGGCCATGTTCTGGGCGGCCACGGCCTTGGACGCCTTGGCGCGCATCTTGTTCGCCTGGTCCATGAGGACGTGCGCCTTCTTCTCCGCGTTCGCACGCTCGCGCTTCCGCGCACGCTCGTCCGTCTCGCGCTGCAGCTGGTACCGCTTCCAGCCCATGTTGTAGATGTCGATCGTCCCGCGGTTCGCATCCAGCTGGAACACCTTGTTCACGGTGGCCTCGAGGAGCTCCACGTCGTGGCTGATGACGATCAGGCCGCCCTGGTGGTTCTTGAGGAACTCGCGGAGCCAGGTGATCGAGTCGGCGTCGAGGTGGTTCGTCGGCTCGTCGAGGAGCATGGTCTCGGCACCCGAGAACAGGATGCGGGCGAGCTCCACGCGCCTGCGCTGGCCGCCGGACAGGGTCTTGAGCGGCTGGTTGAGGATGCGCTCGGGCAGCGAGAGGTTGGAGGAGATGGACGCCGCCTCGGCTTCGGCCGCGTAGCCGCCGCCCGCGAGGAAGGCCGCCTCGATGCGGTCGTACCGGGCCATCGCCTTGTTGCGTACCGACGTCTTCTCGCTCGCCATGTCCTCCTGCGCCTGGCGCAGTTCCCCGACGACGGCATCGAGGTTGCGGGCGGACAGGATGCGGTCGCGGGCGAGCTGCTCCATGTTCGGCGTCCGGGGATCCTGCGGCAGGTAGCCGATCTCGCCCGAGCGGGTCACCGTGCCCCCGGCGGGCAGCGACTCGCCCGCCAGCACCTTCGTGAGCGTCGTCTTGCCGGCGCCGTTGCGCCCCACGAGCCCGATCTTGTCGCCCTTGTCGACCCGGAAGGAGACCTCGTCCATGAGCAGGCGGGCTCCGGCCCGGAGCTCCAGGTTCGATACGCTAATCACGGTGGGGCCTTTCGATGGTGCCGGAGACGGCGTTTGTTGTAGGAATCCCACAAGGGAGTCCCTGATGACCGGCGCTAGTCTCGGTACAGAAGCAGTTGCGGCTGGAGGAATCCGACAGATCACCGGAGTGGCCGGTGCGACTCCGGCCCGCTGAAGGAGGATGTGCCATGCAGCCAGCCGGGAAAACCGATGCAGGACCGGCCCGCACCCGCCGGCCGTCGTCCCGCAAGCGGTGGGATGCCACCGATCTCTCGCTGGTCGCGGTCTTCGCCGCCCTCATCGCCGCCCTTGCAATCCTACCCGGTATCCCGGTGGGTCCGCTCGGGGTGCCGATCACACTGCAGACGCTCGGGGTGATGCTCGCCGGGATCGTGCTCGGACCGGCCCGTGGAACGGCCGCCGTGCTGCTGTACCTCGTCGCGGGCCTGATCGGCCTGCCCGTGTTCAGCGGTTTCAGCGGAGGCTTCGGCGTGCTCGCCGGGCCGTCGGCCGGCTACCTCGTGGCGTTCCCGCTGGCGGCCCTCGTCTCCGGCCTCCTGGCCGTCGCCGTCCTCCGCCGGGCGGAGCGCTTCCGGACGCTCCTGCTGTTCCTCGCGTGCCTCGCGGCGAGCCTCCTGACGATCCACCCCCTCGGGATCGCCGGGCTGGTCGTCAATGCGGGCCTGCCCCTGCGGGACGCGATCGTCGTCGATGCGGCCTACCTGCCCGGGGACGTCCTGAAGAACCTCCTGGCCGCGGTGCTCGCCGTGTCGGTCCACCGCGCCTTCCCGCGGCTCCTCGCCGGGCGGCCCGTACCGCGTGCTTGAGTTCAGCGGCGCAGCGGTCCGCTCGGACGACGGGAGGACGCTCCTCCATCCGCTCACCCTCACCCTGTCCGAGCGGCGGGTCTCGGTGATCGGGCCCAACGGGTCCGGCAAGTCGACCCTCCTGCGCCTCGTCAACGGCCTCCTCGTCCCCACCTCGGGGTCGGTCGCCGTCTTCGGCCGGGACACGCGGTCGCAGGGCCACGCCGTGCGGCGCAGCGTCGGGTTCGTGTTCACCGATCCCCTGTCGCAGCTCGTCATGCCCACGGGCCGCGAGGACGTGGAACTGTCCCTGCGCAGCCGGAAGCTGCCGGCTGCGGAGCGGCGACGGGCCGGCGCAGCCGTCCTGCGGCGGTTCGGCATCGAGCACCTGGCCGACCGCAGCATCTACGACCTCTCCGGCGGCGAACGCCAGATCCTGGCCCTCGCCGTGGTCCTCGCGGTGGAGCCGCGCGTGCTCGTCGCCGACGAGCCCACCACGCTGCTGGACCTCCGCAACGACGCCCGCGTCCGGGCGCTCATCGCCGGACTCGACCAGCAGGTCGTGTTCACGACCCACAACCTGGACTTCGCCCTGGAGAGCGACAGGGCGCTCGTCGTCGACGACGGCCGGATCGTGTTCGACGGGCCGCCGGCGGACGCGGTGGCCCGGTACCGCGAGCTCGCGGCGACGTCGGCGGTCGGTGGGCCGTGAGGGGCTACGGCAGCACGCTGGGGCTCTACCAGCCCGGCTCCGGCTTCCTGTACCGGACGCCGCTGCCGGTGAAGGCTGTCGTGTCCCTCGCGTGCGCCGTCGTCGTGATCGCGTGGCGGTCACCGGCGACCAGCGCCGTCGCGCTCGTCCTGGCCCTCGGGGCCCTGGCGCTCGGGGCGCACCGGTCCCCCGCGCGGATCCTCCGGATGCTGCTGCCCGCGGCGCCCGTGCTCGGGCTCCTCGCGGTCTACCAGGGCGTGTCCCAGGGGTGGCTGCACGCCGTCGCGGTCATCGGCGGGATCGCGGCCTGCCTGCTCGTGGCGCGGGCCGTGACCCTCACGACCCCGACGCAGGACCTGCTCGACGGCGTGGCGCGGCTCGCACGGCCGTTCCGCGCGGTCGGCGCCGACCCCGAGCGGTTCGCCCTCGCCCTGTCCATCATGCTGCGCAGCATCCCGTACCTCGCGGGCCTGTTCGTCGATGTCCGCGAGGCGGCGCGTGCCCGCGGGCTCGACCGGCATCCGCGGGTCGCAGTCACGCCCCTGGTGATCGGCGCCGTCGCCTACGCGCACCGCACGGGGGAAGCACTCGCCGCCCGCGGCCTGGGCGGTGCCGTGGACGAGGACAGCGTCGAGGAGCAGCACCCCGGCGACCGTGAGCCCGGTGCGGCTCGGACCCCTCCCCGCGCCGAGGGCGGGGACCGGACCGACCCGTGAGACACGGGAGGGCGGCCCCGGCTGTCCCCGGAACCACCCTCCTGCACGGGCGTCGCGCCCCTGCGACACCTCAGATGTTGAAGCCGAGCGCCCGCATCTGGTCGCGGCCGTCCTCGGTGATCCGCTCGGGACCCCACGGCGGCATCCACACCCAGTTGAGTCGCCACTCGTCGACCACGCCGTCCAGCGCCTGGCCCACCTGCTCCTCGAGCACGTCCGTCAGCGGGCACGCCGCGGTGGTCAGGGTCATGTCGATCAGGAGGGCGCCGTCCTCCGCGTAGTTCAGGCCGTAGAGGAGACCGAGGTCGACGATGTTCACGCCGAGCTCCGGGTCGATCACGTCCCGCAGCGCTTCCTCGATGTCATCCAGCGCGGTCTGCGCCTGCTGCACGTCACTCATCCGACTCTTCCTTTCAGGCGGTGTTCAGGTCGATCGGCACACCGTGCCGAATCGTAGGGTCCTAGGCCTCGACCGCGGACTGTGCCGTGAACCGATCGTAGCCCTCTTCCTCGAGGCGGTCCGCGAGTTCCGGCCCGCCCTCCTCGGCGATCCTGCCGGCGACGAACACGTGCACGAAGTCCGGCTTGATGTAGCGCAGGATGCGCGTGTAGTGGGTGATGAGCAGGGTGCCCATCTCGCCCTTCGAGTGCTCGCGGTTGACGCCCTCGGAGACGACCTTGAGGGCGTCGACGTCGAGGCCGGAGTCGGTCTCGTCCAGGATGGCGAACTTGGGGCGGAAGAGCTCGAGCTGGAGGATCTCGACGCGCTTCTTCTCGCCGCCGGAGAAACCCTCGTTCACGTTGCGCTGGGCGAAATCCGCGTCGATGCGCAGCTGGGCCATGGCCGTCTTGACGTCCTTGGTCCAGTGGCGCAGGCTCGGGGCTTCGCCGTCGAGCGCGGTCTTGGCGGTGCGCAGGAAGTTCGTCATCGTGACGCCCGGGACCTCGACCGGGTACTGCATCGCGAGGAAGAGCCCGGCACGGGCTCGCTCGTCGACGCTCATGGAGAGGACGTCCTCCCCGTCGAGGGTGATCGAGCCGCTGTCGACCTTGTAGCGGGGGTGGCCGGCGATGGTCGACGCGAGGGTCGACTTGCCGGAACCGTTGGGGCCCATGATCGCGTGGGTCTCGCCGGTGTTGATCGTCAGCGTGACGCCCTTGAGGATGGGGACGTTGCCCTGCTCGGTGTCGATGCTGACGTACAGGTCCTTGATTGCAAGTGTGGTCATCGTGTTCTTTCTTCATCGCCTGCTGCGCAGGACGTGGGAGGTTCGGACGGCGCCGGCTAGCCGAGCTGCGGGGCGGGCGCTCCGTTGGTGACGTTGGTGACGTCCACGTAGACGTTGCCGTCGTGGACCTCGAGTGCGAACACCGGGACCGGCTCGTAGGCCGGGAGCTGCAGCGGGGCGCCGCTCCGCAGGTCGAACTGGGAGCCGTGGCCCCAGCACTCGATGGCGCAGCCCTCGACGTCGCCCTCGGACAGGGAGATGTCGGCGTGGGAGCACGTGTCACCCAGCGCGTGGATCTCGCCGTCGGAATCGCGGACGACGACGACGGGGTAGTCGTCGATGAGGACGCGGAGTGCCTGCTTGACCTGGACGTCGTCGACGCTGCAGATCAGCTCGCCGCCGGGCGCATCGGCCATCAGAGGTTCCCCGCGGCGAGTTCGCGCTCGACCGACGCGGACAGGCGCTCCTCGAGCGCGGGGACCTTGATCTGCTGGATGACCTCGGTGAGGAAGCCGCGGACGACGAGGCGGCGTGCCGCCTTCTCGGGGATGCCACGGGCCATCAGGTAGAAGAGGTGCTCGTCGTCGAACCGGCCGGTGGCGCTGGCGTGGCCCGCGCCCTCGATGAGGCCTGTCTCGATCTCGAGGTTCGGGACGGAGTCCGAGCGCGCGCCGTCCGTGAGGATCAGGTTGCGGTTGGTCTCGTAGGTGTCCGTGCCCTCGGCCGCCTTGCGGATCAGCACGTCGCCGACCCACACGGTGTGGGCGTCGACGCCCTGCAGGGCGCCCTTGTAGGTGACCCGCGACTTGCAGTTCGGGACGGCGTGGTCCACGAGCAGGCGCTGCTCGAGGTGCTGGCCGGCGTCGGCGAAGTACAGGCCGTACATCTCGACCTCGGCACCGGTGGCGGTGAAGATCGACGACGGCGTGAGCCGTACGAGGTCGCCGCCGAGGCTGACGACGACGTGCTTGTACCGTGCGTCGCGGCCCACCTTCGCCTGCTGCGAGGACACGTGCACGGCGTCGTCGTCCCATTCCTGGACACTCACGACCGTCAGCTGCGCCCCGTCGCCGACGATGATCTCGACGTTCTGGGCCAGCGTGGCGGAGCCGGAGTGGTCGAGCACGACGACGGCCTTCGAGAAGGCCTCCGCGTGGATGAGGATGTGCTGGGCGGCGGCGTCGGAGGTCGATCCGGTGACCTCGACCATGACCTCGCCGTCCGCCACCGTCTCCTTCGGGATGGTGATGACGGTCGCCTCGGTGAACGCGTTCCATGCGGCGGCGGACACGCGGTCCTCGGGGGTCGCGGCCGAGCCCAGGCGGGCGTCGCCGCGGCCGACGGTCTCGACGGTGACGTTGCCGGCACCGCCGACCTCGATCCCGGGAGCCGTGCCGCTCAGCGCGTCCGTGTGGAGCCCGCGGAGGCGCTTGAGCGGCGTGAACCGCCAGTCCTCCTCGAGGCCGGTCAGCGTCGGGAAGTCCGCGAGGTCGAAGGACCTGCGGCGCTCCCCCCGGGACGCCTCGGGCACCACGGGCGCGTTGCCGTGGCTGTGCTTCTTGAAGCCGAGCTGCTCGGTGCCGTCGTCCCCGCCGGGCAGGCTCTCGCCCTCCTCGGTGAAGCCGTCGATGACGGCGCGGGTGTCCACAGTGCCGGAGGGAGCACCTATGCGTGCCTTGTCGGCAGACCGTCCGAGTTCGGTCCGCTCTCCCTCAGACGTGGTGTCGGGTGAAATCTGGGTGGTGTCAGCCATCGCTAGCCCACGGCCCCTTCCATCTGCAGTTCGATCAGCCGGTTCAGCTCGAGCGCGTACTCCATGGGCAGTTCACGGGCGATCGGCTCGATGAACCCGCGCACGATCATGGCCATGGCCTCGTCCTCGGGGAGCCCGCGGGACATGAGGTAGAACAGCTGTTCCTCGCTGACGCGCGACACGGTGGCCTCATGGCCCATGGTGACGTCGTCCTCGCGGATGTCGACGTACGGGTACGTGTCGGAGCGCGAGATGGTGTCCACCAGCAGGGCGTCGCAGCGGACCGTGTTCGCCGAGTGCTTGGCGCCGTCGCGGACCTGCACGAGGCCGCGATAGGCCGCCCGCCCACCGCCGCGCGCGACCGACTTCGAGATGATCGACGACTTCGTGTTCGGTGCGATGTGCACCATCTTCGACCCGGTGTCCTGGTGCTGTCCCTCGCCCGCGAAGGCGATCGAGAGCGTCTCACCCTTGGCGTGCTCGCCGACCAGGTAGACGGCCGGGTACTTCATGGTGACCTTGGAGCCGATGTTGCCGTCGATCCACTCCATCGTGGCGCCCTCGTGGGCGATGGCGCGCTTCGTCACGAGGTTGTACACGTTGTTCGACCAGTTCTGGATGGTGGTGTACCGGACGCGGGCGCCCTTCTTCACCACGATCTCGACGACGGCCGAGTGCAGCGAGTCGGACGTGTAGATCGGGGCGGTGCAGCCCTCGATGTAGTGCACGTAGGAGTCCTCGTCCGCGATGATCAGCGTGCGCTCGAACTGGCCCATGTTCTCGGTGTTGATCCGGAAGTAGGCCTGCAGGGGGATCTCGACGTGGACGCCCTTCGGCACGTACACGAAGGACCCGCCGGACCAGACCGCCGTGTTGAGCGACGCGAACTTGTTGTCGCCCACGGGGATGATCGAGCCGAAGTACTCCTTGAAGATCTCCGGGTGCTCGCGGAGCGCGGTGTCGGTGTCCAGGAAGATGACGCCCTGGCGCTCGAGGTCCTCGCGGAGCTGGTGGTACACCACCTCGGACTCGTACTGGGCCGCGACGCCGGAGACGAGGCGCGCGCGCTCCGCCTCGGGGATGCCGAGCTTCTCGTACGTGTTGCGGATGTCCTCGGGGAGGTCCTCCCACGTGTTGGCCTGCTTCTCCGTGGAGCGCACGAAGTACTTGATGTTGTCGAAGTCGATCCCGGACAGGTCCGCGCCCCAGGCGGGCATGGGCTTCCGGTCGAAGTACTTGAGGCCCTTGAGGCGGAGGTCGAGCATCCACTCGGGCTCGTTCTTCTTGGCGGAGATGTCGCGGACGACCTCCTCGCTCAGGCCGCGGCGTGCGTTGTCGCTCGCCTCGTTCTTGTCGGCCCAGCCGTACTGGTACGTGCCGATGCCCTCGAGCTCCGGATTCTTCTCCAGGATGTCGCTGATCACCGACTCCGGCACTGCCGACGCAGCTGGCTTGCGGTCTACTTGATCCGTCATCACGGCCTTCCTTGCTGATGGATGGATAACGTTGCTGGGGCGGGCGGCGCTGCTGCCGGGTCGACCGGCGGTGCTGCGGGCCCGGAGGCGTCGAGGGCGCCCGGTGCGGGCACCGCCGTCGTCCGTCCCAGGGGTATGTGGGTGGTGCAGACGTGCCCGCCGGCGGCGAGTGTCGAGAGGCGGCGCACGTCCACGCCGAGGAGCCGGGCGAAGACGCCGGTCTCCTGCTCGCAGAAGGCGGGGAAGGCGGAGGCGAGGCCCTGGATGGGGCAGTGGCCCTGGCAGAGCTGGACGCTCAGCATGACGGGGCGGGCGGCGGGGACGCTTCGCACTCCGCTCCCCTGCGGACGGCCGACGGTCTTGGTGGACCCGACGAAGCCGTCGGTGGTCAGGGCGGCGGCGAGGGCACGGGCGCGGGCCTCAAGATCGGGACCAGCGGCCTCCACGATGGGCCGGTAGCGTTCCTCCATGCCGGAGAAGCGCGTGCGGGCGAACTCCTCGATGGCCTCGGGGCCGGCCGCGGCGCCCAGCTGCGCGAGGGCGGCCGTGGCGATGTCGAGGTAGTCGTTCCCCATCTTGGCCTGGCCCCGCTGGCTGAGCACGTAGCGTCGCGCAGGGCGTCCTGCGCCGGTCGCGGAACTGCGCGCCCGCTTCACCTCGATCAGGCCGTCCGAGGAGAGGGCGTCGAGGTGGCGGCGCATGGCTGCGGGGGTGAAGCCGAGGCGGTCGCCGAGTTCGGCGGCGCTGACGGGTCCCCGTTCGAGGACGGCGGACAGGACACGGTCGCGCGTACGCTCGTCGGGGTCCGGGGAGACGATCTGCGCGCCACGGTCGACGGGCATGCCGACGGCCGGTGCGCTTGCGGCACGGGGTGTTGCAGTCATGGTCCACTCCTCCCATCGGCGACACAATAGACAACATAAGCATGACGTAATGTATTCCGCCCGACCACTTAGGCGAGGCTACCCATCGGCGACTCAGGGCTGATTACTACCTGACGTAGAATAAGGGCGTGCCGACACCTCCCCCCGCCCTCGAGATCGACGGGCTCATCAAGGATTTCGGCCCCGTCGGCGCCCTCGACGGGCGTATGGTGCGCGTGCTCGAGGGCGTGAGCCTGACCGCGGCGCGCGGGGCCGTGACCGTCCTCCTCGGTGCCAACGGAGCCGGGAAGACGACGACCCTCGAGTGTGCCCAGGGGCTGCAGCGCGCTGACGGCGGCGTGGTGCGCCTGCTCGGCGAGGACCCCTACCGGGCCTCGCCGGACCTCCGCGCGAGAGTCGGTGTGATGCTCCAGGACGGCGGGTTGCCGCCGTCCGTGCGCCCCCTCGCCCTCCTGCACCATGTCGCGTCCATGTTCAGTTCCCCGCTGCCGGTCGACGCGCTGGCCGAGCGCCTGGGGCTCGACGAGTTCGGGACGGTCTCGATCCGCAGGCTCTCCGGCGGCCAGAAGCAGCGCCTGGCCCTCGCGTGCGCCCTCGTGGGTCGGCCCGAGGTGGTCTTCCTCGACGAACCCAGCGCCGGGCTCGACCCGCAGTCCCGCACCATCGTCTTCGACCTGATCCGGGAGCTGCGCGCCGACGGCCTCGCCGTCATCCTGACCACGCACCTGCTCGACGACGCGCAGCGGCTCGCGGACTACGTCTACATCCTCGAGGGCGGCCGCACGGTCGCCGAGGGCACGGTGGCCGCCCTCACCGCGGACAAGGACGCCGACGGCATGCGCGAGCTGCGCTTCGAGACCGTGCCCGGCCTCGCGCTGCCCCCCGAGCTCCTCCCCCACCTGCACCAGCGCGAGGACGAGCCCGGACAGTACGTCCTGCGGGGAGCGCTCACGGCCTCCGACGTCGCCCAGTTGGCCTCCTGGTGGGACACGCAGGGCGTCATGCCGACGGCCATCTCCATGGCGCCGCGCTCCCTCGAGGACGTCTTCCTCGACATCTCCGGACGGAGCATCCGATGACGCCGGGCACGGTCCTTCCCGGTCGGCCGGGAACGGCGGCACCTCTCGTGGCGCGCGTCCTGCGGCACGGGGGCTACGAGGCGCTGGCGATGCTGCGCAACGGTGAGCAGCTCGTCCTGGCGATCGTGCTCCCGCTCCTGGCACTGACCGCCCTGGTCATCACGCCGCTGCTCGATGCGTACGGGCCCAACCGTATCGACGTCGCCGCTCCCGGCGTGCTCGCCCTCTGCACCATGTCGACAGCCTTCACGGGGCAGGGCATCGCGACGGGCTTCGACCGCCGGTACGGCGTCCTCCGCTTCCTCTCGACCACGCCGCTCGGCCGGTCGGGGCTGATTCTCGGCAAGGCCGTGGCCGTCGCCGCCGTCCTCGCCGTCCAGCTCGTGGTGATCGGCGGCGCCGCCCTGCTCATGGGCTGGTCGCCGCGGGTCGAGGGACTGCTCCCGGCGGCACTGCTGCTGCTCGTCGGGTCCGCGGCGTTCACGGCCCTCGGCCTGCTGGTGGCCGGCACGCTGCGCCCCGAGGCCACCCTGGCCGTCACCAACCTCGTGTGGATCCTGCTCGCGGCCGCGGGCGGGGTCATCATCCCGGCAGCGAGCCTGCCCGCCGCGGCCGAGCCGTTCGTCTCGGTCCTCCCGTCCGCCGCACTGGGCGACGGGCTGCGGAGCGCCCTCGTCGGCGGCACCCTCGATCCCATCGCGTGCCTGGTGCTCCTCGCCTGGGCCGTCCTCGCCAGTCTGGCGGCCATCCGCTGGTTCAAATGGAGCTGACCGTATGACCTTCCCCGTCCTCTCCCGCATCCCGGCCGCCCTCCCGCGCACGACGACGCCGCTCGTGCGCCGCCTGGCGGTCGCCTCCCTGGTCTCGCAGATCGCCATCGTGGTCACGGGTGGCGCGGTCCGGCTGACGGCATCCGGGCTCGGCTGCCCCGAGTGGCCGCGCTGCACCCCCGACTCGATCACCACCACGCCCGAGATGGGCCTCCACGGCGTGATCGAGTTCGGGAACCGGCTCCTGACCTTCGTGCTGGTGATCATCGCCGTCGCGATGATCGTCGCCGTGCTCGGCATGCGACGGGACCGCAAGGACCTCTTCCGCCTGTCGGTCGGACTCTTCCTCGGCATCCCGGCGCAGGCCGTGATCGGCGGTATCACCGTCTGGACGGGCCTCAACCCCTGGGTCGTGGGACTCCACTTCGTCGTGTCCATGGTCCTCGTCGCCCTCGCCACGGTGCTGCTCAACCGCGCCCGGCTCACCACCGAGGAGTACAGGGCGCACCGCGCGCCGGCCGCGCCGCTGCTCCTGCGCCGGTTGCTCGTCAGCGCGACGGTCCTCACCTCGGTCGCGGTGCTCCTGGGGGTCGTCGTCACGGGGTCGGGCCCGCACGCCGGGGATCACGGGGCCGCACGGAACGGACTGGACGCGCTCCTCGTGACGCGCCTGCACGCCCTCCCCGTGTACCTGCTCGTCGCGACCGTGGCGCTCGCCGTCGTCGTCGCCCACCGCGGCCGCGTCCACGAGAAGCTGCGCAAGGCCCTCGGCATGCTCGCCGTCGTCGTCGTCGTGCAGGGTGCCATCGGGTACACACAGCACTTCCTGCACCTGCCCGTCGCCCTCGTGGCGCTGCACATGCTCGGGGCGTCGCTCCTCATGGCGGCGGCGGTCCACGCGCAGTACACCGGCACGACGACGAAGCCGCCGCCGGGCACGAGCGCTCGCGCCGGCCTGCGGGAGTCCGTGGCGTAGGACCTGGTCCGGGCGTCCTGTCCTGCTCCGCCCGGCGGGTGCGTGGTCAGCGTCGTTCCCGGGGTTCGGTCGCAGTCACGGCTCCCGGCCGGCGTGTCGAGGATGGACACGCCGGACGGCCTGCGTCAGTCGTCGTGGAACTCCGCCTCGAGGAGGTCGAGGAGGCGCCCGAGTTCGCGCAGTTCGGAGCCCGGGCTGGGGAGCAGGGGCGGCCGCGGATCCCCAGCGGCGACACCGCAGGCACGCGCCAGCAGGTGCAGCCCGCTGATCTTGCGCAGTCCCGCCACGTGGTCCACGAGGGGCGCGAGGACGGAGCGCACGCGCTCGATCCCCGCCCGGTCCCCGGCGACGACGGCGGCACGGAGGCGCCCGTAGTACTCGGGCAGGAGCGCGGCGGGTCCGCTGTGCCAGGCATCCGCGGCGACCTCCCCGGTCATCATGAGCAGATCACCGCTCACCCCATGGCTGAAGCCGTCCGGTACCAGGGGTGCGAGCTCGGCATGCCGCGCGTTGAACGTCGCCGCGTCGGCTGCCGTGTCCTTGAACGCGACGACCTGCGGCAGGGCCGACAGTTCCGCGACGACGCGCAGCGAGTAGTCGAACTGCGTGGTGCCGGGGTTGTTGTAGAGGCAGACCGGCAGATCGGTGACGGCGCACACGGCGCGTACCTGCGCGAGGACCTCGTCATCGGTGAGGGGCACGTAGGAGACGGGCGAGAGCACGAGGCCGTCGGCGCCCGCCGCCTGCGCGTCCACTGCCGCGTCGAGGACCTCGCGCGTGCCGACGGAACTGATGCCCACGGCGACCGGGAGCCGTCGGTCCACCGCCTCGATGGCGGTCCGTGCCACCAGCGCGCGCTCCGACCGGTCGAGGTAGGCGAAGCTGCCCGACGAGCCGAGCATCGTGACGGCGTCGACGCCTGACGTTGCAAGACCGTCGACGAGTGCCCGGAGGTCGTCCTGGGCGACGGAGCCGTCGGCGGCGAACGGGGTGATGGGATAGGCGATGAGGCCGGTGAAGTCCATGCCAGCAAGCCTAGAGGGAGCAGGCTGCGTCTGCCGCCGCGCCGGGCGCCCATCCCCGGGGGAACGCCGGCCCGGGCCTGGGCTGCCGCGCCGGGTGCGTGATTCCGCCGGTTCGACCGCCGCGCCGGGCGCCCATCCCCGGGGGAACGCCGGCCCGGGCCTGGGCCGCCGCGCCGGGTGCGCGCCCGAAGCAGGAGGACACTCCGGGTTCAGGCGGTGGGAGGGCTCGGGCAGTCGCAGGGCTCAGGCGAGGACGGCGGATCCGACGAACGGGTCGATCGCGAGGGCCAGGAAGAGCACCGTCAGGTAGCTGATGGAACCGTGGAACACCTTCATCGCGGCCTTGCTGCTCAGTTCGCCCTGCTGCGCCAGCGAGTGCAGCCGGTGCGACTCGCGGATGAACCACGCGCCGCCGACGAGCGCGGCCACGGAGTACACCCAGCCGGCACCGGCGGGGATGAGCAGGAGCGAGCACGCCACCATGGCCCACGCGTAGAGGACCACCTGGACGGACACCACGCGGGCACCGGCGATGGCTCCGAGCATGGGGACGCTGGCGGCCCGGTAGTCGTCGCCGTACTTCATGGACAGCGGCCAGTAGTGCGGCGGCGTCCACAGGAAGATGATGAGGAACAGCACGACGGCGGGCCACTCGATCGAGTTGGTGACAGCGGCCCAGGCGATGAGGACGGGCATGCACCCGGCGGCTCCGCCCCACACGATGTTCTGGGACGTGCGGCGCTTGAGCACCAGGGTGTAGACCACCACGTAGAGGAAGATCGCGCCGACGCCGAGCATCCCGGCCAGCGGATTAGCCCCGAACCACAGGACGGCGATCGCCACGACGCCGAGGATCCAGGAGAAGACGAGGGCCTCACGCGGGGTGACCTCTCCCGTGACGAGCGGACGGTTCTCCGTGCGGTGCATGAGCTTGTCGATATCACGGTCGATGTAGCAGTTGAAGGCACCTGCGCTCCCGGCCGCGAGTGCGCCACCGACCATGGTGGCGAGGATCAGCCCGAGCGGCGGGAAGCCGCCCTGCGCGAAGATCATCGTGGGAAGAGTGGTCACCAGGAGGAGCTCGATCACGCGGGGCTTCGTCAGCGCGAGGTAGGCCTTCGCCTTGCGGCCGAAACCCTGACGGGCCTGCGGGGAACGTGCCGGAGCAGGAGCCTGCTGGGTCTTCACGAGGCAACACTTTCGTTTCTTCCGGAGTAAAAGACAACGCCATCATACCCTTTTACGGCGTGTAGAAATCGGCGCCGGGTCCTGTCCCCGCAGGCCTTGTGGCCCGCGAGGGGCAGCGTCGACTCCCGCATGTCCCGCGTGCGACGCCGAAGACGACCAGGACGACCGAAGACGACCAGGACGACCGAAGACGACCGGGACCGCCGGGACACCCGGACCTGCCTGAAGGATCCCGGTCGTGCGAGATCCCCCTGCCGCCCACCTGCTGTCGAGCCCGGCCGGCCGAAGTCGAGGGGCCGGGTGCCCGCCGCGCAACCCCTGCGGGGAAGGGATGACATTCTTCGCCACCCACGGTGCATCGCAGTCCGGAAGGGATAGTGTGGATTCGAAAGCCCGCTGTGGAAGCGCCTCCGGACCATGTCGTCCGGATTCAGTGCTGTCCCCGGTCGGGGCCGAACTTCGCAATTCAACGGTGAACGGCCAGCCCGACGGCGTGCCCAGAGGTACGCCGTCGCCAGCTAGGGTGCCGTTCCGGACAGAGAGGGGCCCGGAAACGTGGCGCAGACCCAAGAGCAGGAACTGACCTGGACCGAGCTCGACCAGAAGGCCGTGGACACGGTGCGCATCCTCGCGGCGGACGCCGTCGAGAAGGTGGGCAACGGACACCCGGGGACGGCGATGAGCCTCGCCCCCGCCGCCTACCTCCTGTTCCAGAAGCTCATGCGGCACGATCCGTCGGACCCCGAGTGGACGGGCCGCGACCGCTTCGTCCTCTCCCCCGGCCACACCTCGCTGACCCTCTACATCCAGCTCTACCTGTCCGGCTACGGACTGGAGCTCGATGACCTGAAGGCGCTGCGCACGTGGGGCTCCCTCACACCGGGCCACCCCGAGTACCGCCACACCAAGGGCGTCGAGATCACCACCGGCCCCCTCGGCCAGGGACTCGCGACGTCGGTCGGCTTCGCCTACGGCCAGCGGCGCCAGCGCGGCATGTTCGACGCCGACGCCCCCGCGGGCACAAGCCCGTTCGACCACACCATCTGGGTCATCGCCTCCGACGGCGATCTCCAGGAGGGCGTGACGGCCGAGGCGTCCTCGCTCGCCGGACACCAGGAGCTCGGCAACCTCGTGGTGATCTACGACGAGAACCACATCTCCATCGAGGACGACACGGACGTCGCCTTCACGGAGGACGTCCTCAAGCGCTACGAGGCCTATGGCTGGCACACGCAGCGCGTGGACTGGACGAAGACCGGTGAGTACGTCGAGGACGTCGCCGAGCTCTACTGCGCCCTCGTGGCGGCGAAGAACGAGACGTCCCGGCCGAGCATCGTCTCCCTGCGCACCATCATCGGCTTCCCGGCGCCGACCAAGCAGAACACCGGCAAGATCCACGGGTCGGCCCTCGGCAAGGACGAGGTCGCGGCACTGAAGGAAGCCCTCGGCTTCGACCCGCAGAAGCACTTCGACGTCGACCCGGAGGTCCTGGAGCACGCGCGCGGCGTGGTGCAGCGCGGCGCCGACGCGCAGAAGGCCTGGCGCGAGGGCTTCGACGCCTGGACGGCCGCACACCCCGACGAGACGGCCCTGCTCGAGCGCATCCAGGCGCGCACGCTCCCCGAGGGCTGGGAAGCGTCCCTGCCCACGTTCGAGGCGGGCAAGGACATGTCCACCCGCGCGGCATCGGGCAAGGTCCTCACGGCCATCGGCCCCGTGCTCCCGGAACTCTGGGGTGGCAGCGCGGACCTCGCGGAGTCGAACAACACGACCATCGAGGGCTCGCCGTCGTTCATCCCCGAGAGCCGGCAGACCAAGGCCTGGTCGGGCAACCAGTACGGGCGTGTCCTGCACTTCGGCATCCGCGAGCATGCGGCGGCGGCGATCGTCAACGGCATCGTCATGCACAGCAGCACGCGCGCCTTCTCGGGCACCTTCCTGATCTTCAGCGACTACCAGCGCCCGGCCGTGCGGCTCGGCGCCCTCATGGGCGTCCCGGCGATCTACGTATGGACGCACGACTCCATCGGCCTCGGCGAGGACGGGCCCACCCACCAGCCCGTCGAGCAGCTCTCCTCGCTGCGCACCATCCCCGGTCTCGACGTCGTCCGCCCGGGTGACGCCAACGAGGTGGCCGTCGCCTGGCGGACCATCCTGGAGAACACCGACAATCCGGCCGGCATCGTGCTGACGCGCCAGAACATCCCGACCTACGCACGCGGTGAGGGAGCAGCCGACGGTGACACGTTCGGCTCGGCCGAGGGCGTCGCGAAGGGCGGCTACGTGCTCGCCGAGGCGAAGAACGGCACGCCCGACGTCATCCTGATCGGCACCGGGTCCGAGGTGCAGCTCGCCGTCGAGGCGCGGGAGGCCCTCGAGGCCCAGGGCATCGCCGCGCGCGTCGTCTCGATGCCGTGCCTCGAGTGGTTCAACGCCCAGGACGCCGCCTACCGCGACAGCGTGCTGCCGCGCACGGTCCGGGCCCGCGTGTCCGTCGAGGCCGGCGTCTCGCAGAGCTGGACCGGGATCGTGGGCGACGCCGGACGCAGCGTGTCCCTCGAGCACTTCGGTGCTTCCGCCGACTACAAGACGCTCTACCGCGAGTTCGGCATCACCGCCGACGCCGTCGTGACAGCCGCCAAGGACTCCCTCGAAGCGGTCGCCGTCGATCCCCTGGCGCCCAACGGCACGGCGGCCCTGGGCTCGGGGCAGCGCGCCACCGAGACCGGCGACCAGCAGTAGCCGGCACTCCGCCCGGGCCGGGCACCGGCCCGGGAGGAGTCCCCTCCGTCCGACCCGTCCAGTACACATTCCGCGGAAGCGGAAAAGGAGCACACCATGACCGCATCACCCACCGCCGACCTCTCGGCCGCCGGCGTTTCCATCTGGCTCGACGACCTCTCCCGTGAGCGCATCAACTCCGGCGCCTTCAAGCACCTGATCGAGGACCTGGACGTCGTCGGTGTGACGACGAACCCGAGCATCTTCGCCGCGGCGCTGAAGAAGGGCGAGTCCTACGCCTCCCAGGTCGGGGCGCTCGCCGAGGCCGGCGCCGACGTCGACCAGGCCGTCTTCGACATCACCACGCACGACGTCGCCCAGGCCTGCGACATCTTCGCCGCGGAGGCCAAGCGCACGAACGGTGCCGACGGCCGCGTCTCCATCGAGGTGGACCCCCGCCTGTCCCGCGACACGCAGGGCACGATCGAGGAGGCCAAGCGCCTGCACGCCAAGGTGCAGCGCACCAACGTACTCATCAAGATCCCGGCCACCGTCGAGGGCCTCGAGGCCATCACGGAGACCCTGGCCGCCGGCATCAGCGTCAACGTCACCCTGATCTTCTCCCTCGAGCGCTACCGCGCCGTCATCAACGCCTTCCAGCAGGGCATCGAGCAGGCGAAGGAGAACGGCCACGACCTGACCAAGATCACCTCCGTCGCCTCGTTCTTCGTCTCCCGCGTCGATGCCGAGATCGACGGCCGGCTCGACGCGCTCGGGACCGAGGAGGCGACCGCGCTGAAGGGCAAGGCCGGGCTCGCCAATGCGCGCCTCGCCTACCAGATCTTCGAGGAGCAGTTCGCTACGGAACGCTGGCAGGTCCTGAAGGCGGCCGGTGCGAACGCCCAGCGTCCGCTGTGGGCGTCGACGGGCGTCAAGGACCCGAACCTCCCCGACACGCTGTACGTCACGGGCCTCGTCGCCGCGGACGTCGTCAACACCATGCCGGAGAAGACCCTCCTGGCCATGTCCGACCACGGCGTCGTCGAAGGGGACACGGTCACCGGGACGTACGACGAGTCCAACGAGCTCCTGAACCGGCTCGACGCGCTCGGGATCTCCTACGACGAGGTCGTCGACCAGCTCGAGACCGAGGGCCTCGACAAGTTCGTGGCCAGCTGGTCCGAGCTCCTCGAGACCGTCCAGACCGCCCTCGACGCCGCGAAGGGCTGATTCCCATGGGTTCATTCGCTCTCACCGCATCCGGCGATGCCCTCGCGGCCGTCGAATCAGCCGTACCGGCGCTCGTGCACGACCGCGTCGCCTCCCGCCTCATGGCGAAGGACCCCACCCTGTGGGGCGCCGACGCCGAGTCCGAGGCCTCGAAGCGCCTCGGCTGGATCGACCTCTTCGAAGGCTCCCGGGCCCTCCTGCCGGAGATCGCCGGGCTCCGTGCCGATCTCCAGGCCGAGGGCGTCGACCGCATCGTGCTCTGCGGCATGGGCGGTTCCTCGCTCGCGCCCGAGGTGATCACCAAGGAAGCCGGCGTCCGGCTCGTCGTGCTCGACGCGACGGATCCCGAGCAGGTCCGCGCGGCCCTCGAGGAGGACCTGCAGCGCACCGCCATCGTCGTGTCCTCGAAGTCGGGCTCCACCGTGGAGACGGATTCGCAGCGGCGCCTCTTCGAGCAGGCGTTCACCGACGCCGGCATCGATGCGGCCTCGCGGATCGTCGTCGTGACGGATCCGGGCTCGCCCCTCGAGGAGGCGTCCCGGAAGGCCGGCTACCGGAAGGTGTTCACCGCGGACCCGGAGGTGGGCGGCCGCTACTCGGCCCTGACTGCCTTCGGTCTCGTGCCGTCCGGCCTCGCCGGCGCGGATGTCGCCGCACTCCTCGACGACGCCGAGGACGCCGCCGAGTTCCTCGGTGACGACGTCGACGACAACGTGGGACTGCAGCTCGGCGCCGTGCTCGGAGGCACCACGCCCCTCCGCGACAAGATCGTGTTCGCCGACGCCGGTTCCGGCCTCCCGGGCTTCGCCGACTGGGCCGAACAGCTCATCGCGGAGTCGACGGGCAAGCTCGGCACCGGCCTGCTGCCGGTGGTCGCCTCCACGGGTGCTCCCGAGCTCGCCGACGTGGCCGACGACGTCCTCCCCGTCTTCCTGGCGCCGTTCGACGAGGCTCCCAGCGACGAGATGACGCGTGGCACGCGCGTCTCGGTCAGCGGCACGCTGGGCAGCCAGCTGTTCGTCTGGGAGTACGCCGTCGCCGTCGCGGGACGGCTCCTCGGCATCAACCCGTTCGACCAGCCCGACGTCGAGGCGGCGAAGACGGCCGCCCGCGGCCTGCTCGACGCCCAGCCGGAGCCCGTCCCGGCGGCCTTCGTCGACGGTGCCATCGAGGTACGCGGCGACGCCGGCCTGCTCGGCTCGTCCACCACGGTCGCCGACGCGCTGGAGGCCCTCCTCGCGGCCCTCCCGGCGAACGGCTACCTCTCCGTCCAGGCCTACCTCGACCGCCACCGCCAGGCGGCCCTCGAGGAGATCCGCTCGCCGCTCGCCCAGGCCACCGGCCGCCCGGTCACGTTCGGCTGGGGCCCGCGCTTCCTCCACTCCACCGGCCAGTACCACAAGGGCGGCTCGCCCATCGGCGGATACCTGCAGCTCACCGGGGCCGGCAGCACGGACCTCGCCATCCCCAACCGGCCCTTCACGTTCGGGGAGCTCATCTCCGCGCAGGCCGCCGGCGATGCACAGGTGCTCGCGGACCACGGCCGGCCCGTCGTCCGCCTGCACCTCACGGACCGGGCGGCGGGCGTGGACCAGCTACGCCGCGTCGTCGCCTCCCTCGCCTCGTCCGGGCAGTCCCAGCACGGGAACGGGTGAGCATGGCTGACGGTACGACGGCGCGGGCGGCCAACCCGCTCAGGGACCCCCGGGACAGGCGCCTGAGCCGGATCGCCGGGCCCTCCTCCCTGGTCCTGTTCGGCGTCACGGGCGATCTCGCCCGCAAGAAGCTCATGCCCGCCATCTACGACCTCGCCAATCGCGGGCTCCTGCCGCCGAGCTTCGGCCTCGTCGGCTTCGGCCGGCGCGAGTGGACCGACGAGGAGTTCGTGGAGCAGGTCCGCGAGTCCGTGACCCAGTACGCCCGGACGCCGTTCAACGAGACGGTCTGGGAGCAGCTCTCGGCGGGCATCCGCTTCGTCACGGGCAACTTCGACGACGACGAGGCCTTCAAGAAGCTGAAGGAGACCCTCGACGGCCTGGACGGGAGCAGGGGCGCCCGCGGCAACCACGCGTTCTACCTCTCGATCCCGCCCAACGCGTTCGAGGCGGTGTGCCAGAAGCTCTCCGAGCACGGTCTGGCGCAGCCCGACGACGGCCAATGGCGCCGCGTGGTCATCGAGAAGCCCTTCGGGCACGACCTCGAGTCCGCGCGCGAGCTCAACAGCATCGTCGAGGAGGTCTTCCCCCCGGACGCCGTGTTCAGGATCGACCACTACCTGGGGAAGGAGACGGTGCAGAACATCCTCGCGCTGCGCTTCGCGAACCAGCTCTTCGAGCCGCTGTGGAACGCCAACTACGTGGACCACGTGCAGATCACCATGGCGGAGGACATCGGGATCGGCAGCAGGGCCGGGTACTACGACGGCGTGGGCGCGGCCCGCGACGTCATCCAGAACCACCTGCTCCAGCTCCTCGCGCTCACCGCGATGGAGGAGCCCATCTCGTTCGACGCCGAGCACCTCCGGTCCGAGAAGGAGAAGGTCCTCGCGGCCGTCACCCTCCCGGCGGACCTCACCGGGCGCTCCGCGCGCGGACAGTACGAGGCCGGCTGGCAGGGCGGTGAGCGGGTCAACGGCTTCCTCGACGAGGACGGCATCCCCGCGGACTCCACGACGGAGAGCTTCGCCGCGCTCCGGCTCGACATCAACACCCGCCGCTGGGCCGGTGTCCCGTTCTACCTGCGGGCGGGCAAGCGCCTCGGACGCCGCGTCACCGAGATCGCGGTCGTCTTCAAGCGGGCCCCCAACCTGCTGTTCCGCGCCCACGACGACGGGGACTTCGGCCAGAACGCCGTCGTCATCCGCGTGCAGCCCGACGAGGGTGTGACCATCCGGTTCGGCTCCAAGGTGCCCGGCACCCAGGCCGAGGTCCGCGACGTCACCATGGACTTCGGCTACGGCCATTCCTTCACCGAATCCAGCCCGGAGGCCTACGAGCGGCTCATCCTCGACGTGCTCCTCGGAGAGCCGCCGCTGTTCCCGCGGCAGCAGGAGGTGGAGCTGTCCTGGAAGATCCTCGACCCGTTCGAGGAGCACTGGGCCACCCTCGACGGCCAGCCCGAACCCTACGTACCGGGCAGCTGGGGTCCCGCCTCCGCGGACGCACTGCTCGCCGCCGACGGACGCACCTGGAGGCGACCATGATCGTGGACCTGCCCGACACCACCACCTCGAGGGTGTCCAAGGAACTCATGGCCCTGAGGGACCGCGGGGGCGTGGTCGCGCTCGGACGGGTCCTGACGCTCGTCGTCATCACCCGGTCGGGCCACGAGGAGGAGGCCATCGACGCCGCCAACGAGGCGAGCCGCGAGCACCCGTGCCGCATCATCGTCCTCGCCGAGGGATCGGCCGACGAGCCGACGCGGCTGGACGGCCAGATCCGCGTCGGCGGCGACGCCGGGGCCTCGGAGGTCGTCGTCCTGCACGGCTACGGGGAGCTCGCCGACGAGAACGAGTCGCTCGTGTCGGCCCTCCTCCTCCCGGACGCCCCCATCGTCGCCTGGTGGCCGCACGGTGTCCCCCCGGCCGCCTCGCAGACCTCGATCGGCGGGATCGCGCACCGGCGGATCACGGACTCCGCCAACGAGGCCGATCCCACGGCCGCGCTGTTCAACATCAGCAGCACGTACACGGCCGGGGACACCGATCTCGCCTGGACGCGCCTGACCAACTGGCGCATCCAGCTCGCCGCGGTCCTCGACCAGCTCGAGGGGAACCAGCCCATCACCGCGATCATGGTCGAAGGCGCCTCCGACTCCCCCAGTACGGTGCTGCTCGCGGCCTGGCTGACGGAGGCCCTCGACGCCCCCGTCACCATCGTGGCCGGCCCGGCCGGCACGGGGCTGAAGCGCGTCCGCCTGACGAGGAGCGGCGGGGACATCGAGCTGCACCGCCCCGACCAGGACGTCGCGGAGCTGTACCAGCCGAACCAGCCGGTCCAGCACATCTCGCTGCCCCGTCGGGGCCTGCGGGACTGCCTCGCGGAGGAGCTGAGGCGCCTCGACCCCGACGAGGTGTTCGGAGAAGTGATCACGGAGGGCCTGGCCCGTACCAACCTGAGGAGTGTGCGCACGAGTGAGCGCTGAGCCGAAAGTCAGCATCCATCCCTCCCAGGCGTCCCTCGCGGCGGCCGTGGCGGCGAGGCTCATCACGCGCCTCGTCGACGTGCAGAGCGACCGCGGGACGGCGACCGTCGTCCTCACGGGGGGCTCGATCGGCACGGCTGCGCTGCTGGCGGTGGCCGAGTCGCCGGCGCACACCGCCGTCGACTGGGCCAACGTGCACTTCTGGTGGGGGGACGAGCGCTTCCTGCGGGCCGAGGACCCCGACCGCAACGCCGTACAGGCACGCGCCGCCCTCCTCGACCGTATCGGCGCCGACCCGGTGAAGATCCACGAGTTCGGGTCCAAGGACGAGTTCCCGGACGAGGACACGGCCGCCGTCGACTACGCGGAGCAGCTGTCCGCCGCGGCGCGGGCCGAACTCGTGGCGGACGCGGACGCCGCCCAGGTGGACCCGCGGCTCCCACGCTTCGACGTCCTCCTGCTCGGGGTGGGACCGGACGCGCACGTCGCCTCGCTGTTCCCCGAACTGGCGGGCATCCGGACCAAGGGCGCGACGACGGTGGGCGTACCCGACGCCCCGAAGCCGCCGCCGCAGCGCATCTCCCTGACCCTCGAGGCCATCAACACGGCGCAGGAGGTGTGGCTCTCGGTCAGCGGCAGCGACAAGGCCGGCGCGGTGGGTCTCGCCCTCGCGGGAGCGGGCCACGTGCAGGTGCCGGCTGCCGGCGCGAGGGGCGTCAGGAAGACCCTGTGGCTGATCGACCAGGACGCTGCGCAGAAGCTGCCCGGCCGCCTCATCGACCACGACGACGACGAGTCGTCGGACTGACGGCTCGGGCCGCCCGGCGGTCCCACGGAGAAGCCCCCGGTCCCTGCAGGGACCGGGGGCTTCGTCGTACGGGGTGCGGGGTCAGGCCTCGCCGGCGAACCGCTGGATGAGGCCGAGGGCCACGATGACGACTCCCCAGGCGAGCCCGAGGGCCACGGTGAACCGGTTGAGATTCCGCTCGGCCACGCCCGAGGACCCCATGCTCGAGGTCATGCCTCCACCGAACATGTCCGACATACCGCCACCACGCCCCTTGTGGAGCAGGATCAGCAGGGTCAGCAGGAGGCTGGTGATCCCGAGCAGGACGAGCAGGATGATACGAAGGATTTCCACGGGGCCCTTTCAAGGCTCGGTAGCCGCGGCCTGAAGCGGCCGGCGCACGGAACTAGTCTGTCACCAGATGCTGTTCGAACCTGACAATACTAGCAAACTCGGACACGTCGAGGCTCGCACCGCCGACGAGGACGCCGTCGACGTCACGCTCACGGAGGATGCTCGCGGCGCTCGCCGCCTTGACCGAGCCGCCGTAGAGGAGGCGGGTCCCGGACGCCGTGGCGTCGTCGAACAGCGCGCCGAGTTCCGCGCGGATGGCGGCGCACATCTCCTGCGCGTCGCCGGGGCCCGCGACCTCGCCGGTGCCGATGGCCCAGACGGGCTCGTAGGCGATCACGAGCGACGCGGCCTGCTCGGGCGTGAGCCCGGCGACCCCGCGACGCACCTGCTCGAGCGTGTGGTCGACGTGCGTCCCGGCCTGCCGGATCTCGAGGCCCTCGCCGACGCAGAGCACGGGCACCAGGCCGTGCCGGTAGGCCGCGTGCACCTTCCGGTTCGCCAGCTCGTCGGACTCGGAGTGGATGGTGCGGCGCTCGGAGTGCCCCACCAGCACGTACGTGCAGTCGAGCTTCGCGAGGAACTGGCCGGAGATGTCGCCGGTGTAGGCGCCGGAGTCCTCGGGCGAGAGGTCCTGTCCGCCGTGGACGAGCTGCAGGTCGTCGCCCTTGACGAGGGTCTGGACGCCGCGGAGGTCGGTGAACGGCGGGAAGACCGACACCTCGACGCGGGAGAAGTCGTGGCCCGCGTCGTCGAGGGTCCAGGCGAGCTTCTGCAGGAACGTGATGCCCTGCATGTGGTCCAGGTTCATCTTCCAGTTGCCCGCGATGAGCGGTCGGCGGTCGAAGGCGCCGTTGGTCGAGGTGGTCATCGTCCTACTCCATCTGTTCGTTCCAGGACGCGTCGGTCCTTGGCTGGTGGTCGTACGGCGGCGGGACCGGCGCGGCCTCGGCCGTGCGGGTCCCGCCGTTCCGGTGCGCGGGCTGCTAGTCGCGTGCGAGGGCTGTCAGCCCGGGCAGTTCCTTGCCCTCGAGGTATTCGAGGCTCGCGCCGCCACCGGTCGAGATGTGCCCGAACTGGTCGTCGGCGAAGCCGAGACCCCGCACGGCCGCGGCGGAGTCGCCACCGCCCACCACGGTCAGGGCGCCGTCCGCCTGCGCCTCGGTGAGGGCCTGGGCGACGGCACGGGTGCCGTCGGCGAAGGCGTCGAACTCGAACACGCCCATGGGGCCGTTCCAGAACACGGTCCGGGCCTCGGCGATGTTCGCGGCGAAGTCCGCACCCGTCACGGGACCGATGTCGAGCCCGATACCCGAGGCACCGTACGTCCCGGCAGCGATGGCGTCGGCGGCGACGACGCTGTGCCCGGCGTCGGCGGCGAACTTCTCCGCCACCACGATGTCCGTCGGCAGCACGAACTGCGTGCCGTCCCGCGGTCCGCGTTCGAGGTAGCCGCGGACCGTGTCGATCTGGTCCTCCTCGAGCAGGCTGGCGCCGACCTCGTGTCCCTGGGCGGCCAGGAAGGTGAAGACCATGCCGCCCCCGACGAGGATCCGGTCGGCGGTGCCGATCAGGTTCTCGATCACGGCGAGCTTGTCGGACACCTTCGAGCCGCCGAGGACGACGACGAACGGCCGCTGCGGGTCGGTCGTCAGCCGTTCGAGGACCACGAGCTCGGCACGGACCAGGTCGCCCTGGTAGGCGGGCAGCAGCGAGGCGATGTCGTACACGCTCGCGTGCCGTCGGTGGACCGCACCGAACGCGTCGTCCACGTACGCGCCGTCGTCGCCGGCCAGCTGGGCCAGCTCACGGGCGAACGCGGAGCGCTCGGCGTCGTCCTTGCTCGTCTCGCGGGCGTCGAAGCGCACGTTCTCGAGGACGAGCACCTCGCCGTCGGCGAGGGCCGCCGCTGCGGTCCTCGCCCCCTCGCCTGTGGTGTCGGGGGCGAGGGTCACCGGGAAGTCGGCGAGCTCCCGGAGCACATCCACGGCCGGCTCGAGCGAGTACTTCTCCTCGGGTGCGCCCTTGGGCCGCCCGAGGTGGGCCAGGACGATGACGGCGGCGCCCGCCTCGCTCAGCTTGCGCAGAACGGGGAGGGACGCGCGCACGCGGCCGTCGTCGGTGACCTTCAGCGAGGGCACCTCGCCCTCGAGGGGCACGTTGAGGTCGGAGCGCACGAGGACGCGGCGTCCCCGGACCCCTTCGGCGAGCAGATCGTCGAGCGTTGCGTAAGCCACGGGCGGGCCCGCCTAGGAGAGCTTGGCGGCGACGATTTCCGTCAGGTCCACCAGGCGGTTCGAGTAGCCCCACTCGTTGTCGTACCAGCCGACGACCTTGACCTGGTTGCCGATGACCTTCGTCAGGCCGGAGTCGAAGATGCACGACGCCGGATCCGTCACGATGTCCGAGGAGACGATCGGGGCCTCCGTGTAGGAGAGGTAGCCCTCGAGGGAGCCTTCGGCGGCGGCAGCCTTGTAGGCCGCGTTGACCTCGTCGACGGTCACCTCGCGCCCGACGGTGACGGTCAGGTCGGTGGCGGAGCCCGTGGGGACGGGCACGCGGATGGCGTAGCCGTCGAGCTTGCCCTTGAGCTCGGGCAGGACGAGGCCGATGGCCTTGGCCGCACCCGTGGAGGTGGGGACCATGTTGATCGCGGCCGCGCGGGCGCGGCGGAGGTCCTTGTGGGGGCCGTCCTGCAGGTTCTGGTCCGCGGTGTAGGCGTGGACCGTCGTCATGAGGCCGCGCTCGATGCCGAAGGAATCGTTGAGCACCTTCGCCAGGGGGCCGAGGCAGTTCGTGGTGCAGGAGGCGTTGGAGATGATGTGGTGGTTCTCGGGGTCGTAGTCGCCGTCGTTGACGCCCAGGACCACGGTGAGGTCCTCGTCGGACGCGGGAGCGGAGATGAGGACCTTCTTGGCGCCGGCGTCGATGTGCTTCTGCGCGTCCGCGGCCTTCGTGAAGAACCCGGTGGACTCGATGACGATGTCGACGCCGAGATCCGCCCAGGGCAGGTTCGCGGGGTCGCGCTCGGCCAGCACGCGGACGCGCTTGCCGTCGACCACCAGGTCGCCGCCGTCGACCTCGACGGAGGCCTTCAGGCGGCCGGTGACGGAGTCGTACTTGAGCAGGTGCGCGAGTGCCTCGGGGCTCGTGAGGTCGTTGACGGCAACGATCTCCAGGTCGGCGCCCTGCTCGAGGGCCGCGCGGAAGTAGTTGCGACCGATGCGGCCGAAGCCATTGATTCCAACACGAGTAGTCACTGGTTTCCATCTCCTTCATAGGTGGTGCCGCCTCGTGGACCCTTCTCGGGCGACTCCGGCGACGAATACATCTGGTACCGGGCACACCTTCGTGCCGAAATCGATCGGGTCCTGCAGGCTCCCCTGGGAGCTGTGGTGCGGGGCGGGAGCAGCGCGAGGGGTGCTCCCGGCTCCAACCTTACTCAGCACGCCCGGGCGGCACGCATCCCGGACGGCGGTTGCCGCGGACGGGTGGCCGTGGTGCCCGCCCTGTCCGCCCGCGGCGCGCGCTACGCTCCGGGCGTGAGGAGGACGGAGGCGCCGGTGCGTGCTGCCTGGAACCGGGTCTGGACGTCGGCCCAGTTCACGAGGTTCCACCACGCCTTGACGTAGTCCGGCTTCACGTTGACGTAGTCCAGGTAGAAGGCGTGCTCCCACATGTCGAGCATGAGCAGCGGGATGGTGCCCACCGGCACGTTGCCCTGCTGGTCGTAGAGCTGCTCGATGACAATGTTCTTGCCCAGCGGTTCGTAGGCCAGGACGGCCCAGCCCGACCCCTGCAGCGAGGTGGCGGCGGCCGTGAAGTGCGCACGGAACGCATCGAAGGAGCCGAAGGCGTCGTCCAGCGCCGCGGCGAGCTCGCCGTCGGGCTTGTCGCCTCCCTCGGGGGACATGTTCTTCCAGAAGATGCTGTGGTTGATCACCCCGCCGACGTGGAAGGCGAGGTCCTTGGAGAGCTTCGGGATGATCCCAAACTCGCCCTTCGCGCGGGCCTCGGCGAGTTGCGCGAGGGCGTCGTTGGCGCCCTTGACGTAGGTGGCCTGGTGCTTGGAGTGGTGGAGCTCCATGATCCGGCCCGAGATGTGCGGCTCGAGGGCCGCGTAGTCGTAGTCAAGATCCGGCAGTACGTATTCGCTCACGTAGTCCTCCATGTTGGTATCTCAGGTGCCCGCGCGGTCCGCCGCCCCCGTGGTACGGAGGGCAGACGGCTCGCTCGATGACAAGCGGGCTTGCTGTTCCATCCTATGCATTTCTTCACTCGTCGAGCATGTCCGCGGTCACATTCGCATCGGTCCCCGGGATCCCGATGTCGGACGCCCGCTTGTCGGCCATCGCGAGCAGCCGGCGGATGCGCCCGGCGATCGCGTCCTTGGTCATGGGCGGGTCGGCGAGGCGCCCGAGTTCGTCGAGGCTCGCCTGCTTGTGGGCGACGCGCAGCTCGCCGGCGTACCGCAGGTGCTCGGGGACGGTCTCGCCGAGGATCTCGAGGGCGCGCTCCACGCGCGCCCCGGCGGCGACCGCGGCCTGCGCGGACCGGCGCAGGTTCGCGTCGTCGAAATTGGCGAGGCGGTTGGCCGTCGCCCGCACCTCCTTGCGCATCCGGCGTTCCTCCCACACCATGAGCGCGTCGTGGGCGCCCATCCGCGTCAGGAGCGCGGCGATGGTGTCGCCGTCACGGATGACGACGCGGTCGATGCCGCGGACCTCGCGTGCCTTCGCGGAGATGTCGAGGGGCCCCGCTACACCGACGAGCGCGAGGGCCGACTCCGGGCCGGGGCAGGTGACCTCGAGGGAGGAGGACCGCCCGGGTTCCGTGAGCGACCCGTGCGCGAGGAAGGCCCCGCGCCAGACGGCCTCGGCGTCCGCCGTCGACCCGTTCACGACGGCGGACGGCAGCCCCCGGACGGGGCGGCCGCGGCTGTCGAGGAGTCCCGTCTGGCGCGCCAGGGATTCGCCGTCGCGCACCACGCGGACCACGTACCTGTTGCCCCGCTTCAGACCGCCGCCGGTGACCACGATGATCTCGCTGTTGTGGCCGTACACCTCGGCGATGGCCGCGCGCAGCCGGCGGGCGGTCGACGCGAGGTCCACCTCGGCCTCGATGACGATCCTGCCCGAGATGATGTGGAGGCCCCCGGCGAACCTCAGCAGCGCGGACACCTCGGCCTTGCGGACCGAGGACTTCTTGACGTCGAGGTGCGAGAGCTCCTCTTTGACGTCGGCGGTCAGGGCCACAGATGCACTCCTAGTTCTCCCCAAACATGTCGTTGTAGGACGTCGCCAGCCGGAGCGGGTCGTGGACGGGCTTTCCGGTCGAAGCTCCCACTGTACCGAAGACGGCGCGTCCCCCCATCCCGGCGACGGTCCGCTCGAACTCGTCCCGGTCGGCGATCACGGCGGGGTCCGCGAGCACGACGTCGACCGTGAAGTCGGGGGCGTACCGCGAGATGACGTGGAGGTGGTCCACGGCGCTCATGCCCTGGGTCTCCTTCGTGTCGTTGCTGAGGTTCATCGTGAGGCACCGTCTGGCCGAGGTGCGGCACAGGGCGTCCCTGAGCTCGGGGAGCAGCAGGTGGGGCAGCACGGACGTGTACCAGGAGCCCGGGCCGAGGATGACCCAGTCGGCCAGCTCGATGGCCTCCAGCGCGTCCTCGCACGCGGGGGCGGCGGGCGGCAGGAGCCGGACGTTGCTGACGTTGCCGGTCTCGGAGGCGACGGCGAGCTTCGCCTGGCCGGTGACGGTCGTGACCCGCAGCGCACCCTCCGCCTCGCTGAGGAGGTCCCCCTCGATGGTGAGGGGCACGCTGGCCATGGGGAGGACCCGCCCGCGGGCTCCGAGGAGGGCGCCGGCCCACTGGAGGCCTGCCACGGGATCCCCCAGCAGCTCCCACAGGGTGACGATCAGCAGGTTGCCCATGGCGTGGTCGTCCAGGGGGCTCTCGACGCCGTGGCGGGAGGTGAACCGGTGCTGCATCACGTCACGCCAGGTCCGGCCCCAGTCGGTGTCGTCGCACAGCGCGGCGAGGGCCATGCGCAGGTCCCCGGGAGGCAGGACCCCGAGTTCGTGGCGGAGCCGTCCGGAGGACCCCCCGTCGTCGGCGACCGTGACCACGGCGGTCAGCTCCTGCGTCAGGAGCCGCAGGGCGGAGAGGGACGCCGAGAGTCCGTGGCCGCCGCCGAGGGCGACGACGGCGGGCCCGCCGCCCGCATCACCCTGCCGCCGTGCGGACGGCGGGACGAGGGGAAGGGGCCCGGAGAGGACTCCCATCACTCACGTCCGAGGTCGCGGTGATGCGCGGCGACCTGCACTCCCGGCAGCTGGGCCAGGCGCTGCGCGATCTCCTCGGTCACGGCCACCGAACGGTGCTTGCCGCCCGTGCAGCCGACCGCGATGGTGGCGTAGTGCTTGTTCTCCCGGCGGTACCCGTCGAGCACGGGGACCAGGGCGTTGACGTACCGCTCGATGAAGTCGCCGGCCCCCTGCGCCCCGAGCACGTAGTCGCGGACCGGCGTGTCGAGGCCCGTCTGCGGACGCAGGACGGGCACCCAGTGGGGGTTCGGGATGAACCGGACGTCCGCCACGTAGTTGGCGTCCGCCGGGAGGCCGTACTTGAAGCCGAAGCTCATCACGTTGAGCCGCAGGACGATCGGGCCGGAGTCGGAGAACAGCTCGGTGACCTTGGTGGCCAGGGCGTGCACGTTGAGGTCCGTCGTGTCGATGACGTCGTCCGCCGAGTGCTTCAGCTCCTTCAGCACCTCGCGTTCGGCGGCGATCCCGTCGAGGATGCGGCCGTCGCCCTGCAGGGGGTGCGGGCGGCGGCCCTGCTCGAAGCGTCGCACCAGCACGGCGTCGTCGGCGTCGAGGAACAGCACCCGGTAGTTCACGCCGGCCGAGCGGAGGCCCTCGAGGGACGCCCGGATGTCACGGAAGAGCTCCTTGCCGCGCACGTCGACGACGACGGCCAGCTTGGGGATGGTCTCGGGTGTCCGCGCGACGAGTTCGGTGAGCGTGGTGAGCATCTGCGGGGGCAGGTTCTCGACGACGTACCAGCCGTGGTCCTCCAGGGCGTTCGCGGCGGTACTGCGGCCGGCCCCCGACATGCCGGTCACCACCAGCAGCTCGGATTCGGCGGGTTCGACCGGAGTCAGGCTCGTGGCCTCAGTCATCGTGGTGCATCCGTTCCGGATCGACGGGGCGTCCGGTCTCCCGGCCGGCCCTGGTGTGGTCTCCGCGACGCCTCCGGCCGCGCCTTCAGCCTAGCTAATCTTCGATGATCTCGCCCGTGGTCATGTTCACGGCCGGGGCGGGGGCGTCCTCCGGGGCGACCGCGAGCGAGGTGCGGATCGTCTCGGCCAGGGCGGGACCGACGCCCGGCACCTCGACGAGCTCCTCGACGGAGGCCGCCCGGATCTTCTTCACCGACCCGAAGTGCTTGAGCAGGGCCTTGCGCTTGGCGGGGCCCAGTCCTGCGACCTCGTCGAGCGCCGAGGCGGTCATCGACTTGCCGCGTTTCTGGCGGTGGAAGGTGATGGCGAAGCGGTGCGCCTCGTCGCGGATGCGCTGCAGCATGAACAGCCCTTCCGAGGCGCGCGGGAGGATCACCGGGAACTCGCTGTCCTGGATCCACACCTCCTCGAGCCGCTTGGCGAGGCCGATCACGAACACGTCGTCGATCCCGAGGTCCTCGAGGGCCCGGGAGGCAGCGGCCACCTGGGGCGGTCCGCCGTCGACGACGACGAGGTTCGGCGGGTAGGCGAACCGGTTGCGGGTGATCGCCGTCGTCGTGTCCTTCAGCGGCCCCCCGTCCGCGCCGGGCGGGTCGTCCACGGCCGGGTGCGGGAGGACCGACGCCTCGTCGTCGACGGGATCGACCTCCGGGTCGGGGGCGGCGGCGTCGCGCGCCGGGCCCGTCTTCCCGGCGAGGTAGTTGCGGAACCGGCGGTGGATGACGTCGTACATGGACGCCGTGTCGTCGCGTGCGGCGTCACCCGTGATCGAGAACTTGCGGTACTCGGACTTGCGCGGCAGGCCGTCCTCGACGACGACCATCGAGGCCACCACGTTGGTCCCCTGCACGTGCGAGATGTCGAAGCATTCGATGCGCATGAGCGGCTGGGGCAGGTCGAGGGCCTCCTGCAGCTCCTGCAGGGCGGTGGACCGCGTGGTGATGTCGCCGGCGCGGCGGCTCTTGTGCAGGCGCAGCGCCTCGGCGGCGTTCTGCTCCACCGTGCCCATCAGCGTGGCCTTGTCGCCGCGCTGCGGGACGCGCACGTCCACGCGGGCTCCGCGGAGCCCGCGCAGCCACTCGAGCATCTGGTCGGAGTTGCTCGGCAGCACCGGGACGAGCACCTCGCGCGGGATCTGCTCGTTGCTGCTGCTGCCCTCGCCGTAGACCTGCTGGAGCAGGTGCTCCACGAGGTCCGGGGTGTCCATGTCCTCGACCTTCTCGACGACCCAACCGCGCTGCCCGCGGATGCGTCCGCCCCGGACGTGGAAGACCTGGGCGGCGGCCTCCAGCTCGTCCTCCTTGAGTGCGAAGATGTCGGCGTCGGTGTCCTCGCTCAGCACGACGGTGTTCCGCTCGAAGACCCGGCGGAGCGCGGCGATGTCGTCGCGGAGGCGTGCCGCCGATTCGTAGTCGAGCTCCCGGACCGCCTCGGTCATCTTCCGTTCGAGCCCGGAGATGAACTTCTTGGCCTCGCCGGACATGAACTCGCAGAAGTCGCCGGCGAGGGCCCTGTGGTCCTCGGCGCTGATGCGGCCGACGCACGGGGCCGAGCACTTGTCGATGTAGCCGAGGAGGCAGGGCCTCCCGCTGCGTTCGGCGCGCTTGAACACACCGGCGCTGCACGTGCGGACGGGGAAGACGCGGATCATCGTGTCCACGGTCTCGCGGATGGCCTTCGCGGGGTAGAACGGCCCGAAGTAGCGCGTGTCCTTCTTCTTGTCACCGCGCATCACCTGGACGCGGGGGTACTTCTCCCCCATGGTGACGGCGAGGTAGGGGTAGGACTTGTCGTCGCGGAACATGATGTTGAACCGCGGATCGAACTCCTTGATCCAGGTGTATTCGAGCTGCAGCGCCTCGAGCTCGCTGCCCACCACGGTCCACTCCACGCTCGCGGCGGTGAAGACCATGCTGCGGGTCTTGGCGAGGAGGCCCTGCGGGTTCGCGAAGTAGGAGTTGAGGCGGGAGCGGAGGTTCTTCGCCTTGCCGACGTAGATGACCCGGCCGTGCTCGTCGCGGAATCGGTACACGCCCGGATCGAGAGGGATCTCGCCGGTCTTCGGACGGTACGTCACGGGGTTTGCCACGCCTCCAATCCTAGGTCCGGGCGGTGACATGCCCCGACCGCGGCGGCGCGGTTCCGCTCACCGCTGACGCCCGCCGCGGCGTCGGACGCGGACTACTCGGCAGCGGGGCTCTGGTTGTAGTGCGGCGCCCGTTCCTGGCCGGTGAGGGCGGCGATGCTGTCCATGATGGTGTCCGTGGCGTCGCGCCGTGCGGGCAGCGGATGCCCCGGTCCGGTCTTCGCGAACACGAGGGGGCGCCCGACGCGCAGGGTGAAGTGCTGGGGCCGGACGCCCTTCCTGCCCGCCGGCTGCAGCGCGTCCGTGCCGAGGAGTCCGACCGGCACCACGGGGGCGCCCGTGGTGAGCGCGAGCCACCCCACGCCGGTCCGGCCGCGGTAGAGCCTGCCGTCCCGTGAGCGGGTCCCCTCCGGATAGATGCCGACGCCGTCGCCCTGCTCGAGCAGGTCGAGGAGGGTCTTCAGCGCCTGCACGCTCGCGGCCTGCTGTCCCCGTTCGACGGGGATGGAGCCCACGCCCTCGAAGAACGACTTCATGAGGGCGCCCTTGATCCCCGTGCCCGTGAAGTACTCGGCCTTGGCGAAGAAGGCGACGGGCCGGGGCATGAGCGCCTGGACGAGGACGCTGTCGAGGAACGAGAGGTGGTTCGCGGCGACGATGAACGGGCCGTCCGCGGGCACGTGGTGCAGTCCCTCGACGGTGGGCCGGCAGAGCCCTGCGATGAGACCCCGGGTGGTGCTGCGCGTCAGGTCATAGACTCCCACCGAGCACCTCCAGGAGCTCGTCGGCGGACTGCACGACGGCGGCGGCGCCCGCGTCCTCCAGCTCGCCGGGGGCGGCGAACCCCCAGCCGACGCCGATGCACGGCAGGCCGTTCGCGGAGGCACCCTCGACGTCGTGGCGGCGGTCGCCGACCATCACGGCGGATCCGGCGGCGTCCGGGTGGCGGTCCAGGGCCGCCCGGATGATGGCTGCCTTCCCGTCCGCCGCCGTGGATTCGTCCCGCGGGGACCCGTGGACGGAGGCGAAGAGGTGCCGGAGCCCCTGCACGGCGAGGAGCTCCTCCGCGAGCCATTCGGGCTTCTGGGTGGCGACGGCCACCACGGCGCCCCCGCGGCTGAGTGCGTCGACGCACCGGGCGATCCCCGGGTAGGGCCGGCTCCGGGCCATGCCCGTGTCGACGTAGCCCGCGCGGTAGGTGTCGAGGACGTCCTGCACGCGGGTGCCGGGCACGCCGGCGAGCGAGGTGAGCGACCGCACGAGCGGAGGACCGACCATGGCCTGGAGGACGGCCTCGTCGGGCACGGGGAGCCCGTGGCGGCGCAGGGCCTCGCGTATGCCCCCCGTGATGGCTCCCGCCGGGTCGACCAATGTGCCGTCGAGGTCGAAGAGTATCAGCGAACGCATAGGTGCCACCGGGCAAGCTTGCCATAGCACCGGGAGGCCGGAGGGCATGCATGCCCTCCCGGGCATATCCGGGAGGGCGACGCCGGACTACACGGCCTTGGCGAAGATCTCCTTGAGGAAGGTGCCGGTGTAGCTCCCCTCGTTCCTGGCGACCTGCTCGGGCGTGCCCGTCGCGATGATCTGTCCGCCGCCGGACCCCCCGTCCGGTCCGAGGTCGATCACCCAGTCGGCGCTCTTGATCACGTCGAGGTTGTGCTCGATGGTGATGACGGTGTTGCCCTTGTCCACGAGTCCCTGCAGGACGAGCAGGAGCTTGCGGATGTCCTCGAAGTGCAGACCGGTCGTCGGCTCGTCGAGCACGTAGATGCTCCGGCCGTTCGACCGCTTCTGCAGTTCGCTGGCGAGCTTGACGCGCTGCGCCTCACCACCGGACAGGGTGGTCGCGGGCTGCCCGAGCCGCACGTAGCCGAGCCCCACCTCGACCAGCGTGTTCAGGTGCCGAGCGATCGGGCTGAACGCGGCGAAGAACTCGGCGCCCTCCTCGATCGGCATGTCGAGCACGTCGGCGATGGTCTTGCCCTTGTAGTGCACCTCGAGCGTCTCGCGGTTGTAGCGCGCACCGTGGCACACCTCGCAGGGCACGTACACGTCCGGGAGGAAGTTCATCTCGATCTTCAGGGTGCCGTCGCCGGAACAGGCCTCGCAGCGGCCGCCCTTGACGTTGAAGGAGAAGCGGCCCGGCAGGTAGCCGCGGACCTTGGCCTCCGTCGTCTCCGCGAAGAGCTTGCGGATGTTGTCGAAGACGCCCGTGTAGGTGGCGGGGTTCGACCGCGGCGTGCGGCCTATCGGGCTCTGGTCGACGTGGATGACCTTGTCGAGGTGTTCGAGGCCGTCGATCCGCTTGTGCCGGCCGGCGACCTGCTTCGCGCCGTTCAGCTTGTTGGCGAGGACCTTGTAGAGGATGTCGTTCACGAGGGTGGACTTGCCGGAGCCGCTCACGCCCGTCACGGCGGTGAGCACCCCGAGCGGGATCGTCGCGTCCACGTTCACGAGGTTGTGCTCGCGGGCGCCGACGACCTTCAGCTGCCGGGACCGGTCGATCTTGCGGCGCTTCGCCGGGATCTCGATCCTGCGGCGTCCCGAGAGGTAGTCGCCGGTCAGGGAGTTCTCGTTCGTCAGGAGGTCCTCGAGGAGCCCCGAGTGCACCACCTGGCCGCCGTGCTCCCCCGCGCCCGGCCCGATGTCGACGATCCAGTCGGCCTCGGCGATCGTGTCCTCGTCGTGCTCGACGACGATCAGCGTGTTGCCGAGGTTACGCAGCCGCGTGAGGGTCTCGATGAGCCGGCGGTTGTCGCGCTGGTGCAACCCGATGGACGGTTCGTCGAGCACATAGAGCACGCCGACGAGACCGGACCCGATCTGCGTGGCCAGGCGGATGCGCTGGGCCTCGCCACCGGACAGCGTGCCGGAGGCCCGCTCGAGGTTGAGGTATTCGAGGCCGACGTCGAGGAGGAAGGTCAGGCGCGCCTGGATCTCCTTGAGGACCTGGTTGGCGATCTGCGCCTCGCGTCCCGTCAGGACGAGGGTGTCGAGGAATTCCGCGCAGTCGCGCATCGGCATCGCTGCGACCTCGGCGATGGAGCGGCCGTTGATGAGCACGGAGAGCGATGCCGGGTTGAGCCGTGCGCCGCCGCAGGTGGGGCACGGGATCTCCCGCATGTACTCCTCGTAGCGGTCCCTCGCGTTGTCGGACTCCGTCTCCAGGTGCTTGCGCTGGATGTACTGGATGGCGCCCTCGAAGCCGGTGCTGTACTTGCGCTCGCGGCCGAAGCGGTTCTTGTACTGCACCACGACCTTGTGGTCCTTGCCGTACAGCGCGGCCTCGCGGGCGCGGTCGGGCAGCTTCCGCCAGGGGGTGGTGACGTCGAACTTGAGCTCGGCGGCGAGCCCTTCGAGCAGGCGCGTCCAGTACTCGGTAGTCGCCGTGCCGAGCGACCACGGGGCGATGGCACCCTCGGCCAGGCTCAGGTCCTGGTTGGGGACCACGAGCTCCTCGTCGACCTCGAGCTTGCTGCCGATCCCGGTGCAGGCCGGGCACGCGCCGAACGGGTTGTTGAAGGAGAACGAGCGCGGCTCGATCTCGTCGATGGCCAGCGGGTGCTCGTTCGGGCAGGCGAGGTGCTCGGAGAAGGCGTGGAGGCGCTTGGCGTCGTCCTCGGGGAGGTCGACGAACTCGGCGAGGACGCGTCCGTCGGCGAGCTTGAGCGCCGTCTCGACGGAGTCGGTGAGGCGCTGCTGGATGCCACCCTTGACGACGAGGCGGTCGATGATGACCTCGATGGTGTGCTTGTACTGCTTGCCGAGCTTCGGCGGATCGCTCAGCTGGATGAGCTTGCCGTCCACGCGGGCCCGCGAGTAGCCCTTGGCGGTGAGCTCCTGGAAGAGGTCCACGAACTCACCCTTGCGGGCGCGGACGACGGGCGCGAGGACCTGGAAGCGCGTGCCCTCGTCGAGCTCCAGGAGCTGGTCGACGATCTGCTGCGGCGTCTGCTTCGCGACGGGCTCCCCGCAGACGGGGCAATGGGGGCGGCCGACGCGCGCCCAGAGCAGGCGCATGTAGTCGTAGATCTCCGTGATCGTGCCCACGGTGGACCGGGGGTTCTTGCTCGTGGACTTCTGGTCGATCGAGACGGCGGGTGAGAGGCCCTCGATGAAGTCGACGTCGGGCTTGTCCACCTGGCCGAGGAACTGCCGGGCGTAGGCGGACAGGGACTCGACGTAGCGTCGCTGGCCCTCCGCGAAGATGGTGTCGAAGGCCAGCGAGGACTTGCCCGATCCCGAGAGGCCGGTGAAGACGATCATGGCGTCGCGCGGGAGGTCGAGGTCGACATTGCGCAGATTGTGCTCGCGTGCGCCCTTGACGATCAGCCGGGACAGGTCCTGGGGGGCCGGCGCCGGATTGTGGGCGTGCTGCTCGAGAGACTTTGCTGTAGACACCCATCCACTGTAGGTGAAAACCGCTTCGAAGACATATTCGAATAAGCGCTTTTCCGCGCTATCGTGGCGCGCCTGACGGCGCCGTTCACGCTCGGCGCAATGCCGCCCTGACCATGGCTACGGCCTCGCTCTCGGCCAGGCCCGTCGAATCCACCACGGCAGCGAACTCGTCCGCCGCCGCCGCCACCCGACGGCGTGCATCGTCTCCCCCGGCGGTGATGATCGTCCCGGCACGGCCTTTCGTCTCCACGGCCCCTGCCTGCTCCAGTTCGCGGTAGGCCCGGGCGACGGTGTTCGCCGCGATACCCAGGTGCGACGCCAGGCCGCGGACGGGTGGCAGCCGCGTGCCGACGGCGGCCTTCCCCGAGGCGGCCGCGGTGAGGATTGCCTGCTTGATCTGCTCGAAGGGAGGTGTCCTGCTGGCCGGATCGAGCTGCAACCACCGGGGGATGTCCTGCTCCACGCCCTGTGCCCCTTCCGGGAGGATCCGAACCGGCCGGGTGGCCGCGACGTACTCGAACCCTACCCGCCGTCCTGCCGGCGCGCGCCTACACTGTGCCCATGACCCAGCCCCTGCACGACCTCAGCGAACTCACGATCCGCAGCCTGTCCGTGTCCGAGATGGACAACAACGTGTACCTGCTGACCTCGAAGTCGACAGGCGCGCAGGTGCTCGTCGACGCCGCCGACGACGCCCCGGCGATCCTCGGCCTCCTCGCGGACGCGCAGGAGGACACGGACGCGGAGGCCCGCGTGGCCCTCATCATCACGACGCACTCGCACTGGGACCATGTGCGCGCGCTCGCCGGAGTCGCGGACGCGACGAAGGCGCGCACCGCCGCGGGGGTGGACGACGTCGAGGACATCGCCGTGGCGACGGACGTCCCGCTGCGGCACGGCGACGTCGGGTCCTTCGAGGGCTTCGAGCTCGAGGCGATCCACCTCCGGGGCCACACCCCCGGCTCCGTCGCGATCCTGTACCGGGATCCGCACGGCCCCGCGCACCTGTTCACGGGGGACTCGCTGTTCCCGGGCGGTATCGGCAACACGCAGGGCGATCCGGGGCGGTTCGCGTCCCTGTTCGACGACGTCGTCACCCGGGTCTTCGACCGCCTGCCCGACGACACCCTCGTGCACCCCGGGCACGGCAGGGGCACGACGCTCGGCGCGGAGCGGGGCTCCCTGGCGGAGTGGAAGCAGCGCGGCTGGTAGGACGGCCGGTAGGACGGACGGACGGACGGCACGGAGCGGCCGGTCGGAGGAACCTCTGCTCAGGCGGGCCGGTGCCCGACGGCGAAGATCCGGCGGAAGCCGAACACGGTGCCGTGCCCGCCCCTCGGGTACGCCCTCCGGAGCAGCTCCCCGTACCCGGCCTCGAACTCGGCGGCCTCCTCGTCCGACAGCACCTCCAGGACCGGCCGCAACGCGGTCCCACGCACCCAGCCCAGCACGGCGTCCTCCCCCGGCAGCACCTGCTGGTACGTCGTCTCCCAGACATCGGCCTCGAGGCCGGCAGCCAGCAACTGCGCCAGGTAGTCCGCGGGTTCCCCGACGGCGTCCTCGTGGCGGAGCACGCCGCGGAGCCTGTCCGCCCACCGGGGGCTCGCCGCGTGCTCGCGCATCAGGGCGTGGGACGGGGCCGAGAAGTTGCCCGGGACCTGGAGCGCGATCCACCCGCCCGCGGGGAGGGCTTCCGCCCAGGTGGTCAGGAGGTCCCGGTGGCCGGGTATCCACTGGAGGGCAGCGTTCGTGACGACGACCTCGTCGGAGCCCGGCCGGTAGTCGCGGAGGTCTCCCACGTCGAAGGCCAGGTTCGGGGGCGCCGGGCGGCGGCGGGCGGCCTCGATCATGTCCGCGCTGGAGTCGACCCCCCGCACCGTCGCGTCGGGCCACCGCTGCGCGAGCGCCTCGGTCAGGTCCCCGGGTCCGCAGCCGAGATCGACGACGCTCCGCGGGGAACCATGCTCGATCCGTCCCACGAGGTCGAAGAAGGGCCGACCGCGATGACCGGCGTGGCGGGCGTAGAGTCCGGGGTCCCAGCGCATGGTCCACCCTAACGCCCCCACCGGTAGGCTGAACGGACCATGAGGATCCAAGAGCACCTGCCCCGGCACGACGACGGCCGACTCACCGCGGACGCGGTCTACGAGGCCTTCACGGCCTGGGCGGTGTCCCGCGGCCTGGCCCTGTACCCCGCGCAGGACGAGGCCGCCATGGAGCTGGTCTCGGGCAACAACGTGATCCTGGCGACCCCGACCGGCTCGGGGAAGTCGCTGGTCGCCGTCGCGGCCCACCTGAAGTCCTTCGCGGAGGGACGGACGAGCTACTACACGGCACCGATCAAGGCGCTCGTGTCCGAGAAGTTCTTCGCGCTCTGCGACATCTTCGGGCCGGAGAACGTGGGCATGATCACGGGCGACTCGGGGGTGAACCAGGACGCGCCGATCATCTGCTGCACCGCGGAGATCCTCGCGAACCTCGCCCTGCGGGAGGGCGCCCTGGCCGACGTCGACACCGTGGTCATGGACGAGTTCCACTTCTACTCCGACCCTCAGCGGGGCTGGGCGTGGCAGGTCCCGCTGCTGGAACTGCCCCAGGCGCAGTTCCTCCTGATGTCCGCGACCCTCGGCGACGTCACGCGGTTCGAGAAGGACCTCACGGAGCGCACGGGCCGCCCGACGGCGACCGTCACGTCCGTCGAACGGCCCATCCCCCTGCACTTCTACTACGTCGAGACGCCCGTGCAGGAGTCCCTCGAGGAACTGCTGTCCACCCGGCAGGCGCCCGTGTACGTGGTGCACTTCAGCCAGGCGGAGGCGATCGAGCGGGCGCAGAACCTCATGAGCGTCAACGTCTGCACGCGCGAGGAGAAGGACCGCATCGCCGACCTGATCGCGACGTTCCGGTTCTCCGCGGGCTTCGGGAAGACCCTCAACCGGCTGGTCCGGCACGGCATCGGCGTGCACCACGCCGGCATGCTGCCCAAGTACCGGCGCCTGGTCGAGCAGCTCGCCCAGGCCGGGCTGCTCAAGGTCATCTGCGGGACGGACACGCTCGGCGTCGGCATCAACGTGCCGATCCGCACGGTGCTCCTCACCGCGCTCAGCAAGTACGACGGCGTCCGCACGCGGCTGCTCAACGCGCGCGAGTTCCACCAGATCTCCGGCCGGGCCGGCCGGGCCGGGTACGACACCGCGGGGACCGTGGTGGTGCAGGCGCCCGACCACGTGGTCGAGAACACCAAGGCCATGGCCAAGGCCGTCACCAAGTTCGGCGACGACCAGAAGAAGCTGCGCCAGGTGGTGCGCAAGAAGCCGCCGCAGGGTTTCGTCTCCTGGGGTAAGCCTACGTACGAGCGGCTCGTCGAGAGCGTCCCCGACCCCCTGACGTCGTCGTTCTCCGTCAGCCACTCCATGCTCCTGAACCTCCTCGAGCGGCCCGGGGATCCCTTCACCGCCACCAAGCGCCTCCTGACCGAGAACCACGAGACGCGCGCGTCGCAGCTGCGCCTCCTGCGCCGTGCCATCGGCATCTACCGTGAGCTCATCACGGCGGGCATCGTGGAGAGGCTGCCCGTCCCCGAGCCGGACGGCCGGCAGGTGCGGCTCAGGGTCCACCTGCAGGCCAACTTCGCGCTGAACCAGCCGCTCTCCCCCTTCGCCCTCGCCAGCCTCGAACTCCTCGACCCCGAGGCCCCGGGCTACGCCCTCGACGTCGTCTCCGTCATCGAGGCGACGCTCGAGAAGCCCCGGCAGGTGCTGAACGCGCAGGAGAAGAAGGCCCGCGGGGAGGCGGTCGCGGCCATGAAGGCCGAGGGCATCGACTACGACGCACGCATGGCACGCCTCGAGGAGATCGGCTACCCCAAGCCGCTCGAGGAGCTGCTGCAGCAGGCGTTCGACGTGTACCGCGCGTCGGCGCCCTGGCTGGGCGATTTCGAGCTCGCGCCCAAGTCCGTGGTGCGCGACATGTACGAGCGGGCCATGAGCTTCGGCGAGTACGTGGCGTTCTACTCCCTGACGCGCTCCGAGGGCATCCTCCTGCGCTACCTCGCCGACTGCTACAAGGCCCTGCGCCACACCGTGCCGGTCGAGGCCCTCCGCGAGGATCTCAGCGACATCATGGAATGGCTCGGCGAACTGGTCCGGCAGGTCGACAGCAGCCTCCTCGACGAGTGGACCCAGCTGTCCGCCGGGATCGCGCCGGGAGTCGCGGTCGACGCCGTGGAACTCCCCGAGGAGCCGCCGTCGGTCACGTCGAACGAGCGGGCCTTCCGCGTCATGGTGCGCAACGAGATGTTCCAGCGCGTGAAGCTGTTCGCCGACGAACGGGACGAGGCGCTCGGTGCGCTGGACGCGGACTCCGGGTGGACCGCGGACCGCTGGGCCGAGGCCCTCGACGGGTACTTCGGGGACTACGAGGACATCGACGACGGCCCCGAGGCCCGCGGACCTGCCCTGCTGCTCATCACCAAGGCCCCGGGCCTCTGGAGGGTGCGGCAGATCCTGAAGGACCCGGAAGGGAACGGTGACTGGGGCATCAACGCGGAGATCGACCTCCCGGCGTCGGACGAGGCGGGCACCCCGGTGGTCCGGATCCTCGGCGTGGGGGCACCGGTCGCCGCCTGAGCGGCTGCTCCGGCTTCGCTAGTCTTGGGTCATGTCCTCGATTCGCGCAGCACGCCCGGCGGACGTGCCGGTCATCCTCCAGCTCATCCACGACCTCGCCCTCTACGAGCGGGAGCCCGACGCGGTGAAGAACACCGTCGGGTCCCTGCAGGACGCGCTGTTCGGTGAGAAGCCCACGATCTACGCGCATGTGGCGGAGGCCGGCGGGCAGGTGCAGGGCTTCGCGCTCTGGTTCCTGAACTACTCCACCTGGGAGGGCGTCAACGGCATCTACCTCGAGGACCTGTACGTGCGCCCCGAGGCGCGCGGCGCAGGGCACGGCAAGGCCCTGCTGGCCGGCCTCGCGAGGATCGCCGCGGAGCGCGGGTACGCCCGCGTGGAGTGGTCGGTCCTCGACTGGAACGAGCCGTCCATCCGCTTCTACGAACAGCTCGGCGCACGGCCGCAGTCCGGCTGGAGCACCTTCCGGCTCACGGGCAGCGCGCTCGCCGACGTCGCGGCCCTGTGACATCCGCGCCTCCGCCGGGCACCGCGCCCGACGACGGTGACCACGTCGTCGGCAGGACCGCCGTCATGCGCGGTCTGCGGGCGACCGGCCACACCTTCCGCGTGCCGCTCGACCACGGGGACCCGGCGTCGGAGCCGATCGAGGTCTTCGCCCGCGAGTACTCGTCGCTCGAGCACAGCGACGAGGCTGCCGCCCGCCTGCCCTGGCTCCTGTTCCTGCAGGGAGGCCCCGGCGGCCGCGGTGTCCGGACCACGCAGCTCTCGGGCTGGATGAAGGCCGCCGCGAAGGACTTCAGGATCCTCATGCTCGACCAGCGGGGCACGGGACGCTCGACGCCCGCCGACGCCGCGACGCTCGCGGCACTGCCCTCACCGCAGGCCCGCGCGGACTACCTGGCCCACTTCCGGGCGGACGCGATCGTGGCGGACGCCGAACTGGTCCGCGCCCGGCTGCGCAGCGGCCCCTGGACGGTCTTCGGGCAGAGCTACGGCGGCTTCTGCACGCTCACCTACCTGTCGAAGGCGCCCGAGGGCGTCGAGCGTGCCCTCGTCACGGGCGGCCTCGCTCCCCTGACCGGCCATCCCGACGAGGTCTACCGGGCGACGTTCGCCCGGGTCGAGGAACGCAACCGGGAGTACTTCTCGTGGTACCCCGAGGACCGGGAGCTGACGACACGCGTCGCCCGCCACCTCGCAGCGGTGGAGGAGTTCCTCCCCAGCGGGGAACGCCTGACGGTGCGGCGCTTCCAGATGGTGGGCTCGTTCCTGGGCGGGAACACGAGGGTGCACGGCCTGCACTACCTGCTGGAGGACGCCTTCACCGCCGCACCCGACGGGCCCCGGCTGTCCGCGACGTTCCTCGAGCAGGTCCAGGGCATCGTGAGCCGGGCGTCGCAGCCGCTCTACGCCCTGATGCACGAGTCCATCTACTGCCAGGGCTTCGCGTCGGGCTGGTCGGCCGGGCGCGTGCTCGACGAGTACCCGCAGTTCCGCGACGACGCCGCGGAGATCCTGTTCACCGGCGAGATGGTGTACCCCTGGTACTTCGAGGAGGATCCCGCGCTGCGGCCGCTCCGCGACGTCGCGCACGTGCTCGCGGCGAAGGACGACTGGGGCAGCCTGTACGACGGCGATGTCCTCGCGACCAACACCGTGCCGGTCGCCGCCGCCGTCTACCGCCACGACATCTACGTCGACAGGGATCTGTCCCTGGCGACCGCAGCAGCGGTCCGCAGGCTCGAGGTGTGGGAGACGGACGAGTTCCACCATGACGGGATCGCCGACGACGGCGAGGCGATCTTCGAACGGCTGCTCGGGATGACGCGCGCCTGACCCACCGCGTCCGGTCGGTTCCGCAGGTCGGGCCGGAGGCCGGCGGGGCCGCCGACCCTGCGGGCGGACGGGTTGGTCGACCGTCGGGCGGTCGGGGCGGGCCGGCAGGTACGTTCGGCCGTCATACGCGGAAGGACCCCGCGTGGTGCGGGGTCCTTCCGGTGTGCGCTTCCCGGCCGGGGCCGGGAGCTAGCGGCGGGGTTCCTTCGCGCCGGCCTCGTCGGCCGCCTCGTCGAGTCCGTCGTCGACCGCGGAGGGCGTCCCGGTCGACGTGCCGGAACGCACGGCGGCCTTCTCGTCGGCCTTGGACTTGACCAGGCTGGCGATGACGGCGACCACGATCGTCGCGATGATCACGGCGAGGGACACGAACGTCGGGATCTCGGGGGCCCACTCGATGTGCTCGCCGCCATTGATGAACGGCAGTTCGTTGACGTGCATCGCGTGGAAGACGAGCTTCACCCCGATGAAGGCGAGAATCACCGAGAGGGCGTGCTTCAGGTAGATGAGGCGGGTCATCAGGCCACCGAGGAGGAAGTAGAGCTGGCGCAGGCCCATGAGGGCGAAGATGTTCGCGGTGAACACGATGAACGCGCTCTGCGTCAGGCCGAAGATCGCCGGGATGGAGTCGACGGCGAAGAGCAGGTCGGTGAGCCCGATCGTCACGAAGACGATGAGCATGGGGGTGAAGACCTTCTTGCCGTCGACGACGGTGCGTACCTTGTTGCCGTCGTAGGACTCGGACATCGGCAGGACGGACCTGAGCTTCGCGATCAGCTTGTTGTCCCCCGCGTGCTCCTCGTCCTCACCGGAGTCGGTGGCCTGCTTGTACGCGGTGTACAGGAGGAAGGCACCGAAGATGTAGAAGATCCAGCTGAAGTTCTCGATGACCGCCGCACCGAGCGCGATGAAGATGCCGCGCAGGATCAGCGCGATGATGATGCCCACCATCAGCACTTCCTGCTGGTACTTCCTGGGCACGGAGAACCGCGCCATGATGATGATGAAGACGAACAGGTTGTCGATGCTCAGGCTGTACTCGGTGATCCAGCCGGCGATGAACTGCCCGCCGTACTCCGGGCCCGTGAAGAAGAACATGAGGGCCGCGAACACGAGCGCGAGCCCCACGTAGAAGGCGACCCACAGGCCGGCCTCCTTCATGGAGGGCTCGTGGGGCCGCTTGACGACGAGCAGCAGGTCGAACAGCAGGATGATCCCGAGCACGACGAACGTGCCGATCTCGAACGCCAGGGGCAATGCGGGCATGGAATACCTTCCGGAGGGTGGAGTCGATCGCCGTAAGTCTCTCCGCCGCGGCACAGTGCCGTCTCGCCGCTACGTCCGGCAGGCCGACGATGCCCTGCGTGTTGACGTCCGTAGCGCTTGGGATACTCCCCTACGTCGGGTCAATGGTACCCGGGCGGACGAGAAGCGCGCGAATACCGTGCACGGGTTGTGTCGACACATCGTCCCTTGACGGGATCGTCGCGGTCCCCGTCGCCGGTCCGGACCCCAAGCGCACGGACCCTCCGATAGGACGACCCGCCGCCGACCCGACCGCCGCCCGGCCGACTCGCCCGGACCCTGCCCCGAGGAACGCCGTGGGCAGGGCCCGCGTCGGACCTCCGGTCAGGCGTGGCCGGCGGACTGCATCTGCCGGAGTTCCTTCTTCAGGTCGCCGACCTCGTCGCGCAGCCGCCCGGCCAGCTCGAACTGCAGCTCGGCCGCGGCCGCATGCATCTGGTCCGTGAGCTGCTGGATCAGGTCGGTCAGGTCCTCGGCGGGCACCGACGCGAGGCCCTCGTGCCGCCCGACGCCCTTCTTCGGCTTCCGGGACTTGCCTGCTTCCTCGAGCAGGGCGCGTGTGTCGGCGTCCTCGCGGTTGATGGTGTCGGTGATGTCCGCGATCCGCTTCCTGAGCGGCGTGGGATCGATGCCGTGCTCCAGGTTGTGGGCCACCTGGATCTCGCGGCGCCGGTTCGTCTCGTCGATCGCGCGCTCCATCGAGTCCGTGATGCGGTCCGCGTACATGTGGACCTCCCCGGACACGTTGCGTGCTGCGCGTCCGATCGTCTGGATGAGCGAGGTCGCGCTCCTCAGGAAGCCCTCCTTGTCCGCGTCGAGGATGCTCACGAGCGACACCTCGGGAAGATCGAGCCCCTCCCGCAGGAGGTTGATGCCGACCAGGACGTCGAAGGTCCCCATCCGCAGTTCCCGCAGCAGCTCCACCCGCCGCAGGGTGTCGACGTCGGAGTGGAGGTACTCGACCTTGACCCCGTGCTCGAGGAGGTACCCCGTGAGGTCCTCGGCCATGCGCTTCGTGAGCGTGGTGACGAGGACGCGCTCGTTGATCGCCGTGCGCTTCCGGATCTCGTCGAGCAGGTCGTCGATCTGCCCCTTGGTGGGCTTGACGACGACCTCGGGGTCGATGAGACCGGTCGGCCGGATGATCTGCTGCACGAAGCCGTCCGCCTTGCCCAGCTCGTACTTGCCCGGCGTTGCGGACAGATAGACCGTCTGCCCGATGCGGTCCTGGAACTCGTCCCACTTCAGCGGGCGGTTGTCCATGGCGGACGGCAGCCGGAACCCGTGGTCCACGAGGGTGCGCTTCCGTGACGAGTCGCCCTCGTACATGGCGCCGATCTGCGGGATGGTCACGTGCGACTCGTCGACGACCAGTAGGAAGTCGTCGGGGAAGTAGTCGAGCAGGCAGTGCGGCGCCGAGGCGGGATCACGGCCGTCGATGTGCCGCGAGTAGTTCTCGATGCCGTTGCAGAACCCCATCTGCTGCATCATCTCGAGGTCGTAGGTCACGCGCATGCGGAGGCGCTGAGCCTCGACGAGCTTGTTCTGCGACTCGAGTTCCGCCAGGCGCTGCTGCAGTTCGTCCTCGATGTCCTTGATCGCCCGCGTCATGCGGTCCTCACCGGCGACGTAGTGGGAGGCGGGGAACACGTACATCTCCTCCTCCTCCCGGATCACGTTCCCGGTCAGCGGGTCGAGCGTGTAGATGTTCTCCACCTCGTCCCCGAAGAACTCGATGCGCAGCGCGTGCTCCTCGTACATGGGGATGATCTCGACGGTGTCCCCGCGCACCCGGAATGTGCCGCGGTGGAAGTCCATGTCGTTCCGCGTGTACTGCATCCCTACGAACTGCCGCAGCAGCGAGTCACGGTTCATCTGGTCGCCGCGGTGCAGCGTGACCATCTTGTTGATGTACTCCTCGGGCGTCCCCAGCCCGTAGATGCAGGAGACGGTGGCGACGACGATGACGTCGCGGCGCGTGAGCAGGGCGTTGGTCGCGGAGTGCCGCAGGCGCTCGACCTCCTCGTTGATGGAGGAGTCCTTCTCGATGAAGGTGTCCGTCTGCGGGACGTAGGCCTCGGGCTGGTAGTAGTCGTAGTAGGAGACGAAGTACTCCACCGCGTTGTTGGGCAGCAGTTCCCGGAACTCGTTGGCGAGCTGCGCGGCGAGGGTCTTGTTCTGCACCATGACCAGGGTGGGGCGCTGGACCTGCTCGATCAGCCAGGCGGTCGTGGCGCTCTTGCCGGTACCGGTGGCGCCGAGCAGGACGACGTCCTTCTCCCCCGCGTTGATGCGCTCCGCGAGTTCCTTGATGGCGGTGGGCTGGTCGCCCGCGGGCGTGTACTCGCTGATGACCTCGAACGGAGCGACGACTCGCTTGATATCCTGCGCAAGACTCATGCCTCAACGGTAGTCGCTGCCGGCGACACTTCCACCAGGATCTGCTGGCGGCTGAACCCCTCGCGGCCCGGCCGCAGCGCCTCAGGCGGACGGCGGAGGACGGACCACGGTCACCGTGGCGTCGACGGCCGGATCGGCGGCGCGATGTACGGCCCCGCCGCCCACGCCGGACCCGTCCCCGGCGCGTCGGCCGCCCCGGACGCGGGGGTATCCCGCCAGCACCAGGGCCGCGGTGACGGCCGCGGCATCGGCGTCCGCCGCAAGGGTCACCTGCACGCCCGTCGGACCGTCGTCCGGCTCGCCGTCGGGAGGGCTGCCGGGCTCCACCGAGGCGCCGGGAGGGAGTACCGCGAGCAGCTTCGCCCGGATGCGCCGGCCCAGGCCGCTCGTGCCGGCGAGCCCGGCGGCGAGCGGGCCCGCCGGATCGGCGGCCGGGACGCCGGCGGACAGGTTGTCCCGGAACGGCACGATCCTGCGGTACCAGAGGGCGTCCGTCGCGGCGAGGAGCTCGTCCAGGGTCCCGTCGTTGGCGAGGACGGCATCGGCCTCCCGCAACCGCTCGGCGCGGGACGCCTGGGCGGCGATGCGGCGGCCGGCGTCGCCGGGATCCATGCCGCGGTTCCGGACCATCCGCCCCATGCGCTCCTCGTCCGGCGCGTCGACGACGACGACGAGGTGGAAGCGCGCCGCCTGGCCGGTCTCGACGAGTAGCGGGATGTCCTCGACCACGACGGCGTCCCCGGGCGCCCCGTCGACGATCGCCGTGGCCAGGGCCCGCACCCGCGGATGCACGATCGCGTTGAGCCGCTCCCGCGCGGAGGCATCGGCGAAGACCAGGGCACCGAGCGCGGGCCGGTCGAGCGCGCCGTCAGGGCCCAGGACGCCCCGGCCGAAGGCCGAGACGACCTCGTCCAGGCCGGGCGACCCCGGCGCGACCGCCTCGCGGGCCAGGAGGTCGGCATCGACGACCACCGCGCCGAGGTCGGCGAGGCGGCGGGCCACCACCGACTTCCCCGCGGCGATCCCTCCGGTCAGTCCGATGCGCAGCATGGGCCAACCCTAGCCCGGCGTCCCCCGCATCCGCTGTCAAGACCGCGCAGGAGCGACGGTCCCCGCGGGCGAGTGTCGGTGCCCCTGAATACGCTGAAGGCACCGCCGTCCCCGAGGAGTACCGTGACCATCACCCTGCACGACCTTCGATCGACCGCCGCCACCACCTTCGGCTGGGAGGACCTGCGCCCCGGCCAGGAGCGCGCCATGGAAGCGGTCCTCGAGGGCAGGAGCGTCCTCTGCGTCATGCCGACCGGCTCCGGGAAGTCGGCCATCTACCAGGTGCCCGCCCTGACGCTGCCCGGCGTCGCCGTCGTCGTCTCGCCGCTGATCGCACTGCAGCACGACCAGGCCGAAACGATCAACGAGACCTCGGGCTCCACCCGCGCCTACGTCATCAACTCGGGGATGACGAAGACCGAGCTCGACGCCGCCTGGGCGGCGGCAGCCGACCGCGACGAGGCGACGCGCGCGAAGTTCCTCTTCCTCGCACCCGAGCAGATCGCACGCGACGACGTCGCCGCACGGCTCCGCTCGCTCGACGTGTCGCTCGTGGTCGTCGACGAGGCGCACTGCGTCGCGTCCTGGGGCCACGACTTCCGGCCCGACTACCTGCAGCTGGGCCACCTGCTCAGGGATCTCAGGGTGCCGGTGGTCGCCCTCACCGCGACGGCCTCGCACCCCGTGCAGACGGAGATCACCGAACGGCTCCACCTGGCGGACCACGCGGTGATCGTGGAGGGCTTCGACCGCCCCAACCTGTCCCTGGACGTCGTCCAGCACGTCGACGGTGCCGAGAAGGAGCGTGCCGTCCGCGACCAGGTCCTGGCCCTCGAGGGACCCGGCCTCGTGTACACGGCGACGAAGAAGTCCGCCAACGCCCTCGCCGCGGAACTGCAGGAGCGCGGACGGCGGGCCGACGTCTACCACGCCGGGCGGCTCAAGAAGGAACGCCGGGCAGTGCACGAGGGGTTCCTCGACGGCTCCATCGACGTGGTCGTCGCGACGACCGCCTTCGGCATGGGCATCGACAAGCCGGATGTGCGCTTCGTCCTCCACGCGGACATCTCGGATTCCCTGGACAGCTACTACCAGGAGATCGGCCGGGGCGGGCGGGACGGGCTCGCGTCGAGGGCGATCCTGCACTACCGCCCGGAGGACCTGTCCCTTCGCCGCTTCTTCGCCGCGAAGTCCGTCAACCGCACCCAGCTGAGAGAGCTGTTCGCGCTCCTCGCCGTCCACGGCAAGCCCGTCAAGGCCAAGAAGCTGAGGGAGCTCTCCGGCCTGGCGCCCCGGAAGCTGGCAGGGCTCCTCAACCTGCTCGAGGCGTCCGGCGCCGTCGGCGACGGCGTGAAGGGTTACCGGGCGAGGAGGATGTCCACCTCGGACGCGGTGGCGGCGGCGGTGGAGCAGGCGGAGCGTCGTGAGCGCATCGACCGGTCGCGCGTCGACATGGCCCGCCGGTACGCGGAGACCAGGGGCTGCCGGCGGCAGTTCCTGCTGGCGTACTTCGGCGAGGAACTGCCGGAGGCCTGCGGCAACTGCGACAACTGCTCCCGGCAGGAGCAGGCCGGAACCGTGCCGGAGCCGGCCGGAGCGGGCGCCGACCCGCAGGCGGACGTCCCGTTCGAGGTCGACACCGACGTCGAACACCCCGAGTGGGGACGCGGGACGGTCATGGGCTACGAGGAGGGCATCATCACCGTACTGTTCGGATCGGTGGGCTACAAGACGCTCTCGACCGAGCTGGTCGAGGAGAAGGAGCTGCTCGCGACCGTCCCGTCCGGGAACTGAGGCGGACGGCGCGAACGGCTGTCGCTGTGCACCTCCTCGTGATCGCCCGTATCCGCTCCCGGAATGCGCATCCCGATGCAGCCGGGCCTGCTGGGTCCCCTGTGTATCCTGATACTCCGTACCCGATCGAATCCGCTCTGCTGCCGAGGCTGGAACTGTGACTTCACCCATCGAAGAACTGACGTTCGTCTTCGCCAGACTCAAGGGCCTCCTGCTGACCGAGGGCACGGCAGGGCGCGCGGTCGAGGATCTCGCCGAGGCCGTCAAGAGGTCGATCCCCGGATCGCTCGGAGCGGGTGTCTCCCTCATCGACGATCAGGGCCGCAGGCGGAGCACCGGGTACACCGACGACGTCGTCGCCGAAGCCGATGCGCTCCAGTACGCACTGAGCCAGGGCCCGTGCCTCACCGCCTGGGCCGCCGAGGACACGGTACAGATCGACGACGTCCGTTCGGACGACCGCTGGCCCCTCTGGCAGGAGGCCGTCCGGCATCTCCCCCTGCGATCGACCCTCAGTACGCCTCTCGTGCACAGCGGGAGGAGCATCGGCGCACTCAAGGTCTACTCCCCGTTCCCGTCGGCCTTCTCCCTGCACGATCGCCGGCAGCTCGTGCTCCTCGCGTCCCCTGCGGCGACGCTGCTCGGGAACGTCCAGCCGGACAGCTCCCCGGCTGCGGCGAGCAAGGCACTGCGCGACGCCCTCGACACGCGCGACCTCATCTCCACGGCCCGCGGCATGCTGATGGAACGGCAGGGGCTCGACGCCGACGCAGCGATGCGACGGATGCTGTCCGAGGCGTCGACCACGAGCGTGGACCTGCGGACGGTCGCGCAGTCCGTGATCAACGGCACCGCCGGCACCTCGTACTAGGGCGCTGCACGTGGAGAACCATCCGGACCACGAGTACCAGCGCATCCACCTCCTCCGGGCCATCCGCCACGCGCAGATCGACCCCGGTGAACTGTGGCTGCACTACTTCGGGCTGGCAGGTGATGCCGGGGAGTACGAGGTCGAGGCCTATCTGCACGGCTCCTTCACCCTCCCGCCCCTGCAGCGCGATCTGCTCGCGCATGCGGCGAACGAACTGATCGATCGCCTGCCCGCGCCGCCCCGCGCGCCGTACAGCACGGATCTCGTGGACGACGGCGGGACGGACGGTCACCCGGCGGACGACGGCGGGACGGACAGTCACCCGGCGGACGACGGCGGGACGGACAGTCACCCGGCGGACGACGGATCGGTGTCCGTCGCCTCCCCGGGGGAACCCGGCGGGACGTCGCTCGACTGGCTCCTCGGCACGAGGGCCGGAGGGGCCTCCGCCCCGAACGGTACCGGCAGCGGCGGCGGCAGCACCGGCACGAGTGGCACGAGTGGGACGGACGATACCGTCGACGGCAGGGACAGTACCGGCGCGGAGCGTCCGACGACGCACCTGCCCGACGGCCCGGACAGCCCGGGCGGTCCCGAGTCCGGTGCGGGCACCTCCTGACCGAAGGCGGGCCGGCACCTAGGATGGACAGGGTGATCCCGTTCAGCCTGGACCTCCTGCGCCGCCGTCCCGACATCGAGGCACAGGAACTCGTGGCCGTGGACGCAGCCGATCGGCTGCTCCTCGACACCGCCGCAGGTGGCCTCGGTCCCCACGGCCGCATCGCCACGATCAACGATGCCTACGGCGCCCTCACCCTCGGCGCGGCAGAACTGTCCGGCGCTCGCGTCCGCGCCTTCCAGGACGGCATCGTGCACGAGCGGGCCCTCGCGCTGAACGCCGCGGACCAGGGGATGCAGGGGTCCTACCGGTCCTGTCGGCTGGACGCCGAGCTGCTCGACGGCGTCTCCACGGTCCTGCTGCGTCTGCCCCGCTCCCTCGACGAACTGGACGAGATCGCCCGGACGATCGCGCAGTTCGCGCGTCCGGAAGTGCAGGTCCTGGCCACCGGCCGGGTCAAGCACATGACGCCGGCCATGAACACGGTGCTCGGCCGGTACTTCTCGGACGTCACAGCGGGTCTCGCCCGGCAGAAGTCCCGCGTGCTCGTCGCCACCGGTTCGCGGCCCGTCGGCGGGTCCTCCTTCCCGCGGGGCGCGCGGTACGACGTCGGCCTCGCCGGGCCTCTCGAGTTGCGCGCCTACGGCGCGACGTTCGGCGGCGCCGCCCTCGACCCGGGTACGCGGCTGCTGCTCCCCCACCTCCGCGGGCTGACGGACCCGACGGCCGGGCCCGATCCGGCGGAGGTCGTCGACCTGGGCTGCGGGAACGGGGCGATCGCCGCCTACCTCGCCCTCTGCCATCCCCGCCTGCGTGTCCATGCCACGGACCAGTCGGCCTCGGCGGCGGCGTCCACGCTCGCCACGGCGGCAGCCAATGGCGTGGCGGACCGTGTCAGGGTGAGCCGGGACGACGCCCTGTCGACGGTCCCGGACGCCTCGGCGGGTGTCATCGTCCTGAACCCGCCGTTCCACATCGGCAGCACCGTGCACGCGGGTATAGCCCATCGGCTCTTCGACGCGTGCGCCCGCGTCCTGGCGCCGGGAGGCGAGCTGTGGACGGTGTGGAACAGCCACCTCCGCTACCGGCCCGTCCTCGAGCGGGTCATCGGTCCCACACGCCAGCTCGACCGTTCGCCCCGCTTCACCGTCACCGTGTCGAAGCGCCGGTAGCCCGCGGGTCCCCGATACCCGAACCCGTCACGTCCGTGCCTTCTCCGCCCTGCACCCGGGCGACACACAGGGAGGGCCCCCGCCGATCGGCGGGGGCCCTCCCTGTGTCCTGCTGCGGGGTTCTGCTGTGATGCGGTGCTTACGCCCCGGTCAGCTTCTCGCGCAGTGCCGCGAGAGCCTCGTCGGAAGCGAGCGTTCCCGAACCGGAGTCCGCGACGACGGGCTCCGAGGAGTAGCTCGTCGAGTTCGACTCGACGGGCTCGTTCGCTGCAGCGGCGTCGTCGGACGCGTGCTGCACGACCTGCTTCTTGTGCGACTCCCAGCGTGACTGGGCCTCGGCGTACTGGGCTTCCCAGGCGGCGCGCTGGGTCTCGTAGCCCTCGAGCCATTCGTTCGACTCGGGGTCGAAGCCCTCGGGGTACTTGTAGTTGCCCTCTTCGTCGTACTCGGCGGCCATGCCGTAGAGCGCGGGATCGAACTCGGTGCTGTCCGCGTCGACGCCCTCGTTGGCCTGCTTGAGGCTGAGGGAGATGCGGCGGCGCTCGAGGTCGATGTCGATGACCTTGACGAAGAGCTCGTCACCCACGGAGACGACCTGCTCGGCCAGTTCCACGTGGCGGACGGCGAGCTCCGAGATGTGCACGAGGCCCTCGATGCCGTCCTCGACGCGGACGAATGCGCCGAAGGGGACGAGCTTCGTGACCTTGCCGGGCACGACCTGGCCCAGAGCGTGCGTGCGGGCGAAGGTCTGCCAGGGGTCTTCCTGCGTGGCCTTCAGCGAGAGGGAGACGCGCTCGCGGTCGAGATCGACCTCGAGGACCTCCACAGTGACTTCCTGTCCGACCTCGACGACCTCGGACGGGTGGTCGATGTGCTTCCAGGACAGCTCGGAGACGTGCACGAGGCCGTCGACTCCGCCGAGGTCCACGAAGGCACCGAAGTTGACGATCGAGGAGACGACGCCCGGACGGACCTGGCCCTTCTCGAGCTTGTTGAGGAACGTGGAGCGCACCTCGGACTGGGTCTGCTCGAGCCACGCACGACGCGACAGCACGACGTTGTTGCGGTTCTTGTCGAGCTCGATGATCTTCGCTTCGATCTGCTGGCCGATGTACGGAGCCAGGTCGCGGACACGACGCATCTCGACGAGGGACGCGGGCAGGAAGCCGCGCAGGCCGATGTCCAGGATGAGGCCACCCTTGACGACCTCGATGACGGTGCCGGTGACGACGCCGTCCTCTTCCTTGACCTTCTCGATGTCGCCCCAGGCACGCTCGTACTGAGCGCGCTTCTTGGAGAGGATCAGGCGGCCTTCTTTGTCTTCCTTGGTGAGAACCAGAGCCTCGACCTGATCGCCCACGGAGACGACGTCCCCGGGATCGACGTCGTGCTTGATGGAAAGCTCGCGGGAAGGAATGACACCCTCGGTCTTGTAACCGATGTCGAGCAGGACCTCGTCGCGGTCGACCTTGACGACGGTACCTTCGACGAGATCTCCGTCGTTGAAGTACTTGATCGTGGCGTCGATCGCTGCGAGGAAGTCCTCAGCGGTGCCGATGTCGTTGATCGCGACTACGGGGGCACCTTGCTTCTCGGTGGTGGTGATGGTCATGTAGTTGGGGCTCCGTTGTGGATGATGACTTGCTCCGGTCATGGCAGAGACCGCGATTCCGGCGGGGCCGGGAGCGGGTTCCGATGTCCGGATGTGGACGAAATGGAAAGAACCTCGAGAGGTTCGTGAGGAGTACTGCGCCCCACGGGCTTCCGATCTGCATCGGGACCCGACGAAGCGCACTACGCGCCTGCTCAGTCTAGCCGCGGGGTCCAACACCGTCAAAGCAGCGCGGAGCCCCCGCGACGTGGGCCACGGCCGCCCGCGGACGGGGGACCTGCGCCTAGAAGTGGGTGATGCAGTAGGGCTCCTGCGGGCGCCCGAAGAGGGAATCGAGCAGGGTCACGGCGTCGTCCGCGTGCGCGATCAGACCGCCGGCCTCCGCGAGTGTGGAGGCCTGCACCCCCCCGAGGTACAGCGAGCCGAGGGCGTTGGCGGTCAGCGTGGCGTCCGGCGCGGCCGCCGCCTCGGCGGGTGCCACCTGCGCGGCGCCGTCGACGACAGACAGGAGGTAGGTGCCGTCCACGAGGCCGTGATCGTCCACCACGTCCAGCACGATCCTGCCGCTGCCCCGGTACGAGCGCGTCCCGAGGGCCGCCGGCACGTCGAGCAGCCGGACCCACAGCACGTCGTCGGTGCCCTTGACCTGGTAGCAGCGCCGGTCGCGCAGGGCCCACGGCAGGACGTCGTCGCGCCGTGCACCGTCCCAGGTGATGCGCTCCACGAGGTCGAGCGAGCCGAGGTAGCGCCACAGCTCCAGGTAGGCCGACGGTGTGGAGGCGACGAGGTCCATGACCTTCATCGTGTACGGCGTCGTCTCCCAGCCGGCGAACCGGTAGCTGACGTAGCCCACCGGCTCCCCCGCGTCGTCGTAGTGCACGGCCATCCGCACCGCACGGTCGACCACGGGGCGTTCGCGGCCCCATTCGCCCGAGACGCGACGGGCGACGGCGTACTGCCGGGCGACGGAACCGAAGGTCACGGCCTGGAATTCGTCGAAGATCCTCTCGGCGAGGGCGACGGCGTGCTCCCGGGCGACCAGCGTCGTCGTGCCGGCCGCCGGGGCCGTGATCTCGAACCGTTCGCGGACGTCGACCTCGATGCTCTGCGTGAACGTGGCGCAGCCGAACCCGAAGCGACCGTAGATCGTGGCCTCGGAGGCCGTCAGGATCGCGAGCGGCAGTCCGCGATCCTTCGCCTCGCGCAGGTCCCGCATCATCATGGAGCGGAGGATCCCGCGGCGCCGGTGGGTGGTGCGGACGGTCACCGCGGTGATCTGGTGTGCGTCGAGCTGCGCCGCCCCGACGTTGAGCGGGTGGACCATGGTGCCGTAGGTGGCGACGGGCTGGTCGGCGCCGAGGGCCTCGGCGGGCTGGGCCCTGTCATGCACGCCCCACAGCACGCGCCCGTCCGCCTGATAGGCGGCCAGGTAGTGGACGAGGTCCTCGGGGTCGAGCGTCCCCTCGTGGAAGCCGATGCTCTCGGCGTCGAGCCATTTCGCGAAGCGGCCGTCCGCCGAGGCGTCCTCGTCGGCGCCGGGGGTGAAGGTGTCGGTCTGCAGGTCGGGGGTGTAGTGGCTCACACCTCACCACCCTAGCCGCGGCGGTCCCGGCCGACCAGAGCACGCCGTGGGCCCCACCCGACCCCGGCTAGTGCGCTGCCTCGTGCCAGCTGGCCCCCGTGCCGACCGACACGTCGAGCGGCACGGTGAGGTCGGCGGCACTGCCCATCTGCTCACGCACCAGCGCCTCGACCTCCTCGGCCTCACCCTCGGCGATCTCGAGCACGAGTTCGTCGTGCACCTGCAGCAGCATGCGGGAGGCGAGTCCGCGCGTGGTCAGGGCGTCGTCGACGCCGAGCATCGCCTTCTTGATGATGTCCGCGGCGGACCCCTGGATGGGCGCGTTCAGCGCCGCGCGCTCCGCCATCTCCCGGAGCTGCCGGTTGTCGCTGGAGAGGTCCGGCAGGTAGCGGCGCCGCCCCTCGATGGTGGAGGTGAAACCGTCCTTGCGTGCCTGCTCCACGATGCCGCGCAGGTAGTCGCGCACGGCCCCGAACCGCTCGAAGTAGTCGCGCATCAGGGTGCGCGCCTCGTCCACCGAGATGTTCAGCTGCTTGGAGAGCCCGAACGAACTCAACCCGTAGACGAGGCCGTAGGACATGGCCTTCACCTTCGAGCGCATGGCATTGGTGACCTCCTCCGGCGCCACCCCGAAGATGTGCGAACCCACGAACCGGTGCAGGTCCTCGCCCTCCTGGAACGCGGAGATGAGCCCCTCGTCGCCGGACAGGTGCGCCATGATGCGCATCTCGATCTGCGAGTAGTCGGCCGTCATCAGGCTCTCGAACTTCTCGCCGTCCCGGCCCCGCCCGACGACGAACACCTCGCGGATGCGGCGCCCCTCGTCGGAGCGGACCGGGATGTTCTGCAGGTTCGGGTTGGTCGAGGACAGGCGCCCGGTCGCCGCGATGGTCTGCAGGTAGGTCGTGTGGATGCGGCCGTCGTCGCCCGCGGCCTTCCGGAGGCCCTCGACGGTCTGGCGCAGCTTGGTGGCGTCACGGTACGCGAGGAGCTGCTCGAGGAACGGGTGCCCCGTCTTGGTGATCAGGTCGGTGAGGGCGTCGGCGTCGGTGGAGTAGCCCGTCTTGATCTTCTTCGTCCGCGGCAGTTCGAGCTCGTCGAACAGGACCGTCTGCAGCTGCTTGGGCGAGCCGAGGTTGATCTCCTTGCCGATGATCCGGAACGCCTCGGAGCCTGCGGCGCTGATGGTCTTCGAGAAGTCGTCGTAGAGCCGGTCGAGGCCGTCGAGGTCGACGGCCACGCCCGTCAGTTCCATGCGGGCGAGCACCTCGGCGAGCGGCAGTTCGAGTCCGCCGAGCAGCTGGTTGGCGCCTTTCTCGACGAGCTGGCCGGCGAAGTGCTCGCTGAGGCGCAGCGCGGCGTACGCGGCGACGACGGCGGGCGATGCGACGTCGTTCCCGCCGAGGTCCAGTGCCTGCTGGCCCGAGGAGTCGTTCGCCGACGCGGTGATGGACAGGCGCAGGTGGTACTGCGCGAGGTCGGCGAGATCGTAGCTGCGACGGTCGGGCTGGATGAGGTACCCGGAGATCGCCGTGTCGTCCACCTCCCCCGCGAGGTGGAGGCCCCGGGCGGACAGGAGCTTGAACACCGCCTTGAAGTCGTGGACGATCTTCGGCGCGTCCGTGGAGGCCAGCCAGTCCCCGAGGACCTTCTCCGCCTCGGCGTCGAGCGGCTCGAGCGGGATGAACGCCGCGTGCAGACCGGTGACGACGGCGATGCCGGCGACGTCCGTGGTGCCGGCCGTCGTCTCCGTCGCGAGGGCGACGGACGCCTGCGCCTGGTTGGTGGACCGGAACCACTGCGCGAGAGCCTCGGCATCCTCCAGCAGCACGTGCGGGGGCGCGCTCTGCTCGTCGCCCTCGTCCTCGGTCTCCTCCTCGCCGAACAGGTCGAACAGGCGCTTGCGGAGCGTGTTGAACTGCAGCGAGTCGAAGAGGTCCTCGACCGCCGGGCGGTCCGGGTGCTGCGACACCATCGCGTCGAGGTCGACCGGCAGTTCGAGGTCGGTCAGCAGGCGGTTGAGGCGCCGGTTCCGCTTCACGTCGTCGATGTTGGCGCGCAGCGAGTCGCCCACCTTGCCGCCGATCTTGTCGAGGTTCTCGAGGATGCCCTCGAGGCCGCCGTACAGCTTGATCCACTTAGCGGCGGTCTTCGGGCCCACGCCGGGGACACCCGGCAGGTTGTCGGCGCTCTCCCCCACCAGTGCGGCGAGGTCCGAGTACTGGTGCGGCGGCACGAAGTACTTCTCCTCGATGGCCTGCGCGTCCATCTGCGGGATGTTCGTCACGCCCTGCTTGGGGTAGAGCACCGTCACGCGGTCGTTGACGAGCTGGAAGGCGTCGCGGTCACCGCTGACCACCTGCACGTCCCAGTCCACCGCCGCCGCCTGGAAGGCCAGGGTCGCCAGGATGTCGTCGGCCTCGTACCCGTCGAGGGAGATGGTCGGGATGCGCATGGCCTCCATGACCTTGATGATCAGGTCCACCTGGCCGTGGAACTCCTCCGGCGTCTTGTTCCGCCCGCCCTTGTACTCCGTGTACTCCTCCGAGCGGAACGTCGGGGTGTCGAGGTCGAACGCCACGGCGACGTGGCTCGGCTTCTGGTCCTTGATGAGATTGATGAGCATCGCCGTGAACCCGTACACCGCGTTGGTGTGCTGCCCGGTGTCCGTGGAGAAGTTCTCGGGCGGCAGGGCGTAGAAGGCCCGGAACGCCATCGAGTGCCCGTCGATGACGAGAAGCCGGTTGCGCGATCCGTCGCTGCGCCGGGCCGGCGCCGGCGTCGCAGGGGAGGTCGCAGGGGAGGCCGCCGGGGAGGTCTCGGAGGGAGGGGCGACGGTCAGGGTGGCGGCGGGCTTGGCTGTTTCACTCACAGGTGCCAGCCTAGTTCCCATGACAGACAACCGCACCCGGCCCGACACCCCCTCCACCCCGTCCGAGGACCGGCTGGCCGAGCTGGTCGCCGCAGGCGTGCCCGCCGAGATGCACGGCTGGCTGGGGCGCTACGGCGTGGGCGCGCTCGCGGTCAAGATGGGCATCGTGTTCTCCGAGATGAGCGCCGAGCGGATGGTCGCGACGATGCCCGTCGAGGGCAACCAGCAGGTCGCCGGGATCCTGCACGGCGGGGCGCACGTGGTGCTGGCCGAGACCCTCGGCTCCTTCGCGGCCGGGCTCCACGCCGGACCGGACCGGCAGGCCGTCGGCATCGAGGTGGGGGCCACGCACCACCGCAGCGCCGATTCGGGGCTCGTGACCGGCACCGCCACGGCCATCCACCTGGGGCGGACCCTGACGACCCACGAGGTGGTCATGACGGACGAGCAGGGACGTCGGCTGTCGACGGCCAGGATCACGAACATGATCCGCGACGCCCGCGACTGACCGGCCCGCCGGCCGCTCGCAACCCGGCGTCCGGCGGGAGGTGTGACGCGGCGGGACGTGCGGTGGCCCCCGGGCAGGGCCGACGCCGGCCGGGACCGGATCCGGTCGACGGACAGGACGCACCGGACGCTGAGGAAGCGAGGCGACTCATGAACGAGGATCGGCACGACGGCCCGACCGATGCGCCGGCGGTTCCACCACCGGACCCACCACCGGACCCACCACCGGACCAACCCGTGATCGCGCCCCGGCCCCCATCAGCACCTGCGCCCGCGCCCGCGCGCGCTCCCTCACGGCCCACGGCCCTCCGGATCCGGGCGGCGAGCGCCCTGTCCCGGGCTGCGTCCCTGGGGCGCCGCGCCCCCCTGGCCCTCTCCACCCTCGCAGCCCTCTGGCTCCTGGCGCTGGGCACCGGTGCCCTGCCCGACGGACCACCCGACGCGCTGGCGCCGTCCGTCCTGTTCCACCCTGCGACCGCCGTGCAGAATCCCCTCTCCCTGCTGCTCTCCCTCGCCTGGGCTCCCGACCTGGCCGCCTATGCGGGTGCCGGCCTCGCCCTCCTGTGCCTCGGCATCCCCGCCGAGGCACGCCTGGGAACACGGCGCTTCGGCGCGGCCGTCGCCGGGACCCATCTCGTGGCGCTCCTCGGGGCGCTCGTCGTCGGCGCTGCGGCGGCTCCCCTGTTCCCGCGCTGGGCCGCGGACTTCGGCACCACGGTCCTCGGCGGCCCCGCCTTCGGCGCCCTCGGCGCCATGATGGCTGCGACCGCCGGGATGGGTCCTCTGTGGCGGCGGCGCCTGCGCGTCGTGGGGGTCCTGCTCCCCCTCACCCTCGTCCTCTACAACGGCGCCCTCATGTCGGTCGCCCTGCTCGTCGCCGCCACAGCCGGTCTGGCCGCCGGCCCTATCCTGCTCCGGCACCGCGTACGGCGTCCTGCCGCCCCCTCGATCAGGGAAGCGAGGGTACTCGTGGCGCTCGTGGGCGCCGCCGCCGCCGTCGGCCCCGCGCTCGCGGCCCTGTCCCCCCACGCGACAGGGCCCTTCGCCGTCCTCGGCTACCTGTTCACCGCGGTGGAGGGCGCGACGCCGGACGCCGTCCGCGACGCCTGCGAGCCGGGCGGCATCGTGCGGCAATGCGCCGAGGCGCAACTCCAGGCCCGTGCCGGCCTGGGCGGCGTCGTCATGTCCTGCCTGCCGACGGTGCTGCTCCTCATCCTCGCGGACGGCCTGCGGCGGGGACGCCGCTTCGCCTGGGCGGGGACGATCGTCGTGCAGTCGGGACTGGCACTGCTGTCCGTGCACACGTTCCTCGCGTTCCTGCGGCACGGTCCCGACGGCCGGCTCGCTCCCCTGCTCACGGGCGCGCGCCCCGAGCGGATCATCGCCGACCTCGTCGTGCCCGCGCTCCAGCCCGTCGTCATCGTGGTCCTCCTCGTGCTCGTGCGGAGGCTCTTCACCCTGCGGGCGGCTCCTGGCACCTACCGGTCCATCGGCCTGCGCGTGCTGGTCGCGCTGATCCTCGCGGCGGCCCTCTACGTGGGGGTGGGCCTCGCCGTCGCGCCCCAGTTCAGCCCCGCCGCCACCCTGCCCCTCCTCCTGGCCGACTTCCCCCAGAGGCTCCTCCCCATCGCCGTCACGCTGCGCGTCTACCCGGCCTTCCTGCCATCGGACAGCGCCGCGATCATCCTGTACGAGTGGATCGGGATCGCCTTCTGGGCCGTCGTCGCCACCCTGCTCCTGAGGTCCTTCCGGTCCGTCCGACGCACGGAGGACGACGACGACCGCGAGCGCGCACGCGCCATCGCCACGACCCACGGCAGCGGCTCGATGACGTGGATGGGCCTCTGGCCGGGCAACTCCTACTGGTTCTCCGACGCGTCCTACGTACCCTTCCGCGTCATCTCCGGTGTGGCCCTCACGCTGGCGGGCCCGGTGGGTCCGCCCTCCGACACCGGCCGGGCCCTGCGGGGCTTCTCCGACCACTGCCACGCCCAGGGGTGGACGCCGTGCTTCTACTCCGTGACCGCGCCCCTGGCCGACGCGCTCCGGACGGCGGGGTTCCGCCGCCTGCAGGTGGCCGAGGAGACCGTCCTCGACCTGGGATCGCTCGCCTTCACCGGCAAGAGGTTCCAGGACATCCGGACGGCCCTCAACCAGGCGCGGAAGAACGGCGTGCACAACGAGTGGGTGGACACCCCGAGGACCCCGCTCGTCATCCTCGACCAGATCCGGAGCATCTCGGAGGAATGGGTGGCGGACAAGTCCCTCCCCGAGATGGGCTTCACCCTCGGCGGCATCGACGAACTGCGTGATCCCGCGGTCCGGTGCTCCGTGATCATCGACGGCGAGCGCACGGTCCATGCCGTCGCGTCCTGGCTGCCGATCCACGAGGACGGCGAGGTCACCGGCTGGACACTGGACTTCATGCGGCGCCGCGGCGCCGGCTTCAAGCACAGCATCGAGGTGCTCATCGCGCAGGCCGCCCTGGACCTGCAGAGGGAGGGGTACGCGGAACTGAGCCTGTCCGGTGCACCCCTGGCGACGGCAGGCAAGGACACCGACGCCCCCGACGACCCGCTCAGCCGCGTCCTCGGCTTCGTCGGCCGGGTGCTCGAGCCCGTGTACGGCTTCCGGTCCCTCTTCGCCTTCAAGTCGAAGTTCGGCCCGCGCTACGTGCCGCTGTACCTCTGCTACGAGGACCCGGCCACCCTGCCGGCCATCGGACAGGCGATCACGCGGGCGTACGCCCCCGACGTGCGGGCCGTCGACCTGTGGAAACTCCTCACCACCGCGCCGCGCCGCGCGCGTGGATCGGACCGGCCGCCGGCCGCTCGAGCCGCCGCGGGGAGGACCCCGTGAACCCCCTCGACTGGGACTTCGTCGACGGGCCGGCACCCGTCCTGTTCGCCGTCCTCGGGGGTTCGGCCTTCCTGTGGCTGGCCGCCGGCGGCAGGCGATACCTGGTCCGCTCGGTGATGCCGTCCCTCCTGATCGGTGCGGTCGGCGGACTCGCCGTCTGGTTCGTCACCGAGGTGGTGCTGAACCTGTGGGGGGCGCCGCAGCCGTCCTGGTTCTACGCGCTCGGCGGCCTCGCGGTCGCCGGTGGGGTGCTGGCCGTCCGCAGGTTCGTGACTTCCCCGCGCTGGTGGCAGCGCTGCCTGACCGCCGTCGCACCCGTCCTGATCATCATCGCCGCGGCGGGTGGCATCAACGCCTACTACGGCTCCTTCCCCACCCTCAGGGCCGCGACCGGGGACAGCGACATCCCGGACCTCGGGACGGTCGACGCACCGGAGGACCCGGGGCCGCTCACCACCCTCGCCGACTGGACCGCTCCGAGCGACATGCCGGGGGCGGGGAAGGTGTACCGGACGACGATCCCGGGAACCGTCTCCGGGGTGGACGCCGGGCCCGCCTACGTCTACCTGCCGCCGGCGTACCTCGCCTCCACCCCGGCCGACGTACCCGTCCTGGTCCTGATCCACGGCGATCCCGGCGGCCCGCAGGACTGGATCACGGGCGGCGAGCTCCCCGCCGTGCTCGATGCCTACGCCGCCGCGCACAGGGGACTGGCACCGATCGCCGTGATGCCCGATGCGGCCGCCAGCACCGGCCCGACGCCGTCCCTCTGCCTCGACAGCAACTACGGGCACGCGGGCACGTACCTCGCCGAGGACGTCCCCGCCTGGGTGAGATCCACGCTGAGGGCGGGCACCTCCACGGACACGGCCTGGGCGATCGGCGGATTCTCGTACGGCGGCACCTGCGCCCTGACCCTCGCCACAGGGCATCCCGACGTCTATCCGACCTTCCTCGACATCTCCGGCGAGGCGGAGCCGACCATCGACGCCGGGCAGGATGCCCTGATCAGCAACTACTTCTCGGGTGATGCCGCGGCCTTCGCCGCCCAGAACCCCCTCGACGTGATCAGGACGAAGAAGCTCCCCGACACCGCGGGCATCGTCACGGTGGGCGCGGGCGACGCCTTCTACCGGCCCCAGGGCGAGGAGGTGGCCGCCGCGCTGCAGAAGGCCGGGGTGGACGTCCAGCTGCAGACCGTGCCCGGCGGGCACACGTGGGAGGCGTGGAGGGCCGGCCTGCAGGACAACCTCGACTGGCTGATGAAGCGCTACGGTGTCCTGCCGCAGTAGGACCGGAGCAGGGCGGCATCGGAGCAGCACAGGGCAGGAGCGGAAGCGGGGATTGCAAGTCCCTCGGGGACGCGCTGCCGGTTTGCCGCCGCTTCTGCGCCCTGCCTACCGTGAACCGGAGCGCCGGGACCGGCGCACGACGACCGACCACAGGACGGACCCCATGGCCGACAAGAAACGGAAGACCGTCGCCGCGCTCCTCGCGGCCGGCGCCCTCTTCCTCGGTGGCTGCGACCTCGGCACCCAGGACAGCGACAACTCCGGCACCGACACCGGGAACTACGACGACAACAACGGCATCGACACGGACCTCGAGGACGACGCCCGCGGGAACGACGACTAATGGCGGGGCGTCGTTCGGTCCTCCTGCGGGCGGCCCTGCGGGGGGCGGTGGCGGGCCTCGCAGGGACCGCCGCCATGACCGCGGGGGAGCTCGTGGAGCAGCGCCTGACGCACCGGCCCGACTCGCACGTCCCCGGGCGGACGCTGCGGATCCTCGCCGGCCGACCCACGAGCAACGCGGCCCGGTACCCGGGCTGGAACCATGCGATGCACTGGCTGACCGGAGCGACCCTCGGAGCCCTCCGCGGCATCTGGTCCGTGACGGGCATCCGCGGCCCCTCGGCGACGGCCGCCCATACCGTCGTCCGCCTCGCGTTCGACCAGACACTCGAGAACGCCACCGGAGCAGGCGCCGCGCCGCGCCTGTGGCCCGTGAGCGAGAAGGCCGTCGACTACCTGCACAAGGCGGTGTACGCACTGGTGACGGGGCTCGCCTCCGACGCGGTGAACGCGCCGGCCCTCGAGACCGATGCGGGCGCCCGGTCCCACTGAGGAGCGGCCCACCGGAGCCGGCCCCGGGGAGGCACCCCTCCTTCCCGCGTGTGCTCAGGCGTCCGCCGTCGTCGTGCCCTCCTGGATGTACCGACGGAGGTCGGCGGGCCGGAAGGGCTTGCGCAGGTATCGGTCCGCCCCGGCGTCGAAGCCCCGCTGCTCGTCGGACGGATCGGCCCGCGCCGTCAGCATCACGATGAAGGTCGTGGAGAAGCGCCGGATCCTCTCGGCCACCTCGAAGCCGTCGATGTCGGGCAGCCCCACATCGAGCGTGACGACGTCCGGCATCAGGCGCCGCACCATCTCCACGCCCGCGAGCCCCGCGGGCGCGGTGTGCACCCTGAACCCCGTCCCGGTCAGCACGGTGTGCAACAGATCGCGGACGTCGTCGTCGTCCTCGATGACGACCGCGGTGCGGGGTTGCTCGGTGCTCGGCATGGGCCCAAGTTTACTCCGGAGCACGTGCCGCGAGCGGTCGGGCGTCGGCCTGGGACTCGGGCCGGACCGTCGCCTCCACCGGCTCCCCGCCGCCCGCCGGCTGCACCATGACGGTCCGTACCGTGCCGGGCACCGCCGGGAAGGCGCCGATCATCAGGAGTTCGCTCGTCCCCAGGGTTGCCGCCGCAGCCCGTCAGGAGGAACAGCAGGACGGTGGCCGACAGCGCGCTCTTCTGGGTCTCCCGGTGGCCGGACCCCGAGGGCGCCGGCACGGAGTCAGGCCCGGCTCCTGCCGGACGCGGCGACGTTCCCTCCTGGTCTAGCAGCGCGGGCAGGTGGGCCGGCACAGCTGTCGACGTCGGAGCGGTGCGTTGACAGCGGGGGCGACGGCGGGGTTCAGGTGGGGTTCAGGTGCGGTTCCGTGCGCGGCTCGGCTGCACCCGCATCGGTTCTCCGGGCATCTTCGGGAAGTCCGGTGGGAAGGGCAGTTCACCGAGGCCGTCCTCGACGTCGCGGTCCCACCACGAGCGCAGCACGTCGATGCTTCCCGGTTCGTCGTGGAGGTGCGCCCAGGGATCGCCGATGGTGCGCAGCCGCTCCGGCACGGTCCCGATCGTGAAGGCGGCCGGGTCGACGCCGTCCAGTTCGTCCCACGTGACGGGGCAGGACACGGGAGCGTGCGGCAACGCCCTCGGACTGTACGCCCCGGCCATCGTGCGGTCGCGGTTCGCCTGGTTGTAGTCCACGAAGATGCGCTCGCCGCGCTCCTCCTTCCACCACGCGGTCGTCACGCGATCCGGCATCCTGCGCTCCAGCTCCCGGGCGGCGGCGATGACCGCGCGACGGACCTCGAGGAACTCGTGGACGGGTTCGACGGGCGAGAAGACGTGCAGGCCGCGGTTGCCCGACGTCTTCACGAAGCTCGCGAGCCCGGCCTCGCCGAGCACGGAACGGAGCTCGTGGGCGGCGGCCACGACGTCCGCGAAGGTCGTGCCCGGCTGCGGGTCGAGGTCGATCCGCAGCTCGTCGGGCAGGTCCGGGGCGCCCGCGCGGGACGCCCATGGGTGGAAGACGACGGTGTTCATCTGGATGGCCCAGACCGCCGCTGCGGGTTCGTCCAGGACGAGCTGGGGGTGGGAACGGCCGCTGGGGTAGGTGACCGTCACACTGCGGACGTAGTCCGGTGCACCCTTGGGCGGGTTCTTGCTGAAGAAGTGGTCGCCGTCCACGTCGCCGCCGAAGCGCTGCAGCGACACCGGCCGGTCACCGTTGGCGGCCAGGAAGGCGGGCGCGACGTCGATGAGGTACTGCGCGAGGTCGAGCTTCGTCAGGCCCGCCTGCGGCCAGAGGACACGGGACGGGCTGGACAGGCGGACGGGCCGGGGGCCGTCCGGTGAGTCGACGTCGAGGATCATCGCTTCGCTGGCCATGGGCCCAATGTACCCCGACCGCGCCGTGGCGCGACGCTCCTGCGGCTCGGCGCGGAGCACCGTCGATCCAACGGAGGAGTGACACCCTCCTCGCGGCGGAACGGGGAGAAATTTCCTGCACCCGGCTTCGCTCCCCCGACGTCGGTGATGGAGGAAGGTTGGACCAGGACGTCAGCCGGAGAGCAGGGAACGGATCATGGATGCCCACGCACAGAGGGAACAACTCACGCGGATCCTGATCGAGGAGGACCTGCATCTGTCGGAGGTGTGGCTGCGTTACTTCTCCCTCGGCGGGGAGGAGACCGAGGAACAGCTGATCCTGTACACGGTCGAGGAGGTCCAACTGGGCGAGGGACAGCGCGACCTGATCTCCATCGCCCTCCGCGAACTGGTGTCCGAGCGCCACGGAGCCACCGCCCGGGTCCCCCGAGCGGGGGATCGACCTCCGGCGATGTGACCCGGCAGGGCACCGGCCTTGAGGCCGACCTCCTGCCGGGTCGGGACTGCTGATCAGGGCACTCGGGCCCGCCTTCGAGAGTCGCTCGAGTCGAGCTCTCTAGTGGCGGCCACCATAGCCGTCATCACAGTCGAACCAGATCCTCTCGCTCTTCTCCCAGCCATTCTTGTCGTTGTTGTACCGGCTCTCCTTCTCACTCTTGCTGTAGGCCTGGTAACTCCTGTCGCAGTCGGCATTCCTGACCCGGTAATCGAAATTGCCGCCGCGATCCGGCCACACATAGCGCTCGTCGACTTTTTCCTGTTTGCCGTTGTGCTTGATCTGGACGACTTTGACGTAGACCTTCTCGCCGTCGTAGTCGTCGCCGGCAACCCTCAATCTGCCGTCGTCGACGTAGAGGGTCAGATCCGCGCCGTTGTCGCGGTCGTATCCGGAGGTTGCCACCTGGACGGGTGACGCGACGGCGGGTGCGGAGAGGCCCATGCCGGCCAGCAGGCCGAACAGGGTTCCTGCGACGAGGACGAACAGACGCCAACTCAGAGATTTCTTCATGATGGATTTCTTCCACGCATGCCGGGCTGAGGATGAGGATGGGTGTGTGCCGTGTGTTCGGCACGCCGCGGGCGGCTGTCCGGCGTTGCCGCCCGTTCATACCCGGAGCAGATACGCGCCGACTCACACCGGAATGGAGCGTCCACGCCCGGATTCCTCGCCCACGCTGCCTGCAGTTGCGATCTTCACATGCGGACTGCGCTTCCCCAGCCGAGCCATCCCAACACCGTCTCGCGGTGGACCACCATGCTAGACGACCACCGGCGATGAGAGAAGGGGGTAACCGGCCATCACGAGTGCGAATTCCGCGTGTCCGGGAACCGACGGCGGCCGCGACGACGTATCGTCCGCCGGACGACTCCCGATTCGTGGATGCGCTGTGCCCGAAGTGGGACTCGAACCCACACACCTCTCGATACTGCATTTTGAGTGCAGCGCGTCTGCCAATTCCGCCATTCGGGCCGTCCGCGCCCGGAGCTGGGGTGGGAGGCTGACTTCGTCCACCGCCGGTGCGCGAATCCACTCTACATGCCGATAGGCTGTTTCCGGGTACGCGGGGATGCGCTCCACGGACCCACCAGAACGCCACCGTGATCAAGGAGCAACAGTGTCTGAATCCACCGAATCCACGCCCGCCGGACCCGCACGCCGGGTCATCGTGGCCGAGGACGAGACGCTCATCCGACTCGACATCATCGAGATCCTGCGGGGCGAGGGCTACGAGGTCGTCGCCGAGGCCGACAACGGCGAGAAGGCCGTGGCGCTCGCCCAGGAGCACAAGCCGGACCTCGTGCTCATGGACGTGAAGATGCCGGTCATGGACGGCATCACGGCGGCCGAGCAGATCGTCAAGGCGCGGATCGCCCCCGTGGTCCTGCTCACCGCCTTCAGCCAGAAGGAACTCATCGAGCGCGCACGCGACGCCGGGGCGATGGCCTACGTGGTCAAACCGTTCACGCCCGCCGACCTCATCCCCGCCATCGAGATCGCGATGTCACGCCATGAGGAGATCAAGGCGCTGGAGGCCGAGGTCACCGATCTCCAGGAGCAGTTCGCCACCCGCAAGCTCGTGGAGCGCGCGAAGAGCCTGCTGACCACCAAGATGGGCCTCACGGAGCCCGAGGCCTTCCGCTGGATCCAGAAGACCTCCATGGACCGGCGCCTGAGCATGCGCGAGGTCGCCGAGACGATCATCAACCAGGTCAACTGAGGTCGGGTCGGCGAACCCGACCCGGGTAGGACGACGGAAGGACCCCCACCCGGGAAGGGTGGGGGTCCTTTCGTCGGATCAGGCTACTTCTTCTTGACGGGCCAGGGGCCCACGCCTTCCTTGATGTAGGACGTGTGGCCGTCTGGCAGCTGGCCGGCGTCCGTGATGTCGCCGACGCGGTGCACCTTGATGGAGTTCGTCGAGCCGGCCTGTCCGGGAGGGGAACCGGCGGCGATGACGACGAGGTCGTCCACCTCCACGAGGCCCTGCTCGAACAGCACCTTGTCCACCTGGGCCGTCATCTGGTCCGTGTGCTCGACGAACTCGACGAGCTTCGGCTGGATGCCCCAGATGAGGGACATGGCGTTCAGGGTGGACTGCACCGGGGTGAAGGCGAAGACCGGCTTCCTCGGGCGCAGCCGGGACAGGCGGCGCGCCGAGTCACCCGACTGGGTGAACGTGCAGATGTACTTGGCGTCGAGCTGGTCCGAGATCTCGACGGCCGCCCGGGTGATGGCTCCACCGCGGGTCTTCGGCTTGCTGCCGAGCGGCGGGACCCGCTCGAGGCCGTGGCGTTCGGTGGACTCGATGATGTCCGCCATGGTGCGGACGGTCTCCATCGGGTACTTGCCGACGCTCGTCTCGCCGGAGAGCATGACCGCGTCCGCGCCGTCGAGCACGGCGTTGGCACAGTCCGAGGCCTCGGCGCGCGTAGGACGCGGGTTGTCGATCATGGACTCGAGGACCTGCGTGGCGACGATGACGGGCTTGGCCCAGCGGCGGGCGAGCTCGACGGCACGCTTCTGCACGATCGGGACGTCCTGCAGCGGCATCTCCACGCCGAGATCGCCACGGGCCACCATGATGGCGTCGAACGCGTCGATGATCTCCTCGAGGGCGTCCACGGCCTGCGGCTTCTCGATCTTCGCGATGACCGGGACGCGGCGGCCTTCCTCGTCCATGATCTCGTGGACGCGCTTGACGTCGCCGGCGTCGCGGACGAAGGAGAGGGCGACCATGTCGACGCCGGTGCGGATGGCCCAGCGGAGGTCCTCCTCGTCCTTGTCGCTGAGGGCGGGGACGTTCACGGCGACACCCGGCAGGTTGATGCCCTTGTTGTTGGACACCATGCCCCCGACGACGACCTCGGTGGTGACCTTCACGTCGTCGACCGCCGTGGCGCGCAGCGAGACCTTGCCGTCGTCGATGAGCAGCATGTCGCCGACGCTGACGTCCTGCGGCAGCCCCTTGAACGTGGTGGAGGAGATCTCCTGCGTACCCTCGATGTCCTCGATGGTGATGGTGAAGACGTCGCCCGGGGAGAGGGCGTGGGGGCCGTCGGCGAAGCGGCCGAGGCGGATCTTGGGGCCCTGGAGATCGGCGAAGATGCCCACGGGCTTGCCGAGCTCCTCCGACGCGCGGCGGACGTTCTCGTAGGTGCTGGTGTGCACGGTGTAGTCACCGTGGCTCATGTTCATCCGGGCAACGTCGACGCCCGCCTCGAGCACTGCGAGGGTGTTCTCGTAACTGGCGATTGCGGGGCCGAATGTTGCAACGATTTTTGCGCGTCTCATGAACCTAGCCTAGTCGTGTTGGGGTCGTCGGGGTGATGTCGGTGGTGGTGGCAGGGGTGGTGCCGGGGGTGGTGCCGGTGCCGGTCAGAGGACGGCGATGGAGCGGTCGGTCGGGGCCACGGGCGCGGGCAGCCTCGTCGATCCCATGAGCCACTGGTCCACCGCCGCGGCGCACGCGCGGCCCTCCGCGATGGCCCACACGATGAGCGACTGGCCGCGGCCGGCGTCGCCCGCCGAGAACACGCCGGGGGTGTTGGTCATGTAGTAGCCGTCGCGTGCCACGTTCCCGCGGTCGTCGAACTCGGCGTGGACCTGCTCGGTGATGCCCGCGGGCTCGGCCCCCGTGAAGCCGAGGGAGAGGAAGACGAGGTCTGCCGGGATCTCGCGCTCGGTGCCGGCCTTGGGCACGCGGCGGCCGTCCACGAACTCCGTCTCCGCGACCTTGATGCCGCGCAGCACCCCGCCGTCGCCGACGAACTCGACGGTCGAGGCGAGGTAGCGGCGCTCACCGCCCTCCTCGTGGGCGCTGGCGATGTCGAAGAGCGTGGGGAACGTGGGCCAGGGCTGGTCCGGCCGGCGCTCGGACGAGGGCTGCTGCCCGATGGCGAGCGTCGTGACGCTCGCGGCCTTCTGCCGGTGCGCGGTGCCGAGGCAGTCCGCACCTGTGTCGCCGCCGCCGAGGATGACGACGTGCTTGCCCTCGGCGTGGATCTGGTCCTCGATGGCCTCGCCGGCCACGACGCGGTTGCCCTGCACGAGGTAGTCCATCGCGAAGTGGACACCCTCGAGGTCGCGGCCCGGGATGGGCAGGTCGCGCGGCACGGTGGCGCCGGTGGCGACGATGACGGCGTCGTAGCGCCGCTTCAGCTGCCCCCAGCTGATGTCCTTCCCGACGTCCACGCCGGTGCGGAACCGGGTGCCCTCGGCCTCCATCTGCTCGAGGCGGCGCTCGAGGTGGATCTTCTCCATCTTGAAGTCGGGGATGCCGTAGCGCAGGAGCCCGCCGATGCGGTCGTCACGCTCGTAGACCGCGACGGTGTGGCCGGCGCGGGTGAGCTGCTGCGCGGCCGCGAGGCCCGCGGGTCCGGAGCCGACGACGGCGATGGTGCGGTCGGTGAGCCGCTCCGGCGGGTGCGGTTCCACCCAGCCCTCCTCGAAGGCCTGGTCGGCGATGGAGACCTCGACCTGCTTGATCGTCACGGGCGGCTGGTTGATGCCGAGCACGCAGGACGACTCGCACGGCGCCGGGCAGAGCCGGCCCGTGAACTCCGGGAAGTTGTTCGTCGCGTGCAGCCGCTCGATCGCCTCCCGGCCCTTGTCGCGGAACGTGAGGTCGTTCCATTCCGGGATGAGGTTGCCGAGCGGGCAGCCCTGGTGGCAGAACGGGATGCCGCAATCCATGCAGCGGCCCGCCTGCGCCTTCAGGACGCCCTTCTCCTGCGCCTCGTACACCTCCTGCCAGTCCATGATGCGGACCGGCACGGGACGGCGCGGCTGGGTCTGGCGCTCGCGCACCTTCAGAAATCCGCGTGGGTCAGCCACCGGTTACCTCCAGGATCTTGGTCCATGCCTCTTCGCCGTCAGGATCGAGTCCCTGTTCTGCGGCGGTGGCACGGGCGTCCAGCACGGCGGCGTAGTCGCGCGGCAGGACTTTCGTGAATCGGGTGACGGTGTCGTCGAAGGACGTGAGCAGGGTCTCCGCGAGGGCCGACTCGGTCTCCTCGACATGGCGGATCAGCAGCTGCCGGACGATCTCGATGTCCTCGGCGTCGAGGTCGACCAGCAGGAGCTCCCCGTTCTCGAGGCTCTGCCGATTGACGCGGGCGCGGTCGAGGTCGAGCACGAAGGCCGTCCCCCCGGACATACCCGCACCGAAGTTGCGTCCGGTGCGGCCGAGGATCAGCGCCTGCCCGCCCGTCATGTACTCGCAGCCGTGGTCGCCGATGCCCTCCGCCACCGCGGTGGCGCCCGAGTTCCGGACGAGGAACCGCTCCCCCACCTGGCCGCGCAGGAACATCTCGCCGCTCGTGGCGCCGTAGCCGATGACGTTGCCGGCGATGACGTTGTGCTCGGCGTGGAAGGCGTTCGCGCGGTCCGGGCGGACGATGATGCGTCCGCCGGACAGGCCCTTGCCGACGTAGTCGTTGGAGTCGCCGAACAGCCGCAGCGTGACACCGGCGGGCAGGAAGGCGCCCAGCGACTGCCCCGCCTGGCCGGTGAGGGTCACGTCGATGGTGTTCCTGCCGAGGGTGTCCAGCCCGAACGTCCGCGTCACCTCGTGGCCGAGCATCGTGCCGACGGAGCGGTCGGTGTTGACGACGTCGAGCGAGATGCGGACCGGCGAGCGGTGGTGCAGCGCGTCGGCGCTCATCTCGATGAGCTTGTTGTCGAAGTGCTGGTCCAGTTCGTGGTTCTGCGGCAGCATATTCCGCATCGGCTCGCCGGAGTCGAACTCGTTGCCGCGCAGGATGGGGTCCAGGTCCAGGCCGTCGGCCTTCCAGTGCTCGATCGCCTCGCGGGAGTCGAGCAGCTCGCTGTGGCCGATGGCCTCCTCCAGGGTCCGGAAGCCGAGCTCCGCCAGGATCTCGCGGACCTCCTCGGCGATGAACTCGAAGAAGTTGACCACGAACTCCGGCTTGCCCGTGAAGCGGCTCCGCAGTTCAGGGTTCTGCGTCGCGACGCCCACCGGGCAGGTGTCGAGGTGGCACACCCGCATCATGATGCAGCCGGACACCACGAGCGGCGCCGTCGCGAAGCCGAACTCCTCGCCGCCGAGCAGGGCGGCGATGACGACGTCGCGCCCGGTCTTGAGCTGCCCGTCCACCTGCACGACCACGCGGTCGCGCAGACCGTTGAGCATGAGCGTCTGCTGCGTCTCGGCGAGCCCGAGCTCCCACGGGATGCCCGCGTGCTTGAGCGAGTTGAGCGGGCTCGCGCCCGTGCCGCCGTCGTGCCCGGACACCAGGACGACGTCGGCCTTGGCCTTCGTGACACCCGCGGCGACCGTGCCGATGCCCACCTCGGACACGAGCTTCACGTGGACGCGCGCGCTCGGGTTCGACCGCTTGAGGTCGTAGATGAGCTGGGCGAGATCCTCGATGGAGTAGATGTCGTGGTGCGGCGGCGGCGAGATGAGGGCGACACCGGGCGTGGAGTGCCGCGTGCGGGCGATCCACGGGTAGACCTTCTGGCTCATGAGCTGGCCGCCCTCGCCGGGCTTCGCCCCCTGCGCCATCTTGATCTGGATGTCGTCCGCGTTGGTCAGGTAGAGGCTCGTCACGCCGAACCGCCCGGAGGCCACCTGCTTGATCGCGGAGCGGCGCTCGGGGTCCAGCAGGCGCTCGACGTCCTCGCCGCCCTCCCCCGTGTTGGACTTGCCGCCGAGCCGGTTCATCGCGATTGCGAGCGTCTCGTGGGCTTCCTGGGAGATGGAGCCGTAGCTCATGGCGCCCGTGGAGAACCGTTTGACGACGGCGGAGACGGGCTCCACCTCGTCGATCGAGAGGGGCTCGCGGACGTCGCCGCGGAACTTCAGGAGCCCGCGGAGGGTCATGAGGTCCTTTGACTGGTCGTCCACGCCCCGCGTGTACGCCTTGAAGATGTCGTAGCGGCGTTCGCGCGTGGCGTGCTGCAGCCGGAACACGGTCTCGGGGTTGAACAGGTGGGGCGGGCCCTCGCGGCGCCACTGGTACTCGCCGCCGTTGTCGAGGCCGCGGTGCGGGTCCTCGATGCCGTCCTGCGGGTATGCGCTCTCGTGGCGTGCGGCGGTCTCGGCCGCGACGACGTCGAGCCCGACGCCGCCCAGCTGGGTCTGCGTGCCGTGGAAGTACTCGTCGACGAGCTCCTGCGCCAGCCCGAGCGCCTCGAAGGTCTGGGCGCCGCAGTAGGAGCTGACCGTGGAGATGCCCATCTTGGACATGATCTTCAGGACGCCCTTGCCGAGGCCCTTGATGAGGTGCGCGACGGCGGCCTCGGCGGTGACGCCGGTGATGTCGCCGTTGCGGACGAGTTCCTCGCAGCTCTCCATCGCCAGGTAGGGGTTGACCGCGGAGGCTCCGTAGCCGATCAGCACGGCGACGTGGTGGACCTCGCGGACGTCGCCGGCCTCGACCACGAGCGAGGTCTTGGTGCGGTTGGCGCTGCGCAGCAGGTGGTGGTGCACGGCGCTGGTGAGCAGGAGCGACGGGATGGGGGCCCACTGCGCGTTCGAATCGCGGTCGGAGAGCACCACGTACTCGACGCCGCGGTTCAGGGCGCTGGAGACCTGCTCGCAGATCTCCGCGAGGCGCGCGCGCAGGGCGGCCTCCCCGCCGTCGTGCCGGTAGAGGCCGCGGACGCGGACCGTCAGCCGGTCGCCGTCGTCGGTCTCGAGGTTGGCGATCTTCGCGAGCTCGTCATTGGTGATGACGGGGAACTTGAGGGCGATCTGCTTGGAGCGCACCTGACCGGTGGAGAGGAGGTTGCCGTCGGGTCCGATGGTGACGCCCATCGACGTGACGAGTTCCTCGCGGATCGAGTCGAGCGGCGGGTTGGTGACCTGCGCGAAGGACTGCACGAAGTAGTCGAAGAGCAGGCGCGGGCGCTTCGAGAGCACCGCGATGGGGGTGTCCGAGCCCATGGCGCCGAGGGGCTCCGCGCCGTTCTTCGCCATGGGGCCGAGGAGGATGCGCAGCTCCTCCTGCGTGTACCCGAAGGTGCGCTGGCGGCGGTTGATCGAGGCCTTGGTGTGGATGACGTGCTCGCGCTCCGGGAGATCCTCGAGCTGGATCAGGTTCTCCCGGACCCACTCGCCCCACGGGTTCGCGGCGGCGACCTCGGCCTTGATCTCCTGGTCCTCGATGAGCCGGCCCTCCTCGGTGTCGACGAGGAACATCTTGCCCGGGGAGACGCGACCCTTGCGGACCACCCGGGAGGGGTCGACGTCGAGCACGCCCACCTCGGAGGCGAGGATCACGAGCCCGTCCTCGGTGACCCAGTACCGGGCGGGGCGCAGGCCGTTGCGGTCGAGGACGGCACCGACGAGCCTGCCGTCCGTGAAGGACACGGCTGCCGGTCCGTCCCAGGGCTCCATGAGCATGGAGTGGTACTGGTAGAAGGCGCGGCGGGCGGGATCCATGGTGGCGTGGTTCTCCCACGCCTCGGGGATCATCATCATGATCGAGTGCGTGATGGGACGCCCGGAGAGGGTCAGGAGCTCGGCCACCTCGTCGAACGACGCGGAGTCCGAGGCGCCCGGCGTGCAGATGGGGTAGAGCTCCTCCGGGGAGTCGCCGAGCAGCCGGTTGGACAGCTGCGACTGCCGGGCCCGCATCCAGTTGCGGTTCCCCTTCACCGTGTTGATCTCGCCGTTGTGCGCGATCGTCCGGAACGGCTGCGCGAGGGGCCACGACGGGAACGTGTTCGTCGAGAAGCGCGAGTGCACGATCCCGAGCCGCGTCTTGAACCGCTCGTCCGAGAGGTCCGGGTAGAACGGCTCGAGCTGCGCCGTGGTCAGCATGCCCTTGTAGACGATCGTCTTCGAGGACAGCGAGGGGAAGTACACCCCGAACTTGTTCTGCGCGCGCTTGCGGACGCGGAAGGCCCGGGCGTCGAGGTCCGGAACGGCGCCGTCCGCGGGCGCCAGGAAGAGCTGCACGAAGTGCGGCATGCACGCGCGGGCCATCGCGCCGACGAGGTCCGCCACGATGGGCACGACGCGCCAGCCGAGGACGTCGAGGCCCTCGGCTTCGGCGATCGACTCGAGGCCGGCACGGGCCGTCTCCTCCTCCTTCGCCTCGGCGGGGAGGAACGCGGTGCCGACGACGTACGAGCCTGCCGCAGGGAGCGGGAAGTCGACGACGGCGCGGAAGAACTCGTCGGGGATCTGGGTGAGCAGGCCGGCGCCGTCGCCGGTGCCTTCGTCGGCACCCACGGCGCCGCGGTGCTCGAGGTTGCGCAGCGCGGTCAACGCGGCATCGACGATGTCGTGCCCGGGCTCGCCGCGCAGGGTCGCGATGACGGCGAGGCCGCACGCGTCCTTCTCGTTCTCCGGGTCGTAGAGACCCGTGGCCTCGGGGATGGAGGCGAATCGTGTGAAGGGTGACTCCACGGGCCCGTCGGTGGTCGACGTCGTTGCGGGATGCGTCCCGGTTGAGGTCTCTGGCGTTGCAGCAGTCATCAGATAAGGATCCTTCCCCCTTGATGGAGCGTCGGGAGGGGACAGCCTTGGCCCCGCGGGCGCCGCTAGGAGCGGCCACCGTCTATTGGTTCATCTACCCGCCTGCGCCGGCATCGCCCGGCGTTCTTGGCGGGCGGTCGCAGTACTCGTCCTGCGCCGGACGGGTCGGTTCGGTACGGACAGGAAGGTGATCCGGCCGTCGCACCGATAGTCCACAACTGTGTGGTGTTGCGTCCTTGGAGGGCGGTGGCCCGGGGACTGCTTGCGGGGACCTAATCCCGCGGCTCCGCTCGCGCGGGGCCCTGAGGAACGCGGGACGTTACTCGGGAGCCGTTGTTTCGGAAAGGTTACCACGGTCATTCCGCGCCCTCCGCGCCGTGTCCGACACGTGGCCACCTGTGGCCGAAGCGTTATCGGAGGCGGCCTGCGACCCGCTGCCGGCCGCCCCGGAGCGTTCCGGCGAGGCGTCGTGCGCGCCCTCGGACGGGCCGTCGGCGCCGTCCCCGGAAGCCTCCTGCGGCACGGCACCCGCGGGGCGCCCGGTGTCGTCGGCTGCCCGATCGTCACCGGTCCCCCGCGCCTCCGCGCGGTCTCCCGCCGTCCCGGCGTTGTCGGCGCCGGTGCCCGGTACTGCGCCGGTACCCGGGGCGTCGTCCGCGCCGTCGCCCGTACCGTCGCCCGTACCGTCGCCCGTACCGTCGCCCGTGCCCTTCGGCTCGCGCCCGGGCAGGTAGACCGACGGCGCGTCGTCGGCGCCGCGCCGGACCGAGAGGTAGACGAGGACTGCCAGCGACACGAGGAAGACGGCGATGCTCGTCCAGACGTTGAGCCGCTGGGTGACGCCGAAGAGGGTGACCATCTCGGCGTCGTCGATGCGGAGCGTCTCGATCCACACGCGTCCGAGCGTGTAGTAGGCCGCATAGAGCCAGAACATGCGCCCGCCGCGGAGGCGGAACCTGCGGGCGAGCAGGAGCAGGAGTGCCACGCCGGCGAGGTTCCACAGGAGCTCGTAGAGGAACGTCGGGTGGAACAGCGTGCCGGGTGCCTGGTCGGGCGGGAAATTCACGTTGTCGGCGTCGATCTCCAGGCCCCAGGGGAGCGTGGTGGGCGCTCCGAAGAGCTCCTGGTTGAACCAGTTGCCGAGCCGTCCGACGGCCTGCGCGAGCAGGACACCGGGTGCTGCCGCGTCGGCGAAGGCGGAGAGCTTCACGCCCGCGCGCCGCGCGCCGATCCACGCGCCGACGGCGCCGACGGCGATGGCGCCCCAGATACCGAGGCCGCCCTGCCAGATCTGCGGGATCCGGGCGAGGTCGCCCTCCGGCCCGAAGTAGGCGTCCGGCGAGGAGAACACATGGTAGAGCCGCCCGCCGACGATGCCGAACGGGATGGCCCAGATGGCGATGTCCCAGACGGCGTCCGCGTGCCCGCCGAAGGAGACGAAGCGCTTCTGCGTGAGGATGAGCGCGAGGATGATGCCGGCCAGGATGCACAGCGCGTAGGCGTGGATCGTCAGGGGGCCGAGACCGAAGCTCGCCCACTCGGCCGGGGGGCTGGGGATCGACGCTGCAAGGCGGGTCGCGGTCGCGGCGATCATGCCGGGACCTTCGACGTGCCGGTGCTGAGTTCGCGGGAGAGGTCGGCGACCGCGTCCACGCCGCCGTCGCGCAGCGCGGCCACGAGGGCCGTCCCGACGATGACGCCGTCGGCGTACGCGCCGATCTCCCGCACCTGGGCCGACGAGGAGACGCCGAGGCCGACGCAGACGCGTTCCGCGCCGGCCGCGTGGGCGGCATCGACGACGGCCCGGGCCGCGGCACCGACGGAGGTCCGGGCGCCGGTGACACCCATCACCGATACGGCATAGACGAAGCCCCTGCTCGCGTCGACGGTGTTCTGCATGCGCTGCGGTGATGTGGACGGTGCCACGAGGAACACGCGGTCGAGGCCGAGCTCCTCGGACACCGCGAGCCACTCGGACGCCTCGTCGGGGATGAGGTCGGGCGTGATGAGACCGGCGCCACCGGCGGCGGCCAGGCGCTCCGAGAAGGCCCGCACGCCCATGCGCATCACCGGGTTCCAGTAGGTCATGACGAGGACCGCGGCATCCGTCTCGCGCGTGATCCCTTCGACGACGTCGAAGATCCGGGGCACGGTGAAACCGTTCGCCAGCGCCTCGACCGTCGCTTCCTGGATCACGTGCCCGTCCATCACTGGATCGGAGTAGGGGATGCCGATCTCGATGAGGTCCACGCCGTTCCGCGCCATGGCGATGCCCGCGTCGATGGTGGTCCGGACGTCGGGGAAGCCGGCGGGCAGGTAGCCGATGAGCGCCGTCCGGCCCTCGCTCCGTGCCTTCTCGATGGCGGCCGCGGCCTTAGAGCCCCCGGCGGTGGACGGTCCTCCGGTGGACGTGGTCGTGGAATCCGGTGTCACAGCTGCTCACCCTCCTGGGCGATCTCCTGCTCGGCACTGTCGTCCGGGAGCAGGTCGAAGTAGCCCGCGGCGGTCGCCACGTCCTTGTCGCCGCGCCCCGAGAGGTTCACGACGATGATCCTGTCCGACGGCTGCTCCCCCGGCGCGAGGTCGGCGGCGAGGCGCCGGCCGACCTTCATGGCGCCGGCGAGGGCGTGCGCGGTCTCGATGGCGGGGATGATGCCCTCGGTCCGGCTGAGGAGCTTGAACGCCTCCATGGCCTCCGCGTCGGTGATGGGCTCGTAGTTCGCCCGTCCGATGTCGGCGAGGTAGGCGTGCTCGGGGCCGACACCCGGGTAGTCGAGACCTGCGGAGATGGAGTGCGACTCCATCGTCTGGCCGTCCTCGTCCTGCATCAGGTAGGAGCGTGCCCCGTGGAGCACACCGGGGCGCCCGAGGGTGATCGTCGCCGCGTGGCGGCCGGTCTCGACGCCGTCGCCACCGGCCTCGAAGCCGTAGAGGGCGACCTCGCGGTCGTCGAGGAAGCCGTGGAACATGCCGATGGCGTTGGAGCCGCCGCCGACGCAGGCGCACACGGCGTCGGGCAGCCTGCCCGCCTGCTCGAGGATCTGCTCGCGCGCTTCCTCGCCGATGACCTCGTGGAAGTAGCGGACCATCGCCGGGAACGGGTGCGCGCCCGCGGCCGTGCCGAGGAGGTAGTGCGTGGTCTCCACATTGGCGACCCAGTCGCGGAGGGCGTCGTTGATGGCGTCCTTCAGGGTCTGCGAGCCGTTGGTGACGGGGATGACCGTCGCGCCGAGCAGCTGCATGCGGGCGACGTTGAGCGCCTGGCGGCGCGTGTCCTCGGCGCCCATGTAGACGACGCACTCGAGGCCGAGGAGGGCCGCCGCCGTCGCGCTGGCGACGCCGTGCTGGCCGGCGCCCGTCTCGGCGATGACGCGGGTCTTGCCCATGCGCTTGGCGATCAGGGCCTGGCCGAGGACGTTGTTGATCTTGTGGGAACCCGTGTGGTTGAGGTCCTCGCGCTTGAGGAACACGCGGACCCCGCCGCAGTGCTCGGCGAAGCGCTGCGCCTCGGTGAGGAGGGACGGCCGGCCGGCGTAGTTCCTGTTGAGCTCGGTGACCTGCGCGGTGAACTCGGGATCGGCCTTCGCCTTCTCGAACGTGTCCTGCAGTTCGTCGAGCGCGGCGATCAGCGATTCGGGCATCCAGCGGCCGCCGTACGACCCGAAGTAGGGACCGGGGGCGTGGCGGAGGCTCTCGTCGTGGCTGAGGAACGCCTCGGCCGTTCCGGCGTCGATGGTGTCCGCTGCTCCGGCGTCCGTGCCGGGGCGGCCCGCGTCCTGGTGCATGTCGGTCATGGCGGAGTTCCTGTCCTGTTGGTCCTGGTCCGGGCGACGGTGCCGTCCGGATCCCTCGCGGACCGGCGGCGACCGGTCCTTCGTGCTGTCGCTGCGCCGACCCGCAGGGCCGCGCAGGAGTAACGTGTCAGGCGCGTGCGGTCACGCCCGGGGTCCCGACCGTGCGGTCTGCCCGCCGGAACGCCCCGATCGTGGTGGCTGGGTCGCTGTGGCGGACGAGTGCCTCCCCCACGAGGACGGCGTGCGCGCCGCTCGCGGCGTAGCCTGCGACGTCGTCGGCATCCCGCACCCCCGATTCGGCGATGACGACGGTGCCGGACGGGATGAGGTGTGCGAGCCGGCCGAAGACGTCCCGGTCGATCTCGAGGGTCTTCAGGTTGCGGACGTTGACGCCGATGATGGAGGCTTTCGCGGCAACGGCGCGGCGGACCTCCTCCTCGGTGTGCGTCTCGACGATCGCGGTCATACCGAGCCGGTGCGTCAGGCCGAGGAACGAGGCGAGTTTCTCGTCTGTGAGCGCCGCGACGATCAGGAGGACGACGTCGGCGCCGTGGGCGCGTGCCTCCCAGATCTGGTACTCGTCGATGGTGAAGTCCTTGCGGAGGACGGGCAGGCCCACTGCCGCACGGACGGCGTCGAGGTCGGCGAGGGACCCGCCGAAGCGCCGTTCCTCGGTCAGCACGGAGATGACTGCCGCGCCGCCGCGTTCGTAGGACGCGGCGAGGGCCGCCGGGTCGGCGATGTCGGCCAGCGCACCCTTGGACGGGCTGCTGCGCTTGACCTCGGCGATGACGGCCATCGTCCCGGGGCGCCCTGCGCCGAGGGCCGCGAACGCGTCGAGCGGGGCGGACGCCGCGAGGGCGGCAGCGCGGACGTCCTCGAGGGGACGCGCACGGCGGCGCTCCGCGAGGTCCTCCCGGACGCCCTCGATGATGTCGTCGAGGACCGTCATCTAGTGGCCGTTGTTCTTGAGCTTGGATCCACCCACGCCGTAGCCGATCTTGCGCAGGATGAAGCCGACGATCAGGCCGATGAACATGACCCCGATGCCTGCCCAGAACAGCAGCGTGCCGAAGTCCTTGTTGCCCTCCGTGCTGGCCAGGATGTAGGCGAAGGAGGCCACGGCGGCGCCGACCAGCATGATGAGCACGCAGGTCCAGGCGGCGGGGCTGTTGCCGTGACCGATCGTCTCGTCGCCCATCTGGGCGTGGTTCGCGGGGGTGTTGCGCGTCGCGGCGGCGCGGGTCTCGGATGCCATGGGAAATCTCCTTCGAACGGGTCTCGTTCCATTCTGCCATCGATGGGTCGTCGCGGCGGAACGGAGGCGGTGGGCCGTCGGCCGCGGCCGGGCGACGGCGGTCGGCACGACGGGTGGGGCGATGCCTGGGCGGGGCAGGCGTGTGGTGCGGGTGGGCCGTGCGTCGAGCGGCCTGGAAGGAGCCGTCGGTCAGCCCGTCGGATCGTTCCCGCGGGAGAGCTCGTCCCAGCTGTCGATCTCGTCCGCATGGGTGTTCGCGCGGCTGCTCCGCGGGGACTGCCCGCTCGGCTCCGGTTGCTCCGGCTTGCCGGACGCCCCATCGGCTTCCGCGGGTCCGGCACCTGCGCCGGACCGGCCGGGCGTGCCGGCGTCGGCCGCGGCGGGGTGGGAGCCGCCCGTTCCCGGGTCCGTGGTGACGCCGAGATCCGTCCCGACCGGCGGGACGACGCCGGGAGCCACGTCACCGGTCGACGGCGCAGGCGCGCCGGGCTGGAGGCCGCCCGCCGGGGCGCGGACGCCCCGGGCAGCGCCGGCGTCGTACCGCCGGTTCACGCCCCAGGTCCGGCCGGCCAGGAGCACCCACGGCGCCGCGAGGACCAGCAGGACGCCGGCTGCCACGGCGAGCCAGGGCAGCGCCGTGGCGGTCGCCTCGGCGCCCGCCGGGCCGCTGATCCCGATCGCCGTGCCGATGGCCGGCTCGGCCGCGCCGGACGGATCGAGGGCGACCGCGGCGGCCGACAGCACGATGCCGACGCCGGACAGCACGAGGATGACCGCGATGATCCACCGGGCCACGCGCCCTGCGATCGACACGGCGAGGGCCGCGGCGAGGGCCACGAGCGCGAACGCCGTGACGGGCGTGGAGGCGTCGCTGCCGGGGATGGTGAGGTCCGGTGTCTGGACGGCGTCCTGCGGCAGCCGCACGGTGAGCCAGGTCTGGGTGGTCGATCCGAAGGCGACCAGCGCGAGGACCACGATCCCGAGGACCACGACGCCGCGCCGGGTGAGCCGGCCGGGGGCCGGACGGTCGGGGGCGGGACGGTCGGCGCTCACGGCACGTCCGCCGTCGCGGGCCGCAGTCCGGCCGCGGTCAGCGCCGCCCGGAGTGGCGCCGCGGCCTTGTTGACCGTCTCGAGGGCCTCCGCCTCGAGGACGGAGTCCGCCACGATCCCGCCGCCCGACTGCACGTACGCCTTGCCGTCGCGCAGCAGGGCCGAGCGGATGGCGATGGCCATGTCCATGTCCCCGGCGAAGTCCAGGTACCCGACCACGCCGCCGTAGATCCCCCGCCGGTGCGGTTCCACCTCGTCGATGAGCCGCAGGGCGCGGGGCTTCGGGGCGCCGGACAGGGTCCCGGCGGGGAACGTCGCGGCGAGGACGTCGTACGCGGTCTTCGAGGGAGAGAGCCGGCCGACCACCGTGGATACGAGGTGCATGATGTGGCTGAACTTCTCCACCTCCATGAACTGGGTGACGTCGACGCTGCCCGGGAGGCAGACCTTCGAGAGGTCGTTGCGGGCCAGGTCCACGAGCATGAGGTGCTCGGCCTTCTCCTTGGTGTCCGCGCGGAGTTCGACGGCGAGGTCGCGGTCCTCCTCGGTGGTCCTGCCGCGTGGGCGCGATCCCGCGATCGGGTGCGTGATGACCTCGTCGCCCGTCACCGTCACGAGGGCCTCGGGTGAGCTGCCCACGATCGAGTAGCCCCGGCCGTCGGCGTCCTCGAGGCTGAAGAGGTACATGTAGGGGCTCGGGTTGGTGGTGCGCAGAATCCGGTACACGTCGAGGGCGGAGGCGTCGCACTCGATCTCGAACCGGCGGCTGATGACCACCTGGAAGACGTCGCCGTCCACGATCGCCCGCTTGCCGCGCTCGATCGCCCGCAGGTAGTCGGGTTCGAACCAGGACTCACGGACCCGGTCCATCGAGCGCTCGGCCGTCGGCGCGTCGGCGGCCATCACCGATACGGCCAGTTCGGCGGGCGCGACCAGCTTCGCGAGCATCGCACGGATGCGGGCGACGGCGTCCTGCCAGGCCTCGTCGACCCGCTCGTCGGTGCCGTCGAAGTTGACGGCGTTGGCGACGAGCGTGAGGGAGCCCTCCGAATTGTCGTGGATGGCCAGGTCGGAGACGAGGCACATCGCGAGCTCGGGCAGCAGCAGGTCGTCCTCGGGTGGGCTCGTGAGCCGTTCCCAGTGCCGGACCGCTTCCCAGCCCACGAACCCGACCATCCCGGAGGTGAAGGGGGGAAGGTCCTCGAACCGTTCGGTGCGCAGCGCCTCGACGGTGAGGCGGAGGGCCTCGACCGGGTCTCCGCCCACCGGGACACCCGCCGGCGGTTCGCCGAGCCAGTGCGCCTCGCCGTCGCGGGTGGTGAGCGTGGCGCGGGAGTGGGAGCCGATGAAGGAGTAGCGCGACCACACGCCGCCGACCGCCGCCGATTCCATGAGGAACGTCCCGGGCTGCCCGGCGGCGAGCTTGCGGTAGATGCCGATGGGCGTGTGTGCGTCCGCGAGCACCTTCAGGTGCACGGGAACCACGCGGCGGCCCTTCGCCAGCGCGCGGAACTCCTCGAGGGTGGGGCTGATGGTGCCCAGCTGCTGCATGGGGTCAGGATCCTTCGGGTTCGGGACGGTCGGCGGTCACGGCGGGGAGCGCACGCCCGTCGAAGCAGGTTCTCGTGCCGGTATGGCACGCGGCGCCTTCCTGGTCGACGGTGACCAGGAGGGCATCGCCGTCGCAGTCGAGGGCTACGCCCTTGACCCACTGGCGGTGGCCGGAGGTGTCGCCCTTGCGCCAGTACTCCGCGCGGGAGCGTGAGTAGAAGGTCACGCGGCCGCTCGTCAGGGTGCGTCGGAGGGCCTCCTCGTCCATCCAGCCGAGCATGAGCACCTCCTGCGTGTCGTACTGCTGCACGACGGCGGCGACGAGGCCCGCGTCGTCCTTCTTGAGGGCTTCGGCGATGGCAGGGTCGAGGGCCCGGCGCTCCTGGTCGGGCGGCCCGGCAGGGGACGTTCCGGACGAGGGCAGGGCAGGAGTGGAGGGAGGCATCACCCCTGATTCTAGTGCGGTCCCGGGGGCGTGCCCCCTCACCTGCCCCCGCCTGGGTGCAGCGTGCTATTTTCAGCTGTGATGCACTTCGTAACCCCGTCCCGCGAGGTCCTGGCCGAGACGCTCCTGGCAGCCGGCCCCGACGCCCCCACACTGTGCGAGGGGTGGCAGACGCGCGACCTGGCCGCTCACCTGTACCTGCGGGAGCACAGACCCGTGTTCAGTCTCGGGATGGTCATCCGGAGACTGGCACCCGTGACGGAGCGCGCCATCGGGGAGACGGCCGAGCGTGCGGCGTCCCCGGCGGGATACGAGGCCCTGGTGAACCGGTTCCTGGCCGGCCCACCCGCGCTGTCACCCATGCGCATCGGTTCGATCGACACGAGCACCAACCTCATCGAGTACTTCGTGCACACCGAGGACGTCCGCCGGGCCACGACGCGCTGGGCGCCGAGGGCGCTCGACGAGGACTACGCCGACGCGCTGTGGGAGGAACTCGTCAAGCGGGCGGCCATCCTCTACCGCGGGGTGGATCTCGGCATCGTGCTGGTGAGGCCCGACGGACCGAGGCACGTCGCCAAGCGCGCACCGGTGTCGGTGGCCATCGTCGGCGATCCGGGCGAACTGCTGCTCCACGCCCACGGGCGACGGCGGCAGGCGCTGGTCACGTTCGAGGGCCAGCCCGACGCCGTCGCCCTGCTCGAGAGCGCCGATGTAGGCCTCTGACGCCCGGGGCGGGTCACCAGCACCTGTCGGCACCTGTCCGTCCGGGCCGCCGCGCCGGGTGCCCAGAACCGTGGGAACGCCGCCCCGGGTCTGGGCCGCCGCGCCGGGTGCCCCCGGACGCCCTACCGGACGCACAACCGGGTCTGGGCCGCCGCGCCGGGTGCCCCCGGACGCCCTACCGGACGGGGAACCCCGCCTCGCGGATGGCCGCCTTGACCTGGGCGATGGCATCCATCGGACCGAAGTGGAAGACGGAGGCCGCGAGGACGGCGTCGGCTCCGGCCTGGACAGCCGGCGGGAAGTGCTCGGGCTTACCGGCCCCGCCGGAGGCGATCAGCGGCACACCGACGGCGACCCGGACGGCCCGGATGAGCTCGAGGTCGAAGCCCTCCTTGGTGCCGTCGGCATCGATCGAGTTGAGCAGGATCTCCCCCACGCCCCGGTCCGCGGCCTCCCTGGCCCAGGCGACGGCGTCGATCCCGGTGCCCCTGCGGCCCCCGTAGGTCGTCACCTCGAAGCCTGACGGCGTGCTGCCGTCCCGCGTGCGGCGCGCGTCGAGGGAGAGCACGAGGACCTGCGCCCCGAAGTGCGCGGTGATCTCGTCGATCACCGACGGGCGCGCGACGGCCGCCGTGTTGATCGACGCCTTGTCCGCACCGTGGCGCAGGAGGCGGTCGACGTCGGAGATCTCGCGGACTCCGCCGCCCACGGTCAGGGGGATGAAGACTTCTTCCGCGGTCCGCGCGACGACGTCGAAGGTCGTCTCGCGGTTGCCGGAGGAGGCGGTGACGTCGAGGAACGTCAGTTCGTCGGCGCCTGCGCGGTCGTACCGGTGGGCGAGCTCCACCGGATCGCCGGCGTCGCGCAGGTCCTCGAAGTTGACGCCCTTCACGACGCGCCCTGCGTCGACGTCCAGGCAGGGGATGACGCGGATGGCGACGGTCACGGCTGCCCCTAGATCCGGCAGGCGTGGATGGTGCTGACGAGGATGGCGCGCGCGCCGAGGTCGTACAGCTCATCCATGATGCGGTTGGTCCGGTTGCGCTTGACCATCGCACGGACGGCGACCCACTCGGAGTCCCGCAGCGGGGAGATGGTCGGCGATTCGAGTCCGGGCGTCAGGGCCGCGGCCCGGTCCACGAGTTCCGTGCGGATGTCGTAGTCCATCATCACGTACTGGCGTGCCACGAGGACGCCCTGCAGGCGCCGCAGCAGGACGTCGAGCCCTGCCGGTGCGTCCGAGCCGGCCCGGCCGATGAGGACGGCCTCGCTCTGCAGGATGGGTTCGCCGAAGATCTCCATGCCCGCGGCCCGCAGGGTGTTGCCGGTCTCCACGACGTCGGCGATCGCGTCGGCGACGCCGAGGCGCACCGAGGATTCGACGGCGCCGTCGAGCCGGACCACGGACGCGGTGATGCCGCGCTCGGCGAGGTAGTCGTTGAGGAGTCCCTCGTAGCTCGTGGCGAGCCTGCGGCCCTCGAGCTGGTCGACGGAGGAGAAGTCACCGACGGGACCGGCGAACCGGAAGGTGGAGGCGCCGAAACCGAGCTGCATGAGCTCCTCCGCCTTGACCTGCGCGTCGAGGAAGAGGTCGCGGCCGGTGATGCCGACGTCGAGCGTGCCCGAACCGACGTACACCGCGATGTCGCGGGGGCGGAGGAAGAAGAACTCGATCTCGTTCTCGGGGTCGACGAGCACGAGCTCGCGGGGGTCGCGGCGCTGGCGATAGCCGGCCTCGGCGAGCATGGCGGACGCGGCCTCGGACAGGGCGCCCTTGTTGGGGACTGCTACACGGAGCATGGGAGGAATCCTTCGGTGGAGGAGGAGAGGGCAAGCAGGGGCCGCGGGCGGGTGACGCCGGCGCGGCTACAGATGCTTGTAGACGTCCTCCAGGGTGAGCCCCTTCGCGAGCATGAGGACCTGCAGGTGGTAGAGCAGCTGGGAGATCTCCTCGGCGGCGTCCTCCGTGGATTCGTACTCGGCGGCCATCCAGACCTCGGCGGCCTCCTCGACGACCTTCTTGCCGATGCCGTGCACGCCGGAGTCGAGCTCGGCGACGGTCCGGGAGCCGGCCGGGCGGTCGGCGGCCTTCGCGCTGAGTTCCTCGAACAGGGATTCAAAGGTTTTCACCTCCCTAGGCTATCGGCTCGCCGGGCCGCCCCGGCCCGCGGCCGCCGTCGTGTGACGGACGCCTCCGGCAGCCTGCCGCCGTCGTCGGGCAGATCGCGCCCAGGACCCGCGTTCCGACCCTCCGGACCCGGGTCCCGGGCTACGGGGTCCAGGGGCGGAGGACGGCGGCCGTGGCGAGGGCCGCCGAGACCGCCTCGTAGCCCTTGTCCTCCGAGGAGCCGGGCAGGCCTGCGCGGTCGAGCCCCTGCTGCTCGGTGTCGCAGGTCAGCACACCGAACCCGACGGGCACGCCGGTGCTCACGCTCACGTCGGTGAGTCCCGACGTCGCCGCCTGGCACACGTAGTCGAAGTGCGGGGTGCCGCCGCGGATGACGACGCCGAGGGCGGCGACGGCGTCGACGTGCGGTGCGAGGCGCGCGGCGGCGACGGGCAGCTCGAAGCTGCCGGGGACGCGGATCACGGTGACGTCGGCCCCGGCGTCGGCAGCGGCACGGCGGGCGCCGTCGAGCAGGCCGTCCATGATCTCGGTGTGCCAGCTCGCGGCGATGATCGCGAGCCGGAGGGGTGCGCCCCCCGGCGTGGTCAGTGCGCTGATGTCGATGCTGGGTGCTCCGTGGCCGCTCATGGTTCTCCTTCGTTCGGTGGGACTGCGGTGGATGTTGCGGTCGATGGGATCGTTCAGGCGTGCCCGAGGTGTGCGACGAGGTCCTCGATGGAGACGAGCGGGATACCGTGCTCGTCGGCGAAGCTGCGGAGCGCGGGCAGGCGCATCATGTTCCCGTCGTCGTGCACCAGTTCGGCGATGACGGCGGCGGGCCGCTTGCCCGCGAGGACGCAGAGTTCGACGCCGGCCTCCGTGTGGCCCGGCCGCTCGCGCACGCCCCCCGGCGCGGCACGCAGCGGGAAGACGTGCCCCGGGCGGGTGAGGTCGCGCGGACCGCTGGCCGGGTCGGCGAGCACGCGCGCGGTCCGTGCGCGGTCGGCGGCACTGATCCCCGTGCCGACCCCGGCCGCAGCGTCGCACGAGACCGTGTACGCCGTGCCCTTGGAGTCCTCGTTCACCGCCGTCATCGGCGGCAGGAGGAGGCGGTCGGCGTCGTCCGCCCGCAGCGGCACGCACAGCACGCCCGAGGTCCAGCGCACCGTCCACCCGATCAGTTCCGGTGTCGCGTCCTCGGCCGCGAACACGATATCGCCCTCGTTCTCGCGGTCCTCGTCGTCCACGACGACGACGGGACGCCCTGCGGCGAGGGCGGCGATGGCGGCCTCGACCGGATCGAGCCGGACCGGCCCTTCGGCAGCGGCCGGGACGCGTGCCGTCACTGCGCCCCCCCGGCGTCCTGCCGCCGCGCGTCGGCCGCGGCGAAGCCGAGGAGCCGTTCGGCGTACTTGGCGAGCACATCCATCTCCAGGTTCACCGGGTCGCCCGGGGCCTTGGCGCCGAGGCCCGTCTCTCGGAGCGTCGTCGGGATGAGCCCGACCTCGAACCACTGCTCGGCGTCCTCCGCAGGGCTGACGGCGGTCACGGTCAGGGAGACGCCGTCGATCGCCACGGAGCCCTTCTCCGCCGCGTACCGGCCGAGCGTCGCGGGCAGCCCGAAGCGGAGCCGGTGCCATGCGCCGAGGTCCTCGCGCTCGAGCAGCACGCCGATCCCGTCCACGTGTCCCTGGACGACGTGCCCGTCCAGCCGGCCGCCGGCGGGTACGCACCGCTCGAGGTTGACCGGGGCTCCCGGCTCCAGCCCGCCCGTGGTGGTGCGGCGGAGGGTCTCGCCCATCACGTCGACCCCCACGCGGACGCCGTCGAGCGTGACGGCGGTGAGGCAGACGCCGTTGACGGCGATCGAGGCTCCCCGCGCGAGGCCCTTCCCTGTCTCCGGCGCCTCGACGACGAGGAGGCCGCTCTCGCCGTCGGGCGCGAGCTCGAGGGAGACGACGCTGCCCTGCTCTGACACGATTCCTGTGAACACTGGTACTTCCTTCGGATGGGGTTGCGGGAGGAGAGCCGACGCCGCGGTGGGAGGCCGCGTGAGCCTAGGGGGCGGAGGACGGGGGCCGCAGGTGCAGCCTCACGTCGGCACCGAGCCGGACGACGGCGGGGCCGCCGGCGTCGTCGGGCACCCACCGTGTCGCGCCGGGGAGGGTCTCGACGCCGAGGTCGGGGAACGCCGGCGCGCCGTCGCCGAGAATCAGGGGGGCGACATAGCTGAACAGTTCGTCGACCACGCCCTCCCGGAGGAAGGCGGAGGCGATCCGGGGGCCTCCCTCCACCAGGAGGTGGCGGACGCCCCGGGTGTACAGCCCGTCGAGGGCCTCGTGCACATCCCGGGTCGGCAGGTGCAGGAACCCCTGGCCGCGGATCGCGGCGGTGCCGGGCACGGCGGTGCGGCCCATGACGACGCGCAGGCCGCCACTCCGCGCCGACGCGGTCCCCGATGCTGCGGTTCCGGACCGCGCGGTGCCGGACGGCGCGGTGCCGGTGTGCGCGGTGCCGGTGTGCGCGGTCCCGACGTGTGAGGTGCCGGTGCGTGCGTCCCCGGACCGAACCGCACCCGGCCGGGCGGTGAGCCGCGGGTCGTCGGCGAGGACGGTGCCGGTGCCGACCAGGACGGCGTCGGCCAGCGCACGGATCCGATGGCCGTCGGCGCGGGCCTCGGCGCCGGTGATCCACTGGCTCGTGCCGTCCCGGGCGGCCACCCGGCCGTCGAGGGACTGCGCCGACTTCAGCGTGACGAAAGGACGCCGCACGGAGGTGGCAGCGGCCCAGCGCTCGTTCAGCTCCCGGGCGCGCGCGGCCTCGGGGCCCGCGACGCAGTCGACCCCCGCGGCGCGCAGCCTCTGCCCGCCTCCTGCCGCTGCACCGTTGACGTCGTCGGCCGCGTACACGACGCGGGCGATGCCGGCTTCGAGGAGCGCCGCACTGCACGGACCGGTCCGGCCGGTGTGGTCGCACGGTTCCAGGGTCACCACCATGGTGGCGCCCCGCGGGTCGTTGCCGCGTTCACGGGCATCGGCGAGGGCGGCGGGTTCGGCATGCGGTGTGCCCGCTCCCCGGTGGTAGCCCTCGCCGAGGACGGTGCCGTCCTCGGCGAGCAGCACGGCGCCCACGAGGGGATTGGCGCCCCGGACGCCGCACGCGGCGAGGTCGAGGGCACGCAGCAGCGCCGCCGACTCCGCCGGCGTCACCCCTTCGACCCCGTGCGCCGTGGTCCTCACCGGAGGGTCGGATCCGGGAGGAGCGTCTCGACGCCGGGCTTGGCCGTCCGCTGGGCGCGCGCCCACACGAAGAAGCCCACGAGCGTGAAGCCGCCGTAGAAGATGTACATGAAGGCGCTGGCGTAGTAGCCGGCGCTGAAGAGCAGCGGGACGCCCACGATGTCCACGGCGACCCACACGAGCCAGAACTCCACCCAACCCTTGGCCATGCCGTAGGTGGCGAGCAGCGACCCGACGAAGGTCCAGGCGTCGGCCCACACGGGCTCGTAGGAACCGAGCGTGCGGAAGAGCGGTGTCAGCGCCAGGGTGCCGAGAAGCAGGAAGGCGACCATCCCGATGCGCGCCCGGCTGCCGGCCCACTGCGGGACGACGGCCTGTCCCCCACGGTTCCGGCTGGCCTGCCACTGTCGCCAGCCGTAGATCGAGACCGCGATGAACATGACCTGGCGCCCGGCCTGCCCCAGCAGGTTTACGGCGCTCGCCGTTCCGAAGAGCGAACCGAGGAAGACCGTGAGGAGCAGGAGGTTGCCGATGATGCCGACCGGCCACGCCCAGACGCGGCGACGCATGCCACCGAACGCGCTGAGCAGGCCGAAGACGTTGCCCACCACTTCGCGGAGCAGGAGGGAGCCGTTGCCTACGGGGATGCGGGCTTCGAAGAGCCACTGCAGAAAGTCCATGCCGATCCTTCGCCGATACGACGGCTCCGGGGATGGAAGAAGGAGGGACGCGCTGCCGCGGCAAGGCCGTGACAGGGCCGTCACCCGTTCCCGGGCAGCGGCAAGTCCCTGCTGTGCGTGCTTCTCCCATCCAGACTTTGACTGTCGGTCCCGGAATTCCACCGGCTCAACCGTTCACTCACCGCGCGGGTGCGCAGCTCGTGGACGGGTCGCGGACTATAACCGCCGGTTCGGACTTACACCGACCCCGGAGCACATACTGCGCCGATTATTTCACACAGCGGCCACTCCCGCGGATGAACCGTCACAATTCGTCCGACAGCGATCAGCCCGGGGCGCCGACGGAAAGGGCGGGGCACCCGGGTGCCCCGCCCTTTCCTTGCGTGCCGGATTCGCCGGCGTGACGGTCAGGCCCCGGGCTCGGTCTTCGCGTCGGTCTTCGCATCGGCCCTCGGCTTCGCGTCCACGCCGGCTTCCTTGCGCTGCTGGGCCGTGATCGGCGCGGGCGCTGCCGTCAGCGGGTCGAAGCCGCCGCCGGACTTCGGGAAGGCGATGACGTCCCGGATGGAGTCGGTGCCGGCGAGCAGGGAGACCACACGGTCCCACCCGAGCGCGATCCCACCGTGGGGAGGCGCGCCGTACTTGAACCCCTCGAGGAGGAAGCCGAACTTCTCCTGCGCCTCCTCGGCACCGAGGCCCATGACGGCGAACACGCGCTCCTGGACGTCACGGCGGTGGATACGGATGGATCCGCCCCCGAGCTCGTTGCCGTTGCAGACGATGTCGTACGCGTAGGCCAGGGCGTTCTCGGGATCCGTGTCGAAGGTGTCGAGGAACTCGGGCTTCGGGGACGTGAAGGCGTGGTGGACGGCGGTCCACGCACCGCCGCCGACGGCGATGTCGCCGGCGGCGACCGCCGCGGACGCGGGCTCGAACATGGGGGCGTCGACCACCCAGACGAACGCCCAGTCGCCCTCCTTGATGAGTCCCGTGCGTCGTCCGATCTCGACGCGCGCGGCACCGAGGATCGCGCGCGACGACGTGCGGTCGCCGGCACCGAAGAAGATGCAGTCGCCGGGATTGGCGCCGGTCGCAGCTGCGAGGCCCTCCCGCTCGGCGTCGGTGAGGTTCTTGGCGACGGGACCGCGCAGGCTGCCGTCGTCGTCGATCAGGACGTAGGCGAGGCCCTTCGCGCCGCGCTGCTTCGCCCATTCCTGCCAGGCGTCCAGCTGGCGCCGCGGCTGCGACGCGCCGCCCGGCATGACGACGGCGCCGACGTACGGCGCCTTGAAGACGCCGAACCCGGTGTCCTTGAAGAAGTCGGTCAGCTCGGTCAGCTCGAGCCCGAAGCGGAGATCCGGTTTGTCCGAGCCGTACCTGGCCATGGCGTCGGCGTAGGTCATGCGGCGGATGGGCAGGGGGATCTCGACGTCGATGAGCTTCCACAGGGCGGAGACGAGCTGCTCGCCGAGGGCGATGATGTCGTCCTCCTCGACGAAGCTCGCCTCGATGTCGAGCTGCGTGAACTCGGGCTGGCGGTCGGCGCGGAAGTCCTCGTCGCGGTAGCAGCGGGCGAGCTGGTAGTACTTCTCGAACCCGCCGACCTGCAGGAGCTGCTTGAAGAGCTGCGGGGACTGCGGCAGGGCGTACCAGGAGCCCGGTGCCAGGCGTGCCGGCACCAGGAAGTCGCGCGCGCCCTCGGGGGTCGACCGGGTCAGCGTGGGCGTCTCGATCTCCACGAAGCCGTCCGCGTGCAGCAGTTCACGGGCGATCCGGCTGGCCTCGGAGCGCAGGCGCAGGTTGGCCTGGGGGCCCGGCCGGCGCAGGTCGAGGTAGCGGTGGCGCAGGCGTGCCTCCTCGCCGACCTCGACGTGCTCGTCGATCTGGAACGGCAGGGGGTCGGAGGTGTTGAGGATGGTCACGGTGTCCGCGATGACCTCGATCGCGCCCGTGGGAAGGGCGGGGTTCTCGTTGCCCTCGGGGCGCTGCCGGACCTCGCCGACGATCTGCAGGACGTACTCGTTGCGCAGGGTGGAGAACACGTCCTCCTCGCGGACGACGACCTGCGCGACGCCCGAGGCATCCCGGAGATCGAGGAACGCGACGCCGCCGTGGTCCCGGCGACGGGCGACCCAGCCCGCCAGGGTGACCGTTTGTCCTACGTGCTCGGGCCGAAGCGAGCCGAGTTCATGCGTGCGGAGCACAGCATTCCTTCCCACAGATACGTTCGATGAGTCGCAGGCGAGCGTCGCCTGCCTAGAGTTGGTGCAAACCCGAACAACTTTACCGGTCCGGTCCCCGGGGCCCGGACAGCCCCCGGGGCGGACGGGCACCGCGTCACGGGGCCGGGGAAACTAGGCGCTACGGAGCACGGCGCCACGGAGCACGGAGCACGGAGCACGGAGGAGAATCATGACCGACCAGCCCGGACTCCGCCGCGCGATGGGCGGCTTCGACGCGACGACGGTCGGCATCGGCGCGATGATCGGCGCGGGCGCGTTCGTCGTCTTCTCCCCCGCTGCCGCGGCGGCGGGGGCGCTGCTGCCCCTCGCGGTCGTCCTCGCGGGCTTCGTCGCCTACTGCAACGCTGCCGCGACGGCGTCACTCGCCGTCCGCTATCCCTCCAGCGGCGGGACGTACGTGTACGGCCGGGAGCAGCTCGGACCCTGGCCGGGGTTCGTCGCCGGGTGGGGTTTCGTCACCGGCAAGCTGGCCTCCTGTGCGGCGATGGCTCTCACGTTCGGTCTGTACGCAGCACCCGGGGCGGAGAAGGCTGCCGGTGTGGCCGCGGTCCTCGCGCTGACGGTGGTGAACCTCCTCGGGGTGACGCGGACGGCCCTGGCCACGCGCGTGATCGTCTCGCTCGTGGTGCCGGTGCTGGCGTTCGTCGTCGTCGTGGCGTTCACCTCCCCCGCAGCCACTCCCACCCGCGGCCCTGGCGGCGCGGGCCTCGGCGGCGTCCTGCAGGCCGCGGCCCTGCTGTTCTTCGCGTTCGCGGGCTACGCGCGCATCGCGACCATGGGAGAGGAGGTCCGTGAGCCGCGGCGGACCATCCCCGCGGCGATCTTCGGTGCCCTCGGGTTCACGCTCGTGCTGTACCTGCTCCTCGCACTCTCGCTGCTCCACGCCCTCGGGCCGGTCGGCCTCGCCGGGACGACGGCGCCGCTGCGGGCCGTCGTCGATGCCGCGACGCCGCCAGGGGCGGAGGGTGTCCTGTCCGCCGTGGTCACCGTGGCGGCAGCGCTGGCGAGCCTCGGCGCGCTGCTCGCCCTGATCGCGGGCGTGGGCCGCACGAGCCTCGCCATGGCGCGCGGTGGCGACCTCCCGCCGGCGCTGGCCCGCGTCTCCGTCCGCTACGCCGTGCCGTGGGTCGCGGACATCGTGTCGGCCGTCGTCGTCGTGCTTCTCCTGCTCGCCACGGACGTGCTGACCGTCGTCGGCTTCTCCAGCTTCGGCGTGCTGGTCTACTACGCGATCGCGAACGCCGCGGCCTACTCGCTCACCGACCGGCAGTGGTACGCGCCGCGCTGGCTGAACGCCGTCGGCGCCGTGGCCTGCCTCGTCCTGGCCTTCACCCTTCCGGCGATGTCGGTGCTCACGATGGTCGCGGTGCTCGCCGGAGGGGCCCTCGTGCGTGCAGCCGTCCTCGTGCACCGACGAGGGAGGTCCTGAGGCACACGTCCAGCCTGCTCGCCCGTCGTCGTTCCCGGGTTTCCCGCACTGCAGCGGGTGTCGCACGGGGACACGCCGATGCCGGGCACGCCGCGTCCGACAAGCGGGAACGACGGCCCGGTGCAGCGGCCGCGGTCGGCGTCGGCCACTCATGGTCCTGCGCACCCGGCGCGGCCGCCCAGATCCGCGCCGGAGAACCCCCGGCTCTGGGCACCCGGCGCGGCGGACCGGGCCGTCGGAGCCGTTCGGGCTTCGACGCCGTGCGGGTTATGACGCCGTCGTGACCACGGGTCGGAGGTCGTCCACGGGCGGCGTCCACGAGGCCGGATCCGCGGGGGCCTGCTCGCCGGACCGGATGTCCTTGACCTCGTGCCCGCCGTCCGCGGACGTGAACCACACGAAGGGGATGCCGCGCCGGTCGGCGAACTTGATCTGCTTGCCGAACTTCTCGGCGCTCGCCGCGACCTCCGCGGAGATCCCGCGACCACGCAGCGCCGCGGCGACGTCCTGCGCCTGCGACCACGCGTCGTCGTCGGCCAGGGTCACGAGCACTGCGGTGGGCACGGACCGGGAGACCGTCGCGAATCCCTGGCTGAGGATGCGCGAGACGATCCTCGTGACGCCGATGGACAGCCCGACGCCGGGGAACGTGCGGTTGCCCTTGCGGGCGAGGGCGTCGTAGCGGCCGCCGGAGCAGATCGAGCCGAGCGCCTCGTGCCCGTTCAGGACCGTCTCGTAGACGGTACCGGTGTAGTAGTCGAGCCCCCGGGCGATGCTGAGGTCGGCGACGACGCGGCCCGGCGCACGCCGTGAGGCCTCGCCGACCACCTGGCGCAGCTCCTCGAGGCCCTCCTCGAGGAGATCGTTCGTGACTCCGAGGGCGCGCACACGCTCCACGAAGGACGTGTCGGCGGTGCGGATGCCCGCGAGGTCGAGGGCGAGGCGCACCTGGTCGTCGGTCGCGCCCACCTCCTCGCGCAGCAGCGCTCCCACCTTGTCGGGGCCGATCTTCTCGAGCTTGTCGATGCTGCGGAGCACCGCGGCGGTGTCCTCCAGTCCGATGGCCCGGTAGAAGCCCTCTGCGAGCTTCCGGTTGTTGACGCGCAGCGTGAAGTCGGGGATGGGCAGGGCGCCGAGGGCTTCCACCACGGCGAGGGCCAGTTCGACGTCGTACCGGAACGGGAGGACGCCGTCGCCCACGACGTCGATGTCCGCCTGCGTGAACTCGCGCGCACGCCCCTCCTGCGGCCGTTCGCCGCGCCAGCACTTCTGGATCTGGAACCTGCGGAAGGGGAAGGCGAGGTGGCCCGCGTTCTCGACGACGTACCGTGCGAAGGGGACGGTGAGGTCGTAGTGGAGCGCGAGGCCGCTCTCGGAGGCGGATGCCTCATCGGCCTGGAGACGGGAGACCGCGTAGACCTCCTTGTCGATCTCGCCCTTGCGGAGGAGGTGCTCCACCGTCTCGACCGCGCGGGTCTCGATGCTGGAGAAGCCGTGCAGCTCGAACGTCCGCTGCAGCACCCCGAGCACGTGGAGCTCGATCAGGCGCTCCTCCGGGAGCCATTCGGGGAAGCCGGACAGTGATGCCTTGCGGGCCATGGGTAGGTCTCCTCCTGCGGTGGGGGCCGGTCGCCGTCGCGTGCGGCGTCGCGGACCGGTTCTGCGGCCTTCATCCTAGGTCCCGGTGGGAGCCTGCGGAAAAGCGGCTGCTCCGGCCGCCGCTCGGACGGATACGGCCCGCGCCATGCCGAGGATCGGGGGCCAGTGGGTAAAGTAACCTCAGGGCAGGTTCCGCGTTGCTCCGGCAGATCGGTGTGCGCTGAGGAGACTCGTTCGGCGGGCTCTTCCGCCGCTATCCGACGGACCGGGTCGATAGACTCCTAGACCCAGCATGAAATGGCCCCGGCGTTGCTCACGGCCATCCGACGAGCGAAAGACTTCTAGCGGTGACAGACAGTCAGCAATCCGACGAAACGACCATCGGCCAGGACTCGCAGCAGGACGCTGCGGCAGGCGATGACGCCAGCATGTCCGCGTCCACAGCTTCCGCCCCGGGACCGGGCGCGCCTGCGACCGGCGTCCAGGACACGGAACCCGTGATGCCTGCGGTCGCCGCTGAGCACAGGACGGATGCCCCGGCAGCCGACGCCGCGGGGACCCCGGAGGCCGAGGCGTCTGCCGCAGTAGAGCCCGAAGCCGCTCCTGGCGCCGGCGGACCGGCCGACGTCGAAGCGCCGGCATCGGCGGGCGAAGCAGCCACGGAAGCACCCGCGGAAGTACCCGCGGAAGTACCCGCGGAAGCATCGGACGGAACGGACGCCGCCTCGGAGAACACCGAGTCGACCGGCGCTCCCGTAGACGCCGCCGGAACACCGCAGGCGCCCGCCGAAGCAACGGGCGCTCCCGTAGACGTCGCTGAAGCACCCGAGGCAGTCACGAACGCCGCCGGCCGGCCCGAGGCGCCGATCGGATCCAGCGACGACGTCCCGGCAGGCCCGGCGGCGGAATCCCCCGAGGGCGACGACGCGACCCGTGCAACCGGTGACACCGCTGCGGCCGAGCCGTCGGTCCCGCTAGCCGCCGAGCCCGCACCGCTGAGCACGCCGTCGCCGAGCACCGCCCCTCCGCGCCCGCCGCTGCCCACCGCCATGGCACCCCGCCCCGTCAAGAAGAAGGCCCAGCCCCTGGCGGCCCCGCCGGCACACAGCACGTCCCTCGAGGAAGCCGGCAGGTTCGCCCGCGTGGAGGAGGACGGCCACGTCTTCCTCCTGGTCGACGGCGCCGAGCACCCGGTGGGCCAGTACCCCGACGCGACCCGCGAGGAGGCACTGTCCTACTTCGTCCGCAAGTACGACGACGTCGTGAGCCAGGTCGCCCTCCTCGAGCAGCGCGTCCAGGCCAAGGCGCCGTCGTCGGACATGGCCAAGACCGCGAAGCACCTGCGCGCGCAGGTCGGCGAACGCAAGATGGTCGGTGACGTGCTCACGCTCGAGGCGCGCATCGAGGCCCTGCTCGGGGAGATCAGCGGCCTCGAGAAGTCGGAGCGGGCAGCACAGGACGCCCTGAAGGCGAAGGAGCTCGCCGCCCGCGAGGCGATTGTCGCCGAGGCCGAGGAACTCGCGGGACGCGACCCCTCCACGGTCCAGTGGAAGGCGAGCAGCACCCGCATGAACGAACTCTTCGAGCTGTGGAAGGCGGCGCAGAAGGCCGGTCCGCGGCTCGGCCGCGGCACCGAGGACGCCCTGTGGAAGCGCTTTCGGTCCGCACGGACGGTGTTCGACCGCCACCGCCGCGCCTACTTCTCCCAGCTGGACAGCGACAACGCCGAGGCGAAGCAGGCCAAGGAAGCGCTCATCCGCCGTGCCGAGCAGCTCTCCGACTCGACGGACTGGGGCTCGACCGCCGCCGAGTACCGCCACCTCATGGACGAGTGGAAGTCTTCGAAGCGTGCCAGCCGCAAGGACGACGACGCCCTCTGGGCCCGCTTCCGCGCCGCCCAGGACCGCTTCTTCGAGGCCCGCAAGGCCGCGAACGAAGCCGTGGACGAGGAGTACTCGGGCAACCTGACGGCCAAGGAGGCACTCCTGAGGGAGGCCCAGCAGATCCTGCCCATCAGGGATCTCGCTGCCGCCAAGAAGGCGCTGCAGTCGGTGCGTGACCGCTGGGACGAGGCCGGCAAGGTCCCGCGGGCAGACATGGGCCGCATCGACGCGGGCCTCCGCAAGGTGGAGGACGCCGTCAGGGCTGCCGACGACGAGCACTGGACGAAGACGAACCCCGAGACCAAGGCGCGCACCAACAGCGCGCTGAGCCAGCTCGAGGCGACCATCGCGCAGCTCAAGGACGACCTCGCCGACGCGGAGCGCGCAGGCAACGCCAAGAAGATCGCCACTGCCAGGGAGGCGCTCGCGGCGCGCGAGCAGTGGCTCGAGATGCTGCAGCGGTCGGCCCAGGACTTCTCCTAGGCGAGCAGGCCTCCCCGGGAGGCCTGCTCGCGGGCGGAGAGGCAGTGGCTCGAGAGGCCGCGGCGGTCGGCCCGGGACGTCTCCTGGGCGAGCCGGCCTCCCCGGGAGGTTTGCTCGCGGGCGGAGAGGCAGTGGCTCGGCGGGCCGCGGCGGTCAGCCGTGCACTCCCGGCCGCGGGTCAGCTCCCCTGCGCCGTCCGCCCGTGTCGTGCGTCCTGCCCGTGCCCGCGGGCTTTGTCCACATCGGCAGCGGAGGCCTTCTCCGGTCTTCCCGGGGTGAGGATGCTGGGACGATGGCTCCCCTGGACAGTGCCCACGGCTCGGCTCCTCCGGAGCGCGTCCTCGGCGCGGCCGGGCAGGCCGTCACCTCCACGGGCGGGGCGATCTTCCACCCCGGCGAGATCTTCTCCTCCGCGGAGCTGCAGGGCATGCGGCTCGACGGGCTGGTGCGCCTCGTCATCGGCGACTCGTACCTCCGCAGCGACTTCAGGGAGGATCCTGCCACGCGGGCGCAGGCCGCTGTTCGCAGCATTCCCCGCCCGATCCGGCCGCGCGTCGCGCTCGGCCGCTCCTGCGCGGCCTGGGTCTACGGCTGCGCTCCGCCGCCCACACTGATCAGCCTCGTGACGGACCACCGGCGCCGCACCACGGCGCTGCCGCCCTTCACGCCGGCGGTCATGCACCAGGTGGCGCTCGGTCCGTTCGACGTCAACCTGGTCGGCGGGGTGTCCGTGACGACGCCGCTCCGCACGGCCCTGGACATCGCCGTGCACGGCGAGGAGCGGGATGCGGTGCCGATCCTCCGGGCGATCGGCAGGGCCGCCGACCTGGGCTGTCCCCTGCGCCTCGTCGAGGCGGCCCTCGTCAACACCTCGCGCGTGCCGGGCAAGGCCCGGGCCCTCATGCGTCTGCGCGTCGCCCGGCATCCGCCGCGGGACCACCGGGTATGACGGCGGACCCGTCAGGGGCGTCGCTGGGAGCCCGTCGTCCGGTACACGTCGAAGACGCCGTCGATGCGGCGCACCGCGCTGAGGATGTGGCTCAGGTACTTCGGGTCCCCCATCTCGAACGCGAAGCGCGACATGGCCACCCTGTCCGAGGACGTGTTCACGTTCGCCGCCAGGATGTTCACGTGGTTCTCGGCGAGCACGCTCGTCACGTCCGAGAGCAGGCTCTTGCGGTCGAGGGCCTCCACCTGAATCTCCACGAGGAACACGCTCGACTGCGTCGGGGCCCACTCGACCGGCACGATCCGGTCCGGCTGGTCCCGCAGCTCCTGCACGTTGCGGCAGTCGCTCCGGTGCACGGAAACGCCGGAACCGCGCGTGACGAACCCGATGATCGGGTCCGGCGGCACGGGCGTGCAGCAACGGGCCAGCTTGACCCACACGTCGCCCACCCCCCGGACCGTGACGCCCGAGTCGGAGAACTTCGGCCGGCGGGGCTGGGAGGCGACGGCCGTCTCCGCGATCTTGTCCTCGGCGTCCTCGTGGCCGCCCATGAGGGCCACGAGGTGCTCGATCACGTTCTGCGCGGAGGTGTGGCCGTCCCCGACGGCGGCGTAGAGCGCCGAGATGTCCTGGTGCCGGAGCTCCTGGGCGACCGTCAGCAGGGCGCTGTGCGTCATCATGCGCTGCAGCGGGAGGTTCTGCTTCCGCATCGCGCGGGTCAGCAGCTCCTTGCCCTTGTCGATCGCCTCCTCGCGGCGCTCCTTCGTGAACCACTGCCGGATCTTGTTGCGCGCGCGGGGGCTCTTGACGAAACCCTGCCAGTCCTGGCTGGGCCCGGCGCCCTCGGCCTTGGAGGTGAAGATCTCCACCCAGTCGCCGTGGTTCAGCTCGCTGTTGAGCGGCACGAGTTTGCCGTTGACCCTTGCACCGATGGTCCTGTGGCCCACCTCGGTGTGGACGGCGTAGGCGAAGTCGACCGGTGTCGAGCCGGCCGGGAGCGCCATCACCTCCCCCTTGGGCGTGAAGACGAAGACCTCGCGGGCGTTGATCTCGAACCGGAGGGAGTCGAGGAACTCGTCGGGGTCCGACGTCTCCTGCTGCCAGTCGACGAGGCTCCGCAGCCAGCCCAGGTCGCCGTTGTCGGCGGCCTCGGGCGGCTTGCCGCCGTTCTTGTACTTCCAGTGCGCCGCCACACCGTACTCGGCACGGCGGTGCATGTCGTGCGTGCGGATCTGCACCTCGACGGGCTTCCCGCCGGGGCCGATCACCGTCGTGTGCAGCGACTGGTACATATTGAACTTCGGCATCGCGATGTAGTCCTTGAACCGCCCGGGCAGGGGGTTCCACCGCGAATGCAGGGAGCCGAGCGTCGCGTAGCAGTCCCGCACGCTGTCCACCAGGACGCGGACGCCCATCAGGTCGTGGATGTCGTCGAAGTCCTTACCCCGGACGATCATCTTCTGGTAGATCGAGTAGTAGTGCTTGGGGCGGCCGGTGATCGTCGCCTTGATCTTCACGGCCCGGAGGTCTTCCTCGATCTGGTTGCGGACGAGGCTGAGGTGCTTCTCCCGCTCGGGGGTCCTGTCCCCCACCATCCGGACGATCTCCTCGTACACCTTCGGGTGAAGTGCGGCGAAGGACAGGTCCTCGAGCTCCCACTTGATGGTGTTCATGCCGAGGCGGTGGGCGAGGGGCGCGAAGATCTCGAGCGTCTCCCTGGCCTTCTTCGCCGAGGAGGCGGGCGAGACGAAGCGCCACGTGCGGGCGTTGTGGAGCCGGTCGGCGAGCTTGATGACGAGGACGCGGATGTCCTTCGCCATCGCCACGACCATCTTGCGGACCGTCTCTGCCTGCGCGGCGTCCCCGAAGGACACCTTGTCGAGTTTCGTGACGCCGTCCACGAGCATGGCGACCTCGGGCCCGAAGTCGCGCTTCAGCTCGGCCAGGGTGTACGAGGTGTCCTCGACCGTGTCGTGCAGGAGGGCGGCGGCGAGGGTGGTGCCGGTCATACCGAGTTCGGCGAGGATCGTGGCGACGGCCACGGGGTGCGTGATGTACGGGTCGCCGCTCTTGCGTGTCTGCCCTTCGTGGCTCCGCTCCGCCACGAGGTAGGCGCGCTGGATCAGGTCGAGATCCTCCCGCGGGTTGTTCGCGCGGACGGTGCGGAGCAGGGGCTCGAGGACCGGCGAGTACCCCGAGGAACCGCGGCCGGTGAGGCGGGCGATGCGCGCGCGCGTCCGGCCGCGCCGCCCGGGAGCCACCTGGTCGGCACTCGTCGCCGAGGGCGCGGAGGTGGGCGATTCCGGCTGTACCAGCCCGCGGCCGGGGCCCGGGCGCGGCACGTCGGTGGTGAGCTGACCGGGGACCCCGGGCACCGCAGCGCCCTGGTCCTCTCCGGGATTCACCGCTTCAGCCATGTGCAGTTCCTCAATCTTCATGCGGGACCCGGTAGGGATCCGTCGCGCCGCAGGTTCTGCGGCAGCTTCAAGTCTAGCGGGGCTTCGAACGGCCTCAGCCGCAGGAGGCCCGTGCGGGCCCCTGCGGCTGAGGGTCGTGCTGCGGCGTCGGTGCGCGCCGTGGATCCGGTGCGGCGTGCGCCCGGTGTCAGGCGGAGGCCGCTTCCAGCGAGCGTCGGTTCAGGACCTTCTTCTCCTGCTTCCTCAGCTCCGGTTCGTTCAGTCGCAGCGCCGCGTACAGCGGAGCCGCGATGAAGATGGTGCCCAGGGTGCCGAGGATGATGCCGATGAACAGGGCCAGCGAGAGGTCCTGGAGCGTGCCCGCCCCGAGCAGGAACGAGCCGATGAACAGGATCGACGCGACCGGCAGGATCGCCACCACCGAGGTGTTGATCGACCGGACGAGCGTCTGGTTGACGGCGAGGTTGACCTGTTCGGCGAACGTGCGCTTGGTCGAGATGGTGACGTCGGCGGTGTTCTCCCGGATCTTGTCGAAGACCACCACCGTGTCGTAGAGGGCGTAGCTGAGGATGGTCAGGAAGCCGATGATCGCCGACGGGGTCACCTCGAAGTCGCTCAGCGCGTACAGGCCGGCGGTGACCACCATGACCACCACGAGCGCCGCCATCGCGGCCAGCGCCATCTTCCAGGTGCGGAAGTAGATCGCCATCAGGATCGCGGCGAGGAGCACGAACACGCCGAAACCGATCAGGGCCTGGCGGCTGACGTCCTCGCCCCAGGTCGGACCGACGAAGCTGGAGGTCACCTGGTCCTCGCCCACGCCGTACCCGCTCACGAGGTTGTCGCGCACGCTGAGCGTCTGGTCGTCCGAGAGGCGCTCGGTCTGGATGCGCATCGTGTCCGCGGCGATGTTGGTGACCCGCGGGACGGCGTCGGGCACGACGTCGGTGACCGCCTTCTCGCCGACCGCGGCATCGGTGTTGTCCGTCGCGGAGACCGTGAACTCGGATCCGCCCCGGAAGTCGATGCCGAGGTTGAAGCCGCCCTTGACCACCGGGATGATGATCGAGATCAGGAGGGCGATGCCGGCGATGAGGAACCACAGGTTCCGCTTGGCGACGAAGGGGTAGGAGCGCTTGCCCGAGTACAGCTCGTTGCCGAACGTGGCGAAGTTCGTGCGGCTCATTCGTTGGTCTCCTTCTGGGAACCGGTGCGCCCGGCGGCGGTGGAACCGGTGCGCGCGACGACGGAGGACTCCGGGCGGTCGGCGACGGCGGACTCGGTGCGCCCGGCGACCGATGACCCGGTGCGCCCGGCGAGAGCCTTCTCCTGCTCCGCGCGACGGCGCTCGGCGATGGTCAGGCGCCGCTCGGCCTCGGCCGAGGCCCCCTTGTTCCTGGTACGGGCGACGGCGACGGGCGCCTGGCCCGGTTCACGCAGCCGACCTGCTCCGCGGTAGAGCGGGATACCGCCGAGGCGGCGCGGGTCGAGCCCGGACCAGGGATGGCCCTCGCCGAAGAACTTCGTCCTGGCGAGGAGGCGGAGGACCGGGTGCGTGAACATGAACACGACGACGAGGTCGGCGATCGCCGTGAGCCCGAGGGTGAACGCGAACCCGCGCACGTTGCCGACGGCGACGAAGTAGAGCACGAGGGCGGCGAGCAGGTTCACCGCCTTGGAGGCGAGCACCGTCCGCTTGGCCCGGCGCCAGCCGTTCTCCACGGCGGAGACGAGACCGCGTCCGTCACGCAGTTCGTCGCGGATGCGTTCGAAGTAGACGATGAACGAGTCCGCCGTCTGGCCGATGGCGACGATGAGGCCGGCCACGCCGGCCAGGGACAGGCGGTAGTTCTCCGTCCAGCCGAGGATGCAGATGGCGAGGTACGTCAGGACGCCCGCGACGACCAGCGAGGCGATCGTGACCAGGCCCAGGAGCCGGTACTGGAACATCGAGTACGCGGCCACGAGCAGGAGGCCGATCAGGCCGGCGACGAGGCCGAGCCGCAGCTGGTCGGCGCCGAGGGTCGCGGAGATCTGCTGCTCGCTCTGGATCTCGAAGCTGATCGGCAGGGCACCGTACTTCAGCTGCTCCGCCAGGGCGGCCGCCGACTCCTCGGTGAAGTTGCCGGTGATCTGCGGGTTGCCGTCGGGGATGACGGCGTTGGTCGTGGGAGCCGAGACGATGCGCCCGTCGAGGACGATCGCGAACTGGTTGCGGGGATCGCCCTGGCCGAGCGCGTACAGGCGCTCCGTGACCTCTCGGAAGGTCTCGGTGCCCTCGTCGTTGAAGTCGATCGTGACGGCCCAGGTGTTGAGGGTCTGGCCCTGCGCGCTGCGCTGCAGGCCGTAGCTGGCCGTCGAGATGTCGGTTCCCGGGACCTCGACGGGTCCCAGGATGTACTTGCCCTGCGTGTCGGGCTCGCAGGCGACCATGGGCTGGTCGGCGGGCGCGGGCTCCTCGGCGGGCTCGAGGGCCGCCGGGTCGAGGCAGTCGAGCGCCTCGAACTGCTTGTAGAGCTCCGGCGTGATCCAGTTGGGGTCGCTCGCGTCCTGGGGCTCGGCGGCCGGCGTGGGCAGCTGGTCGTCGGGCGTGGGTGTCTCCGCGGCCGCCGCCTGGCCGGGGCCTCCGGCGAGGACGGGGCGGAACTCCATCTGCGCGGAGGCCTGGATGAGGTCACGCGTCTGGGGGTCCGGCGTGCCGGGCAGCGACACGATGACGTTCTGGCCGGACTGCGTGTTGATCTCGGCCTCGGCGACGCCGGAGCCGTCCACGCGCTGGCGGATGATCTCGACGGCCTGGTCCAGCTGTTCGGGCGTGATGTCGCTGCCGCCCTGGACGCGGGGGGCGAGGATCATCTGCGTGCCGCCCTCGAGGTCGAGGGCCAGGCGGGGGCTCCAGCTCGCGGTGCTCCAGTAGGATCCCGCTCCCAGCAGGATCGCGAGCAGTGCTGTCAATGCGCCCAGCCAGACAAGTGTCCGCTTGGCTGCCGTCCCGGGACCGGTACGAGGCATGATGGATGTCCTTATTCAGTGGCGCGTCTCGGGCGCCGGGTCGATGCTGACGGGCGCCGGCTGAGTACCGGCGCCCTGCGGAATGCTAGTGGTCGGGGTTCGCCCTGGGATCGCGGTTCTCCCGGGCGGCTTCGCGGTTCAGGCGTTCCCGGGTCTCTTCGGGGCTCTCGACGCCGGACGCAGCGCCTGCGGTTCCCGCGGCGGTGGACCCGGAGGTCGGTGTGCGGTCCGGGACGTCCCCGCTGAGCGACGACGCGTCGTCGGGCACCGTGGTGCCGTCGACGGCGGCGTCGCTGGATGTGACGGCATCGGTGGAATCGGTGGAGTCGGTCGCGTCGCCGACGACGGCGGGTTCCTGCTGCACCACCTTCGACAGGGCCTGCGTGTGGACGGTCGCGAGGTTGCCGGGCGACAGTTCGAGGACGGCCTTGTTGTTCTCCTGGTCGATCGAGACGATCGTGCCGTAGAGCCCGAACTGGGTCATGACCTCCGTGCCGGGCTCCATCTGCGTCCGCATCTCCTTGACCTGCTGCTGCGTCTTCCGCTGCCGCCGGAACATGGTGAAGATCAGGAACGCCAGCGCCAGCGGCAACAGGAGCGAGAAGATGTCGAAGGCTGGAGCATCTCCTGAGGCGTTCTGGGCGACTACGTGTGCAAGCACTGGGATTCCGTTCCTGGGACTGGGTGTGGCGGCAGCATTGTGCCCCGGCACACATGAGAGAACACCAGTGTAAAGGGGAATTCTGGGCGCCCGGCGCGTCAGGACTCCGGCTGGGCCCAACTGTCAAGCGCGGATTCGGTGTCCAGCAGCGATTCCGGTGCGACGGAGAAGAGGTCCTCGGGCATCGCGGCCGCGACGTTCTGCGGCATTTCGAGGCCGAGGTGCTTCCAGGCGGCCGCCGTCGCGATCCTGCCACGCGGCGTCCGGCCGAGGAGCCCCTCGCGGACGAGGTAGGGCTCCGCGACGGTCTCCACCGTCTCGGGCTCCTCCCCCACCGCGATCGCCAGGGTCGACAGGCCCACGGGCCCACCGTTGAACTTGGTGATGAGCGCCGTCAGGACGCCGCGGTCCAGGCGGTCGAGGCCACGGGCATCCACCTCGTACATGTCGAGCGCAGCGCTCGCCGAGCGGGCGTCGATGAGGTCGACGCCGTGCACGAGCGCCCAGTCCCGCACACGGCGCAGCAGGCGGTTGGCGATACGCGGCGTGCCGCGCGAGCGGCCGGCGATCTCGGCGAAGGCAGCGGAGCTCACCTTCATGTCCATGAGCATGGCGGAGCGCCGGAGCACCAGTTCGAGTTCCTCGGTGGAGTAGAACTCGAGGTGACCGGTGAAGCCGAAGCGGTCACGGAGCGGACCCGGCAGGAGTCCGGCACGCGTGGTGGCGCCTACGAGGGTGAAGGGCGGCAGTTCGAGCGGGATCGCCGTGGCGCCCGGACCCTTGCCCACGATGATGTCGACCCGGAAGTCCTCCATGGCCATGTACAGCATCTCCTCGGCCGGCCGGGACATGCGGTGGATCTCGTCGAGGAAGAGCACCTCCCCGTCGGTGAGCGAGGAGAGGATCGCTGCGAGGTCCCCCGCGTGCTGGATCGCCGGCCCCGACGAGATACGGAGCGGCGCGTTCATCTCCGAGGCGATGATCATGGCGAGCGTCGTCTTGCCGAGGCCCGGGGGGCCGGAGAGCAGCACGTGGTCGGCGGTGCGCCCGCGCATGCGGGAGGCCTCGAGGACGAGGGAGAGCTGCCGCCGGACGCGCTGCTGCCCCACGAAGTCGTCGAGGTTCTTGGGGCGGAGCGCCGCCTCGATGGCGCGATCCTCCGGATCGGCCGCGGGCGCTACGACCGTCGCCTCCTCGGGCTGCTGGTCCGTCATGATCCCACCTTCGCCCGAGCCGAGCTCCGCGCGCCGTCCTGGCCGAGCCGGCGCAGCGTCAGCTTCAGGATCTGGCCCACGTCGCCCGTCGCCGCGACCTCGGGCGCGTCGGCGACGGCGGCGTCGATCGCCGCCCCGGCGTCCTTCTCCGACCAGCCGAGGCCCATCATGGCGGTGAGGACCTGCCCCTGCCAGGTGCGTGCGGGCACGCCGGTCTTCGCCTCGAGGGGCACGAGCTTCCCGGCGAGTTCGAGCACGATGCGCCGGGCACCCTTCGGTCCGATACCGGGGACCTTGCTGAAGGCCTTGTCGTCGCCCGACGACGCCGCGACGCGGATCGCCTCGGGCGTGTGCACGGCGAGGACGGCGAGGGCGAGCCGGGGTCCGACGCCGCTGACGGCGAGGAGCGTCTCGAAGACCTCCCGCTGGTCGGCGTCCTCGAAGCCGAAGAGCGTCATCGAGTCCTCGCGCACGATCATGGCGGTGGCGACGGAGGCCTGCTCCCCCACGCGCAGTCCCGCGAGGGTCTGGGGGGTCGCCTGGACCTGCATGCCGAAGCCGTTGACGTCGAGAACGGCGGAGTGCAGGCCCACGTGGGTCACTGTTCCTCGCAGGGAACTGATCATGTAGAGCTCCAGGGCAGATGCGGGTCGGCCGGGCGGTCACCCGACGTCGAACATACGTTCTAATGTCCAACGGTACCGGGGTCTGGCCGTCCGATCGAGTCGCCACACCGGGAAGTGCAGCGCGGCAGGGCGACGGGGCGACGCTGTCGCGGGGCCGGCGCTACCGTCGTCGCGCGCGTGCCTCCGCCTCGGCCCAGATGCGCTGGGCGGGGGTGACCGTGCCGCCCGATGCGGCTGCGCCCTGCTGCCCCACTCCCCTGCGCCAGGCATGGGTTATCGCGAGGGCCAGGGCGTCGGCGGCGTCGGCGGGCCGGGGCGCCGTCTCGAGCCGGAGGATCTTCGTCACCATCTTCGTGACCGCGGCCTTGTCCGCCTGCCCGTTGCCGGTGACTGCGGCCTTGACCTCGGTGGGGGTGTGGAGCGCCACGGGGATGCCGCGCCGCGCGGCGGAGACGATCACGACGCCGGACGCCTGCGCCGTCCCCATCACGGTGCTGACGTTGAGCTGGCTGAAGACGCGTTCCACCGCGAGGACCTGCGGCTGGTGCAGGTCGAGCCACGAGTCGACGGCCTCCGAGATGACGAGGAGCCGCTCGTCGAGGCTCCTGCCGGCCTCGGTGCCGACGACGCCCACCGCGACGAGCGTGGAACGCCGATTCGGTTCGATGTCGACGACGGCGAGGCCGCACCGGGTGAGGCCCGGATCGACGCCCATGACGCGGTAGGTCATGGCGTCACCCGTCCCCGGAGGCGGGACGCAGGGAGAGCTGCGATGTCAGTCGTCGTTCTCGAGCTCCGCCAGGACCTCGTCCGGCAGGTGCGCGTTCGAGTAGACGTTCTGCACGTCGTCGAGCTCCTCGAGGGCGTCGACGAGCCTGAGGAACTTCCGTGCGCCGTCGGCGTCGAGGGCGACCTGCATGGACGGTACGAACTCGACGTCGTCGGTCTCGTACTCGATGCTGCTCGCGTCGAGCGCCGCGACGACGGCCCGCAGGTCCTGGGGCTCGGAGACGATCTCGAACGTGTCGGCCGACTCCTTGACCTCGTCGGCACCGGCGTCGAGGACGGACATGAGCAGTTCGTCCTCGGTGAGGCCGTTCTTCGGCAGTGTCACGACACCCTTGCGTGCGAACAGGTAGGCCACGGAGCCCGGATCGGCGATGGTGCCGCCGTTGCGGGAGATGCCGAGGCGCACCTCGGAGGCCGCACGGTTCTTGTTGTCCGTGAGGCACTCGATCAGCAGGGCGGACCCCTGGGGGCCGCGGGCCTCGTACATGATCGTCTGGTAGTCCACGGCCTCGCCGAGCAGGCCGGCCCCGCGCTTCACCGCACGGTTGATGTTGTCGATGGGCACGGAGGTCTTCTTGGCCTTGGAGACGGCCAGTTCGAGGCCGGGGTTACCCGCGACGTCGGCACCGCCGGCCCGCGCCGCGACCTCGATGTTCTTGATCAGCTTCGCGAAGGACTTCGCGCGCTTGGCGTCGATCGCGGCCTTCTTGTGCTTGGTTGTTGCCCATTTGGAGTGCCCCGACATGCTTACGCTTCTCCTCTGATCATCCGGATAAAGAGTTCGTGGACCCGCCGCTCGCCCGTGACCTCCGGGTGGAAACTCGTGGCCAGCAGGTTCCCTGAACGCACTGCGACAATTCTAGCGACCGGCTCCAAGTCGGTCCCGGTGCCGCCCGAGGCGCGGGCCGGCGTCCCGTCCGGGCCGCGGGTCGGGGGGCCGTCGGAGGGGCCCGCCTGGGGCGTCTCGGCGGCGGGCACCTGGGCCAGGACCTCGACGTCGGCGCCCACCTTCTCCACCCACGGTGCGCGGATGAAGACGGCCCGCATCGGCTCGTCCCCGGCGACGGAGCCGGTCGCCGCGAGTCCCGCGAACGCGAGATCGGTCTCGAAGGAGTCGCGCTGGCGGCCGAAGGCGTTGCGCCGCACCACCATGTCGAGGCCGCCGAAGGTCTGCTGGGGGTCGCCGTTCCGGTCGGTCGCGGGGTCGGCGATGACGTCGGACAGCAGGATCATGCCCGCGCACGATCCGTAGACCGGCAGGCCGCCCGCGATCAGTTCGCGCAGCGGTCCGGCCAGGCCGAACGTGCGCGTCAGTTTGTCGATCGCGGTCGACTCCCCGCCGGGGAGGATCAGGCCGTCGACCGCGGCGAGCTCCGACGCCCGCCGGACAGGCACGGCACGGCCCCCGAGGGATTCGATGGTCGCGATGTGCTCGCGGACGTCGCCCTGCACGGCGAGCACCCCGACGACGACATCCCGGCCGCTCCGACGCGCAGCGCCGGCGGATCCGGCCACCTGCGGACCGGCCCCGGACGATGAGCGCGACACAGCCGACGCCGTGCCGGTCGCCGTGCCGGACGCCGTGCCGGACACGACGCCGGACAGGGGGACGGACTCCGGGGAGGAGGGGGAAGTCATACCCCGATTCTAGGCCGTCGCCGCCCTGCCGCCCCTGCCGGCGGGCGACGGCGTGAGCAGCGCCTCGCCACCGCGTCCCGGGATGGCAGCCGGGCCTGCGATAATTTGGAGGCATGAATCCCCTTCCAGTCCTCGTGGGCAAGGCCGTGCGCATCGCCTCCCGCCTGCGCGGCGGCGGCTCCGCGCTCCCGGGCCTCGTGGTCGAGCGCCTCGACCCCCGCTTCATGGGCCGCGCGCTGTCCACCCTCCCGCACGGCGTCGTCGTCGTCAGCGGGACGAACGGCAAGACGACCACCACGAAGATGGTGGTGGAGCTGCTCGAGGGCCAGGGCCTGAAGGTCTTCACGAACCGCACGGGCAGCAACTTCACGCGAGGGGTCGCCGCAGCACTCCTGGGCGACGTCGACTGGCGGGGGCGCCTCGACGCCGACGTCGCGGTCCTCGAACTGGACGAGGCACACGCCGTGCACTTCGTGAAGCTCGTGCCGCCGAGGTACTCCCTCCTGCTGAACGTCCTGCGCGACCAGCTGGACCGCTTCGGCGAGATCGATGCGACCACGCGCCTGCTCGAGCGCATCGCCCTCGCGACCACCGGGACTGTCGTGCTCAACCGCGAGGACCCGCGCGTCGCGGGCCTCGCCTCCTCCGTCACGACGGCGGAGGTCGCCTACTTCGGCCTCGACGCATCGCTGCGGAGCACCTTCCCGAACGACGACGAGCTGCGCGGCGCCGAGGGCATCGCGCCCGCCTCCGCCCTGCCGGCCGACGTCGTCCTCCGCTCGGTCGACGGCAACGCGGCATCCTTCGAGGTGGACGGTACGACGACGCACACCGACCTGCGCCTGCGCGGCGTCTACAACATCTTCAACGCCGCGGCGGCCCTCGCTGCGGCCCGCGCGGTCCTCGGCGGGACCGCCGACACCGCCAGGCTCTTCTCCTCCCTGGCCGCCGTGGAGCCCGCATTCGGACGCGGCGAGAGCCTCGTCGTCGACGGCCAGGCCCTCGAGCTGGTCCTCGTCAAGAATCCCAGCGGGTTCCGGCTCGGCCTGAAGTCCTTCGACCCCGCAGGCTGCGCGACGATGATCGCGATCAACGACAACTACGCCGACGGGCGCGACATGTCCTGGCTCTGGGACGTCGACTTCGACTCGCTCGGCCTCGGTGGCGTGGACATGGTGAGCGGGGTCCGCGCCTACGACATGGCGCTGCGACTCAAGTACGACGACGTCCGGGTGACCGCCGTCGAACCCGACATCACCGATGCCCTGAAGCAGTTCGTCCTGGGCTCCGCGGGCAGGCCCAAGCGGATCTTCTGCACGTACACGGCCATGCTCGCGGTACGCCGCGAGCTCTCCAAGATCACGAAGGTCGAGGTGGTCTCCTGATGAGTGACGCCCCATCCGCCGGCGCCCTGAGCGAGGCACCCGCCGACCCGTCGAAGGGCACCCTGCGGATCCTGCAGCTGTACCCGCGCGAGATGAACATCTACGGCGACTACGGCAATGTGCTCGTCCTCAAGCGGCGCCTCGCCTGGCGCGGCTACGGCGTCGAGATCCTGGAGCACAACGCCGGGGACGAGTTCCCGGACGACGTCGACATCGTCATCGGCGGCGGCGGCCAGGACAGCGGGCAGGTCGTCATCCAGGACGATCTGCAGGCCATCGCCCCGACGCTCCGCGACCTCGCGGAGGACGGCACGCCGATGCTGCTGATCTGCGGTCTCTACCAGTTGTTCGGCAACGTCTTCCGCACCCATGACGGGACCGTGATCCCGGGCATCGGCGTGCTGGACCTCGAGACGCGCGGCGGGACGGAGCGGCTGATCGGCAACGTCGTCGCCACGAGCGAGGAGTTCGGCGAGATCCACGGCTACGAGAACCACAGCGGCCAGACCTTCCTCGGGGACGGACTCAGGCCCCTCGCGACCGTCGTCAAGGGAGCAGGCAACAACGCACAGGAGAAGCACGAGGGCGCCCGCTACAGGAACATCGTGGCGAGCTACCTGCACGGCTCGCTGCTGCCGAAGAACCCCGCGATCGCCGACTTCCTGTTGCGCACCGCGGCCGAGCGGAAGTTCGGCGTGTTCGACGACGGCGGCGTGGACGACTCGCTCGCCGACCTCGCGCGGCAGCACGCCGGGGCGAGACCCCGGTAGGGACAGCACCCCGGCCCGTCAAGGGGCCACGGCGCCCCGACGCGCCCTGGAGCCCTGCCGGTAGCGTTCCGTCCGTGGGCCCCGGCCGGGGCCCACGACCCATCGGACCCCCACTCGGGTCCGCGGAAGGAGCGTCATGGCCAAGGGAGTAGCAACCGTCTGGGTACCCGTCGAGGACATGGGCAGGGCCCTCGCCTTCTACCGGGACACCCTGGGACTGACCGTCACGATGGAACAGACGGACTGGAGCACGGTCGACGCCGGCGGGCTGACCATCGGCCTCAACGCGCGGGAGAACACCCACGGCGGCCGCGGCGGCGGCGCCGTCATCAGCTTCGAGCCCGACGGGTCCATCGAGGACGAACTCGGGCGCATCTCGTCCCGGGGCGGCGGGTCCGTCGAGGGCGAGATCAGCGAATACCCCTGGGGGCGGATCCTGCCCTTCAAGGACAGCGAGGGCAACGACCTCCAGCTCTACTCGCCCCCCACCGGGGGCTGAGCCCGGCAGGGGTCGTCATCCGGGAGGGGTAGGCAGGGTCAGTACGACGGCGGATGTGCGGCCTGCACCTGTTTCCTAGGGTGGGAGCATGACGCATCAGATGATCACGCCGCCCCTCCCCGCACCGCCCTCCACAGGACTGCCGGACGTCCTCACCGCCGTCGCGACTGCAGGCTGGTACGCGCTGCCCGACTACATTCGCAGTCGTGCGGCGCGCGGTGCGGTGAAGACCGGGATCCTGCTGGCGAGCGCCGCGTACGGTTCCCGGGTGGTGAAGCGACGGCCGCCACCGGCGCAGGACGGTCGGCCTCCCGCCGAGACGCCGCACCCGCGGCGGACGACGTGCCCCGGCGGACGCCGGCTCCGTTGCGGCGCCTCGCGGTCCTGGGCGCGGCGGCGGTGGCCGTCGGGTCCATCGCAGCGGTGACCGTCGGAATGGAACGTCTCGTCCACGGATTCGGTGAGAGGCTGTCGGACCGCGGCGTGCGCCTGCCCCATACGCGCGTCGGAATCGCCCTCGGCGTGCTGAGCCTGGCGGCCACCCTGGCCGGTGACGCGCTGGGGGATCGGCGCAGGACGCCGGCCGGCGACAGCACGGATGCGGAGCAATAACGGTCGGAGCGGACCTGCCCAGGTCCGGACGCAGGGGACGCCCACGTCCAGGACGACGACGGGACCCGCCGTCCGCAGGGCAGGGGTCGCCTGCGATCCGTCGACGACGCCGCAGTACCGCTGTCCGCCGTCCCGTACACGGGCGAGGCTGCCCACGCGGACGGGAGCATCGCCCGAGGAGCGGACGAAGAAGGCTCCCGCCGGAGCGGGAGCCCTCGTCGGGGTCAGGGGATGTCGCTCCTCGCGGCGTCCCTGGTCAGTTCGCGGGCATCGTAGTCCGTCAGGAACTCCTGCCGTTCCAGCGTCCGCACGCTGTCCTTGACCGCCCTCACGTACGCCCCGTGGTTCCGGTACAAGCCGTCGAGGACCTCCTGGGACAACGGCCGCTCGTACCCGGCGATGAAGCAGAAGGACGCCCCGGTCGCCGTGCCGAACCAGGTGCTGGTCGGCGCGTCGAGGAAGGGAGAACGCAGGCCTCCCTGCACGTTGCCGAACTCGTCCAGCACGGGTGCGCCGTCGCGCACGAGGATCGGCTCCGCGCGCGGTGGTGCGATGCCTTCGCGTACCCACAGGTCCAGGTTCCGGAGCGCAGCGTTGAAGAAGATGGAGCTCGGGAACCTGCTGCGTGGCCCCTCGTTGCAGGACGCCGGCGGTACGGCGCGCCCAGCAGCGAGGATGTCAGCAGATGATGCCGAGAACGTCAGTTCGTCGGGCGTCGCGTGGCCGGCTCCCGCCATCTCGTAGTGCCGGTACTGGTCGCCGGGTGCATCACTGTCCGCGCGGCGGGATCCGATGCCGAGCAGGTAGTCCGACTGCGACATCATCCGCATGATCGGCACGCCGACGTCCTTGAACTGGCGGCGCGCATCGGCGGCGGGCGGTGCCGGCTCGCACTGGTTCATGGGGTAGGCGCCGGCGAAAGCGCCACCGGCGACGGCGACGATGTAGGCGTCGTAGATCGGCTCACCGTCGGACTCGACGACGAGCGGATGCACGCCGTTGATGTAGTTGACGAGGAAGCCGCCCGTCTGGGAGTAGCCGAATCCGTAGGCGTGTTCCACCCGCGTGTTACGGGAGCCGTAGCGCAGCGGGTTCGCGTCGTCGTCGCTCCGCAGCCATGCGCCGACCTGCGAGTAGATGTCCCAGATGAGGCCGTTCTCCGTGGCCCGCGACGAATCGGAGGCCACCGTGGCGCAGTTGCCCGGGTCGGTCGACGGGAGCGGGTTCTCGAAGGACAGCGACGCGTACCGCTCGGGGTCGAAGTTCTTGAGCGCCTCGACGGCGATCGGCTTGGCGGTGATCCCCACCCAGGCGTCGCCGTTGGCCACGATCTGCTCCTGGGCCACGGCCCAGCCGATGTTGAGGTCGAACAGGTTGCTCGGGTTGAGCATCTCGACCACCACGTTGCCGCTGAACTCCCGGCCCTTCGCCGGCTTCCGGACGAGCACGCGGGTCGTGTACGGGGCGTCGGCGGTGCGGACCTGGGCGGGACCCTGTGCGGGCCAGGTGTAGACGTTGGACGTGCCGCTGACGAGGTACTCCTCCTCCGTGTAGCCGAGGTCGCCGAGGTCCTGCGGGACCTCCTGGTGGTCGGCCGCACCGAAGGGGTAGGACTCGGCCGAGGAAGCCAGCGGGCCTTCGACGGCGGGGATCGGCGTCGTTCCGTCCGGTTCCGCAGCCGCGACGACGGGCCCCCGTGGAGGTGGTTCCTTCGCGGTCGCAGGGACGGCGGACACACCGAGGCCGGTGAGGGCGAGCGACAGCGACAGCAGGATGGATGTTCGGGAACGCATGCTCATGGGTTCTCCTTCTCGGAACCGGGCTGCGCTGCCCGGCGTGCTCCGCGGCACACCGGCGTCGGTGCCGGGTGCGCGCCGCGCCACCGATGTCCCGCTCGGGACCCCCATCAACATCGGGCGGCGAAGCATTCCGACCCTAGGTAGCGCCTACGCGCAGGGTCAAGGGTGATGCGGGAAAGTGCAACAACGTGCAAAAGTTAGTTCCCATGAGCAACCCTTTCCTCGCGCCGAGCACCCTCGCCTACCAGCTGCCGCCGTTTGCTGCCATCCGGGACGAGCACTACCTGCCGGCCTTCGATGCCGGTTTCGCCGATCACCTAGCCGAGATCGAGGGCATCACCGGCTCCGCCGAGGCGCCGACGTTCGAGAACACGCTCGTCGCCCTCGAGCGCGCGGGGAGCACCCTCGACCGCGTGTCCCGCGTGTTCTTCAGCAACTCGGTCAGCCATGCCACCCCCGCCATCCAGGAGCTCGAGCAGCAGGTGGCTCCGCGCCTCGCCGAGCACGAGGACAACATCAAACTCGACAGGGCCCTGTTCGAGCGGATCCGCCAGGTGCCGGTCGACGGGCTCGACGACGAGTCCGCGCGGCTCGTCGAGGAATACCTCCGCAGTTTCGTCCGCGCAGGCGCCGAGCTCGACGACGACGCACAGGCCACGCTCCGCGGGCTCAACTCCGAGCTGTCGGCACTCAGCACCGAGTTCTCGCAGAAGCTCATGAAGGACACGAACGACTCCGCTCTGCTGCTCGGGACCGCCGGCGAACTCGACGGTCTGTCCGCCGACGCGATCTCGGCCGCCGCCTCCGCGGCCGCGGACGCCGGGCACGAGGGCAAGTACCTCCTGACGCTCATCCTCCCGACGGCACAGCCCGCCCTGGAATCGCTCACGAACCGGGACGTCCGCCGTCGTCTGCACGAGGCATCCGTGAACCGCGGAGCGCGCGGCAACGACGCCGACACCCTCGCGATCGCCACCCGCATGGCGACGCTCCGCGCGGAGCGTGCCGCCCTCCTCGGGTTCGACACGCATGCCGCCGCCGCGACCGACAGCCAGACCGCGCCCTCGCTGGACGCGATTCTGGCCCGGATGCGTGAGCTGGCTGCTCCCGCCGTCCGCAATGCGCGCGCCGAGGCCGCCGAGCTGGAGGCCGAGGCAGGCCACCCGATCGAGCCGTGGGACTGGGCCTACTACGCGGCGAAGGTCAGGAAGGCGAAGTTCGACGTCGACATGGACGCCCTGCGCCCCTACTTCGAACTCGAGCGTGTCCTCCAGGACGGCGTGTTCTACGCCGCCAACCGCCTGTACGGCCTGACGTTCACGGAGCGCCCGGACCTCGAGGGCTACCACCCCGACGTCCGCGTGTGGGAGGTCTTCAACGGGGACGGATCCGGGCTCGGCCTGTTCCTCGGCGACTTCTACACCCGCGACACGAAGAGCGGCGGAGCCTGGATGAACTCCTTCGTGGACCAGTCGGCCCTCGAGGACACACGCGCCGTCGTCGTCAACAACCTGAACGTCTCGAAGCCGGGAGCGGGCGAACCGACGCTGCTCTCCTACGACCAGGTGGTCACCACGTTCCACGAGTTCGGGCACGCCCTGCACGGCCTGTTCTCCGACGTGACCTACCCGCTGTTCGCCGGGACGTCGGTGCCCCGCGACTTCGTCGAGTACCCCTCGCAGGTCAACGAGATGTGGATCCTCTGGCCCGAGATCGTCGCCAACTACGCGCGCCACCACGAGACCGGGGCGGCACTCCCCCAGGCCGTCATCGACCGCATCCATGCCGCCGGGGCGTGGGGCGAGGGCTTCGAGACGACCGCGTACCTCGGCGCCACGCTGCTCGACCTCGCATGGCATTCCATCCCCGCGGGCACCGTCATCGAGGACCCGCTGGCCTTCGAGGCAGCTGCGCTCGCCGACGCGGGCGTCGATTTCGCGCCCGTCCCGCCGCGCTACCGCACGTCCTACTTCAAGCACATCTTCGCGGGCGGGTACGCGGCGTCGTACTACGCGTACATCTGGAGCGAGATGCTCGACGCCGACACGGTGGAGTGGTTCAAGTCCTCGGGCGGCCTCACCCGCGGGAACGGCGACCACTTCCGGCGCGAGCTGCTCTCCCGAGGCAACAGCATCGATCCGCTGGAGGCGTTCCGTCGGTTCCGCAAGCGGGACGCGGACCTCCACCCGCTGCTCGTACGCCGCGGCCTGGCATGAGTCCGGCCCCGGACCGCACGACATGGTGACCATAGCCCAGTGCCAGCGGCTGCACGCTGCCTGGTGCGCCGCGCTCGCGGCGGCCACGGGCGGGAAGACGTTCTCCACCCACGGCTGCACCTGGGTCTGGCTGCCGGCCCGGCGTGAACTGATGATGATGTTCCCCGAGGCCGTCACGGCCTCGGCCGTCCGGCCCGCGCTGGCGGAGGGAACGAGGCTCGGCGCGACGACCGCCCGGGTATGGCTCAACGGCGCCGTGGACGCCGTCGAGCTCGGATCCCTCGGCTTCGCGCCCGGCTGGCAGCCGTGGTGGATGGCTGCGCCGGTGTCCGCCGTCGTCCGATCCGGGGACGACGGCGCCGTGCTCACCGACGAGGTCCCGGACTACTCGGGGCCGCTGGAGCAGGAGCTGCGGGTGGTCCGGTCGCAGCCCCGACATGCCTGGCATGCTGTGACCCGGGACGCCGAGCGCGGCAACGTCTCGGGTGCCGCGTACTCGTTCTACCCGTCCGGCGTGGCCGGGCTGAGCGGGCTCGGCGGCATCCATCAGCTCGAGGTCCTCCCCGCCTACCAGCGCCGCGGACTGGCCACAGCACTGCTGAGCACGACGGCGCGGGCGGCGAGCGAGGCCGGCGCGGTGCACCTGGCGGTGAACGCCACTCCCCACGGGTACGAGTTCCTCTCGCGGCGTGGCTTCACCCTGCTCGGTCGCGGCAGGACCTGGTCGCTGGACCTCTGAACGTTGCACCGGCGTCGCTACTGTGGGTGGATGACGATCGACCTCCGCCCCTTCCCTCCCGCAGCCGCGGATGAAGCGGCCACGCTGACCGGGTTCCTGGACTATCTGAGGGCGACGGTCGTCCTCAAGGCCCGGGGGCTGAGCGACGCCGACGGGGCCCGGCGGATACTGCCCCCCCCCACGACGGCCTCCGGGATCGTCCGCCATCTCGCCCGGGTGGAACGAAGCTGGTTCCACGACGACATCGACGGCGACACCGACGGCCCCTGGGCCCGGTCGAGGCGGGACAGGGCGTGGGAGTTCGGGGTCACCGCCGAGGACAGCCTGGACGACATCCTGCTCGACTACGCCGAAGCGTGTGCGGAGTCGAGGCAGGTGCTGGCGGGGCACGGCCTCGATGACCCGTGCCTCGGGACGTCGAAGGAGCACAACGTCCGCTGGGTGCTCGTCCACATGATCGAGGAGACCGCGCGCCACTGCGGCCACCTCGATGTCATCCGCGAGCTGCTCGACGGCACGACAGGCCAGTGACCCGTTCCGCCGCTGCTTGACCCTGCCCCTGGGGCCGGGTGGAAGCTCGACGCGTGGCAGGACCGCCACGACGACGACGCAGGAGGTTCCGGTGCCACTGATGGGCCGGGGGGATCTCAGCCGCCGCACGCGCCTGAGCAGCAAGGCGCTGCGCCTGTACGCCGTCCGCGGACTGCTGCGGCCCGCACGGGTGGATCCGCAGAACGGCTACTGGTACTGCGGCGCCGAGCAGGAGGCCGAAGCGCGACTCATCCTCCTGCGCGGGCTGGACATGCCGCTGGACCGGATCGCCGCCGTCCTGACGGAGCACCCCGATCGGCGCGCGGACCTGCTCGCCCACTACTGGGCCGGCGCCGAAGCGACCCGACTCGCCCAGCGGCACCTGGCGTCCTCCGTGATGTCGCATCTCGCACAGGGAAAGGAAGAGCAGATGGACGTACGGACGAGGACCTGCGACACGATGACCTACGTGACGGAGCGCAGGCGCCTGCGGCCGGAGGAGATCCCGGACGTCATCCGCTCATCGTGCGATCGTCTCGCGCGGGTGGCCGAGGAGTTCGGCGGCTGGGCGGGCCCGTTGACCACGATCTACCGGAGCCCCGTCAACGACGACACCGATGGCGTCGTCGAGAACGCGATCCCGGTGCGCAGCGGGGTCCTGCCCTCCGATGTGCCCGGCGGGACGAACATCCTGGTCGAGGCCGCCGGCGAAGTGGCCTATGTGCGCATCACGCAGGCCGAGGTGATGTCTCCGCAGATCCTGACGGCCTACGAGGAGGTCTACGCCTGGCTGTCGCGCGAAGGTCTCACGCCCTCGCTCCCTCCGCGGGAGATCTACTTCGCCCCTTTCGACGATGCGCACCCGGAGGCCGAGGTCTGCGACATCGCCGTGCCCTTCCTCAGGTAGGTCCGGGTCGTGCCGGTCGCGAGGACCGCAGCCGAGACGGCTGCGTTCCTCGACGGTCCCGTGGACTACCTGGTGCTACCAGCCGCGCTCTGCGAGACGGTGGGGCTGCGGGATCTCGTCGACGTTGATGCCGACCATGGCCTCGCCCAGACCGCGCGACACCTTGGCGATCACGTCGGGGTCGTCGTGGAACGTTGTCGCCTGGACGATGGCGTTCGCCCGCTCGGCGGGGTTGCCGGACTTGAAGATGCCGGAGCCGACGAACACGCCGTCCGCGCCGAGCTGCATCATCATGGCGGCGTCGGCGGGGGTCGCGATGCCGCCTGCGGTGAACAGGACCACGGGCAGGCGGCCGGCGGAGGCCACCTCCTTCACGAGCTCGTACGGCGCCTGCAGTTCCTTCGCGGCGACGTACAGTTCGTCCTCCGCCATCGAGGACAGCCGGTTGATCTCCGAGCGGATCTTGCGCATGTGCATCGTGGCGTTCGAGACGTCACCGGTTCCGGCCTCGCCTTTCGACCGGATCATCGCCGCGCCCTCGTTGATGCGCCGCAGCGCCTCGCCGAGGTTGGTGGCGCCGCAGACGAAGGGGACGGTGAACTTCCACTTGTCGATGTGGTTGGTGAAGTCGGCGGGCGTGAGGACCTCGGACTCGTCGATGTAGTCGACGCCGAGGGACTGCAGGACCTGCGCCTCGACGAAGTGGCCGATGCGCGCCTTCGCCATCACCGGGATGGAGACCGTGGCGATGATCTTGTCGATCATGTCCGGGTCGCTCATGCGGGAGACGCCACCCTGCGCGCGGATGTCGGCGGGTACCCGTTCGAGCGCCATCACGGCGACCGCACCGGCGTCTTCGGCGATGCGTGCCTGCTCGGCGGTGACGACATCCATGATGACGCCGCCCTTGAGCATCTCGGCCATCCCGCGCTTGACCCGGTTGCCGCCGGTCTGAGCTGTGGTTGCCGAACGGTCTTCAACGGTGGACACGATTTGCCCCTAAAGGTAGATAAAAGCTGACCCTCCATGATACGACGCAGGGCGGCTCCGCCCGTGCCGCCGACGGCGCACCGTCGTCCGCCGTCACGCCGACCGCGGCCATCGCGGACCGCCACGCCCGTGGTGCGTCGGCACGGCCTGTCGGGGTCCATCGGCGCCGCCTGACATCACGAATCCCGCGGAGCATCCTGCCACAACGGGACGGACATGGCGCCGGCAGCGACCAGGGGCTCGACGTCGAGGGATGTCACCGTCTCGGGGATGCCACGCTCCCTCCACTCGCAACCCACCTGCAGGGCCGGCGCGGGAGGCGTCGGCCAGATCCAGTAGTAACGCGCCCAGGAGTCCATGTCGACGACGGGACGCGACATCCCGTCCATGACAGGCCCTTCGACCTCGTCCTGCATGGACTCGACGCGGGCCCAGGGCGAGTCGTCCTGCGTGGTGACTTTTCGTCCGTCGCTGAAACCGACACCCCAGCGCAGGCCGTCGGGCTTGAAACGTTCGTCCAGCTGGCCCCGGCCGTGGGCACGCTCGAGGTAGGAGAAGATGCGACGGCGGGCCTGCCGTCCGGGCTCGCGCACGCGGACGACGAGTTCCACCGCCATCCCCTCCCTGTAGCACCGGACAGCCCCGAGGGAGACGACGGTGGTCGGGGAACGGCCGATCTCGACGTCGAGGAGCACGACGCCGTACTTCTCGTGCCAGGGCGGCCCTGTCCATGCCGGCGTATCGAACGGCGGGAGATAGTCGTCGTCGTCGAACGCACGGACCTGCTGCTCCTCGAAGAACGGTGTTGTCATCGGCTCCCCCGCCGTGGAAATGAGTAGGACCCAAGGCTAAGCCGCCCGACCTCCGGGCACCACGGCCGGTCGTGGTCCGGGCACCACGGCCGGTCGTGGCACGTCACGACCGGTCGGTCATGGTCCGGGCACACGGTCGAGGTCCGGGCACCACGGCCGGTCATGGTCCGGCACCACGCCCGATCGTGGCACGTCACGACACGTCACTGCCGGTGCAGGCGCGCCACATCGGAAGCCGCTTCGACCTCCGTACCGATAGCCCCGCAGGGTCCAGGTGGCCTACCTGTCGGCGGTCGCTGGTCGGTCGGTCGCCGAATCCCGTCGTTCGAGTTCGTCCTGCACGCGGTCCAGTCCGTCGGACCAGGGGGAGGAACGGATACGGCCGGCCGTTCCCGGCGCGCACGGCGGCGACGCACCGCGCTGCAGCAGGAGCAGGTCCCGGTCCGAGACGATATGCAGGTCGACCGGTAGCCATCCGGTTCGCTGGATCATGGCGTGCCCTTCCGTGGTCGTCGATGCTCGTTGTCGGGTAGACGGAGGGACGCGCCTCGATTCATCGGCGCGTGGCACCGGGGAGGTGCATCCCGCACGTCCTCACCCTTGATGGGCCACGCGGTCCGACCCCGCCACTCCTCGGCAGCTTCCCCCGCTGACGCTCGGTCCGACCGTCAGCGTTCGAACCTCAGCCTTGGTGCAGGATTGCCTCAGCGCGTCCATCCGACGAATCTCCGTTGATAGCTTCGGGAGCGACACCTGCCGCCGCGGCAGACCCTTGCCGGACACCAGCGGACAGCAACGTCACCAAGCAGCTGGGGAGCTTGCTCATGCACTCACGCGACCGGGAAGAACTCATCGTCGACAACCTGCCACTGGTCGGGTACCTCGTCTCCATCCTGTGTGCCCGCGCCACGCACCTCTCGAGGGACGACCTCGCATCGGTGGGCGCGATCGCGCTCATCACCTCGGCGGATTCGTTCGACGCCTCGCTCGGCGTGCCCTTCGGCGCCTATGCACGTCGGCGCATCACGGGCGCCTTCGCGGACGAGCTCCGCTCCAACGATTGGGCGCCGCGGTCGGTACGACGCCGTATCGGCGACACCCTTGCGGCGCAGGAGACGCTGGCTGCGTCACTGGGGAGGACACCGACCGTCGGCGAGCTCTCCATGACGCTCGGCGTGAGTCGGCAGGAGGTCCACGCGGCGCTCGACGACGCCGGTCGCTCGCTCCAGACACTGGACGAGTCGGTGCTCGACATCGTTCCCGCCGAGGACCAGCTGCCCGAGGCCTCACTGCTCGCCGCCGAGCAGGTCCGCCACCTGCGGACGGCCGTGACGCACCTGCCGGAGCGGATGCGCCACATCGTCGAGCAGGTGTTCTTCGAGGGCAGATCGGTGACGGAGATCGCAGCGGAACTGGGCACCACCCACTCGGCGGTGTCGCAGCAGAAGTCCGAAGCACTGAGGCTACTGCAGGACGGCCTGGCGACGCACTACGCCGACCACGGCGACATCGCGTCCACCCCCGTGTCCAGGATCTCGCCGAAGCGCCGCGCCGAATATCTCTCGACCCTCGGCGCTGCACTGACTCCCCTGCGCGACAGCGCGACGGCCCTCGCTGCCGGCCGCCCTGCCTTCGCCTTCGCGTCCTGACCCGTCATGCCCCGAACCGCCGCGCCCTGACGCCACCGGACGAAGCAATCGGTCGCGGAGAAGCCCCTGAGCCGCCACCTCGGAGTGCTGCCTATCCCGGCGAGACCCACCCTGCCTTCGCCTTCGCGTCCTGACCCGTCACGCTTATCCGCCACCAAGCGACGCCGGGGAGAAGCATGAGCCGACCTGCGCTGGAGGAGCCTCGGTCAGAAGGGTGGGTCGTCGTTCTCGGTCGTGTAGGTGCGTCCGCCGGCGGAGGTGGCCGTGAGCACGCCCGGTCGGGGCTGGTCGTAGTGCCACAGGCCCTCGCTCTTGAACGCGTGGTGCTTGCGGCACAGGTGGGCGAGATTGTCGGCGTCCGTCGGGCCGTCATGTGCCCATGGTCGGGTGTGGTCGAGTTCGCAGCGTGCAGCGGGGATGCTGCAGCCGGGATGTCGACAGGTCCGATCGCGGACGCGCAGCCACTTCTTCAGGTCTGCCGGCACGGTATAAGTGGTGCGGCCGACACTGAGCACCGCCCCGGTCTCGGGATGGGTGAGGAGTCGGGTGAACGACGGCGCATGGGCGGCGAGCCGACGGGCGAGTTCGGCCGGGATGGGGCCGTAACCCTCGAGCAGGGCGGGGGCGTCGTCCACGCCCAGCAGCGACAGGACCGGCACCGTCACGTTGATGTGTGCCCTCAGGCCATCGGGGAGCGGGGTCGCGCCGGACGGCCCGGGCGGAGGAACGAGCGAGTCAGGACCACCCTGGCGGTCCGTGCTGGAGCCGGAGGCCCAGGCGGCACCGGCACCGGCACGCACATCGGCACCGGTACCCGGGCCGCGACCGTCGCAGGGCAGGAGCAGGTCGACGAACACGTCGGTCCGCAGTTGGGCGAGGGTGCGGGCCTCCGCGGGGCGCTGCAGGTGACGTGCGGCAGCTGTGAGGTGCGCGTCGATCGCCGAGGCCGACGTGGCGGGCAGGTACACGCTGAGCCAGGCCATCGCGTCGTCGGCCGGGTCCATGTCGACCCGACGTCGGGCTTCGGCGGAGCGCGCACGCTCGTCGAGGACCTCCGGGTGGTGACGGTTCCGTAGCCGCCGCGCCTGATAGGCGAGCTTCGTCGTCGTCGTGCGCATCGCGACGGGCAGCAGGGCGCCTTCGACTGCCGACGCTGCTTCCGGCGGCACTCCGGCGTACTCGTGCACCAGGGCGGCGGCATGGGACCAGGAGATCCGGCCCGAGCGCAGGGCGGCGAGGGTGTTCGGATGGTAGCCGCAGAGGACCCGCGCCTGCTGGACCAGCAGGAAGGCGCTGCGCTCGGACGTCCGCAGGAGACAGGCCACCTCGGAAGCCGCGAGGGTGTCGCCCAGGTTCCCGCCGCGACGCCGGCTACCCGGGAACTCCCTGTCCTGGACCTTGCGCTCCATCAGCACCCGGACTCGCTCGACGACTCCCACGATCGAGGCCTCCAGCCCCGCCTTCTCCGCCTCCAGACCGGCGAGCTCGGCGAGGGCTTCGTCGAGCTCGTCCAGGTGCTGCACCGCCGTTTCCATACCTCATCATCCCGTGCGCCACCGACAGAATAGGGTGCGTACGCGGCCCTCCGAAGGGAGCTCTCACCGCCCCTGCACACGGCAAGGGATCCATGCGCCTCACCGACGCCGCCCTACCAGCGGTCCGGCAGCGGGCCTCGGCTCCGCGGACGACAGCGGCACCGACCAGCGGCGCCCGTCCGGCAACTACTCGCCGGACGCGTCCCGCGACGCCCCGGACGGATCCGACGACGCTCTCGGGGTTTCGAGGGACTGTCGCCGCACGGTCCTGATCCGCTGGAACACCGTGACCAGGCTCGCCGCCGCAAGGATCACGAGGACCACCAGCAGCACGCCCTCCGGCAGGCCGAGACCCGTCAGCCCGGTGACCACGAGGACGGAGACCAGGCGCTCGGCCCGCTCGGCCAGTCCCACGTTCGCCGTGAAGCCGAGCGACTCGGCCTTGGCCCGTGCGTAGGAGACGAGCATGCCGAGCACGAGGCAGGCCAGGGCGGCGATGGCGACCGCAGGGTTCCGGCCGCCGGTGAAGAACCACACGGCCACGCCGGCGAACAGCGCGCCGTCGGCGATGCGGTCGAGTGTGGAGTCGAGGAAGCTGCCCCAGGACCCGCTGCGCCCCTCGAGGCGCGCCATGATCCCGTCGACGACGTCGGAGAACACGAAGAGCGTGATGAAGACTGTGCCCCAGAACAGCTGGCCGAGCGGGTAGAACACGAGTGCGCCGCCGGCCACGCCGAGTGTGCCGACGATGGTCACGGCGTCGGGTGTCACACCCCAGGCGAGCAGCCTGCGGGCCAGCGGGGTGAAGAGGCGGGTGACGAAGCCACGTGCGTACCTGTTCAGCATCAGGAGGCCGATCCCCGCGTGTCGCCGGCCGACGGCCATGCAGCCGCGACCTGCTCGCGGACCTCGCCGAGCGTCTGCGTGATGGCCTTGGTCTGCGCGATGATCGGCAGGAAATTGCCGTCCCCGCCCCACCGCGGCACCACGTGCTGGTGGAGGTGGGCCGCGATGCCCGCACCTCCCGTGACCCCCTGGTTCATGCCGAGGTTGAAGCCGGAGGGGTTGGAGACCTGGCGCAGCACGCGCATCGCGGTCTGCGTGAGGGCGGCGATCTCCGCGGTCTCCGCCTCGTCGATGTCCGTGTAGTCGGGGACGTGACGGTAGGGGCAGACGAGGAGGTGGCCGGCGTTGTACGGGAACAGGTTGAGCAGCACATAGGCGTAGGTGCCGCGGTGCACGATCAGCGATTCCTCATCGCCCAGTTGCGGCGCATGGCAGAACGGGCACGTCTTCTCCGACGTGACCTGCTCCTGCCCGCCCTTGATGTAGGCGAGGCGGTGCGGCGTCCAGAGGCGCTGGAAGGAGTCGGGCACGCCCGCGAGCTCGAAATCGTCCGTCACCGCCGCATCCCCCGGGTACGCGGCAGCCGCGCCGCTGTCCGGACCGCCCCCGTCAGCCATCAGAGTGTTGCCTCCCTGCTGCGGACCGCCTCCACGATCCGGCGGACGGCCTCGTCCACGGGAACCTGGTTGTCCTGGCTGCCGTCCCTGAAGCGGAAGGAGACGGCACCGGCTTCCTCGTCCTCGCCGCCCGCGATGAGGACGAACGGGACCTTCTCCTTGCTCGCCGTCCTGATCTTCTTCGGGAAACGGTCGGACCCGGCGTCGACCTGCGCGCGGATGCCCTCGGCCTTCAGCTTGTCGACGACGTCGAACAGGTAGTCGTTGAAGGCCTCGGCGACGGGGATCGCCAGCACCTGCACGGGTGCCAGCCAGGCCGGGAAAGCCCCGGCGTAGTGCTCCGTGAGCACACCCATGAAGCGCTCGATCGACCCGAAGAGCGCGCGGTGGATCATGACCGGACGCTGGCGCGAGCCGTCCGCCGCCTGGTACTCGAGTTCGAAGCGGTCGGGCAGGTTGAAGTCGAGCTGGATCGTCGACATCTGCCAGGTGCGGCCGATCGCGTCCCGTGCCTGCACGGAGATCTTCGGACCGTAGAACGCCGCTCCCCCGGGATCGGGCACGAGTTCGAGGCCCGAGGCCTCGGCGACCTCGGCGAGCGTGCGCGTGGCCTCGTCCCAGATCTCGTCCGAGCCGACGGACTTGTCGGGGTTGCGGGTGGACAGTTCCAGGTAGAAGTCCTCGAGCCCGTAGTCCTTGAGCAGGCCGAGCACGAAGTTCAGCGTGCCCGTGAGCTCGTCCTTCATCTGCTCGCGTGTGCAGTAGATGTGGGCGTCGTCCTGGGTCATGCCGCGCACACGTGTCAGGCCGTGGACCACACCGGACTTCTCGTACCGGTACACGGAACCGAACTCGAACAGGCGCAGCGGCAGTTCACGGTAGGAGCGGCCGCGGGACCGGAAGATGAGGTTGTGCATCGGGCAGTTCATGGGCTTGAGGTAGTAGTCCTGCCCGGGCTTGCGCACCGTGCCGTCCTCGTTGAGCTCCTCGTCCACGTGCATCGCGGGGAACATGCCGTCGCGGTACCAGTCGAGGTGGCCCGAGACCTCGTAGAGGTGGCCCTTGGTGATGTGGGGCGTGTAGACGAACTCGTACCCGGCGTCGGTGTGCCGCTGGCGGGAGTAGTCCTCCATCGCCTTGCGGATGACCCCACCCTTGGGGTGGAAGACCGGCAGGCCCGAACCCAGCTCGTCCGGGAAGGAGAAGAGGTCCAGCTCGGTGCCGAGACGGCGGTGGTCGCGGCGTTCGGCCTCGGCCAGGCGCTCCTGGTACGCCTTGAGGGCGTCCTTCGTGGGCCAGGCCGTGCCGTAGATGCGCTGCAGCTGCTTGTTCTTCTCGCTGCCGCGCCAGTACGCGGCCGCCGACCGCGTCAGCGCGTACGCGTTGGAGATGAGCTTGGTGTTCGGCAGGTGCGGACCGCGGCAGAGGTCCTTCCACACGACGTCCCCGGACTTGCGGTCCACGTTGTCGTAGATTGTCAGCTCGCCGGCGCCGACCTCCACCGACGCGCCGTCGTCGTCCGTGGCCCCGCCCTTGAGGCCGATCAGCTCGAGCTTGTACGGCTCGTCCTGCATCGCCTCGCGGGCCTCGTCCTCGGAGACCACCCGGCGCACGAAGCGCTGGTTCGCGTTGACGATCTTGAGCATCATCTTCTCGAGCTGCTTCAGCTCGTCGGGCGTGAACGGCTCCTCGACGTCGAAGTCGAAGTAGAAGCCGTCGGTGATGTACGGGCCGATGCCGAGCTTCGCACCGGGCCGCAGCTGCTGGACGGCCTGGGCCATGACGTGTGCGGCCGAGTGGCGCAGCACCTCGAGCCCCGCGGGGTCCTCGAGCGTGACGCCCTCGACGGATGCACCGTCGGCCACCGCCTGGTCGAGATCCTTCAGCTCGCCGTCCACGCGCATGACGACGACGTCGCGCCGCTCGCCGAACAGTTCCGTGCCGGTGGTGCCCGTGCTCGCCTGCTTCTCTTCGCCGTCGACGATGAGCTTCATGGGCTGGGGCGCTGACACGGGGTCTCCTCGGTGCTGGGGAAATAGGTGCCCGAACGGGCTCGACGGGCCCCGGTGAAGGCCGGGACCGCCGTCCTGATCGTATCGGGTGGTCGGAGGGCCGACCAACAAGCTCGCCGTCGCCCGACCCGCAGGGAACGGTCGGCGCCGGTCAGGGCTCCCGCCGGACCCTCAGCTCGAACTCGATGAACGCCGAGATCATGGCGCGGTAGGTCTGCTCCACGACGGTGGGGTCCACCCCCTGCTTCTCCGCGTAGTCCCGCACGTTCGTGATGACCCGCTCGACCCGCGCCGGGGCACGCACCGAGGCGTCGTCGTGCTTGAGGGTCCCCGCCCGGCGGACGAGCCGCTCCCGACGGGAGATGAGGGCCACGATCTGCTCGTCCACCTCGTCGATGGCCACCCGGACCGCCGCCAACTGCTTCGCATTCTGCTCTTCGTCTGCTTCAGCCATGGCGTGAGCCTACCGGTGCGAGGAATGGCACGGCGCTTGTCCGCGTTGACGAGTCTGCGGGCGCAAGGAGTCGTCCGCAGACCGAGACAGGGTACGGCGAACCCGTGCCCAGACCTGAGGAGCACCGTGGACTACACGCCAGAAGCCGGATCCATTACCATGTTCTCGACCTCGTGGTGCGGGTACTGCCGTCGCCTGAAGTCCCAGCTCGACGCCCAGGGCATCGGCTACAACGAGGTCAACATCGAGGAGACCGAAGGGACCGCCGAACTCGTGGCCTCCCTCAACGGCGGCAATCAGACCGTGCCCACCGTGATCTTCCCCGACGGGACCACCGCCACGAACCCCTCCCTGGCGGACGTCAGGACCAGGCTCGCCGCCTGACGATCGCCTCCCCGCGCCGCGGCAGTCCCCCATATGCTGGGAGCGGTGCGCCCGCGAGACGGGTCACCGCTCCCAGCGGAAGGACAGCGAGAACATGGTGCACAAAGTTCAGGGCGTCGTGGTGCGGGCGAAGGATGCCCCCGCCGCCATCGAGACCATCCTGGTGCCGGACCCGGGGCCCGGTGAGGCGCTCGTCGACATCCTGACGTGCGGCGTCTGCCATACCGACCTGCACTACAAGCAGGGCGGCATCAACGACGAGTTCCCGTTCCTGCTGGGCCACGAGGCCACCGGCGTCGTCAGTGCCGTGGGCGACGACGTGACCACCGTGGCACCCGGCGACCGGGTGATCCTCAACTGGCGGGCCGTCTGCGGCGAGTGCCGTGCCTGCCGCCGCGGCGAACCCCAGTACTGCTTCGACACGCACAACGCCACCCAGAAGATGACCCTCGAGGACGGCACGGTGCTGTCCCCCGCGCTCGGCATCGGTGCCTTTGCCGAGAAGACCCTCGTCGCGGCCGGCCAGTGCACCAAGGTGGACCCGGCTGCGGACGCCGCCGCCGTGGGCCTCCTCGGCTGCGGAGTCATGGCCGGCATCGGCGCCGCGATCAACACGGGCAACGTCTCCCGCGGCGACTCGGTCGCCGTGATCGGGTGCGGCGGCGTCGGGATCGCCGCCGTCGCCGGCTCGAGGCTCGCCGGGGCCACCACGATCATCGCGGTCGACATCGACGACCGGAAGCTCGAGCTCGCGAAGGGCCTCGGCGCCACCCATGTCCTCAACTCGAAGGACGAGGACCCCGTCGAGGCGATCCGCGCCCTGACCGGCGGCAACGGCGCCGATGTCGTGATCGACGCCGTCGGCCGCCCGGAGACCTACAAGCAGGCGTTCTACGCGCGCGACCTCGCCGGCACCGTGGTGCTCGTCGGCGTCCCCACGCCGGACATGACCGTCGACCTGCCGCTGCTCGACGTCTTCGGGCGCGGCGGTTCGCTGAAGTCCTCCTGGTACGGCGACTGCCTGCCGAGCCGCGACTTCCCGATGCTCGTCAGCCATTACCTGCAGGGCAACCTCGACCTCGACGCCTTCGTGACCGAGCGCATCCGCCTCGACCAGGTCGAGGAGGCCTTCGGCAGGATGCACGGCGGCGCCGTCCTCCGCTCGGTGGTGGAGCTCTGATGGCCGCGCGTGTCGAGCACCTCGTCACCTCGGGCACCTTCTCGCTCGACGGCGGCACGTGGGACGTCGACAACAACGTGTGGATCGTGGGTGACGACGACGAATGCGTGGTGATCGACGCACCGCACGACGCCGCGGCCATCCTCGACCGGATCAACGGCCGGACGGTCCGGGCGATCCTCCTGACCCACGCGCACGACGACCACATCCGGGCCGTTGCCGATCTGGTCGACGCCGTCCACGCACCGATCCACCTGCACACGGACGACAGGGAACTCTGGGACATGGTGTACCCCGCCCTGAGCCCCGACCGGTCGATCAGCGACGGCGACACCATCGACGTCGCCGGGGTGACCCTGACCGCGCTGCACACGCCCGGACACTCGCCCGGCTCGGTCTGCTACTACCTCGAGGAGGCCGGCACCGTCTTCACCGGCGACACGCTCTTCCAGGGCGGCCCGGGCGCGACCGGACGTTCGTACAGCGACTTCCCGACGATCATCGAGTCCATCCGCACCCGCCTGCTCACGCTGCCACCGGAGACCGTCGCCCGCACCGGGCACGGGGACAGCACGACGATCGGCGACGAGGCCCCGCACCTCCAGGAATGGATCGACCGCGGGCACTGACGACCGCCGGCGAGGCGGATTCCGGCACATCGAGGGCCCACGACGGCAGGGGATGCCGGCGGTGCGCCCTCGTGGGGTCACAGACCGGGCGCGACGGCACCGGGCGCACGAGGGCGCAGCTGGTCGGCGGTGCGCCGTCGTCGTCGCCGGGCCTCGAACGGGACGTCGCCCCCTGCGCGCCGCTGTCGGTTCTCAGGCGGTGCGCGTGGCCGCGGGGACGTCGAGCTGCACGACGGCGGCATAGGCCGCCAGGAGCGCCGCCTCGACGGCGTCGACCGTCACCCCGGACACGAGGTCCTGCGCGGCGCCCGCCGTCGCCGGCTCCCAGGCGAGGCCGAGGGCCGCATAGACGTCGGTGAGCACCGCCCGCAGGGGTGCGGCGTCCTCGACGACGACGACGGACGAGAACAGCCACGCCCCCGCGACGACGCGCTGGGCCGTACCGACGAGCTTGACCGCGGGTACGCCGCCGCTCCGTCCGTGGACGCTGAACTCGCCGGGGCAGTACTCCCCCGGCACCTCGCCCACGTGCGCGTCGACGCCGAGGTCGGCGAGTACCTGCGCGAAGAAGTCACCGAAGGCGGCGAAGCGCGCCCGGGTGCCCGCGACGGCGTCGTCGGCCGGTTCGACGTGGTCGACGATCAGGCAGCCCCGGTGGTACGCGGCGGCGCGACCGCCCGCCCTGCGGACGAGGGGCTCGAAGCCGTGCGCGGACGCGGACGCGCTCGCCGCGGGGAAGCCGGGCAGCCGCGCGTCCCGCTGCCCGAACGCCACGGTGGGGCTCGGACGATACAGGCGCAGGGTGGCCGGCCGGCTGCCGGCGGCGACCTCCCGCAGCAGGCCGATCCCCCGCTCGAGCTCCCGGGGGGCGTCGTCCGATGCGGGGTCGACGACGAGCGCCAGCCCGGCTGCGCCCTTCCACGGAGTGCTCATCCCCCCATCGTAGGCAGTGGGCGGCCCGCCGGCCGCAGCGCTCACGCAGTCCGCCGCCGGCGTCAGGGGAGGACATCCATCCACAGGTTGGTCTCGTGCCCGTGGTGGGTCGCGGAACGCGGCCGGAGGGCGACGTTCGTGCCGCCAGGCACGTCGAGGAGCCTCGTCCCCGCGCCCAGCAGGACCGGCTCGACGAACACCAGGACCTCGTGCAGGCGTCCGAGCGCGAGGCACTGCCGCGCGATGTCGGCACCGAGGACCGCGACGTACCTGTCCCCCGCGGCCTCCTCCGCCCGGTCCAGCCCGACGGCGACGTCGCTCACGTACCGGACACCGTCCGGTCCGCCGTCGGCGGGCGGGGAATGCGTCACCACGAACTGTGGCCCGGACCAGGTGCCGCCAAAGGCTCCTTCGGCGTCGGTCCCGCTGTTGGGATCGTCCCCGGTGAAGGTGCGGTTGCCGATCAGGAGGGCGCCGATCCGCCCTGCGAGCGCGTCGGCCTCCGGGTTGGGCTGGATGAACGGGGTGAGCCAGGACATGTCGCCGCCCGGTCCGGCGATGTAGCCGTCGAGGGACATGGAGGCGGAGTAGAGGACCCTGGCCATGGTGGACGCCTTTCGCCGATGTCCGGCGCAGCGGAGCGCGGGAGGGCACCAGTGTAGGTCCGGGGCAGCCGGGCGGGTGCAGCGCCCGGGCGCCTTCCACGCACCGACCCCTTGTCCGATCAGCGCCCTACCGGACCAGCGGCCTACCGCATCAGCGGCTTACCGGATCTGCGGGCTACCGGCGCAACCGGGACCGGATCGGTCGTGTCCGGACCGGCGGCTACCGTCCGCCGCCGATGTGGCGGCTGCGCTGCTCGACGCCCGGGATCCCGTAGGGGTAGTCGCTGAAGGTCGGCGTGCTGACCTCGCCGAGGCGGCCCAGTTCCTCGCTCGTCAGCTCGAGATCCGCGGACGCGAGGTTGTCGGCCAGCTGTTCCTGCGTGCGCGCCCCGAGGATCACCGACGTCACGGCGGGTTGCGCCGCCACCCAGGCCAGCGCCACGTGCGAGGCACTGATGCCGCGCTCACCGGCGATGCCCGTCACCGTGTCGATGATGCGCCAGGTCCTGTTCTGCGCGTTGCGCTTCTCCCAGGCCTCCATGCCGCGCTGCGGGTTCTCCCCCAGGCGGGTGGCGCCGGTCGGTTCGGTGTCACGGGTGTACTTGCCGGTCAGCCAGCCGCCGCCCAGCGGGGACCAGGGCAGCATGCCCATCCCGGCGTCGAGCACGGCCGGGACGATCTCCGCCTCGATCTCCCGCACGAGCAGCGAGTACTGCGGCTGCAGGGTGACGGGCAGCGAGTAGCCCCGCTGGCGGGCGATCTGGTACGCCTTCGTGAGCTGCCAGCCCGTGTAGTTGGAGAACCCGTAGTAGCCGATCCTGCCCTGCACCACGGCCTCGTCCAGGAAGCCGAGGGTTTCCTCGAGCGGTGTCACAGGATCCCATGAGTGGACCTGGTACAGGTCGATGTGGTCGACGCCGAGACGCGTCAGGGAGGCGTCGAGGGCGCGGCGGAGGTGGCGGCGGGAGAGTCCGAGGTCGTTGACGTCGTCGCCCATCGGGAACCGGCCCTTGGAGGCCAGGACCATGCGGTCCCGTTCCGCCGGGTTCTTCGCGAGCCACCGGCCGATGATCTCCTCCGAGGTGCCGGCGGTGTAGACGTCCGCGGTGTCGATCAGGTTGCCGCCCGCTGCTGCGTAGTCGGAGAGGATCGCGTGGGACGCCGCCTCGTCCGATTCCGCGCCGAAGGTCATCGTGCCGAGGGCCAGGTGGGACACCGAGGTGCCGCTGTTGCCGAGTTTGCGGTACTCCATGGGTTCTCCTTCGTCTTGCGCCCGGAGGCGCCGTCGTCGGGTGGGGTCGTGCTCGTACCGGCGGCACGAGAAGGGGCGCCGTCGACGGACGGCGCCCCTTGGTGCAGCGATCAGTCGCTGACCGTGACGCCCTTCCAGAAAGCGTAGTGACCGCGGATGGTCTCCGCCGCTTCTTTCGGGTCCGGGTAGGTCCAGGCGGCGTCCGCGTTCCGCTCGCCGTCGATCGCCAGGCTGTAGTAGCCGGCCGTGCCCTTCTAGGAGCAGACGGTCTGCTTGTCGGAGGGGACGAAGTACTCCTGCGCGATCGACTCCGGCGGGAAGTAGTGGTTCCCTTCGACCAGGACGGTGTCCGTCGACTCCGCGACGACCGTTCCCTTCCACACTGCTTTGGGCATGCTTCCTCCTCCTCGGTCCCACGGGCGCATGGGTGCGGTGACCGTTCCTGTTGGCGACGGCGGTCACAGGGGTGCAACGGCCGGGCGCGGCGGAGCATTCCGGCACGGACCGACGGCGTCAGAGTTTCCGGACGGTCAGGATCTGCTCCACGCGGCCGAAGGGTCCGTCGAGGTCGTGCACCACGCTCGAGGTGAGGCCCACCCCGTGCTCCCCGAAGGTCACGCGGGTGTCGAGGCCCAGCCATTCGCCGCGCGGCATGCGGTGGAGGTGGATCTGGAGGTCGACGTTGGGGTACATCCAGCTGTCGCCGCCGGGCGCCACGCGGGTCGCGATGCCGTTGGCGGCATCCATCATGCCGACCAGGCGCACGACGTCGGGGGCCGGCTCGCCGTCGACCATCGCGTGCGGATTCCGCATCCACACCTGCCCCCGCCCCGGGCGGTGTCCGGGGACGACGCGCACCTCGAGGGCCCTGATGAAGCCGCCCGGCCACGCCGTCATGCCCTCGTGCGGTCCGGCGTCCTCCGGTCCGGGGATCCGCGGGTCCTCGACGGCCGCCACGGCCGTGGTGTCCTGGGTGCCGAGCCGCCACGCCTTCGCGACGATCGCCGTCCGGCCGCCGGCCTCCATGCGGGCCTCCAGCAGTTCGATGGTCCGTCCGGGCCGCACGACGGCGGTCCTCACCTCGAACTCGCCGCCCGGGATCATGCCGAAGATGTCGAAACTGAGGCGGCCGAGCTGCATGCCCTCACGAGGCTCGCAGGCGAGCAGGCACTGCGTGAGGAGTCCGGAGATGGGAGCCATGTGCTGCTCCTCCGGGTTCCAGGCCCCCTGCGCGTGGATCGTCGACTCGAATCTCCCGCCGCCGAGGTCGCGGTAGAAAGAATCAGGCACGGGGAACTCCTTCGTCGGGGAAAGCGGGGCTGCGCCGGAGACTGCACCCGGTCACCAGGATCCGGGGCGGCGCACCCGCCCCATGCTAACGGAGCACCTCCGCCCCGGCTGCCCGCCGCGGACCCGTCCCGGTGGCGGTGCGCCGGGAGCCGGAATAGACTTCCGGCGGCCGGGGTTCTGATGATTGACCGGACCAACATCTCCCGTGGCCCGGCCGGGTCCCTCCAGTCGGCCCGGCACCCAGAAGAGCTCCCTCCCGTGGAGCGGCACCAGATCGAACCGAGCGGATCACCATGGCCCAGAGTCCCCCGTCCCGCGTCTCCGACGCGCTTCCCAGCCCGGACGCCGTCGCGCTGCCCGGCACGGCAGTGTCCCCGGACGCCGTCTCCCCCGTCCCCTCGCGCCCCTCCGCAGGCGTCTCCGGCGCACTCCCGGCCCGCGACAGGCTCGTCATCACGCTCCTGCTCATCTCGGCGTTCGTGGTCATCCTCAACGAGACCATCATGGGCGTGGCGATCCCGCGGCTCGTCGAGGACCTCGGCATCACCGTGGGTGCGGGCCAGTGGCTGAGCACCGCGTTCATGCTGACCATGGCCGTCGTGATCCCCGTGACCGGCTTCCTGCTCCAGCGCTTCAACACCCGGCCGGTGTTCATGGCCGCCATGAGCCTGTTCAGTCTCGGCACGCTCATCGCCGCGCTGGCGCCCGGCTTCGAGGTCCTCGTGGTCGGGCGGGTGGTCCAGGCCAGCGGCACCGCGATCATGATGCCCCTGCTCATGACCACGGTCATGACCCTCGTACCGCCCGCCTCGCGCGGCAAGATCATGGGCAACATCTCGATCGTCATCTCGGTGGCGCCCGCCCTCGGCCCCACCATCTCGGGTGCCATCCTCAGCGTGCTCGACTGGCGCTGGATGTTCTGGCTCGTCCTGCCCATCTCCCTCGCGGCCCTCGCCGTCGGGTCGGCGAAGATGCAGAACGTCACGACGCCGCGGAAGTCGGCGATCGACGTCGCCTCCGTCATCCTCTCCGCCCTCGCCTTCGGCGGCATCATCTACGGCCTCAGCCAGCTGGGTGAGGCCTCCACCGGCAGCGCCGTGCCCGCGTGGCTGCCGCTCGCCGTCGGCGTGGTCGGCCTCGGGCTCTTCGTGGCCCGCCAGCTCGTGCTGCAGCGCCGCGACGCCGCGCTGCTCGACCTCCGGGTGTTCACCTCGCGGAACTTCAGCATCTCCATCGTGGCGATCGCGGTGAGCATGATGGCGCTCTTCGGCACCATCATCCTGATCCCCATCTATGTCCAGACCGTGCTCGGGATGGACCCGCTGGTCTCGGGTCTGCTGCTCCTGCCCGGCGGCCTCGTCATGGGGCTCCTCGGTCCCGTCGTCGGCCGGATCTACGATCGGCGCGGCCCCCGCGTGCTCCTGGTCCCGGGCGCATTCCTCGTGAGCGCGGTGTTCTGGTCCATGACGCAGGTGACCGAGACGACTCCCGTCGGCCTGGTCCTCGTGGCGCATGTGCTCCTCAGCGTGGGCCTCGCCCTGATGTTCACGCCCCTGCTGACGTCCGCGCTCGGATCGGTCAAGCCGCACCTGTACTCCCACGGCAGCGCCGTCTTCGGGACCGCACAGCAACTGGCCGGAGCCGCCGGCACCGCACTGTTCATCTCGGTGATGACCATCCGGAGCACGTCCCTGCTCGGGGAGGGCGTGGCGCAGGATGCCGCGCTCGCCGGCGGTATCCGGGCGGCGTTCCTGTACGGCGCGGTGATCTTCCTGCTCGCCGTCGTCGCCTCCTTCTTCGTCCGTGCGCCGCAGGAGGCCGGGGACTCCCCGGCCCCCGTGCACTAGGAGCCGGAGGTCAGGACGCCGGCTGGCGGAGCTCGATGAAGCCGTCGGCGGTGACCCGGGTCTCGTAGACGGGCTGCGGCACGGCCGCGGGACCGCGGTGGTTCCTGCCGTCGTCGAGCCTGAACATGCTCTGGTGCCACGGGCAGGTGATGCACCCGTCCTCGATGGTGCCCTCCGCCAGGGGACCGCCGAGGTGGTTGCAGACGCTGTCCATCGCGGTCAGCCTCCCCTCGTGCCGCAGCAGGAGGATGGGCACGCCGTTCGCCTCGACCGTGTGGCGTCCGCCCTCGACGACGTCGGAGTCGCTCGCCACGCGCGTCCAGTCCGTCGGGGCCTCGTGCCAGGCGGTGCGGTTCACGTTCACTCCGTTCGCATACGCCAGGTGGCCGCCGAGGAACGCGCTGAACAGCATGGAGCCGAGGCCGCCCAGGCCGAGGACGACGCCGAGGGCGCGCCGGTCCTTCGCGCGCGCGACGGCGGAGGCGGTGTACAGCAGGACGGCGAGCGAATTCCCGGCCGCGTGGACGATGCCCACGCGGCGCTCCTTCTCCTGCGTGTCCGACCAGTCGTGCAGTCCCGTGACGGCCGTGGGGACGGCGGAGAGGATGCCGACCGTCACGAGGAGGTCTGCCGCCTTCCGCGAGTCCCTGCCTCCGGCGAGATCCAGGAACGAGGCCATGCTCCAGGCCCCGGACGGGACGACGATCAGCATCGGGTGCAGATGGTGGCCGATGGCGGTCCCGCTCAGCAGGTTCCGGATGGCCCGGGGATTCACGGCCTTCGCGACGACCGCCGCGACCGGGTCGGCGATCCTGTCCAGCGCCTTGGCCTGCTCGAGTCCGTCCAGCATCGCGTGCACGAGGTTCATCCGTTGCTCCTTCAGGTCCGGGACGGCGTCGCGCCGGTCCAGCGGGTGGCCGCGGTGCCGCCCGAACCTACCGTCGCAGCAGGCATCGCGCCTGACAACCAGACGCGACGCTGCCGCGATCCGCTTGGCGGGGGCGGGGATCGGTGCGAGAATCCCGGAACAGCGGGCGCGGGAGGGCCCGTCAGGGCGCTGAGCTGACCCGGCAGCACCGCGCCGGCGCGAATCCACCGCCTCCCTGTCCTTGTCCCGCCCCGCCGTCCCGCCCCCGCAAACCCGCCCCCGGAAGGAGCGCCCGTGCCCGCCGTCCCGCTGCACCTCTCCGGCCATCCGGACCTCGCGCTGTCCGCCGATTGCGGGAGCTGCTTCGCCCTCTGCTGCTCCGCGCTGGGCTTCGAGCGGTCGGCGGACTTCGGGCACGACAAGCCGGCCGGCCGGGCATGCCACAATCTCGCGGCCGACTTCTCCTGCACCATCCACTCCCGGCTGCGGGGCGAGGGCTACAAGGGCTGCACGGTGTTCGACTGCTTCGGTGCCGGACAGCACGTCGCCCAGGGCCTCTTCGGCGGGCGGAGCTGGACGGCGCACCCGGAGGTGCGGGCATCGATGTTCGCGGTGTTCCCGGTCGTCCGGCAGCTGCACGAGGTGCTGTGGTACCTCGACGAGGCACGGCAGCTCGGTCGGTCCTCGCCCGCCGTCCCGCGGGGCGCAGCCGCCGCCGTCGCCTCGCTGGTCACGGAGACGGCGGGCCTGGCACGGCTGGAACCTGCGCAGCTCGCCGCCATCGACCTCGCGGAGCTGCGCAGGCGGGTGGGCGAGGCACTGAAGGACGTGAGCGCCGCCGTCAGGACGGCCGCCGGCGGCAGGGGCGTGCCCCGGCGGTTCGTACCGGGCGCGGACCTCCTCGGCGCCGACCTGGCCGGGCAGGCGCTGCAGGGCGCGAACCTCCGTGGCTCCTACCTCATCGCCGCCGACCTCTCGGGCGCCGATCTCCGGTGGGTGGACCTGCTGGGCGCGGACCTGCGGGACGCCCGGCTGCACGGCGCCGACCTCTCGCGCGCACTGTTCCTCACCCCGATGCAGGTCGCGGCCGCCACGGGCGACCACCGGACACGCCTCCCCGGACGCATCGACCCGCCCGCGCACTGGCGGGCCTGACCGCTTCCAGGCTCCCGGGGCCGACGGTGCCGGGAGACACGTCCGCGGACCACCCGCCGGGTTGCCGGGGAAACCCTAAGTCGGCTTATGGTTGGGGCATGAGCTTCAACGACAACGCCCGGTTCGATCCGTCCCGCGTGAGCGACCGGCGTGGACGTGGCCGGGGCGCCGCCGTGGGCGGCGGAGTGGGCGGCGGCCTCCTCCTGATCCTCTCGCTGATCTTCGGACCAGGAGTCGTGGACCAGCTGGGGCTCACCGAAGGCAACGCCGTGCCGCAGGAACAGGGCAGCGATGCGGAGCCCGCGATCAATGCGTGCCTCACCGGCGTCCAGGCCAACGAGCAGCTCGACTGCCGCATCCTCGGCACCGCGGAGAGCCTCGACAGTTTCTGGGGCCCCTACCTCGACCAGTTCGGCGTGCGCTACACCCAGCCCGGGGTCGTCCTGTTCACCGGGCAGACCGATACCGGCTGCGGCACGGCCACGAGCGCCGTCGGCCCCTTCTACTGCCCCACCGACGAGCAGACCTACTACGACACCGCGTTCTTCGACGAGCTCGTCACCCAGTTCGGCTCGTCCAGCGGACCGCTGGCGCAGGAGTACGTCGTGGCCCACGAGTTCGGGCACCACATCCAGAACCTGATCGGTACGCTCGGGGCCGCGCAGCAGGACCCGCAGGGCCCGGAGTCCGGTGGAGTGCGCGTCGAGCTGCAGGCCGATTGCTTCGCCGGGATGTGGGCGGCGCACGCGATCTCGGTCCCCGACCCTGAATCCGGCGAGCCGTTCCTCCGCTCCTTCTCCGACACCGACCTCGGAGACGCCCTGTCCGCGGCCTCCTCCGTGGGTGACGACCGCATCCAGGAGTCGATGAGCGGCCTCGTCGACCCCGAGGGCTGGACCCACGGATCGAGCTCCCAGCGCCAGGCCTGGTTCTCGCAGGGCTACGAGACGGGCGACCTCGAATCCTGCGACACCTTCGCCGCGCGCGACCTCGACACCCCCTGAAGGACCTTCCCGTGACCGATCGGCTCGCCGTCGTCGTACCCGTCTTCAACGAACAGGACATCGCCCTCACGCTCGGGGCGCTCCACCGTCAGCTGGACAGGGCGGACCTGCACGTGTACGTGGTGGACAACGCGTCCACCGACGACACCGTGCAGCGGGTCCGGCGCTTCGCCGTCGCGCACCCGTCCCTCGGGATCACGGTCGTCACCGAGCTGCAGAAAGGCACCGGCGCCGCGTGCGACACCGGCTTCCGCCGGGCGATCGCGGACGGCTTCACGCTGATCGCGCGGACCGACGGCGACAGCGAACCCGAGGAGGACTGGAGCCGCCGCATCTCCGGACTGTTCGCCTCCCGGCCCGACGTGGCCCTGATCGGCGGGACGAGCGTCCCGCTGAGGGACAGGTACTACCGCCCGGGCGACGGCCTGCTCATGCCGGGCGCCCTCCGGCTCCTGCGCGTCCTCATCGCGGCGAAGCACCTCGATGCCGCGTACCTCCGCTTCGTCGCGGGTCACAACATGGCCGTGCGGGCGTCCGCGTACCTCGAGACCGGCGGGTTCGAGCGCACCTCGATCGACGAGCGCGACGAGGACATCGATTTCTCCGCCCGGGTGGCCCACCGGCTCGGCCTCACGGCGGTGCTCATCGACCCCCGGCTCCGCGTGGCCACCTCCATGCGACGCGTGCGGCGCTACGGGCTCAGCCTGATGGGCCTGCACCACCTCGTGCCGGCACTGCGTGGACGGCTCGTCCGCACCATCGACGTCCGTTAGCCCGCGCCGCTCGACCGGACCAGGATGACGGCCTCCTCGACCTCGGCCACGCGCCCCTGCCGGGCGCCCGAGACGAGGCGGACGGTCCTGCGGAACGCGGCGTCGTCGCCCTCTCCCGATCTGAACGCCGGCAGGTGTGCGAGGACCGCGGCGCGGCGCAGCCATGCGTCGTCCGCCGCCGCCCACCGGTCCAGGACCGCCTGCGCGCGGACGGCGTCCGATCCCGGCAGGCTGAGGATGAGGGGCCCGACGACGTCCACCGCGAGCGGGTCGACGAGTTCGGGCATGTGCGCCGATCGGAGGAAGCCCTCGATCCGGGTGAGGTCGGAGGACCGCAGGAGGCGGACGGAGGACTGCAGGAGCACGACGGCGGCGAGCCGGCGCTCGAACACGGGGCGGGACCACAGGTCGGAGGCGAGGGCGGTGACGCCGTCGTGCCCGAGGCCCGGGTAGCGGCGCCCGGCATTGCGGATGGTGCCGCGCACCGCGCCGACGGACGCGCCGTAGTACTCGAGGTGCGCACCGTACCGCTGCTCGAACTCCTCGGCCCGCTCCCACGAGCTCTCGTACTGGAGCGCCTCGTCGATGAAGCCGGCAGGGCCGCCTGCATCCTCGAGCATCAGGCGGGCATCCTGCGCAGCGTGAGGTAGGAGCCGACGGCGAGCAGTGCGGACACGAGGATGGCCCAGAGGGTCAGTCCCAGCGAGCCGGTGTCGAGGATCCACTGCCGCACCTCCGGCCAGGCCTGCTGCCACGTCACGAACGCGGTGAGGCCCACGATCACGAGACCGATGCCGATCAGGACGATGGTGAGCACCGCCGTGCCGTACCGCTTGTAGATCGTGGCCGACCAGAAGCCGAGGATGAAGAACAGCATGGTGAGGACGAAGTACGTGAGGCCGGCGGCGAGCGGTCCCCCCTCCCACACCCATGCCAGGTAGGCGAAGTAGCCGTTCATCCCGTAGCCCCCTGTGGACTGCTCGATCAGCCCGAGGAACGTGAACAGCAGGGACATGCCGAGCCCGCTGACCGCGGCGGCTGCGAGGGAGCCGAGGTAGAACTCCCTGCGTGTCAGGCTCAGCGCCTGGGAGAAGGGGAAGGTGAGAGTCATGGCCTGGATCCCGACCACGAGGAAGTACCACAGCGGCGCCTGCGATCCTCCTCCGGTCTTCACCCCGCTGACCCCTGCGCTCTGGAGCATCCAGTAGATGAGCATCGTGAGGACCCAGGCTCCGGCCAGGACGAGGGCAGGCACCCAGAGGAACGTCTGTGTGTTGACGAACTGCAGGCGCACCACGTTGCGCGTGCGGTCGCGCACTGCGGCAGGACGCGTGACACCGCCGGACTCGAGGGTGGTCATCGGAGGGTTCCTTCCTGTGATGCCGGGGCGAACGCGTCACGGCCGGGGGTTCTCTGCTGGGTGAGGCGGACGATGAGCTGCTGCAGGGAGACGGGCGCCAGGTCCAGTCCGTCCGCGGCGAACGCGGCGCGCTCACCGTCGTCGAGCCGACCCAGGAAGGTCACTGAGCTCACGCGGCCGAGGCTGTCCCGGTGGATGACCTCGCGGCCGCGGAGAGCCCTCTCGACAATGGCGGCGTCGCCGACCACGTTCGTGGCCTGGGCGCGGGCGTCCTCCGTGGACTCGTCCATGATGATGCGCCCGCCGTCGATGACGAGCACGCGCTCGATGAGGTTGGATACCTCTTCGATGAGATGGCTGGACAGGAGCACCGTCCGCGGATGCTCCGCGTAGTCGGTCAGCAGCCGGTCGTAGAAGGTCTGGCGTGCGACGGCGTCGAGACCGAGATACGGCTCGTCGAAGAAGGTGATCTCCGCGCGGGAGGCGAGGCCGATGATGACGCCGACGGCCGAGAGCTGTCCGCGGGAGAGCTTCTTGATGGTGCGCTTCAGCGGCAGCTGGAACTCCTCGACGAGGTCGTCGGCGAGATCCTGGTCCCACCGCGGGAAGAACAGCCGAGCGGACGCGAGGGCATGGCGCGGTGTCGCGTCGTCGGGGTACTTCTGGCTCTCGCGCACGAAGCACAGGCGGCTGAGCACGCCGGCGTTCTCGTAGGGGTCCTCGCCGAAGACGCGGACCTGCCCGCTCGTGGGCAGGTTCTGCGCGGTGAGGATGGACATGGCGGTGGTCTTCCCGGCACCGTTGCGGCCCAGGAAGCCGTAGATGGCGTCCCGCTGGATGTCGAAGCCGACGTCGTCGAGAGCGAGGACGTCCTTGTAGCGTTTCGTGAGGTGACGGACCTCGATGACAGAGTCCATGGTGTCCTTCGATTCGACTGACGTTACGGAGTCGCCGGTTCGGCACCGGCACGGATGAGGTTCGCGACGTCGTCGGGCCCGAGCCCGAGCCTGCGTGCCTCGATGAGGAGCGGCTGCACGTAGCGGAGCGCGAACTCGCGGCGCCGCTCCGCCAGGAGCAGATCCCGGGCGCCGGCCGCGACGAACATGCCGATCCCCCGGCGCTTGTAGAGCACGCCCTTTTCGACGAGCATGTTCACCCCCTTCGCCGCGGTGGCCGGGTTGATGCGGTGGAAGGCGGCGAGCTCGTTGGTGGACGGTGCCTGCGCCTCCTCGGCGAGGGAGCCGTCCACGATGGAGTCCTCGACCTGCTCGGCGATCTGCACGAACAGGGGTTTCCCTTCCTCGATCACCGTGACCTCCGCCCCTGCTGGTTAGTTACTTAAGTAGTGAACCCCCTTGGTAGGGCTGCGTCAAGCGTCAGTAGAGGAAGATGTCGAGCCACTCCCGGTTGTGCGCATGGACCAGGACGAGGAACAGCACGAAGTCGAACAGGAGATGCACGCAGATGATGTAGGAGAGCGATCGGGTCCGGGTGAAGATGAACGCCTGCAGGAGCGCGAACGGGAAGATGAACAGCGGCGCCCAGGCGTGGAACCCCAGCTCCCACAGGAAGGACGTGAAGAGCACGGCCTGCAGGACGTTGGCCTGTGCCATGGGCAGGTGCCGGCGCAGCAGGGCGAAGACGGTGCAGATGAAGAAGAGCTCGTCCCAGATGCCGAGCCCGTTGGTACCGATGAACAGGCGGGTGATCGTGGCCGGTTCCGACGCCGCCGGCCAGTTCGTGTAGACACCCGTGCCGAGCATGTACACCGGGAGCAGGGCGTACCCGATCACGACGACGACGGGCAGGTACCACTTCTCGGCACGCGTCCACGGCATGCCCGTGCGCACGGGGAACGTGATGGCGTGATCGCGGTAGGCGAAGCGGGAGACGGCGTAGGGCACGCCCACGGCGAGGATCATCGCGGTGCCCATGACCGCCATGTGCTCCGGACTGATGTCGGTGGTGATGGGGACGACGCTCATCACCGAGAGACCGAAGGCGACGAGCAGCAGGTCGCGGAAGAGGGCCCTGTTCATCACCGCCGCCGCTCCGAGCGCCACCACGAGGAGCGCATAGCCGACGAGCGGCTGGTGCAGCACGAACAGGACGGGGCCCGCGAGGGACACCAGGCCAGCCGGGACCAGTGCCGGTGACGGCAGGCTCCAGGCGCCCTGCTTCCAGGCCGCCTGCCGCGTCGCCTCCGTCCGCCCGGGGGCCGGGGGCCGTCCTCGCTGTGCCAACCGATCACGCTCCTGATCCCGGGGTGACCCCACTGCCCCTGCCCCGCCGGTGCGGGCGCTCCCCATTCTTTCGCCTGGCGTGCGGCCGGTCCACTGCCGCCGACCTCCGGGATGCACGGTGCAAGACTGGGGCCATGCGTGAGCTCGTCATCCTCGGTACGGCATCGCAGGTACCCACCCGTACCCGCAACCACAACGGCTATTTCCTCCGCTGGGAACGCGAGGGCATCCTGTTCGACCCCGGCGAGGGCACGCAGCGGCAGATGCTCCTGGCGGGCGTCCCGGCGTCGAGGATCACGCGCATCTGCCTGACGCACGTCCACGGGGACCACTGCTTCGGCCTTCCCGGCGTGTTGTCCCGCATGGTGCTCGACGGCGCCGCGCACCCGGTGCACCTCCACTTCCCGGCGTCGGGCGCCGACGTGGTGCGCGCCCTGGTCGGCCTCGCCACGCCCGGACTGGACCTGCGCCTGCACCCCCAGGGCGAAGCCGGTGCGATCGCGCCCGGGATCGAGGTGGAGCCGCTCCGCCACCGCATCGAGGCGTACGGCTACCGCGTCACCGAACCGGACGGGCGGGCCTTCCTGTCCGAGCGGCTCGCTGCCGCGGGCATCTCCGGACCCGACGTCGGCCGGCTGCAGCGCGAGGGTTCCCTCGGAGGCGTCCGCCTCGAGGACGTCAGCGCGCACCGGCCAGGCCGCCGCTTCGCGTTCGTCATGGACACCGCCGTCTGCGACGGCGCCTCCGCGCTCGCGGACGGCGCCGACCTCCTGGTCGCGGAATCCACCTTCAGCGACGGCGACGAAGCCCTCGCCAGGCAGTACCTGCACCTCACGGCGGGGCAGGCCGGCGCGATCGCCGGAGCCGGCGGAGTGGGGACACTCGTGCTGACGCACTTCTCGTCCCGGTACGACGACGTGGAGGTGCTCGCCTCGCAGGCGCGGCGCACAGCCGGTCCTGCGGACGTCGTCGCCGCGTACGACCTGGACCGCATCCCGTTCCCGCGGCGCGGGGTGCACTGATCGCTCCTCCTCGCGGCACCGCGCACGTGATCCGGTGACCGCGTACGATGGGGACCGTCGTTTAGTAGTGAGCGGTGCATTCTTCCAGACCGCCGCGTTCCGGTGCAGTGTCGCCCGGTGAAGCACGATCTCCTCTCTAGGAGCACGATGAACGACCGTTCCCCCTCTGTCGCACCCGAGAACTCCCTCCACGCCTCCTCCGTCGCCGGGCTCGAGGACCCGGTGCCCGGTTCGCCTGCACACACCGCGATCTTCCTCCAGAACCTGGTGCTGGACAGCAAGGACGTCAACCAGTTCCTGGTCGATCTGGCCCATGTGGCCGCCCGGCACCTGTCCACACCGGAGCACGAGGTCTTCTGCGGCGTCACCCTCCTGCGCCCCCGGCATGCCGAGACCCTCGCGAGCAGCAGTCCCACCGCCCTGGAACTCGACCAGGTCCAGTACGCGTTCGGCGACGGGCCCTGCCTGACGGCCGCCCGCACCCGCCGGCTCGTCCAGGTCCGCGACACACGCGCGGACGGGCGCTGGCCGGAGTACTTCGCCGCCGTGGCGGACCACGGGATGATGTCGATCCTGGGCGTACCCATCCCCCTCGAGGGAGAAGCCGACTGCGGGTTGAACCTGTACTCCGGCACCGTCGACGGCTTCGGGCCCGAAGCCGTCCGGGCCGCGGAGGTCTTCGCGCGTGAAGCATCGAGGTCGCTGCGCCTGGCGGTGCGGATCGCCCACCTCTCGGACAAGGCGGAACACCTCACGTCGGCGCTGGAGTCGAGGACCACCATCGACCTCGCCGCGGGCATCGTCATGGGGCAGAACAAGTGCAGCCAGTCGGTGGCGGTCACCATCCTGAAGTCGGCGGCGAGCCGCCGCCAGGTCAAGCTCCGCGACCTCGCGGCGGAACTGGTGTCGACGGTCACGGACGAAGTGCCGGTCACGCACTTCGACTAGCCCGCCGACGCGCCGGGAGTCCTTCCGGCGGATCGGGGTTCTCACTACACTGATCCGCATGACCGGGCAGGAACCGCCCCCGCCTCCGACCGCTGCGGCCCGCCACGGCGGCGCTGGTCTCCCCGACACTTCCCCCGGCGCCGCCGTCGGGGTCGATGACGACCGTGAGACGGGGATCGACAGGTCGGCCCGCGGTCCGAAGGAGCGGTCGCGGACCTTCGCCGGGATCCTCGTCAACACCGCCCTCGCGAACATCACCACCAGCTACCTCTGGTTCGCCCTGACGTTCTGGGTGTACCTCGAGACGCGCAACGTCATCGCCACGGGTGTGGTGGGCGGTGCGTACATGCTCCTGATCGCCCTCTCCAGCATCAGCTTCGGCACCTTCGTGGACCGCTTCCGCAAGCTGGCCGTGATGCGCTTCGCCGCCGGCTTCACGCTGGTGATGTTCCTGCTGTCCGGCGCGATGTTCCTGGTGACGCCCACCGCATGGCTCCTGGACCTGACGCAGCCGTGGTTCTGGGTGTTCACGCTGGTCATCCTGATCGGCGCGGTCGTGGAGAACATGCGCAACATCGCGCTGTCCACCACGGTCACCATCCTGATCGAGCCGGACCGGCGGGCCAACGCGAACGGACTCGTGGGCATGGTGCAGGGCCTTATGTTCATCGTCACCTCGGTGCTCTCCGGGCTCTCGATCGGCCTGCTGGGCATGGGCTGGACCATCGCCGTCGCCATCGTCCTGACCGCCCTGACCGCTCTCCACCTGCTGACGCTGCGCATGCCCGAGGAGGTCCGTGTCGCCACGAGCGACGCCCACGGCGGCTTCGACCTGCGCGGGTCCTTCGCCGCCGTGATGGCCATCCCCGGCCTCTTCGCGCTGATCCTGTTCTCGACGTTCAACAACTTCGTGGGAGGCGTCTACATGGCGCTCATGGACCCCTACGGCCTGGAGCTGTTCTCCGTGGAGATGTGGGGCACGCTGTTCGCCGTCGGTGCCACGGGGTTCATCGTGGGCGGGGCGCTGATCGGCAAGTTCGGGCTCGGGTCCAATCCGCTGCGCACCATGCTCCTCGCCGTCATCGCGATGGGCGTGCTCGGCGCCGTGTTCACCCTTCGGGAATGGGGATGGCTGTACATCGCGGGGATCTGGGCGTACCTGGTGCTGATCCCCTTCATCGAGGCAGCCGAGCAGACGGTCATCCAGCAGACGGTGCCGCTCGAGCGGCAGGGCCGCGTGTTCGGGTTCGCCATGGCCTTCGAGTCCGCGGCAGCCCCGGTCACCGCGTTCATGATCGCGCCGATCGCCCAGTTCTGGATCATCCCGTACGCACGCTCGGCCGAGGGCGCGGCCCGGCTGGCCCCGCTGCTGGGCGAGGGCACGTCGCGCGGGATCGCCCTGGTGTTCCTGGTCGCCGGGATCATCATGATCCTGGCCGCCGTCGCGGCGTTCTTCACGCCCGTCTACCGCCAGGTGTCAGCGTCGTACGCCCGTGCGGCCGCGGGCTCGGAGGGCTCGGAGCAGGAGGGATGAGCGCTCCCCCACCGCCGGGAGGGGGAGCCCCGCGGGTGAGGACGGCGGCGCAGGACGACGCCGGCACGGTCGGCGGACTCCTGTACGCCTTCAACACGGAGTTCGACGCCCCGACGCCGACCGCGCAGCTGCTCGGCGAGCGCTTTCGCCGGCTCCTCGCCCTGGACGACGTGCTCGTGGTCCTCGCCGAGGACGACGGCGGGCCGACCGGGTTCGCCTTCCTCACGCTGCGTCCCACGCCCTACTACGAAGGACCCCTTGCGCAGCTGGAGGAGCTGTACGTGCGACCGGGTCGGCGCGACCAGGGGATCGGCACGGCGCTGCTCGCCGGGTCGATCGAGCGCGTGCGTTCCCGCGGCGCCGGGGAGATGCACATCGATGTGGACGAGGTCGACGTCGACACCCGACGGTTCTACGAGCGTCACGGGTTCCTCAACATCGAGCCGGGCGCCGACTACCGGATGCTCTGCTACATCCGGGAGTTCTGACCCGAGGCCCACTGGGGGGATGCATGGCCGCACCGGTCCGTGACCTGTCCGAGGGTCCGGCAGATGCGGGCTGACATGGTTCAGGCAGGTCAGACGCCGAACTCGGCCGGGATGCGGCCGGCCAGGACCGCCTGGCGGAGGTGCTCGTAGTCCTGCTCCGTCTGATCCGCGTAAGCCCTGGCCCAGGCCGTGACCGCCTCGTCGAACCTGTCGCTCCTGCCCAGATAGCCCGCGATGAAGGCACTTCCCGGGCTCTGGGAATGCGCCCGGGCGAGCATCGAGCCGCACAGGGCCCCGTAGTCCACCGATTCGCCGACGTCGAGTTCGGCGAGGCGGAAGGACCCCTTCATGTCCCGGAACTGGCGGATGTAGAAGTCCCGCGATCGTCCGTCGGGTCCTTCGACGCCACTGATCCAGCCCAGGAAGGGATCGGAATGGGCCTGCAGGATCCGGTGCGCACCCACGACCCGACTGCCTTCCCCGTGCGTCACCAGCAGATCGGTGATCGGCCCGGCCGGCTGCGCCAGCCCTCCGTGCGTTTCCAGCACCGACTTCTCCGCCTCCTTGGCCTGCATGAAGAGCGGCTCCCCCGCGGGCCCTTCGAACATGAGGATCCAGCAGCGCGTCCCCACACTGCCGACCCCGACGATCCGGAGGGCGTAGTCCACCAGCCTGTACTGGCTGAGTAGGAGCGCCGTATCGGCACGCAGCGTGCTGCGATACCGTGCTGCCAGGTGTTCGATCAGGGGGAGGTCCATGTCATCGGGATGCCGCATGATGGGTGGCTGATCGATGATCCGCGGTTCACCGTCGGTCGTCCGGGAGGACAGCCTGGTCAGCGCCTGCTCGGACGTCCGCCGTCGAGCCTTGGTGCTCTCCTCCCTGATGTGCCGGCCGGCCATCGCCTTGGTCGTGCGGAGCAGCTCCGCGTCCACGTGGAAGTAGTAGCGATCGGCCGCAGTGCCCCGATACAGCTTCCGGAGGGCTGTGCGGTAGCCGCGCAGGCAGGCCTGCGTCGCTCTCCGGCACTCGTCCTCGGTGTGCGAACCGTTGCGCCCGTTCAACCAGACGCTCGCGGCCAGACGCTTGATGTCCCATTCCCAGGGCGCCGGATACGCTTCGTCGAAGTCGTTGAGATCGAAGACCAGCCGTCGCTCCGGGCTGGCGAAGAGACCGAAGTTCGCCAGGTGCGCGTCGCCACAGGCCATCACGATCTGTCCGGTGACCTTCGCCCGGCCCAGGTCCTGCGCCATGACGGCCGCGGCCCCGCGGTAGAAGGCGAACGGGGACTCCAGCATCCGTCCTATGCGCACGGGCGCCAGCTCGGGCAGGCGGGTCCGCTGCTGGTGCTCGAGGAGGTCGACGACGTCCCGCCGGGAGGGCGTGTAGTCGGCCTGCTCGCGTCGTGGCATCGCCCGTCGGGCGTCCCGTCCCGCTGCGCGGGCGCGGACCACGGAGTCGCTGTGCCGTGACCCGACCCGCTTCGACGGCTCTGCCGGCCTCTGATCGCCCTGCGGCCCCGCCGGACTGTCGACATGCATCCCCGAATGATCCCACAGTCCTTCGAGCTCGGGAATGGACCGTGCCACTGCACTCGGCGTGCACCGTGTGGTCGACACCGAGCGACGGGCAGGGCTCGCTGCCGCCGGGTCGATCCACACCCCGCCCCTGCGACGTCAACTCATCCTTCGGGGATGAGGACAGCATTCCGGTGGTCGGCGAGGATGAACCCCGTCCGGGACATCCGCAAGACCTTCCCCAAGGGGCCCGCCGTGGCAGTGCCGTCAGACGAACCGGAGGCGACCGCGAGGAAGCCCTCCCGGCCGACTGCCGTCGTGGCCGTGGGCATGAGCATCGCGGTCTGGTGGCCGTCCTTCACCCTGGGCGCGTGGGGGGTCCTGTTCTTCGAACAGATCCTGAGCGTATGGGCTGCCGCGACGGCTGCCCTCCTCGTCGTCCTGATCCGCCGCCAGGACGACCCGCACCGGCTCGGTAAGGCCGCTGCCCTGTCCGTCCCGTCGCTGTGGCTCGTGCTCGCGATCTTCTTCAGGGGCGACAGGGAGTTCCTGGGGCCGCTGGTCGACACCCTCGGCGGGACCGTCGCGATTCTCGGGCTACCCGCCACGATCTGGGTCCTGGCCCGCATCGTCTGGCCCGAATTCGGGGGGGATCTACCCCTGAAGTGGCGCATCATCGTCGTCGCCGCGGTGATGGCCATCGCCGCCACCTGCTTCGTGCTCGGCCGGAACCACGCCGCCTTCCTCACCTGTGAGGACTTCACCATCAGCGGCAACTCGGAGCCGCCGGGCTGCACCCCTCGGCCCTGACGGCCTGCGCCGGCTGGGCCACCACCGTGGGATGTCTCTACGCCGGCCCGGCCGGTGAGTCCTTGACCCCCGCAACCGCTTCCCGATGGATCAGCATCTCGGGCGCCCGGGACACCAGAAGCCAGGCCGGCAGGATGGCCACGCAGAGAACGGGCAGCACCCCGGCGTCACCGACGACGACGACGGCGATGAACAGCGCGATCCAGCCGTCGCGTGCGACGGGCAGCACGACGCCGAGGATCCCGCAGGCCAGCGCCAGACCGAGCGGGATCGCCGGAAAGACGGCACAGGCCGCCAGTCCCGCAGCCGTACCGATGAAGACCGCCGGGAAGATGCGGCCACCCCGGAAACCGGCGGCCGCAGCCACGACGAGGGCCGCGAGCTTGACCGCGATGATGAGCATCAGCTCCACGGCGGAGTAGTCGCCTTGATTGCGGATCAACTCGCCCATCTGGCTCGCGCCCTTGAAGAGGGTCACAGGCCCACCGAGGACACCGAGGACACCGAGGACGGCACCGCCCAGCGCGATGTAGATCGCAGGGTTCTTCAGGCCGTGGAAGAACCGGTGCGCGTGCGGGAACGCGTACACGGCGCCGAGACCGATGAACGTGGCGACGACGGTGACGAGGATGCCCGCCAGCAGGTCACCCGCACCCGGGGTGCCGAGTTGCGGCAACCCCGTCTCCGGCAGCTGGGGGCCATCGAGCCATCGCATCGTGATCGTCCCCGCGCCCGCCGCCACCAGGGGGAGGAAGAGCCGGTCCCAGAGAGCCCCTCCACCCTTGAATCCGGCGACGACACCGGTGAAGACGAGAGCGGCTGCCACGGGCGTCCCGAAGAGCGCACCGATCGTTCCCGCTGCCGTGACCATGACGACGAGCTCCGTAGGGATGTCCGGCCACAGCCGACCGAGAAGAGCCACGAGGACGGCCGTATTGAACGCGATGATGGGGATCTCGGGGCCGAGGCTGACGCCGCCTGCCAGACCGATCACCGTGACCAACAGCAGACTCGGCACGGCGAACAGCCGAAGCGGCGGTGCTATGAGTTCGGTCGTCGCCGAGTCGGACCCGCCGTGGCCCGGCGCGAACTGCACGATCAGGCCGATCACGACGCCCGTCAGCGTGAGGATGCCGAAGATCCACCACCCGGATGCAGGATCCACGTTCCAGGCGTCCGGCAGGGTTCCCCACAGCAGGTGCTCGATGGCGTGCGCGAGCTCCTCGACGGCGAACAACCCTACGGCGGAGACGGCCCCGACGATCATCGCGGGGATGCACAGGGTGAGGTGGGTCCGGAGAGGAGGTGCCTCATGAGCGGTGTCAGTGGCCACGGCGTCCGACCTCCCGACGCACGGTGATCCGGCCGAGCCCATGCTCAGCCGACGGCGGAGAAGGCCGATGTCCGCCGCCGGGGACCGGGGGCTCTGCTCGATCCGCTCCCGATTCGCTCCGGTTCATCTCAGGAGAACTCCTGTCCCCGTACCCGGGGGGCTGCGGCGAGGACGGGCTCCGAGGGAGGTCGGGTGACTGCCGGTCGGCACGCGAGCTCGACGAGGAGTATCAGCAGCACGACGACGACAAGCGTCCAGGCGGCCACGGCCGCTGTCGGGTCCGGCCAGAAAATGAGGAGGAGCAGTGCAAGGGCGACGACCGTGCCTTCGATCACGCGCCGATACCCCGCCAGCGAGCGCTGCCACGGTCGGTGGCTCCCTGTGGCGCCTCGGCCGGCCACGGCATCCCCGGCGCGTGCCAGACCGCGGCGGAGCTGCCGGGCTGTTCGTGATGGGCCGAGAAGGAAGGCGACGAGGGCTATCAGGAGCCCGACGACGAGGACGAGTCGCAGGCTGGTCCTCAGCGGTGAGATCAGCGTGTCGAGAAGACTTTCGGCCGCCGCCGGTGAGAGCACGTCGGGCGGGACGACGGAGAGGTAGACGCCCCGACCGACGCCCAGCGCGAGGGCGAGCAAGGCCATCGCCGCGACGGATGCAAGGCCGATCGCACCGGCGAGGCGCCGTCGTCGTCCACGGGGTGCGACCGCGATGGCTCCGACGGCGCTCAGGACCGTCAGCCCGACGAGGAAGGGCGCGGCACGGTCCAGCGTGTCGAGGGCCTGAGCGGCCCTGGCCAGTTCAGGCGATCGGAAGAGCGTGATGCGGGCGTCCGTGTCGGGGATCCTCGCCGCGATGCCGACTCCCTGCTGGAGGAGCCTGTCCTTGACCTCGCTGACGATCTCCCGCGAGGAGATGGTGACGGCACCGCTCCCGTCGATCGCGACGCGTCCATCGGTTCCACCCTCGGCCAGATTCACCAGGGCCTGGTGGGCCGTCCGGTTCGCCCGGATCCACAGGTCCTCGAACCGGGGACTCTCGACGAACCGCGTCACCGCCGTGTCGACGAGGGACTCGAACTGTTCGGCGATCGCCGGTGCGAGCCCCGTGATGACGGGAGCCACCCGGGGCGTGTCCCGGGTGAGCTCGGTCAGGGCGTCCCGGGTGGTTCCCTCGATGTCCGCAGCCCGGGTGATCTGTTCGGTGACCTGGGCGGCGATCTCGCGTTGGACTGCGGGTTCCACCGCCAGAGGGGCGACGGTCGCCACGTACCGGTCGGTGTCCAGCAGCTCAGCGCGGAGATACATCGCGGGTACGGCGACGAGTGCCGACACCGCGGTGAGGACGACGAGGACGACGGCGGCGGCCCATCGCCAGGCCCGTGTGGCAGATCCCTCCGGGTGCACGGTCGCGGTCTGCCGGGCCGCGTCCCGTTCCCTCTCGAGCTCGGCGACCTGATCCCTGAGGCGGGTCAGTTCCTCGCTCTCGGCAGTCAAGACGTCTCCGTCCACCTGACCGCCCGACCCGGTACGCCCGCGCTGGACGGGGGGAACGTCCGATCGCCCCGCTCCGATCTCCATGGAATGCTCCCTCCGGTCACGGAACTGCAGCCCTCGAATACTCCTCGAATACTCCCCGCACGGTGGCTGTCCGGCCTCACCCGCTCAGGATGATCTGTCGACTTCCCCTGCGTCGGACCTCGTTCTCATCCGGAAGGGGTGAGGCCGCCGTGCCACCCCGGAGCAACAATGGCTGCAGCAGCCGTGGGACGGGCAGCGGAACGGTCGTCAACCTACGAGGGAGCCTCCCGTGTCAACATTCCACAACCTTCTGGCCGGACCCTTCGCGACGGGGGTGATGATCCTGGTGCTGACGGGCTGCGGTTCCGGTGCGGCGACCGAGACGCCGTCCAGCACCAGCAGCTCGACCAGCAGTTCGAGCAGTGCACCGGGAGAAGCGGGCGCCGCGCGTCTCTGCGACGCCGCGACGGCGTTCGACGGTGCAGTCACCGATTTCAAGGCCACGCTCACGCCGGAGGTCACTATCGAGCAACTCCGCTCGGCACGCGACGAGGTCGTCAAGACCTACAACGACATGGACAGGGCTGCGGTGGAGGTCGCCGAGGACCGGATGACCGCCGTCGCCGCGGCTGAACGCAAGCTCGAGAAGGCCGTCGACGACGTCCGAGACCAGGCCACGGTACCCGAAGCAGTCGAATCCCTGCGGACCGAAGCGTCGGACCTCCAGACCGCGGTCACCGACCTCGCGAAGGAGGTCGAGTGCTGAGACCCAGATGATCCGGGACACGACTACTCGACCGAGAGCCGGCCTCCCCCACTTGCGACCGCGTTCACGCAGAACACCGCCGCACCACTGCGAGCATGGGAAATAACATGAACTTCTTCGAAAACTTCTGGGACGTCGTCTGGTGGCTCTTCTGCTTGTACGCGTTCGTGGGCTATCTCTACGCCCTCTTCGCCGTAATGGGCGACGTCTTCCGTGACCGGGAGCTCAGCGGGTGGCTGAAAGCGATCTGGCTCGTCGCCCTCGTTTTCGTACCGTTCCTGACGGTACTCATCTACCTGGTCGTCCGGGGCAACGGCATGACGGAGCGGTCCCTGGACAGCGCCCGCCAGCGGCAGGAAGCGAACGAGGCCTACATCCGGAGCATCGTCTCCCCGAGCCCCAGCGACGAGATCACGAAGGCGAAGGGCCTCCTCGACTCGGGAACGATCACCCCGAGCGAATTCGACGCGATCAAGTCGAAAGTATCCGTCTGACCTCGACCGGCCAGGGGCCTCCCGCCACCGCGGGGGCCCCTGGACCGTGTCCGGGCGAGCCCCCGACAGTGGCGCCTCCCCCACCGCCCCACAGGCGGCGTTCGCCCGGCGCGCGGACGCTCAGGCCTCCCCGCGGGGCTGCCGGGCGGCGAAGAGGAACACCTTCGCGATCAGCGCCAGGACCCCGAGGCCCGCGATCATCTGGACCGTCACGACGGCACGGGCCAGGTCGCTCTTCGGCGTGATATCGCCGAATCCGACCGTCGTGAGAACCGTACTCGTGAAATACAGGCCGTCCATCCTGCTGAGCGGTTCGCTGAACGACGCGGGATCGGCCGTCGACAGAGCCGTATAGAGCACCGAGAAGAGGCAGAGGAACAACACGACGGTCTGCACCACGGCTTCCACCGCACGGACCACGGGTGCATGGGCGCCGGCCACCAGGCGGACCTGCAGGGTCATGGCCACAAGGAACACCACGGCGACGACGACGAGCCGCAGCCATGCGGCCACAGGATTGTCCTCGTTGAAGCCTCCAACCGGCATCACTGCATACAGCAGGAGCGTCAGGCCCACCACTGACCCCGTGCGGGCAACCGCGGCCAGGAGCAACCGACGCCGGGTGCTGCGGTCGAGGTGGACGAACAGCACCGGGCGCTTCAGGTCCCGCCGCCGGATCATGAGCCATGGTATCCCTCGAGCCAGCGCGGCGAACCGCCAGGGAACCCTCGAACCCGCAGTGCGCGGGGAAGCAGAGGATGTCCGCCGAGGTGGCGCCTCCCTGTCCGAGCCCCTCTCATCCTTAACCTCTCATCCTTAAGGGGTGAGACCCCGGCGTTTCGCCGCGTAGACAATGAATGCAGCATGTGCGTGCCGTCAGATGGGCTGCGACACGGTCGTCAAGATCCGGGGGTGCTCGGTGGTCGCCTCTTTCCAGGACCCTGAGAGGGCTGCCTTGCTGGTGCTGGCGGTCCATCTCGTCCTGATCGCGGTAGCGGCTGTCTTCCTGTCCACGAACCGTCGGCCGTCGTCGGCCATCGCCTGGGTGCTGGCCATCGTCTTCATACCCGTGCTCGGGGCCCTCGCCTTCCTGCTCGTCGGGAATGCGAAACTGCCCAGCGCACGCCGCGAGAAGCAGCGTGAGGTGAACGCACGGGTCCTCGAACGGGCCGAGGAGCCGCCCCCGGTCACCCACGACGACGAATGGCCGGAATGGCTGCACTCCGCCGTGAGGCTGAATCGGAACCTCGGTGCGCTCCCCATGGTCGGCGGCAATACCTTCGAACTCCTCGACGACTACGCCGGCACCCTCGACTCCATGATCGACGCCGTCGACGCCGCTGACACCTACGTGCACGTCGAGTTCTACATCCTGGCCCGCGACCACACCACGGCGCCGTTCTTCGATGCGCTTGCACGCGCGACGGCACGGGGAGTCCACGTCAGGGTCCTGTCGGACCACCTCGCCGGCCTTCTGTACCCGGGGCGGAAGGAGACCCTGGACTTCCTGCGACGGGCCGGCGCCGAGTATCACCCGATGCTGCCGCTCATGCCGCTGAAGGGGAAATGGCAGCGCCCGGATCTCCGCAATCATCGGAAGATCGTGGTGATCGACGGCGAGGTGGGTTTCATGGGGTCGCAGAACCTCATCGATTCCAGTTACAACAAGGAGAGCAACAGGAAGCGCGGGCTCACCTGGCAGGAACTGATGCTCCGGGTCGAGGGACCGATCGTGCGCGAACTCGATGCGGTCTTCGCCACGGATTGGTACAGCGAATCGGGCGACGAACTGAGGCTCGGCCCGGCGTCGGTTGCAACCCGTAACGGACGGCCACTGCTCGACGCCCAGGTGCTGCCGAGCGGGCCGAGCTTCGACAGCGAGAACAATCTCAAGCTCTACACGGCGCTGATCCACAAGGCCGAACACCGCATCAGCATCACCAGCCCCTACTTCGTACCCGACGAATCCATCATGATGGCCATCGTGACGGCCGCAGCGCGGGGCCTCGACGTCGAGTTGTTCGTCTCCGAGGTGGGCGACCAGCCCCTGGTCTACCATGCGCAGCGGTCCTACTACGAGGCGCTGCTCCGCGCGGGCGTCCGCATCCACCTCTACCGCTCCCCCAAGGTCCTGCACTCGAAGCACTTCACGATCGACGAGGATGTCGCCGTGATCGGTTCGAGCAACATGGACGTGCGCTCCTTCGCCCTGAACATGGAAGTCTCCGTCCTGATCCACGGGCCATGGCTGGTCGATTCGATGCGGCAGGTGGAGGACGGGTACCGGGCGAAGAGCACCGAGCTCCTTCTCGATGACTGGATGCGACGGCCCAGGAAGCAGAAGGCGCTCGACAATCTTGCCCGGCTCACCGCATCCCTGCAGTAGAAGGAGAATCCGATGGTGCCGGAACTCCCCGGTCCTGACCAGCGACCCGCCCTACCCCGCAGCACCACGCTCCTCCTCGCGCTCGGCGGAGCGACGGTGGCAGCCTTCGGGATCGCCGCGATCCGGGATGTCTTCACCCCGGTGTTCCTGGCGTTCGTCCTCACGCTCTGCGTGCACCCTCTCCGGAGCCGGATGCAACGGCGCGGGATCCAGCGGGGCCTCGCCACGATGACGTCGATCGCCGCCGTCTTCGCCCTCCTTCTCGCGTTCGGCATGGTCCTGGTCTCTGCTCTCGCTCAGTTCTCCTCGCTTCTCCCGCAGTTCGCGCCGCAGCTGGATCGGGTGGGCGCGGCCGTGTCGGAGGCGCTGGCATCGGTGGGCTTCGGCCCGGGACAGACAGACCCGGTCCAGGAGGGGTTCACGCCCGGTGGGATCATCGGTTTCATCAACGGGCTGCTGGGAAGCGTCACGACGGTGGTGAGCGCCCTCGTGGTCGTCCTGACGATGCTGATCCTCATGGCTGTCGACGGGTCCCGCGTGTCAGCGCTCCTCACTTTCCTGACTCCCCACCGCCCGGCGCTCGTCTCCGCGTTCGTCGGTTACGGGGCCGGCGTCCGCCGCTACATGGTCGCCACGACGGTGCTCGGCGTCGCCCAGGGCGCGTTCAACTGGCTGGTGCTCGTCCTCCTCCAGGTTCCGGGCGCGCTCCTCTGGGGCCTGCTCTCCTTCATCTGCAGCTTCATCCCCAATGTCGGCTACTTCGTCGCGATCGTCCCGCCGCTGTTCTTCGGGTTCCTCAGCGGAGGGTGGCCGACCGCGATCGGGGTGATCATCGTCTACGGCGTGATCAACAGCGCCATCCAGTCCGTCATCCAGCCGAAGTACATCGGCAATGCAGTGTCACTCAGCGAGACCCTGACGTTCGTCTCCGTGCTCTTCTGGGCCCTGATCCTGGGGCCGGTCGGTGCCATCCTCGCCGTGCCGCTGACCCTGCTGGTCCGGGCGGTCCTCATCGACGCGGATCCGTCGGCGGCATGGCGGAGGGCTCTGACCGGGGACACGTCGGACCTCCAGGAGATCCTCGAGGACGAGGACAGCGAGATACGGACCCGGCGTGCCCGGTGGAGAGCGCGGCTCCCCTCTCCACGCGAGGAGGAGGCATGACGTCTCCCCCCGTATGCCGGCGACGCCGCGTGAGTCCCCCATGCTGAGTCTCCTGGTCAGCCTGTTGCCCCTCGCCCTGGCAGGGGCGATGAGCACGATACCCGCCAGCGTGACCATCATCATCCTGCTGTCCCCGAACGCCCACCGCGGCGCCCTGTCGTTCCTCACCGGCAGCCTCGCCGGGGCCGTCCTCCTGGTGGGTGGTGCCACCATCGGTCTGCGGTTCCTACCGGTCCGCCAGGGCGCGGACCAGAACCTGCAGCTGGCGCTGGTCGGCCTCGTCATTGCTGCCTCGACGATCGCCTACGCCGTCCACCTCCTGGTACGCCCCCGCAGGACGGACAGCGCGGTGCGGGGCAGGCTGCGGGCCCGGGTCGGGTCGGCCCGTCCCTGGGAGTTCCTGATCCTGGGAGTGGCCCTGAACCTGCGGCCGAAAGCGATCCTGCTCTCCCTGACCGCGGGCGCGCTCATCGGGCTCCAGGAGCTCCGGCTTCTCGCAGGGACGCTGGTCGTCCTCGGCTACGTGCTGGTCGCCCACGCGGAGATCCTCCTGCCGATCGTCCTCCGGATGCGGCGGCCGGAGCACGCCGATGCGATGCTGACCGGTCTGGACGCGTGGATGGAGCGCCACAGCCAGACGATCACGGGCGCCACCCTCCTGATCGTCGGGCTGTTCATCGCGGGCTTGAGTGTGGCGCGGCTCTGATGGCGGCGCGGCTCACTGCGCAGCGATCACGCTCATGATGTTGCCCGACGGGTCCGTGAACCAGGCGATGAGCGGGCCGCCCCGCCGGTTCACGCCCCTCTCGTCCGTCATGCCGTCGTAGTGGAGGAAGGCGACACCCCTGGCCGTGAGTTCGTCGACCGCGGCGTCGACGTCGGCCACCGGGAAGTTGAGGACGGTGAAGGACGCGGGTGTGTGGTCCGGGCCCTTGGGATATGCGAGGACGTGGTGGCTGCTCCCCAGCTCGATCGACAGCATCCCGTGATCCTCGCTGACCGACAGTCCGAGGACGTCCTCGTAGAACGCCTTCGCCTCGGGGACGTCGCGCACCGAGAAACCGCTGAACGCCTTCGTCGCATCGATCATGCGACCCAGTGTGCCACCGCAGGTCGGCTGCCGACAGCCCCGCAGGATGTCCGCACCTTTCACTTTTCTCCTGTCGGACACCGGCGACGTGTGGTTGGCTGTTCCTAGGTTACTTAGCAATGCGATGGATGGCGGCACACCGTGCCCTCACCAGCTCATTGACGCCGATGGTGACCAGAAGGTCTCACGCACATGCTCACTGCCCCGATCCCGGCCGTGTCCCCCTCACCGCCTCCGTTCGTCGCGCTCCCCGTCGACGATCTCGACCAACGCGCCGGCGAACCGGGGGCGCTGCTCGTCCGGGTCGGGCAGGGTGATGTGCAGGCGTTCGACGACCTCTACAAGCAGACCTCGCGCCGCGTCTACGGAATCGTCCGCAGGATCGTCTGCGATACCGAGATGAGCGCCGAGACGACGCAGGACGTCTTCCTCGCCCTCTGGCAGGGCGGAGCAGCGCGCTTCGATCCTGCCCTGGGCACCGGGATGTCCTGGATCATGACGCTCGCGTACCGGCGCGCGGTCGACAAGGTCCGCGCAGAGGAATCCCACCGCACCAGGGACCTCCGGTGGGGCATCAAAAACCAGGACGTCGACTACGACCAGGTCGCCGATGCCGTCCTGCACCGACTCGAGACGGAAGCTCTCAGGGGGAGTCTGAGCAGCCTGTCCGGTGTGCAACGCGAAGCGATCCATCTCGCGTACTACGCGGGAATGACCTACGCCGAGGTCGCCGCGTATCTCGGGATCCCCCTACCCACCGCCAAGACCCGCATCCGGGACGGCATCAGGCGACTCAGGACCTCCCTGCAGGACGCGGCCTGAGCCGACCTCCGGTCCGTGGATCGGCGTCGAGCCGGCGAACCGCGGATGCGACCTGATGGCCTGATCGGAGCGCCGTGACGGCTGCGCCTGCCCTGGCGGCTCACGCGATGAGGCACGAAGAAGCGCCGACAACTCCCCCCGGCCGCCGGCTGCTTGAAGACCGGGAGGAATCCCACGTTCGTGCACGAGGCTCGTCGGTGTGTCCGGCGGAGTCCCGCGAACGAGGTCGGGGGAACATCTTCAGGGTGTTCCCAGTATGTACCCCCGGGTCACCAGCACCTGACCGGACGCATCAGGTTTCCCGCAGGCAGTGCGCCGGTCGTGCAGCGTAGGCCCGTCATCGTCGTCCGAAGAGCCCGAGGCTGTACGCGAGCAGGAGGCACGACATCGCCGCCCCGGCGAGGACGGCGGACAGGAGTGCGCCGGTCGTCGTGCCGATCACGAGGCCGGCGCCGCCGAGGACGACGAGCGTCCCGCCCAGCGTGTAGAACATGCGCTCGGTGAATGCCCAGGCGAACGGCAGGAAGTGCACACCCACGACCAGGGTGATCAGTGCCGGCTGGAGATGCCCCGCTCCGGCCTCGCCGAGCAGGCGGGTGCCCGCCGCGATCGCTGCGAACTCGGCCACCACGCACAGGACGTAGACGCCCATCTGCCGGAGGCCCGCAGGGACGAGCGGCCCCAACGGACGCGGACTGACGAACAGGAACCAGAGCGTTGCCGCCACGGTCACGAGGACCAGGACGCGGGCACCGACGGCGAACAGGTCGGAGAAGCCGGGCGTGTAGCCGAAGACGAAGACACACGCTCCGACCAGTCCGATCAGCGTCCCGAACCGCCTGGGATCGACGAAGCGGGGTGGGGAGTCCGCGGGCAGGCCACGCGGGGCGAGGTCCATCATGGCGCCAGCCTGCCAGAGGTGCGGGAGAAGCAACACCCCTCGCGCGTCGACGTCGTGGCGGCCCGGGTCGCCGGCGCGCAGGTGGAGTCAGTCGGCAGGGTCGGCTGTGCGTTTGGCCGGGCGATAACCGGCGACCGCGGCCCGGACGTCGCCCTCCTCGTGCCCGCCCTTCTTGCCGAACGGCAGCAGCTTCAGCAGCGGGTGCACGATCGCCAGGACGGCGAGGCCCCAGGCGAAGCCGAGGACGGCCGAGCACAGGGTGTTCACGAGCCAGGCCAGGAAACCGCCGACCACCGGGATGCCGGCGAAGGGGGCCTCGAGGGCGTGGACCAGGTCGTACGGAAGATGCCAGCCGAGGTCGTAGGCCCCCTGCAGCATGATGTGGCCGCCGACCCACAGCATGGCGATCGTGCCGACGAGGGTGATCGCGGTCAGCACGGTGGGCATCCCCCGGACGAGCAGTTCGCCGAAGCGCTGGGAGCCCGCGGAGTCCTTCGTCGTCAGGTGCAGACCGAAGTCGTCCATCTTGACGATGAGGGCTACCGCACCGTAGACGAGCACCGTGATCGCGAGCGCGACGACGACGAGGATGAGCGCCCGGACCCACAGGGACTCGTCGGCCACCTCGTTCATCGAGATGACCATGATCTCGCAGGAGAGGATGAAGTCGGTGGTGATGGCGCCCTTGGTGACCTTGGCTTCCGCTTCCGGGCCCCGCTCGACCGCCGGCGCCTTCTCGGCCTCGGAATGGCCGCTGAACTTGTGCCAGACCTTCTCGGCACCCTCGTAGCAGAGGTAGGTGCCGCCCAGCATGAGGATGAACGGGATGATCGCGGGGACGAAGGCGCTCACGAGCAGCAGCGCCGGCAGGATGATCAACAGCTTGTTCCGGAGTGAGCCCCAGAAGATCCGCTTGATCATCGGCAGTTCACGGGACGGGTCGGCCCCGGACACGTACTGCGGGGTGACGGCGGCGTCGTCGATGACCACCCCGGCGGCCTTGGCTCCCGCCTTCGCGGCACCGGCAGCGACGTCGTCGATCGACGCGGCTGCTATGCGCGTCAGCGCTGCGACGTCGTCCAGCAGGGCGACGAGACCCCCGCTCATGGTCGACTCCCGGACGGCTCGGGGACGGACGGCTGGGAGTGGGAGCCTCGGGTGAGGCGGCTGATCGGCATGCTTGGATTATAGGGCGGCGGCGTGGTGCATCGCCCGACGGGGCGTCGTCGCGCGGCGTTCCTCCTGTCTTCCCGCACCCCGAGCGGGAAATGGGACAGAATGCGGTCATGGACATCACTGACAACGGACCGAACCCGAACGCCTTCGACATCGAGAGTGCTGCGACCGAGAACTCCGCCTACCGCCGCGTCGCCTGGACGGGCAGGCACCTGCAGGTGACACTCATGTCGATCGAGCCCGGCGGGGCGATCGGCCTCGAGGTGCATCACGGTACCGACCAGTTCCTGCGCATCGATGCCGGGAAGGGCCGCGTGAAGATGGGGCCCTCGAAGGACGACCTCTCGTTCCAGCAGGACGTCGAGGACGGCTGGAGCATCCAGGTGCCCGCCGGTACCTGGCACGACGTCGAGAACACCGGGGACGAGCCACTGCGTCTCTACACGATCTACGCGCCCACGCACCACGCGCAGGGCATCGTGCAGGAGACCCCCGAGGCCGCCGAGAAGGACGAGGAGCAGGGCCGCGACGAGCCACCGTCGTGGGTCGAGGAGGTTGACGACAAGGGCGAGGAGAGCGCCTGAGCAGGCGCACCGCGGACGGTTCTGCAGACGTGCGTCGACCGCCCCCTTGCTGGACGGGCGGTCGACGGCGCTTCCTACTCGGGGTCTCCCGTCAGCTCTTGTCCAGAGCCTCGGCGAGCATCACGATGATGCCGCTGGGGCCGCGAACATAGGTGAGTTTGTAGGCGTCCCCGTAGGTCGCCACGCCGCGCAGGGGGTAGCAGCCGTGCCCGGCGGCGATCTCGAGTGCCCTGTCGATGTCGTCGACCGAGAACGCGACGCGGTGCATGCCGATCTCGTTGGGGCGGGTGGGTTGCGTCTCGATCGCGTCCGGGTGGAGGTACTCGAAGAGTTCGAGGCGCCCCTTCCCCTCCGGAGTCTGCAGCATGGCGATCCTGGCGTGGTTGCCGTCGAGGCCGACCGCGGTGTCGGCCCACTCTCCGCTGATGGTGTCGCGGCCGAGGACAGTGAGCCCGAGGTCGGTGAAGAAGGCGATCGCTTCTTCGATGTCGCGGACCGCGATACCGACGTTCTCGAGTTCGATTGGCATGCGGCACACGCTACCAAGAGCCGGCAAGCCCGTCCCCCCGGAGCAGCAACGGTCACCGATAGCCGTCTCCCGCTGCGGTGTGCCTGCCGTCCTTCGTCACCTGCCCAGTGCGGCTGCCAACCTCCCGGTGTACAGCGTCGCGACAGCATCGTGCCCGGCCTGCGCCAGGTGGACATCATCCAGGTACTGGGCATTGGCATCGCTGGCGAGGCCCGCGACGGAGATGAAAGTGACACCCTGACTCGCAGCATTGGCGGCCAGGACACCGTCGATGTGACGGCGCTGGACGTGCTGGGCGTCGTTGCGGGACATGACACCGTTGATCACGATCCTGCTCTGCGGGTACATCAGCTTCAGCTTCGCCCAGAGGGCCGAGCTGTCGGCGATGACCTGCGCGTCGGTCTTCCATGTGGTCGCGTCGTTGCCGCCCATGGAGACCAGGACCAGGCCGGGAGTTCCGCCCGGGAAGGGTAGGAGTCCCTGCTGGACTGCCGTCCAGCCGGTTCCACCGGCCCAGGGGCTGGAGGTGGAGTAACCCAGGCCACCGAATGCCAGGTGCGAAGCCTGATCGGTGTAGCCCACGGCCCGGGCGCCCTGCTCGCTCCAGGAGTTCCCGTCGAGCTGCGAATCCCCGTAGAGCACCACCGACGTCGCGGTGGCCACCACATCGGTGAACGGGTACACGGGTCCTCCCGGAGGCACGGTCGCGGGAGCCGCGTTCGTCGTGATCACGCCCCTCTCCAGCTGGGTGTGGGTGCCGGCGGCGTCCTTCCAGGTGTCGGTCGTCGGCCAGCCGTACCTGCCGAAGTCCTGGGCCAGCGTGTTGAAGTGGGCGGTGTCGATACTCCTGGGACCGGTGTTCCAGGCCCAGGTGATCACGCCTCCCTGGAAGCGCTGGTAGAAGCCGCCTTGCCAGGCGACCTTGGGGCTCGTCGGCATGCCCAGGTAGGACTCCGGTCCGCCCTTGTTCTCGTAGGAGGTCTGGATGTGGCCGCCCGTGGTGGAGTTCGTCCCGCTGGCGGCCGACCAGTAGACCTTCCCACCCTCGAAGTCCTGCCGCACACCGTTCCTGACGGCGATTTCTTCGGATCTGGGATAGCCGAGGAAGCCGCGCTCGTACCGGGTGGCCGCGTAGTAGCCCTTGATCGCGCCTGCGACGACCCGTGCGCCCGTCGCCGGCGACCAGTACACGTAGCCGTTCTGGAAGTTCTGCACCGCCCCACCACGGACGGTGAGCCCGAATTCGTCATCGGTGGGGAAGCCGAGGAATCCCCTCGTCCACCCGGAGGCCGCGTACCGTGCACCGATGGCGTAATTGAGCACCATCTGAGCGCCGGTCCTTTGCGTCCACAGGATGTAGCCCTTCTGGAAGCGCTGTGAACAACTGACGGCGTCGCAGTTCTTGCTGCCGATCGGATTCCCGAGCTTGGCGCGGTTGGCGTTCCACTTGGTGTAGGTCAATCCGTCGACGGTATAGCCGGCGACATTGATCATGGGCAGGACAACGGTCTGCGCGGGAACCGCCTGCGCAGGGGGCGCAGCGCCGATTCCGGCCAGCAGGATGCCGCCTGCCACCACCAGCGAGGTCAGTGCGGATGCGCTCCGGCGTGGAAGGCGCCGGTGAATCAGCGAAGTATGGACAACGTTGGCCATGGATTCCCCCGTTTGTGGGCTCGTTGAAGGAAGACTACTCGGTGCCGGGCGGGGCGCCAATGGCAAGTGAAGCGAATCCCTCCTGATGCTTCGGAGAACTCATCCGGTCATTCAGGGCTGGGCATCGGGCGGTGTCTGATGCACGCTGGTGAGGCCGCGCGGGGTGAGCTGCATGTCCTGCAACTGGGTGGCCAGTACACCGGCCAGGCGATCATGACCGGCCTGCGTCAGATGCACCGTGTCGGCCATCTCGGCACCTGCCTGGAAACGGGTCAGCCAATCGCCCGGGCTGATGAAGACGAGGCTGCGACTCATGGCGAAGGCGCCCAGAACGCCGTCCACCTCAGCGCGTCGTCCGCCACCATGGGCGACTCCTGTTGCGAGGGTCCCGATCATGACGATCTTCGATGAGACGTACGTCCGGCTGAGCGTGGAGACCACCGCGTCGGCGCCTCCGATGATCTGCTCATCGGTAGCACCCAGCGCCGCGTCGTTGCCTCCGCCTTGGACGACGATGAGGGCAGGATCCACGCACGGCAGCACCCACTGTCCCTGGAGGAGCGCCGAGGGGTAGTTGGTCGCGCCGCTGTCGTTCATGGCGACGAACCCTGTTCCACCCGCCCCCACGAAACGGACGTGGTATCCCACTCCTCGCAGCGCGGCCTGCGTCCAGGTCCGGTCGGCGGCGACCCCGGCCGCACCACTGGACTGGGAATCACCGATCAGCAGGGCTGTCCGACCGGGATCCGGCAGTTCCAGCCCGGGCCCTCGGCTGATGGGGTCGATGCACGGTGCAGGAGGCGGTTCGGGGGCGGGCGGGGGTACGACGGCTACCGTCGGGCTCGCGGATGCCGCCGGGGCCGCTGTGGCAGCCTGCGCGGTAGGCGACGGGTCGGCCGATACCGTGGGCGAGGTTGCGGTCCTCGCCGAAGGAGAGCCGGTACCGCCGCCGTCGGCCGCTGTCGCCATGAGCAGAATCCCGGCGGCCAGACTCGCGCCCATGGTCATCGCAGCCCGGAATCGTCTGTGTCGTGTCCTGTGAATGGTGTCCCCCTGCAGCATCCGAACCCTCCGAGTCCGCCATCGATGCGACGGACGTCGGTCAGAGCAGTATCGGCCGCGGAGCTCGAACCGGTGCCGAGGGCCTCACGACTCTCCAGCACTGTTCCGGACATCAGAATTCCCGGAGAACCGACGAGGGCCTCGCGGACGAACACCTCCGCAGAATAACCCGGAATACGCGAAAGAGTGATTCGCAGGCCTCGAAGTGGAACGCGTAGGGAGGCGGAGCGCCTAAGCGACAGCGCCGATGTCGGGCACGAACCCGAACCGTATCTGCGGGAGTTTCTCGAATGCAGGCTTCGCGAACCAGTATCCCTGGAACAGGCGGATGCCACGTGTCTTCAGGAACAGGAACTCCGCCTCGGTCTCGATGCCTTCTGCGAGCACTGTGATGCCGAGGTCCTCGGCGATTCCCACGATGCCCGCGACGACGGCCTGGCGGGCCGGGCTGCTCTCCACTCCCCGGACGAGCTTCATGTCGATCTTGATCAGGTCCGGCTGGAACTCGACGAGGAGTCCCAGTCCCGCATGGCCGGCACCGAAGTCGTCGATGGCGGTGGTGAAACCATGCTTCCGATATTCGGTGATGATGTTCGTCAGGTGGGCGGTGTCCGCAACCTCCTCGTTCTCCGTGAATTCGAACATGATCGACGACGTCGGGAAGCTGCACCGGGCAGCTGCGAGCAGCGTCGCCCGAAGGCAGGCAGCCGGTTCGTAGACCGCATTGGGCATGAAGTTGATCGACAGCTTCAAGTCCTCGCCCGCGGGGAACAGGCGCGATGCCAGCTCGATCGCCTTGACGCGGCAGTCCTGGTCGAAGCGATACTTCTGCTCCGGTGAGACCTGCGACAGGACCTGGGAAGCCCCCTCCCCCGACAGGCCTCTGACGAGCGCCTCATAGCCCCACACGCGGTCGTCGACGGCGTCGTAGATCGGTTGGAAAGCCATACTGAACTCGAAGTCGAGCCTTGTGGATGTCGCGCAGCCGTTGCATGCCATGCAGAACGCCCCCTCACTGGTCTCGTCCACCCTAGGACACGCGGTGCAGCACGGCCTCGAGGCACGGCGAGGCATCCACCGCGTGCAGGATCGGCCGACGTGCTCTACCGACCTTGGAGAGCGTCGAGCCACCGAGGGACAGATTGCTCCTCCCCCGGTGGCCGTGTCACGCAGCGGTGATGACGAGGGCGGTGCTGTGGCCGCCGAACCCGAAGGCGTTGGTGATGGCAGCTGTCGAGCTCGCACACCCGGTCGTGGCGTCGATGACGTTCAGGTGGATCCCGGGGTCGGGGTTCTCGAAGTTGAGGGTGCCGGGGAGTTGCCCCGTCCTCAGGGCCTGCAGGGTGACGATGGCACCGAGCGTCCCGGCTCCGCCCAGCAAGTGCCCTGTCATGGACTTGGTGGAGGTGACCGGCACCTCGTTGCCGACCACGGTACTGATCGCACCTGCTTCGAGGAGGTCACCGACAGGCGTGGAGGTGGCGTGGGCGTGGACGAAGTCGATGTCCGACCCCGTGAGCCCTGCCGCGGCGAGCGCCTTCTGCATGACCCGGTGCTGGATGGCTTGGTCGGCGGCCACGATGTCCCCGGCATCGGAGGTGACGGCAGTCCCGGCGACCCGACCGAGGATCTCGGCTCCCCGCGCCCGCGCGAAATCCTCCCGCTCGAGGACGATGATGCCGGCGCCCTCTGCCATGACGAACCCGTTCCGGTCCCGGTCGAAAGGCCGCGAAGCCGCCGCCGGGTCGCCGCCACTCGTCGAGAGGGCCCGAAGTTGAGCGAAGCCGCTGATCGCCAGCTCGTTGACGCATGCATCGACTCCCCCGGCCACGACGACATCCACCGCGCCCGACGCGATCATCTCGACACCCTGGGCGATCGCTTCGGCCCCCGAGGCGCAGGCACTCACGGGGGTACGGGCACCTCCCTGCGCGCCGATATCGATCGACACCCACGCCGAAGGTCCGTTCACCATGATCTGCGTCAGCGTGTGCGGCGAGACCCGGCGCGACCCTCCGGTATCCAGCGTCCGGAGCTGGGACAGCACGGTACCCAGACCGCCGTAGCCCGAGCCGATCACGACAGCGAGCCTGTCGGGTTCGACGGCCGGGCGGCCGGCCTGCTCCCAGGCCTCCCGCGACGCGACCAGTGCCAGGTGCCCACAGCGATCCATGCGCCGGAACTCCCTGGTGGACAGCGAAGCTGCGGGATCGGCCGGGACGAGCCCGGCCACGCGCACCGGCAGCTCCTGCGCCCATGGCTGGTCCAGGGCCGCGATTCCGGACCGACCCTCGAGAAGGCCGTCCCAGGTTTGGGCGACCGTCCCTCCGAGGGGGGTCATCGCACCCATACCGGTCACCACTACCCCACGCGCACTCTCGACCACAGCAATCCCGTCCTTATCCGTCGAACAAAAGCGTCCGGCCCGCTCGCACCACCTGCTGCCGGCTACCGGGACCTACTCCAGTACCTCACGAAAGGGCACCCGATCCACGACAACCGCGTGTCCCGCGCAGGGTTTACATGACTCCTCCCCGTGTCGCAGCCTCGTCGGCCGGATCCGCACCGGGAGCTCGGGCGACTGCCGGCTCCGTCTCCGGGCATGTCGGGCTGGTGTCGTTCTGCATCTCCCGCCATCGTGCAAGGGCAATCGAGGAGCGCCCTGTTGCTTCCCCCGCTCGACCCGACGCACCGACAATGAACGAGAGGAACAGGGCAACGGAGCTCTCGGGAGGAAGCATGACGTCGGATCATCTGGAACGGGTTGCTACTGTCGCGCGGTCCACGGGCGACTCCGTCGACGCGGACCCGCCGGCGGAGCTCCAGCGGGCGGTCGCCTCGGCTGTCAGTAGCGGCGTGCCGCTGGCCCTCGTCGCTGCCGTCGCCGACCTGCCGCTGCTTGCCGTCCTGGACGCCGTCGACGCGTTGGCCGCGTCGCAGCCCGGCAGCGTCTGACCCGACCGCGCCCGCCGGCGGGCGCGGAGCCAGCCCTTCGTCGGCAGCCTGCACCGGCGGTGCAGGCGAACGGCAGGACCTGTTCCGCGACGCGATCGGGGCGGTCCGACCTGCAGTACTACAGTGGGGATCCACCCACCAACGACCCCCGCGGACCACTGCATCGATCCGACCACTGCGGATCCTCTGCTCGCGTCCCAGGGATGGCTACAGGAGAATCGCATGGCTGCCAGCCGGAATCCACTCGATGAGTTGCGCGAGACCCTCGGCCACCTGGCCGATCAGCTCAAGCTTCCGGGCTCCGAGCGGATCGACGACCGCGTCGGAGAGTTCTTCAGCACGCGGCCCGGCCCGGCCCGGCCGCTCTCCGAGGTGCAGGCCGAGCTCGACGCCCTGGTCGGCCTGGAGACGGTGAAGGAACAGGTGCGGGCGCTCGTCGCGCTGCTCCAGGTCCAGGCCCGCCGCAAGGCGCACGGCCTGCCGGAGGTCGCCACATCGCAGCATCTGGTGTTCCTCGGAAATCCCGGCACCGGCAAGACGACCGTGGCGCGGCTCCTGGCCGAGATGTATCGCGCGGTCGGGCTGCTGCAGAAGGGCCATCTGGTCGAGGTCGATCGGTCGGGCCTGGTGGGGCAGTACGTCGGTGCGACGGCGATCAAGACGGACCGGGTCATCCGCCGGGCGCTCGACGGCGTCCTGTTCATCGACGAGGCCTACGCCCTGACACCGGAGGACGGCCGGATGGATTTCGGCCCCGAAGCGATCGAGGTCCTGCTCAAGCGGATGGAGGACCATCGCCACCGCCTGGTGGTCATCGTCGCCGGCTACCCGCGGCTGATGGAGTCGTTCCTGCTGTCCAATCCCGGCCTGCGCTCCCGGTTCGCGCGCGAGATCACCTTCCCCGACTACTCGGTCGATGCGCTCGAGACGATCTTCAGCCAGATGCTGGCCCAGCACGAGTACACGCTGGAGCCGGGCGCGGATCAGATGCTGCGCCGCATCCTCGGGAACGTCCACGCCGGCGAGGACTCCGGTAATGCGCGCTTCGCCCGCACGCTGTTCGAGCAGGCGCTCAACCGGCAGGCGCTGAGGTTGTCGCTCGATGCGGACCGGAGTCTCGATGCGCTCGATCGTGATGACGTCATGACGCTCACCACGGACGACCTCGTCCAGGCCGCGCAGGCTCTGGGCGAGCAACCGGAGCCGGAGGTCGAGTCCCGGCCGACGCCCGAATCGAAGCCGTCGGGGTGGTGGCGCTGGCTGCTGTCCTCCGATCAGTAGGACGGATGCCTCCCGCCGGGCGGAAAGGTCCTGCCGCCCGTCGGCCGTCGCCCGTGCCACAGAACATGGACCCAGGTCGCTAGTGGCCGACCCTGGACAGGACTAGGTTACGGGCATGCGTTTCCACCGATCCGTGCCGCGGCCCTCTGCGTCTGACTGACCAGTTCCGCGGTGCTGACGACTGAAGGAGCTGCTCGTGACGGGAAGCACCGCACTATCGGGCCGCCGCGCACTCGCCGTCGGCGCCAGTGCCACCAGCCTCGCCGCCGCGGTCCTGCTGACGGGATGCCTCGGGGCATCGCCCGGCGCTCCACCCACGGCGTCCTCGACGGCTGCCTCGACTGCCTCCTCGGCCGCCGAACGCCCTGCCGCGCCGCAAGGGGAACTACCGGGCAGCCTGCGGACCGGTCTCCAGGAGACCGTCGAGCAGACGATGGCCGAGTACGGGGTGCCCGGCGCTGCCGTCGGCGTCTGGATCCCCGGGGAAGGCACATGGACGACCGTCGCCGGTACGGCCGACATCGAGAACGCCGTCGCCGTGGACGCTGCGATGCAGTGGCCACTGCGTAGCATCACCAAGTCCTATACCGTGACGGTCGTCCTGCAACTCGTCGACGAGGGGGTGATCTCGCTCGACGACACGATCGACGAGTACGTCGAGGGTGTGACCGACGGCGACCGGATCACCCTGCGCCAGCTCGCCGGGATGACCAGCGGCAACGCCGACTACACCAACGAGGACTTCGTCGACGCGTTCTCCGAGGATCCGGAGCGCATCTTCACCCTCGAGGACCTCAATGGGTTCATGCTGGGCAAGCCCGCCCAGTTCGCACCGGGCGCAGAGAAGGTCTACACCAACGCGAACACCAACCTGCTCGGCGCCGTCGTCGAGCAGGCGACAGGGCGACCGTTCGACGCCGTGCTGCAGGACCTCATCCTCGAGCCGCTCGGTCAGGCCGACACGGAGTACATCGTCGACGAATCGACGTGGGACACCGCCCACCCGGTGGGCTATGCGCCCGACGCCGAGGGGCCCGAGCCGCAGGCACCCAACCTGTCCGTCTTCGGGCCCGCAGGATCGATGGTCTCCACGCTCGACGACGGACGCGTGTGGGCGGAGACACTCGCCACCGGCGCGCTGCTCGAGGAATCGACCCAGGCGGAACGCCTCGTCGGGGCACCCCTCGACGCCGGCCCGCCCTATGATCTCTACGCGCTCGGCATCGGCGGGACCGGGGGCTGGTGGGGTCACAACGGTGAGGGCTTCGGCTTCACAGCCGCCCTCTTCCACCAGCCGCACACCGGTGCATCCATCGTGGCCTTCATGAACCTGTCCAACGAGACCTCCGGCGCCCATCCCGCCGATCAACTCTTCCGTCGCCTCGCGGCCGTGATCGAGAGTGGAGCAAAGCCATGATCCGACGTCTTCGGAGAACGACAGCAGCGGCGGCTGCGCTGGTGCTTCTCGGCGCAGGAGCGACGGCCTGCAGTGTCCAGCCCGCCTCCGACGACGGGCGAGCCGCGTCGCAGGTGCCGGCTGCGGCGCTGGAGGTCATGGACCAACCGGAGTACGCGAACGGCCGGTGGCAGATCAGGGCCACCGACCTGGACACGGGTGAGGTGCTCGTCGACCTCGACGGGGACAGGATGGCCGAGCCGGGCTCGTTCGTGAAGACCTACAGTGCGGGTGCGGCGTGGCTGACCTGGGGGCCGGATCACACCGTCACCACCCCGGTGAAACGGATCGGCGAGGTCGTCGACGGGGTACTCCAGGGCGACCTCGTCCTCGTCGGGAAGGGAGACCTCACGATGGGCGGGCGGACGAAGCCCGATGGCACCGTCGACTACACGGATCTCGACCACAACGATGCCAACCCGATTCCCGGGGCCACGCTCACGACGGAGGACCCGCTGACGGGATTGAACGATCTCGCCACGCAGGTCAAGGCCTCCGGGATCGACGCGGTCAACGGAGCCGTCGTCGTCGATGATCGACTCTTCGCGGGCGAACTGGCGGGAGAGCCGATCACCCCGATCATCATCAACCAGAACCTCCTCGACCTCCAGATCACGCCGGGAGAGGCCGGCGAACCGGCGACGGTCGAGCTGACCCCTGCCGTCGGGCCGTGGCGGGTGGTGAGCGACATCCGGACCGTTGCTGCCGGCGAACGGGCAGAAGTGACCGATCCCGTGTCTGCTGGGGGCGGTGAGATCGTGATCAGCGGTACGATCGCCGCCGACAGCGACCCCCAGCTGAAGGTGCTCGTGCTGGAGGACCCCGCGACGTTCGCCCGCACGGCGTTCATCGAGGCACTCGGGAGGGCCGGCGTCTTGGTGCCCGACGACGCGACCGCCGTGAACTCGACCGCCGCCCTCGCGCCGCAGGCCGAGATCGACGCGCTTCCGTCCGTGGCCGAGCTCGAGTCACTGCCGCTGGCGGAGGAAGCCACCTATGTCATGAAGATCAGCTACAACCGCGGTGCGCAGACCTTCGTCTGCCTCCTGGCCGTGGAGACCGGCGAGGACGACTGCAGCACCGGCATGGGCGAGGCCGGCCGCATCTGGAAGGAGGCCGGCCTTGACACCACAGGGGCCTCCCTGATCGACGGCTCGGGCCTGGCCGGCAACTACATCACGGCCGACAATGCCGTGCAGGTCCAGGCGATCATGGCGGACCGTCCGGACGCGGGGCGCTGGCGGGACACCCTTCCGGTCCTGGGCGTGGACGGCTCACTGTCGACGGTGCAGGTCGACAGTCCCGCTGCCGGGAAGGTGTTTGCCAAGACCGGCACCCTGGCCGGCGGCGACTCGTTCAACGGACGCCTCCGACTCGCCACCAAGACGCTCGGGGGCGTCATGGAGACCGAGAGCGGCCGGAACGTGGCGTTCACGATCATCATGAACCAGGGGTTCGCAGACGGCATCGAAGGGGTGTTCAAGGCGAACGACGACGTCGGGGCGGTGGCGGCGGCCATCCAGCAGGGGTTCTGACCGGACGGGCGCCGACCTCGAGGCCCAGGTTCGTCAGCGACTCAGCGGTGCCGTAAACATGGTCACAGGGCGTTCTCAGCAGCGATGTGGGCATGGCCGTAACGGCCGAGGAGGAGGACGCAGCCGAGCATCGTGAAGGAGAGCAACGTCTGTCCGTTGGGCACGGGCGCTGTCGCGCCGATGACGAGCGCTGCGACGAGCATCAGGACCTGAGTGATTTTCAACGTCGGTATCCGGCCGCTTGTCGGGTGCGGCTGAGGACGGAGTCGAGGACCCATAGGGGTGCCTTCGACGTCGAGGCCTGCGCCTTCCGTCCGTGCAGGAGGGACGTCTCCGCGGAGTGGGCGACTCGGGCAGATGAGCATCTCGGGAGCCCCGGACAGATCATCCTCTGCCGCCGCAGGCCGGCGGAGGATCCGGACCTGAGGGGCCCGCACGGCCGAACCAGGGCTGCGTGCCGGCTTTCGGTGGAAGGTTCGCCGACATCGGCCGTGCGCCGTCAATGCTTCGGCGTGGAGCTCGACCCGTTCGTTCGCCCCGACGGGCGCCCCCCAGGCTCGCTCGTCCAGCTCGTCCAGCTCGTCCAGCTCGTCCGCGCTAGGAGCTACCGGCACCGACCTGGTGGCCTCCGACGGAAGATCCAGGGCACTGGCGATGTCGTCCACCCGGGGCTGCAGCTCCAAACGCTGCGAGGCGGTCTGCAGCCGTGCCTTGATCGCCCAATCCGTCACCGTCCCGTTGCCCGGCAGCGGTGCCGGCGACAGATCCAGTGCGCGGTGCAGGAGCGGGTAGGCGACCGCCGGGGGCGCAGAACCGGCTTCGCGGACCAGATGGTGGAACAGGTCGAGATCGGAGTCGGTGAGCGCAGGATCAAGGAGATAGCCGCCGTTCCTGCTCCGCAGCGGCCCGGTTCTCGTCCGGCCGGGCTGGACGAGTCGTCGCACGTGGGAGACGTAGCTCTCAAGCGTTTGCAGCACACCGTCCGGCGCTTGGTCACCCCAGCGGAACTCGATCAGCCGGTCGATCGAGATCTCGGCGCCGGTGCCCCGCAGCAGTATCTCCAGGATCTGCCGTGGCTTGCACCCACCCCTATCGGTCGACGTCAGGACAATATCGTTGCGCCGCACTTCGAAACTGCCGAACAATCGAACAGAGACGATCGGTGTGACCCCAGCGGTCGGTTCCATGCCATGCTCCGGTATCGAATATCGCGTCGCAAGCAAACGCTCGAGAGTGGAGAATTCACCGTCCGAAGACGCTCCCCTGCTGCCACGCCAACTGTGGCATCCGCTAATTGCGCCGAACAATGAATTCCGTCACTCGACTTCCACCGGACCATCGATTCGCGGGGTCCCGCGACTTGCACCGGAGTAACAGCGAGTGGCACGCAGGTACCGATCCGGCAGCCAGGCGAGTAGCCGCTCGGTGCCCGAAGCGACAGATACTTGCGGGAGCCCAGCCGAACTCGCCGGCCGGTGTGACAGGCGGACCTGAGGTGATGGCCCAGCTCAATGCCGGGGCCGCGTCTGCCCTACCGCCCCGGCACGGGACCCGGAGAGGGAACTCGAAGAGGCCGGCGGGATGGACGCCGTCCCCATGAATTCCCGGGATCGTCGCATCGCGTCATTTTCCTCCGGCCGACCCGAGGGGGCTCAGGCGTCGGAGAGCTTACGGTCATCCAAACCTTGGCGCGCTGCAGGGTTTTCGAGTACCGCCTGCGCGGCGCGCGCCCGGGAAAGAAGTCGGTCGAGTCTGTCCAGGTCCAGTGCAGCGGCAGTGTGCATCCGTTGAGCATCGTCCTGATTGTAGGACCCGGTTCCGAGGTTCCGGAGCGCGTAGTGAACCGTTCGGGCCAGCGCGATCCGTTGGTACTCCAGTGAAGCCACGTGTCGTCGGACCGCTGTGAGGTCGGCAGGAATGTCCGTGCCCACGTCGTCCTCGAGGTGGGTCGAGGGAAGTTCGACCTCGTGGAAATGGAACTGTCCTGATTTCTTCATCATTTCTTTTCGCTATCGGTAGTTCACCCGGACCCGGTGTCCGCCGCTGATCCTGCTCGGGATCACCGCAACGCTCGAGATTCTCAGGTGTATGCGATGACCGGCGGGATTTACCTGCCAGAGTCGGGGCCGCGCAGATCGACAGTCTCCAAGGCGGCAGCGGTGAAGGTCCGAGCCTCGATTGTCGGCGGATCACAGGTGGGCCGAGGGTGCCTGAAGGACAGGTGTCAGGCGGCGCCGGGCTTCTCCACCACTTCATCATGAGGAGTCGATGGACAAAGGTCCGTGATCAAACCCGTTCCGGCGCATTCACGGATGGCATTGATCCCCTCGACGGCGGACGCCTTGTCGGAGAACTGCCCGGAAACGGCTACGACCTCCCCATCGGGAGCCTTCAGTCTGAACACGAAGGCAGTACCTTCGTCCTGGAAAAGCTCGAACGTCCCGGCCATGGCTGCCTCCTGTGGTCGCCCGGGCAGAAGGACCGCTCGGGCTCGTCATCTGATTCGGAGTGTCCCGGTGCTTACCAGTCGATACGACACCGGGACAAGCCCCCAAATGTGACCCCAGCCACACGCTTCATATGGTATATGTCTCATCCTGTACTGGCGAGTAACCCCGCCGAGAGCCTGCACTCCATGCCGCGCAGGATGCGTACCGGCTACCGCCGCTTGTCCGCACCCTGCTTCTACCTCGAAAAAGGGCACTGTTGGGCCGGCTCGAGAAGGATCGACACCGAGGCCGGCGGAGCATCGTTCCCAACCTGGTGAACGGCTCTTCCACGGGAAGAGAACAGCCGCATCGGAGAAACTCCGATGCGGCTGTCCAAGCTTCAGGCCGAGCCCGTGCTCCACGGCGATCCCCGTCACAACCGGGCGACGCGCGCCGACGAATCCCTATCTGCTCCAGTTTCCGGGGGTTGATCCGTCAGGTTGGGTTCTCACCCGAGAACCTAGAAGTCCCAGTCCTCGTCCTCGGTGTTCACGGCCTTGCCGATCACGTACGAGGAGCCCGAACCCGAGAAGAAGTCGTGGTTCTCATCGGCGTTCGGTGACAGCGCCGAGAGGATCGCCGGGTTCACGTCGGTCACGGAGGCGGGGAACATCGCCTCATAGCCGAGGTTCATCAGCGCCTTGTTGGCGTTGTAGTGCAGGAACTTCTTGACGTCCTCGGCCAGGCCGACGGAGTCGTAGAGGTCGTGCGTGTACTGGACCTCGTTCTCGTACAGCTCGAAGAGCAGCTCGAACGTGTAGTCCTTGAGTTCCTGGCGGCGCTCCGGCGTCGCGCTCTCCAGCCCGCGCTGGTACTTGTAGCCGATGTAGTACCCGTGCACGGCCTCGTCGCGGATGATCAGGCGGACGAGGTCGGCCGTGTTCGTCAGCTTCGCACGCGAGGACCAGTACATCGGCAGGTAGAAGCCGGAGTAGAACAGGAACGACTCCAGCAGCGTCGAGGCGACCTTGCGCTTCAGGGGATCGTCGCCACGGTAGTAGTCCGTGACGATGTGCGCCTTCTTCTGCAGGTTCACGTTCTCCGTGGACCACCGGAACGCCTCGTCGATCTCCTTGGTGGAGGCCAGCGTGGAGAAGATCGACGAGTAGCTCTTGGCGTGGACCGACTCCATGAACGCGATGTTCGTGAGGACGGCCTCCTCGTGCGGCGTGAGGGCATCCGGGATGAGGCTGACCGCTCCGACCGTGGCCTGCACGGTGTCGAGCAGCGTGAGGCCGGTGAAGACGCGCATGGTGAGCTGTTGCTCCTCGGGCGTCAGGGTGGCCCACGACTGCACGTCGTTCGACAGCGGCACCTTCTCGGGCAGCCAGAAGTTGTTCACCAGGCGGTTCCAGACGTCCACGTCCTTGTCGTCCTGGATACGGTTCCAGTTGATGGCCTGGACCTGGTCGACGAGCTTCAGCTTCTCGCTCATGGTGTGTTCCTTGCTTGGGTGGTGTAACGACGGGAAGGACTGCGGGGAACTACATCTAGTTGCCTAAAGCATGCAACTGACGCAGCCCTCGACCTCGGTCCCTTCCAGCGCGAGCTGGCGGAGACGGATGTAGTAGACGGTCTTGATGCCCTTGCGCCAGGCGTAGATCTGCGACTTGTTGATCTCGCGCGTGGTGGCGGTGTCCTTGAAGAACAGCGTCAGGGACAGGCCCTGGTCCACGTGCTGCGTGGCAGCGGCGTAGGTGTCGATGATCTTCTCGTAGCCGATCTCGTACGCGTCCTGGTAGTACTCCAGGTTGTCGTTGGTCAGGTACGGGGCCGGGTAGTACACGCGGCCCAGCTTGCCTTCCTTGCGGATCTCGATCTTCGACGCCACCGGGTGGATGGACGACGTCGAGTTGTTGATGTACGAGATCGACCCGGTCGGCGGGACGGCCTGCAGGTTCTGGTTGTAGATGCCGTGCTCCATGACCGAGGCCTTCAGGGCACGCCAGTCCTCCTGCGTGGGGATGTGCACGTCGGCGAACAGCTCACGCACGCGCGGCGTCGCAGGCTCCCACACCTGATCGGTGTACTTGTCGAAGAACTCGCCGGAGGCGTACTTGGACTTCTCGAAACCGGCGAAGCGGCGTCCGGTCTCGATGGACATCAGGTTCGACGCCCGGATGCAGTGGTACACCACCGAGTAGAAGTAGATGTTCGTGAAGTCCAGGCCCTCGTCGGAGCCGTAGTGGACGCGCTCACGGGCGAGGTAGCCGTGCAGGTTCATCTGGCCGAGGCCGATGGCGTGCGAGGCGTCGTTGCCCTTGGCGATCGAGGGCACCGAGCTGATGTGGCTCATGTCCGAGACGGCGGAGAGGGTGCGGATCGCGGTCTCGATGGTCCGGCCGAAGTCGGGCGAGTCCATGGTCTTCGCGATGTTCAACGACCCGAGGTTGCAGGAGATGTCCTTGCCCACCTGGTCGTAGGACAGGTCCTCGTGGTAGGTGGTGGGCTCGGAGACCTGGAGGATCTCGGAGCACAGGTTGGACATGATGATCTTGCCGTCGATCGGGTTGGCCCGGTTCACGGTGTCCTCGAACATGATGTACGGGTAGCCGGACTCGAACTGGATCTCCGCGAGGGTCTGGAAGAACTCACGGGCCTTGATCTTGGTCTTCTTGATGCGGGCGTCGTCCACCATCTCGTAGTACTTCTCGGTGACCGAGATGTCGGAGAACGGCATGCCGTAGACGCGCTCGACGTCGTACGGGGAGAACAGGTACATGTCCTCGTCGCGCTTGGCCAGCTCGAACGTGATGTCGGGGACGACGACGCCGAGGGACAGCGTCTTGATGCGGATCTTCTCGTCCGCGTTCTCGCGCTTGGTGTCGAGGAAGCGGTTGATGTCCGGGTGGTGGGCGTGCAGGTACACCGCTCCGGCACCCTGGCGGGCACCGAGCTGGTTGGCGTAGGAGAAGCTGTCCTCGAGGAGCTTCATCACGGGGATGACGCCGGAGGACTGGTTCTCGATCTGCTTGATCGGCGCGCCGACCTCGCGGATGTTGGTGAGGGCGAAGGCGACGCCGCCGCCGCGCTTGGAGAGCTGCAGGGCCGAGTTGATGGACCGGCCGATCGACTCCATGTTGTCCTCGATGCGGAGCAGGAAGCAGGAGACGAGCTCGCCGCGCTGGCGCTTGCCGGCGTTGAGGAAGGTGGGGGTGGCGGGCTGGAAGCGGCCGTCGATGATCTCGTCGACCATCTGCGTGGCGAGCTGCTCGTCGCCGCGCGCCAGGTGCAGGGCGACCATGCAGACACGGTCCTCGTAGCGCTCGAGGTAGCGCTTGCCGTCGAACGTCTTCAGCGTGTACGAGGTGTAGTACTTGAAGGCGCCGAGGAAGGTCTCGAAGCGGAACTTCTTCGCATAGGCGCGCTTGAAGAGGTCGCGGATGAAGTTCATCGTGTACTGGTGGAGCGTCTCCCGCTCGTAGTACTCGTTCTTCACGAGGTAGTCGAGCTTCTCCTCGAGGTCGTGGAAGAACACGGTGTTGTTGTTCACGTGCTGCAGGAAGTACTGGTGCGCAGCCTCACGGTCGGCGTCGAACTGGATCTCCCCGTTCGCGCCGTACAGGTTGAGCATGGCGTTCAGCTCGTGATAGCCCATGTCCTTGAAGCGGTCCACCGCGGCTGCGGGTACGCCCGTCTCCGTCTCTGCAACACTCATGTCCAAAACTCTTCCAATCCTTTGGTTACGCGGTCCACGTCCTCGGACGTGCCCATGACTTCGAATCTGTACAGCACCGGCACGTCGCACTTGGCGGCGACGATGTCAGCGGCAAGGCAGTAGGTCTCACCGAAGTTGGTGTTCCCGGCCCCGATGACCCCCCGGAGGAGATCGCGGTTCTGCTCGTTGTTCAAGAACTTGACGACCTGGCGGGGTACCGCACCCTTGCCGGTGATCCCCCCGTACGTGGGGAGGACCAGGACATAGGGGCCGGTGGCCCGCAGCGTGGGCTCCTTCGTTAGCACCGGCATGCGGGCGGCCCGGATTCCCAGCTTCTGCACGAAGCGGTGGGTGTTGTCGGAGACCGACGAGAAGTAGATCAACGGGGCATCGGTGACCGGCCCCTCCGTAGCCCCGATCGGGGGTACGGAGGTGGCCTGGTCGTCCACGGCGAGGGCGCTCATGCTGATGCCGCGCTGTAGGGACCCCGGAGGGTTCCGGTCAGGCTACGGAGCTGACGAGGGAGTCGGCGAGGGCACTGATCTTGTCGGGGCGGAAGCCGGACCAGTGGTCGTTGTCGGTGATGACGACGGGGGCCTGCATGTAGCCCATCGACCGGACGCGCTCGAGCGCCGTCGGGTCCTGTGAGATGTCGACGCTCTGGTAGGCGATGCCCTTCTTGTCCAGAGCGCGGTACGTGGCGTTGCACTGAACGCAAGCCGGCTTCGTGTAAACCGTGACGGTCATTTCTTGGTCCCCTTTTCCTCATACGGCTGCTGATCTTCCACCAGCAGCGTGCTGTCGGGGCATGAGCGGCGCGGCCCCGGAAATGGGGAAGAAATCTGGGGTTTCTCGCACCTTGCGGCTCATGCTGTGCAGCGACTGTTTCTGTCCCTCGATACTACATCTAGTACGGACCGTTGGGACAGACCCCTACATGATGTATTACAAGTATGGCATTCGGGGAGTGAGTAGTCCACACGATGTCCACAGATCAGCCCCCGGCGGAAGCCCGGAAACCCGCCGATCCGGCCCTGTTCGAGGGCCTCGGTCCACATGGTGTGGAGTACTTCCACACAGGCGCAAGAAATTCTCGTGTCGTGTTCTTCCGGCGTGTCGCGTCGGCCGCGGCAAGGTGCGGGTACGCCGGCGCTGCGTCTCCGCAGCGGGCTCCTCGTCCGCCCCGGTAGGCTCGACCTCCGGACGGACGAGGAGGAGGTGCTGCATGGTCAACCCGGTCCACCTGCGGACGCTGCTCGAGGTCCTCCGCCACGGTTCCTTCAGCGGGGCTGCCACGAGCCTCGGCTACACGGCGTCGGCCGTGTCCCAGCAGATGTCCGCGCTCGAGCGCGACACGGGCGCGGTCCTCTTCCTGCGCTCCGCCCGGAGCGCCCTCCCCACGGACGCAGCGCTCGCCATGGCGCGACATGCCGCGAAGGTCCTCACGGACATCGACGCCCTGCTCGCCTCGACCGTGCGCGCCGGGTCCGGACCCGCGCACGAACTCCGGCTCGGGATCTTCCCGAGCCTTGCGACGTTCGCCCTGCCGCGGCTGCTCCGGATGCCCGAGTGGCAACGGCTCGGGGTGTCGCTGCGCCTGTTTGTCGGGGAACCCTCCCACGCCATCCAGGGGCTGCGTACGGGAGGCGACCTGGACCTCGCGCTCGTCTACCAGGTGGGCCAGGCCGGCCTCGCCTGGCCGTCGACGCTCAGCCGCCAGTGGATCGGCGACGACGACTTCCGGGTCATCCTGCCCGCGAGCTGGGGTATCCGCAGCGGCTCACGCGTCACCGCGGACCAGCTCGCCGACATGCCGTGGATCATGCACCACCCGGGAACCGCCGACGCCACGGTGATCGAGCGGCTCTTCGCGAGCTGCAACCTCCATCCGAGGATCGCCGCGTACTGCGACGACTTCAACGCGAGTCTCGAACTCACCGCCGCAGGCCTCGGCGCGGCGCTCGTGCCCGAGCTCGCCATGGTCAACCGGCCCGACGGCGTCGTGGCGCTCGACGTCCCGGAGATCCGGCTCGCCCGCAGCATCTTCGCCCTGCGCACGGGCGACGCCGACGACGCGCGGGTGCGGCTCTTCATGGACCAGCTCGCCGACATCCTCCGGAGCCAGAGCATCGGGCCGAAGCATACGGCTCCGGGATACGCACCCTCCTCCGACCGCTGACCGGCCGATTGCACGCGTCGTGGCCTGTCCGTAGCTTCGGGACAGGGCGGGCTCCCGTCCGCCGGCCATCCGGACCCTGTCGAGGAGGAAACCCCATGCGGATCAAGAACAGCGTGGTCGTCATCACCGGTGCTGCGAGCGGCGTCGGGCGCGAGACGGCCCTGCACTTCGCCCGTCGCCGGACGCAGCTGGTCCTGGCGAGCCGGCGCGAGGAGGCGCTCGAATCGCTCGTCGCGGAATGCGCGGCCCTCGGCTCCCCGGCCATCGCCGTCCCCACCGACGTGTCGGAGTACGACGCCGTCCAGGAGCTCGCGAGCAGGGCCGTCGAGGAGTTCGGACGCATCGACGTGTGGGTCAACAACGCCTCCGTGGCGTTCTTCTCCCCGTTCCTCGACGTCCCCCTCCGCGACTTCGAGAGCGTCATCGACGTCAACATCATGGGCTACGTGTACGGGGCCCGCGCCGCGCTCGAACGCATGCAGGACCAGGGCTCCGGGGTCATCGTCAACGTGGCCTCGATCGTGGGCGTCATCCCCCAGCCGTACACCTCCGCCTACTCCATGTCGAAGGCCGCCGTGCGGGCGCTCGGCGTGAGCCTGCGGTCGGAGCTGATGCTGGCGGGGAAGAAGCACATCCACGTGTGCACCGTCCTCCCGCCCACCATCGACACCCCGTTCTTCCACCACGCCGCGAACTACACGGGCCACCGCATCATGGCCATGCCCCCGGTGTACAGCGCGGACCGCGTGGCGAGCGCGATCCTCGACGTCGTCGGGACCCCGGTCCGGGAGGTCGCCGTCGGGCGCATCGCACGCTCCATGGTCCGGCAGCATCGGCTCATGCCCGGCCGGCTCGAGAAGGTCATGGCGGTGCAGGTGCAGCACGGCCATCTGTCGAAGGAGCCCGCGCAGGACTCGACGGGAAACCTGTACGGCCCCTCACTGGACCCCTCCGACGCGGCGGTCACCGGCGGCTGGAGCGGACGGCGCCGCACCGCGCAGCGGATGGTCCTCGGCACCGCGCTGGCAGGCGCCGGTGCCGTCGTCTTCGGTGGCAGGCTCAGGGCGGCCGGGCCGGCCGTCGTCGCGGCCGCTTCCGCTGCCGCGCGGTCCCTGCGGAGTCCATGATCCGCGTGCCCCTGCGGAGTCCGTGACCCGCGTGCCCCTGCCGAGTCCTGATCCGCGTGCCCCTGCCGAGTCCTGATCCGCCCGTCCGGCGTCGGGTGGTACCGGACGGTCCCTAACCGCGGATCACCGCCGCCGCCGCCCGCACGGACCGGGCCGCGTCCACCAGGTTCCGCAGCGACTGCTCCACCTCCCGGTACCCGCGCGTCTTGAGCCCGCAGTCCGGGTTCACCCAGAGCTGCGCGGCCGGGACGTGCCGGACGGCGCGCTCCAGCAGCAGGCGGATCTCCTCGGCGTCGGGCACGCGCGGCGAGTGGATGTCGTACACGCCGGGACCCACGCCCCGCCCGAAGCCGTGGTGCTCGAGGTCGTGCACGACCTCCATGCGGGACCGTGCGGCCTCGATGGACGTGACATCGGCGTCCAGGCCGTCGATCGCCGCGATCACGGCGCCGAACTCGGAATAGCACAGGTGGGTGTGGATCTGGGTCGCGGGAGCCACGGAGGACGTCGCCAGCCTGAAGGCCCGCACCGCCCAGTCGAGATAGGCGGGCTGGTCGGCATGGCGCAGGGGCAGGAGCTCCCGCAGCGCCGGCTCGTCCACCTGGATGATGCGCGTCCCGGACCGCTCGAGGTCCTCCACCTCGTCGCGCAGGGCGAGCGCCAGCTGGAAGGCCGTGTCGGCCGGCGGCTGGTCGTTCCGCACGAAGGACCAGGCGAGGATCGTGACCGGGCCCGTGAGCATCCCCTTGACGGGCCTGTCGGTGAGCGACTGGGCGAAGGACGTCCAGGGCACCGTGATGGGTGCCGGCCGGGCGACGTCCCCCCACAGGATCGACGGGCGGGTGCACCTCGAACCGTAGGACTGCACCCATCCGTGCTGCGTGACGTCGAAACCGTCGAGGTGCTCGGCGAAGTACTGCACCATGTCGTTGCGTTCGGGCTCCCCGTGTACCAGGACGTCGAACCCGAGCTCCTCCTGCAGGCCGACGGCGTGCCGGATCTCATCCTGCAGCACGGCCTCGTAGTCGCCTGCCGGGAGTGCGCCTGCCGCCGCCCGCGCTCGGGCGGACCGGACGCCGGGGGTCTGGGGGAAGGAGCCGATCGTGGTCGTCGGCAGGAGCGGCAGGTCCAGTGAGGCCTGCTGGGTGGCCCGCCGCTCCGCGTACGGGTGCCGCTCGAAGTCCGCCGGAGTGAGCGCGGCGGCGCGCTCACGGACGGCAGGGACGTCGACCCCGCGGGCGCCGCCGCGCTCCGCCAGGACCCGTGTCGCCGCGTCGATCTCACGGTCCACGGCCCCGGGATGCGCCGCATGCCGAGCGAGGACCGTGACCTCCCGGACCTTCTGGTCCGCGAAGGACAGCCAGGAGCGGAGCCGTGCGTCGAGCGCCTGCTCGGCTCCCGTGTCGTGCGGTACGTGCTGGAGCGAGGTCGACGTCGCCACCGACAGGGCGACGCCGTCCGTCCTCAGGGCGTCGATCGCCGCCGCCGCCGCCCGGAGGTCGGCCTTCCACACGTTGCGCCCGTCGACGACCCCCGCGACGAGCGTCCTGCCCCGCAGCAGTGCGAGATCCGCTGCGGCCGGCGGAGCACCCCGGACGAGATCGAGGTGCACGGCGTCGACGGCGGTCGCGGCGAGCGCCGTCAGCCGCGTCCCGGGCGATCCGTACGGCGTGGTCACGAAGACCGCCGGGCGTTCCGACGTCTCCGTGAGCAGGCTGTAGGCGCGCCGCACCGCACCCTCGATGCGGTCCTCGGAGTGGGTGGAGTCGGCGACTAGGGCGGGCTCGTCGAACTGGACCCAGCGGACGCCCCGACCCGCGAGGCGGCGGAGGAGTTCCGCGTACAGGGGCAGCACGTCGTCGAGGCGCTCGAGCGGGTGGAAGGAAGCGCGGGAGCCCTCGGCCGCCTTGCTCAGGAGGAGGAACGTCACGGGTCCGATCAGCGTGGGACGCACACGGTAGCCGGCCTCGGCGCCCTCGTCCGCGTCGCGCAGCAGCGTGCCCGCGGACAGCACGAACGGTGCCTGCTCCCCGATCTCGGGGACGAGGTAGTGGTAGTTGGTGTCGAACCACTTGGTCAGCTCGAGGGGAGGCCGCTCCTCGTCCCCCCGCGCCAGGGTGAAGTACGCGTCGAGGCCGAGGGCGCCGTCGTCGTCCGGGAGGTCCGCGAAACGGTCGGGTACCGCGCCGAGGACGACGGCGGTGTCGAGCACCTGGTCGTAGAGGGAGAAGGACGCGGGGATGGCGCTGCCGTGCGGGTCGAGTCCGAGATCCGTCAGCCGGGCGTAGCCGGCCTCCCGGATCCTGCGCGCCTCACGTTCGAGGGTCGGCGCGTCGGCCTGGCCGGCCCAGTACGCCTCGAGCGCCTTCTTCAGTTCGCGGCGCGGCCCGATGCGCGGGTAGCCGATGATCGTGCTGCGCGGGAAGGGGACGGACACGGGATCTCCTGACGGCTGTCGTGGATGGGAGGCGGCGTCCCTGGTGGCGCTGCCGGTGCTACAGGGAGGCGGCGAGGCCGGCCTGCGGCGGCCGCTCGAGGTCGAGGGCGTCGAGGACGTCCAGCGCGGCAGCATGCTCGTTGAAGGTGTAGAGGTGGATGCCCGGAGCGCCGTCGTCGAGCGCCGCCCGCGCGAGGTCCACGGTGGCCGCGACACCGACGCGACGGCGCTCCTCGTCGCTGCGTGCGCCGTCGAGCCTGTCCCACAGGCTCTGGTCGACGTCGACACCGGCGAGGCCGCTCAGCTTCTTGAGCCGCCGCGTGCTCGTGAGCGGCATGACCCCGGGGATGATCGGCAGGGTGACGCCGGCGCGGCGTGCCCGGCGGAGGAGGCTCGCGTAGTCGGAGGACCGGAAGAACACCTGCGTGATCGCGAAGTCCGCGCCTGCGGCTTCCTTCGCGAGGAGCACCTCGATGTCCTGCTCGACGGTCGGCGAGTCCGGGTGGCGCGTGGCGTATGCCGCGACGCCTACGGAGACCCGGCCGGCCGCGAGCTGAGCGGTGTGCTGCGCCTCGACCTCACGGATCAGCCGGACGAGGCCGTCGGCGTGCTCGACATCGCCCTCCTGCACCCCGCCGTCCGGCGCATCGCCGCGGAGCGCGAGGATGCCGCGGACTCCCCCGCCGATGAGCCGGTCGATGATCGCCGCCAGGTCCGAGCGGCTGCTGCCGACACAGGTCAGGTGGGCGAGCGGCTTCAGCGTGGTCTCGGTCAGGAGCCGCCGCAGCAGGTCGATCGCGGTCTCCCTGTTGCTCCCGGCCGCGCCGTAGGTGACGGACACGAAGTCGGGACGCGTGTCCTCGAGCCGGCGGACGGTCGTCCACAGGGACTCCTCCGCCGCGGCGTTCCGCGGTGGATACAGTTCGTAGGACAGTGCCGGGTAGGACGGTGACATCGGGTCCTTCTCGTACGTGCCGTCCATCGCCCCGGGGGCGGCGCTGTGGCGGGAGGTCGGGACTGCCGCGGAGGGCCACGGCTCTGCGTACGACGGTCAGGCCCGCCCGGGGGTACCCACGCCCCCCGTCGACGACCCGCTGCAGCTAGGACCACACGCTACGACAGTCCCGGGACGGTCATCAAGTACCGGCGGAAGAATGACGCGGGGTATCCACCCCGGGACTCAGGTCCCTTCGGTCTCCTCGGGCACCTGGGCCTCCTCCGGGACATCGGCCGTACGCGCGTCCTCCTGGATGATGCCGAGCTTCACGAGCTGCGCGGACATCCCCGCACCGTCGGGGGCGTAGATCCAGGGGATGCCGGGCATCGGCCGCACCCCGGTCTTGGAGCGCCCGCCGGCGAGGACCGCCTCACCCGTGGAGAGCTGACGGATCGCGATGGCGCGGACGTTCTGCGGGTGGCGCTGCGCGAACTCCGAGTAGATCGCCTCGTCGTGCTGGCCGTCGTCGCCCACCAGCAGCCACTTCATGGTGGGGAACTCCTCGGCGAGGCGCTCGAGCGACGTCCGCTTGTGGTCCTGGCCGCTGCGGAACCAGCGGTCCCGCGTAGGCCCCCAGTCCGTGAGCAGCTTCGGGCCCGCCGGGTACAGGTTACGGGAGAGGAAACGGGACAGGGTCGGCGCGACGTTCCACGCTCCGGTCGAGAGGTACAGGACGGGCGCGGAGGGAAGCGTCCGCACGATGCGCTCGTAGAGCACCGCCATGCCGGGCGTCGGGGTCCGGGCATGCTCGTCCAGCACGAACGTGTTCCAGGCCGCCAGGAACGGTCGTGGCAGGGCCGTCACCATGACGGTGTCGTCGATGTCGGAGACGACGCCGAACTCCGTACCGTCCGCGACGATCCGCACCGGCGCCTCGACGGTCTTCGACTCCCCGGACTGCACCGAGATGGTGTGCCAGCCGGAGGCGAGGGTCACGGGGATGCGGGCATCCACCACGCCCCCGCGGTCCGCCTCGACGTCGTGGACGGTGTCCCCGATGGTCACGTGGACGACGGCGTGCGCCACGGGCGCGCTCGTGAAGTTGCGCCACCCCCGCATGCCCTCCTGCAGGGGCTTGAGCGGACCGGCCTCCGAACCGCGTCCCGTGTCCCGCGGATCACTGAGGACGACGCGCGCGAGCACCCGCACCCACGACGTCGTGCCGTACCCCGTATAGGGGATGACGGTCTCGACCCTGCCGCGCCGGATCGCCAGGCGCGTCTGGAACCGCAGCCAGGCATCGTCGAGGCGCATCGCCACGTGACGCTCCCCTCCGGTCGCGGAGATGGTGCTGCTCGGGGACATGGACGGGGTGTGCGGCTTCGCAGAACGGGGACACATGCGTTCCAGTCTGGCACGGGAGTCCCCGCCGGACGAGGTATCGCGGGTCGCGCCGCGCACGGGGAGACCCACACGCGTGGACAGGTAACGGGCGGCTAACAACTTGCGTCACGGGATCACGGTGTCTTGTAGCGGGGAACCGACGGCTGCGACTCTGGAGCCTCCAGTCGGCGAACGATCATCGGGGGACCCATGGCATACGAGGAAGAACTGATCGGCGTCCGTTTCAAGGAGGACGCGATCCTGCGCGAGTGGGACAGGGCCGCCTTGGACGATCCGGGCACCGCCGCTGCCGACCTCGCGCACGCAGTGCTCTTCGGCGGCGCGCAGTCCGCCCTCGAAGCGGTCGCGGCCGGAGGCATGGGCCTCACCGTCGACCACGCGCGGGCCCTGCACTTCGCCAACGAGATGGCCGCCCTGCGGCACTACGCACCCCTGATCGCCGTCGTGGACGGTCTCCCCGCGCTCGCTCCGGGCGTCCGCACGCTCATCGACAGCCTGCCGGGCCGCGGCCTGTGGGACGGCCAGCCGGCCTGGGCGCTCTGACGCTTCCGTAGCCGACCCATCCGGTCAGGCGGGAGCTTCGAATATCGCTCGGCCGCTGCCTCCTGCGCGGCCTGCCGCCGGTGGCGGCCCGATCGATGTCCCGACCGTACTACGACGTGCCGTGGGGAAGGCATGGAAGGCGCTGGACGGGGATGGATACGAACGTGGTGCACGACCGTCGCGCGCAGGCACCCGCCGAGGACGCCGCCAGATTCTCGGTCACGGTCCTGCCGTTCGTGCTCCGACTCCGGTGGAGTCCGCGCCTCGTGATCGACCGGGCGGATATCAGCCGGGTCGGCTCCGCGATGGTCGCCTCCGGAGGATCGGCCCTCCCCCTGCTGGTGGAGGTGTCCGCTCTCGAGGAGGTCACCTGGGATGCGCGGTCGGCGATCCTCGCCTACACGCATCCGGCGAGGATCGCGATCGTGGGCTCGGACCCCGTGGACCTCGTGCTGACGGCGTTCGCCGTCAGATCGTCCTCGGAGACCCGGTTCTTCACCGACCGCGACGAGGCCGTGCTGTGGTTGCTGCAGTAGCCACACCGTGTGGCCGACGCCGGAGCACCTCCCGCTGAGCGCCGCGCCGCATCTGCGATGATGTCGCCATGCAGCTGCACGACTTCACCGCACCCCGTACGCAGGCGGCACGGGCCGCCTTCGAGCTGGCAGCCGCCCACCACTCGCCCGCGGTACTGAACCACGTGGTCCGGTCCTGGCTGTGGGCCGAGGCGTTCGCGCTCGTGGAGGACCGGCAGGGTGTCGACCATGAACTGCTGTACACCTCCGCCGTGCTGCACGACATCGGGCTGGTGCCCGCCTTCGACAACGTCGCCCTCCCGTACGAGGAAGCCGGCGGGCACGTCGCGGTCGCCCTCACCGCGGGCGCCGGCTGGGCCCCCGACCGACGCCGTCGCGCACTCGAGGTGATCGTGCGGCACAACTGGCCGTCGGTGGATCCCGCGATGGACGTGGAGGGGTACCTCCTGGAGACCGCGACGGGCCTGGACATCAGTGGCTCACGACCCGATGCCCTTCCGGGGGACTTCGTCCGTGAGGTCCTGGCCGCGTACCCCCGCCTCACGCTCGGGCAGGAGTTCACGGCGAGCGTGACGGAGCAGGGCCTGCGCAAGCCGACGACGGCAGCGCAGCGGCTCGTGCAGGGTGGCGTCGCGGGGAAACTGGCATGCCACCCGCTCGAAGGTGCGCCGACAGCCACCTGGGCGGGCGGCCTCCCGGACGAGCGGTGAGGGCGGCAGAAGGATAAGCTGTCCGTCGTGGGCGCTGGGTCCACAGACTGGGGGAATCATGAGCAAGCCCTTGAAGCGGACGCTGTGCTTCGCCGTCCTCGTCACGCTGGGCGGCCTGACGATCGGTGTGCCGGCGGCGTCCGCGGCCGAGGTGTGCACGACGCTCCCCAGCGGCGCCGTCGACTGCGTGCCGGAGGGCTCGGGGGCCGTGGTGAGGACGCCCCTCCCGCTCGCGCCCGACCCCACGCCATCGATCCCCGTCATCCCGGAGCCGACACCTGGACCTCCGACGGACCCCCCTGTGACTCCGACGCCAGACCCCACCCCGGATCCCGTTCCCACGGTGCCCACTCCCGAGCCCCCACCCCCCGCGCCGACGCCGGCGCCGACACCCGAACCTCCCGCACCCGTCCCGGAAACCCCTCCGACGCCGGAGGCTCCCCTTCCCGTGCCGCTCCCGGTCCTGCCGGTCCTGCCGGTCCTGCCGGTGGAGCAGTTCCCGCAGGTCGGGCCGTCCATCCTCCCACCGGAGGCGCCGGTGATCGTGCCCGACATCGTCGACGAAGCGCCGACGGAGGAGGCCACGGAGGTGGTCCCGCCGAGGAAGGCGACCCCGAAGGCGACCCCGAGCGCCGAGCCGTCCCCGTCGGCGATGCCCCGCGCGTCCGCGTCGTCCTCCGCGACACCCGACCCTGCGGCTGGTGCGATCGACCGGGCCGATTCCCGGCAGGGACCGAACATCCCTCTGCTGGCTCTCCTGTCGGTCGTCATCCTCGGATGCCTGACAGGGCTCGTGAAAGTAGCGGGTTTCCCCCGGCGTGACGCATCGGAGGGATCCCTCGACCACCTGGGGATCATGGAAGGGCGGGTCTCGGGACATCGTGCCGATACGCTCCAACGGGGCCGGCGCGAACGCCACTGACCCCCGGCAACGGCCCCGACCCGCCGGCCCTGCACCTGCAGGGTGTCCACCGATATCCGCCTTCCTGCCGCACCTGGTCGGGACGGGGATTTCCACGGGGAATGATCCGGCCGGCGTAAGTGCTGCAGGCCTGCTGGAGCTCTCCCGGCCATGGCCTCGTCGTCCCACGGAGCGTTGACAGCGAATATCGGCCGGACTAATGTCGCCGTCACCACTGAATTACTCTGCTGCCGTCCGCTATTCCTGCACCGGTTTTCCCGATAGCGGTCCGCTTCATGACGATTGTCTCCATGACAGCGTCGTCGACGGGCGGTGACGAACCACCCGTCCCACGGTCCCACTCTTCGTCTCGCGAGGGAACGCCATGACCGGTGTTGGTCCGCCCTTCATCAGCGTGAACCGACGAGCGCGGTCCGATCGTGCCCGCATGAGTAGGGACCCGGGGAAGGACGGTCCGCTGCATGCCGATCTATGAGTACCGCTGCCCCCGGTGTGCCGTCTACGAGGTCATCCGCCCGCTCGGGGCCGCCCCCGACGTGGAGGCCTGTCCGACCTGTGGACAACCGGCCCGGCGGCGCATCAGCGCCCCCCACCTGTCGAGGACGAACACCCCTTCGTCCAGGCTGATCGATGCGGCCGCGCGCAGCGCGACCGAACCCGACGTGATCACGGGAGGAATTCCTCCCTCGGGCGCCCGCAGCACACCCGCCTTTTCGGTGAATCCGCTGTCCAGGAAATTGCCGCGGCCCTGATCCTGGTACGCGGCGTCCATCAAAGGAGACGAAATGCCCGACGTCATCTTTCCGCTCGACTCGACGAAGAAGTTCGAGGACCAGGAGAAGATCGGACACAACCGGTGGCACCCGGAGATCCCCCCGGTCGCCACGGTGAAACCCGGCGATTCCTTCAGGGTCCACTGCCGTGAATGGTTCGACGGTGCGATCGTCAATGACGACTCCGCCGACGACATCCTCGATGCACCCCTGCTCACCGTCCACAAACTCTCTGGCCCCTTCGCCGTCGAAGGGGCCAGACCGGGAGACCTCCTCGTCGTCGACATCCTCGATGTCGGTCCGATCCCGCAGGAGGATTCAGGCCCCCTGGCAGGGCAGGGATGGGGCTACACCGGCATCTTCTCGCGCAACAACGGCGGAGGCTTCCTCACCGACCAGTTCCCCGACGCCTACAAAGCCGTCTGGGACTTCAGCGGTCAGGTGGCGACATCCCGCCACGTGCCGGAGGTGTCCTATGTGGGGCTCATCCACCCGGGCCTGATGGGCACGGCCCCCTCCGCCGGGTTACTGGCGAAGTGGAACCGGCGTGAGGGAGACCTCATCGCCACGGATCCGCACCGGGTACCGCCACTGGCCCTGCCACCGGAGGCAGGGCATGCCGTTCTCGGAAGCCTCCCGGCGGCGGACTTCGACCGTGTGGCCGCGGAGGCGGCGCGGACGGCACCGCCCCGGGAGAACGGCGGCAACCAGGACATCAAGAACCTCTCGAAGGGCTCCCGGATCTTCTACCCGGTGTTCGTGGACGGCGCCAACCTGTCCCTCGGTGATCTTCATTTCTCCCAGGGCGACGGCGAGATCACGTTCTGCGGCGCCATCGAGATGGGCGGCTTCATCGACCTCCGGGTCGACGTCATCAGGGGAGGGATGGAGACCTACGGGGTGAGCGAGAACGCCATCTTCATGCCCGGCATCGTGGACCCCCGGTACAGCGAGTGGATCGCCTTCTCCGGCACGTCGGTGACCCTCGACGGCGAGCAGCGCTATCTCGACTCGCACCTGTCCTACCAGCGCGCGTGTCTGCATGCCATCGACTATCTGACCAAGTTCGGCTACAGCCCGGAGCAGGCCTACCTGCTGCTGGGCTCGGCGCCGATCGAAGGCAGGCTCTCGGGCGTGGTGGACATACCGAACTCCTGCTCGACGGTCTACATCCCCACGGCGATCTTCGACTTCGACGTCCGTCCCTCGGCGGCCGGCCCGCACAGGATCGACCCCGGCATGGGTGCCCCGAGATCGAGCAACACCTAGTCCCACTCCCGACCACCGGATCCGGGTGAAGGCGCCGACCGGCCGTCGCGGGCCAGGGCCGCCATGACGGGTGCCCGGCCTGCCTCAGGGTCTGCGGTCGGTGATCTGCTGGATGATCCAGCGGTTGCCGTCGGGATCGGCGAAGGAGCAGAAACCGACATTGTTCAGGTCGTCGTCGGGCAACCGGGGCCTGAGCCCGTCCGGCGCGTACACCTCGATCTCGGACACCGGCACCCCGCGTGCGGTGAGCTCACGATGGGCCGTATCGAGGTCGGCGACCACCAGTTGCAGGCCCTCGAGGGATCCGGGTCTCATGCCGGTGCGATCCTGTCCGATCTGGATGGAGCAGCCCGATCCGGGCGGCGTGAGCTGGACGAGCGTGCCGTCGAGGTCGAAGTCGACGATGAAGCCGACCTGGTCGGCATAGAAGGTTCTGGCGCGCTGTACATCGCTGACAGGCACCGAGACGACTTCGAGGGTGTACCTCATGGCGTGGCTCCGATCCGTCCGTCCGTCCGTCCGTCCCGGAACCGGGCTCGGATTCCTGCGTCCTGCTCGTGGATCTCCACAGCGGGGTCCTCGCCTCGACCCGCGGCGGAGGCCGACGGGGCTTCCCCTGGGCATCGGCTCCGGCCGGTTGCCTGCCTCCCCGAGGACGACCCGTAGGTCTCCGGCGGTCGATCGATGCCGAGGTCTTCGCTGTACCAGCCCGCACGGGATCCGGGATCCCGTGCGCGGAAGACCAGGCCACCGATGCCCTCCACCCTTTCCCTGCGCCGACCCTACTCCGACCTGACGTCGATGCGCCGCGTTCGCCGGCCTCGTGGACGTCTCAAGACCGTTGACGGCACCCGCGAGCGGGAATAGCATGCCGGTGTCGGCGTCCCCTGACGCCCTCGAGGAACCATCACCGGTCTCGTCGCCTAGCAGGCAATGAATCTCATTCATCAGGCAGGACACCGGACGCGTGATCCTGCGATGCCAAGGAGTCACCGTGAAAGACCTCAGAAAATTCCGCTGTCTTCCCCTGCTGCTCGCCCTCACCTTCGCCGCCGGGGTCGCACCCGCCGGAGCCGATACCGCCGAGGAACCACTCTCGCCGCCGCCGGAGGACACGGGCGGTGAGTACGTGCCCGTTCCGGCAGACTATTACGACGAGGTGAGGATCGATGCTTGCGGCGAGACCATCACGCTGGACTCCGGAGACGTCCGGGAGGTCGAATGGAAGGTGAACGTGAAGCGGGACGGCAGCACCGTCATCCGGTACCGCGGGGACGCCACGGTCGACCTCTACCGCGAGTCCGGCGAGATTTTCGTCGATGAGCTCGACATCTCGGGTCGAGGTTCGGAGCGCATCTCGGCGGACCAGAGGAACGTCTCCGTCTCGCTCGGGGCGTCATCCATCATCTGGCCGTTGAGCTCCGTCGAAGCCGGCGCGCTGGCCGACGCGGGGTTGCCGGAATTCTTCTACTTCGAGGAGGGCCGCCTGACGATCGACGTCGAATTCTCGGAGGATTCCGAGGTCCTGGAGCCCGTCTCCGTCGAAGTCGTCAAGAACACCACCCAGTACGTGACGGACGTCTGCGACCTGCTCGATCACTCGGAGGAGGAGCACGCGTCGTGACGCGGGCCTGACGAGCAGCCATGTCAGCATCCGAGGAGAGCTACAGCGACGCCCTGACCGCGGCATTCCGTTACGCACGCCAGTGGCTGGAAAGCCAGGAAGAGCGGCGTGTCGGCCCGAGGCTGACCGCGGCCGAGCTCGCCCCGGCTTTCGGTGGTCCCCTTCCGCGGGGCGGGACGCCGGCGGCGGAGGTCGTGACGTTTCTGGCAGAACAGGCCGAACCCGGTCTCATGGCGATGCCGTCCGGGCGGTTCTTCGGCTGGGTCATCGGCGGCACGTTGCCTGCTGCCCTGGCGGCGGACTGGCTGGTCAGCGCCTGGGACCAGAACACCGGGCTCCGGTTCGCCACTCCTGCGACGGCGGCCATCGAGGAGGCCGCCGGCCGGTGGCTACTCGAACTCCTGGGCCTTCCAGCCGAGGCAGGGGTCGGCTTCACCACGGGTGCCACCATGGCCAACTTCACGGGGCTGGCGGCGGCTCGGTGGCGTCTGATGGCCGACGCCGGCTGGGATCTCGACGCGGAGGGCCTCGCCGGAGGACCCCGGATCCGCTGCTTCGTGGGTGAGGAGCGGCACGACACGATCGACCTGGGCCTTCGATACCTGGGGCTGGGCCGGCCGACGGTGGTGCCTGTCGACCGGCAGGGCCGTATCGACCCCGGTGGACTGGACCTCGCCCTGACGGATGCCCGGCGGGAAGAGCCCGGCGCAGCGGGCCGTTCCCCGTTGCTGGTCTGCCTGCAGGCCGGGAACCTGCACTCCGGCGCCTTCGATCCGTTCCGGGAGGCGATCGCCGTCGCCAAGGCGCACGGCGCCTGGGTCCATGTGGACGGCGCGTTCGGGCTGTGGGCCGCCGCCGTGCCGGAGCTTGCAGCCCTGACCTCGGGGATGGACGGCGCCGATTCCTGGGGCACCGACGCGCACAAGACGTTGAACGTGCCGTACGACTGCGGGATCGTGGTGGTCCGCGACGCCGTGGCCCTGCGTGCTGCCATGGGTGTGCACACCAGTTACCTGATCCAGGAGGCGGACGGCCCGGCCGACCCCTTCGAGACCGTTCCCGAGTTGTCCCGGCGCGCCCGCGGGGTACCGGTGTGGGCGGCACTCAAGTCACTGGGTCGGGACGGCGTCGCCGATCAGGTCCGGGGGCTCGTGTTGCAGGCCCGACGCCTCGCGGAACAGCTGGCCGAACTGGACGGCGTCGAGGTGCTCAACGACGTCTCCTACACCCAGGTCTCGCTGACCTTCGGCGACGACGCGACGACGCGTGCGGTGACCGCCCGCATCATCGCCGACGGCCGCGTCTGGATGTCCGGCTCACGCTGGCAGGACCGCGACATCCTGCGGATCTCGGTGAGCAACTGGAGTACCGACGACGCCGACACGTCCGTCGCTGTCGACGCGGTACGCGATGCGCTGGCGGCCGTCCGGGGCTGACCGACCGGACGGACCGGCAGCAGGCCCCTCCGATCCCGGTGCCGGGCATTCGTCGGGCATTCGTCGGGCATGGTCGACCTCGGAACCTGCCGGCCACCGGCGCGGCAGCGTGCAACACCCTCGCCTGCGGCGTCGCTCCGCCGGGCCGCGGACCTCGGGCGGCTAGGCTGACGGGAGCCGATGGAAGGGGCAGGATGCCGCACGGACGCACGGACGAGGACTGGTCGCGCATGATGGAGGCCGCTCGGAACATCATGGTCCACACCGCCCGCCGGCAGGAGCTGATCGCCTACTCGGACCTGAACCGGGACCTCAGTGCGGACGCAGGCACGCAACCCTTCGACTCCCCGCGGGATGCCGACCGGAACGCGCTGGGTACGCTGCTTGCCGACGTCGTGAAGGACGACCTCCTGCACAGCCGCTTCATGCTGTCGTCCGTGGTGGAGGTCTCGCACGGTGACGGACCCGGCGAGGGCTTCTACGCCCTCGCCGAGTATCTCGACCATCTCGAACCAGGTGCATCCGCGGTGCGGAAGCATGAGTTCTGGATCGAGCAGGTGAAGCTGACCCACGATCACTACAGGCGGCGCATCTAGAGGCGCCGGCTCATGCGGTCGGTGACCCGCGGGTCTGTCGTGCCCGGTCCCGGGTTCAGGGTTTCGCGTAGTCGGCGAATCCCTGCCAGTCGATGAAGACGCAGGGTGCGTCCCCCACTACCCAGGCGTCGTGCCCCGGGGCCATCGTGGCGAAGTCACCGGGCCCGTACTCCATCTCCTCGCCGTCGTTCATGACGACCTTCATCCGACCCGACACGAAGTACCCCACATGGGCGGCCTGGCAGCTGTCGGTCTTGGCGATCGGCTTGACGTGCTCCGACCACCGCCAGCCGGGCTGGAACGTGGCGCGGCCCACCGCACCCTGTTCCGGATTGACGAGTTGAAGGTGGCCCGTGCCGCCTTCGAAGGGACGCGTCTCCTCGGGCGCATCGAGACTCTTCCGCATCAGACCTGACATCGTGACCTCCTGTGATGGGTACTGCTTCCTGCGGGTCGGACTCCGGTGACTGTTCTTGGGTGACCTTCACCCGGACCGTTCACCGTGGCGACGGAGCTGAGCGGGGCGGGCAGGGGTGTTTGCGCCTCTCACGTGCATCCCTGCGGCACCGCTTGACTGGTCCTGCCTGCCTCGTGGGACAAGGATGAACCTGTCGTGGAGAGGGGTCAAGAGCCCGAAGGGTGGCGTCCAGCAGTCCATCGACTCGACGCCGGAGCGGTCTCCGGTGCTGCGCGAAGATGACCACCCCAGCGTCCGACGGCGCCCGTGCGCGGAGTGCCTCAGGACGCCGGCGTCGCCGGATTCGGATCCGTACTCCAGCCACGCCGAACTCTTCGCGCCTGCCTGGGTGACGTCGAGGGGGCCCGCAGGAGTCAGCGACTCGGATCGGGAACGCTCTGATCTCCTCCGAGGAGGCCACCGCTGCTGATGAGGTGGTCCGCGACCTTCAAGAGCTTGGTGTTCGTCCGCTGGCCGGCCAGGGAGAGTGCGATGAAGGCTTGCGGCATGCCACGGGCCCTCGAGCAAGGCGCATCGGGTCGAGCTCTCGGGCTGGCGGGCATCGAAGGGGTGATAGAGCGACGGGACCGCCCTCGCAGCACGACAGAAAGCCGCCGGACCAGGGTTATCACCCTGGAGTCCGGCGGTTCGTCGTGGAGCTGAGGGATTCGACCCCCTGCATGCCCTGCAGGTGGTGTCGGGGCTTACCGTACGTCCCAGAACTCCCGATCGGCGTGAATCCGGGAGTTGGGAGTCTCCGTGGGTATTGCCTCACCGGGCTCCTCTGGTTCGGCGCGGAGGTACTTCGAGATCGAGGTGTCGGAGACCTTCGGGCTGGACGTACATCGTCGAGAACCGTTGGATTCTCGACTTCTCATACAGGCCCACATCCGAAGGTGTCAACGACCACCGCGAGTTCGTGGAGAGCTACCTGGCCCGGTATCGTCGAACGCTGGTCTTCGAAGAGATCGAGCGAGCCGTCATCGAACGACTCATCAGCGGCTTCTGCGGCGCCGACCTCTTCCGGACGATCATCGACGTCGTCGAGCCCGCCTGAAGACCGGCGGCAACGACTTACCTTCACAGGCAACCAGCCCTAGCGATGAGAGAACTCCCACCATGATCACCCGCCCCGGCGAGTACCACGACGCCAACTCGACGGTCCCCATTCAGCGGCCCCAGCGAACCCTTGATCTCATCGCGCAGGGCCGGCTGATGCCTCCTCTACCCATCCAGGTCGCACTGCGTCAAGGTGCCCTGGCACGCATCCTCGACATGCCCCTCAGTCAACCAGCAACCGACGCCGAGGCGGCCTGACACCGACGAGTGATCTGCTCGTCCGACCCGTGGTGAGCGGCCCTGGTGGCACCACACACATGAGCTCCCTGATGATCACTGCACCCATGGCGTCCTGCGACCGCCCCACCCCGCCGAGCTCTCGGAGCAGGGGTCCACGCTGAAGCAGCCCTGCGTCCACCGCCCGTTCCGCAACGAGAAGCCCCTTTCCTGCGCCCGGAACGCGCCCAGGACATCGCCGATGTCCTCGAAGACGGCGGGTCGTTCCCGTGCCATGGACCGTGGAATTCGACGATGACGGGGAAGGCGCGACCACCGAGAAGTCCAAGTACTGTGCCGGAGCGCTGATCGTGCTCGACCATGCTGGAAGTGCGGCACACTTGGTGCTTCCATCCGCCTCATTGAGAGTCCGCCATGACTGACACCTCCGTCGCCTCTGCCTCCGGCACGCCGGACACCGATTCCTTCGTGCAGCCCATCGTGCTGCTCGTCGACAAGAACGACCCTGCTCCTGAAGCCGACGGCATCTGCGCGGCCGCGATCTCCAGCGTGAGCGCCTACGCATCCGACCTCTTCACCGCGTGCGGTGATACCACCAGCTGGGACGCCTGGCTCGATGGCCGGTTCACGAAGTCGGTGCGCCGCGCCGACGTGAAGACGTACTTGAAGGTCGTCGCCGAGCTCCACGGCGAGGCCACCGAAGCGGTCGTCGGCCGGGCCCGTGCACTGGCCTTCCGTCCGGCACCCTACGAGCAGTACCCGAAGGTCCTCTCCCGCCTGCAGGTCGGCGGCACCCAACTACCTCAGGTGCCCGGGACCCGCCGGGCTTCCGATGGCACGGCGCCGACACCGGTCATCGTGCTCGACGCGGCGCTGAGGATGACCACGGGCAAGGCCGCCGCGCAGGCGTCGCATGCGCTGTTCGCCTGGTTCCTCACCCTCGACGAGGACACCCAGCGCGCCTGGGCTACCCGGCGGACCGGGACCGTCGTGTTCTTCGATATGGAGGACTTCGGGGACTTCATGGCCAAGGCCGTCCCGGGTTCGGTCATCGTCGACGCCGGCCTCACCGAGATCGCCCCGTCGAGCACGACGGCGTACGTCATGGTGCCCACGAGACCCCTGTGAACCGGCGGCGGTGCCGGGCAACGGGTACTGCCGCACACGGCCCGGCACAGGTGACGGCGAACTGGCTGCCGTTCGAATTCCCGCGGCGATGCGGATTGGAGGTGGGTTGCACCTGCCCGCCGCGCGGCCATGAGACCAGGCGGTCCGGCCGCGCAGGCCCGCGGCCTCGTGGGTGACCAGGATCGGCTCAGCGTGCCCCATCACGCTCTCAGCGGTGACGGCGTGGGCGATATCCTCGGTCGGGTGCTTCCAACGCCCTCCCCGCCTTGGAGGGCTCTGCCCGCCCTCGTCGGCGGGTCACGGCCTCTCGCCTCTCGTCCTCGAAACGATGGCATAACGATGGCAGGACCCGTATCGCGACGACAAAAAACCGCCGGACCAGGGCTTTCACCCTGTGGTCCGGCGGTTCATGGTGGAGCTAAGGGGATTCGAACCCCTGACCCCCTGCATGCCATGCAGGTGCGCTACCAGCTGCGCCATAGCCCCGTACTTCGCCGCTCCTGGAGGTGTTCACCCCGCCGAAGCAACTTGTTCAGTGTAGTAAATTCTAGCGGCTTCGCCAAATCGGGGCGCACCTCCGACTCAGCCTTCCAGGGGCTCCACCGGCAGCGAGCCGAGGCCCACATTGTGCTCCGTGAGCTGCCAGGAAAAGAGGGCGTCCGCCCTGCCGACCACCTCGTGGACCTCCGACCAGTGGCAGTTCGACAGGCCCGCGAGGGAACCCCAGCGCCTCGGCGGCAAGCCCATGAGCGCAGCCAGCGCCGCCCGGATCGCCCCACCGTGACTCACCACGACGAGGGTCTCCGACGGTTCGATGCGGGCGACGGCATCGGTGACCGCCGCGAGCATGCGGTCGCCGACGTCCAGCCGGTTCTCGGCACCACCGGCGCGCACGTCGGGGTCTCCCCCGCGCCACGCCGCATTGTCATCGGCGAATCTCTCATCGATCTCGGCGAAGGAGAGACCCTGCCACTGCCCGGCGTCCGTCTCCCGGAGGCGCTCGTCGTAGGCCACGGGGACGCCGCTGAGCTCGGCGAGGGCGGCGGCCGTGTCGGCCGCACGCCGCAGGTCCGACGAGACGATCATCGCGGGCTGCCGTGTGACCAGCACCTCGGCCGCCCGCGCCGCCTGCTCGCGACCCGTCTCGTCCAGGTCGATGTCCTCCTGGCCCTGGAACAGGCCGGACCGGTTCCACTCCGTGCGGCCATGGCGCCAGAAGATGACGCGACGGGCTGCGGGGTCGGCGTGGGGGTACCGGGTCACTCGGCGTCGTCGGACGCTGCGACCTGGGGCGAGCTCTGCAGCGCGCCCTCGAGCTGGAGGTCGACGGACGGGCAGTCCTTCCAGAGCCGGTCGAGCGCGTAGAACACGCGGTCCTCCTCGTGCTGCACGTGGACGACGACCTGCGCGTAGTCGAGCAGGACCCAGCGGCCCTCGCTCCGCCCCTCGCGCCGTACCGGCTTGAGGCCCTGCTTGGAGAGTTCCTCCTCGATACCGTCGACGATCGCGTTGACCTGACGCTCGCTCGGCGCGGACGCGATGAGGAACACGTCCGTGATGGCGAGGCGGTCGCTGACGTCGATGGCTGTGATGTCCTGCGCGATCTTGTCCGCTGCGGCGTGGGCCGCGGTGCGGGCGATGCTGATGGACTCTTCGGTAGCGCTCACTGATCTCCTTGTGTGGTGCCAGCGGTTTCACCCATTGAGGGAGCTGACTGTCAATACTATTCCGGTTGCGAGGGCCGCCGCGCCCACGCCGACCAGCGAATACTGCAGGTACCGCACCCGGCGCAACCGTCCGAGGCCCGCGGTCATGGCATCGAGCGGTTCCAGCCCGAAGGCATTGCTCGCCCGCACGGGCTCGGTCGCGCCCCTTCGGGGCTGCCCCGGCGGAGGCACGGTCGCCTCGTGCACCGGATCCTTCCCGGCGGCGGCCGGTGTCGTGGCCGGAGGCAGCACGACGGGCACCGAGGTCGTGGCGGGAGCCCGCAGCACGGCCGGGGTCCCGTCGGCTACGCCGACGAACTCGGGCAGCGTGATGATCGACAGGTTGTGTGCCGCGGTCGGATCGACAGGGACCGCGATCCGCCGCTGGTCCCGCCCCAGGTCCTCCTGCACCCGCCGCGCCCGGGAGTTCAGGGCCGCGGCACGCTCGGCGAGGACCTTCTGCTGCGCAAGTACCTCGGGGTCCACGGCGAACGGATCGTCGCCGGCCGCCTCGAGGACGGCGACGTGCTCCCCCGCCTCCGCAGCGATCGCGCTCCTCGCGGCAAGGGCTTCCTCGACGCTCAGGTCCTCGAGGCGTCGACCGTCGACGGGTACGCCGTCCGGCGCTTCCGGCACGCCCGCACGGGCAGCGGCTGCCGCTGCGCCCTGGCGGCGACGGCGGTCCCTGCGCCCGCCCGGAACCGGCGCCCGCGCGGCGATTGCCGTGGCCGCGCCGGTGGCGGAAGCCGAGCCCGCACCCGTCGAGGTGTCGGTGGAGGTGTCGGGTGTCCAGCCGCTACCCGTCACGGCATCCTCGCCGGGAGCGGCGACAGGCGCGACGGCGCGACCCTCGACCTGCTGCAACCGCAGCTGCCGGCGCGTGGGCATCTCCACGCGGGCTGGTGCGTCTTCCTCTGCCTTGCTCATCGCGTGTTCACCCAGTTGGTTGTTGTACGGAGCTGGGGTTGCCCCCGTGCTTTCCTTCCGCCGGAAAGACTTCCTCGCCGTCGACGCCCGGGGGCGGTGCGCCCTCGGGCGCCGCCTCGCGCCGGTAGAGCCGGTGCTTGGCGATGTACTGCACAACGCCGTCGGGTACCAGGTACCAGACCGGCTTGCCCTCACCCACGCGGCGGCGGCAATCGGTGCTGGAGATCGCCATGGCGGGCACCTCCAGGAGGCTGACGTCGCGTCCACGCCCGTTCAGTTCGTGCCCGGGCCGCGTCACACCGATGAAGTGCGCGAGCGACCACAGCTCCTCCGCGTTCTTCCAGGTGAGGATCTGGGCCATCGCGTCGGCGCCGGTGATGAAGAAGAGCTGGGCGTCGGGCCGCTGCGCCTTCAGGTCACGGAGCGTGTCGATCGTGAACGTCGGCCCCGGGCGCTCGATGTCCACCCGGCTGACCGTGAAGCTGGGATTGGACGCCGTCGCGATGACGGTCATGAGATAACGGTGCTCGCCCGCCGTCACGTCCTTGTCGGCCTTCTGCCACGGCTGGCCGGTGGGGACGAACACGACCTCGTCCAGATCGAACACGGACGCGACCTCACTCGCAGCCACGAGGTGGCCGTGGTGGATCGGGTCGAACGTGCCACCCATGACACCGAGGCGCCAGGGCGATCCGTCACGATGCCGCTGCCGGCCGCCCATGACGTCCCGCGCGATACTGTCGGCTGCCACCTGGACCGCTAGTGCCGGTTCGCTTCGCCGTGGTCGTGGTTGTTGGCGTGCTGCTTGTGCGGGTCGAGGTGTTCCTCGACGGCCTCGTGCCGGTTCCGGACGTTGGAGAACGACACGGTGACGAGCATCAGGGTGAGCAGGATGCCCATGACGATGAGTCCGTAGGCGAGAGCGGGCATCGGCAGCTCGGTGTGCTGTTCCATGCCTTCGGTCGCCAGCAGTGCGCTGCCGAGGGAGTAGAGCATCGTTGTTCCTCTGTCGGTGGGTCTGCCGGTCCAAGCGGCCCGGCGTGGGCGTTTCTCCAATGGTACGCGCAACGGGACGGCGCCCCCGCGGCGACGGCGGGCCGTCAGCGGCGGACCTGCCCCTCCCCCTGCACGATCCACTTGGTCGTCGTCAGCTCGGCCAGGCCCATCGGCCCGCGGGCATGCATCTTCTGCGTCGAGATCCCCACCTCGGCACCGAGTCCGAGCTCGCCACCGTCGACGAACCGCGTGGACGCATTGACCAGCACGGCCGCCGAGTCCACCCCCGCGACGAACTCCTCGGACGACGCCAGGTTGTTGGTGATGATGGCCTCGCTGTGCCCGGTGCTCCACCGGCGGATGTGCTGCAGCGCCTCGTCCACGGTGTCGACGGTGCGCACGGCGAGATCGAGCTGCATGTATTCGCGGCCCCAGTCGTCCTCGGTCGCCGGCAGCGCATCCGTCCCCTCGGGCAGCAGCGCCCGCGAGCGGTCGTCGACATGGAGGACCACCCCGGCGCGCACGAGGGCTGCGAGCACGCCGGGCGCCGCCTGCGACCGGCTGTGGACGAGCAGCGTCTCGACGGTGTTGCAGACACTGGGCCGCTGGGTCTTGGCATTGAGCAGGATGTCGACCGCCATGTCCTCGTCCGCGCTCTCGTCCAGGAGGATGTGCACGTTCCCCTCCCCCGTCTCGATCACGGGTACGCGCGCGGAGGTTACGACCGACTGGATGAGCTCGCGCCCGCCGCGCGGGATGAGGACGTCGATGCGCCCGCGGGCCTCCATGAGGACCCGGGCGCCTTCCCGGCCGAACTCGTCGATGGTGAGGACGGCGTCGTCGGGCAGCCCGTGGTCCTCGAGGGTGTCGCGGATGATGCCGACCAGGGCGGCGTTGGTGGCCGCCGCGGCACTGCCACCGCGCAGGATGACGGCGTTGCCGCTCTTGAGGGCGAGACCCGCGATGTCGACCGTGACATTGGGGCGCGCCTCGTAGATCGCGGCGACCACACCGAGGGGTACGCGGACCTGCCGCAGCCTCAGCCCGTTGGGGAGCGTCTCGGCCCGCACCGCCGTGCCGATCGGATCGGGGAGCGCTGCCAGCTCGGTGAGGGCGTCGGCGAGCTTCCCGATGCGTGCGGGGTCGAGGCCGAGCCGGTCGAGCAGGTACTCGGACGTGCCCGAGGCGCGGCCGCGCTCGACGTCCTTCCGGTTGGCGGCGAGGACCACGTCGCGCCGGGCGACGAGGGCGTCGGCGATCGCGAGGAGCACGCGGTCCTTGTGGGCCCGGGTGGCACGCCCGAGCGTCCGGGACGCGACCCGCGCCCGGTCGGTGATCGCGTGGACTGCCGCGGTGAGCTCGTCCGCGGACAGCGCGTCGTCGTTCCGGGTGGCCGTCTCGGCCTGCACGTCGGTCATCCCAGCATTCTAGCGAGCAGCCGCTCCCCCGCCGCCTCGGGGGTCATTCATGACGTGGGAGCGGACAGGAGCACCACGAGGTCGTTGACGTGCACGATCGACCGCTCGTACTCGGCGCCGAGCTCGTCCGCGAGGTCGTGCGTGGACCGTCCGAGCATGCGCGGCAGTTCCGCGGAGCTGTAGTTCACGAGGCCGCGCGCCACCACCGTGCCGTCCCCGCTGACGAGCTGCACGGGGTCGCCGGCCTCGAAGACGCCGGACACGTCGACGACGCCGGCGGGCAGCAGCGATCGGCGCCGCTCGCCCACGGCGCGCACGGCGCCGTCGTCGAGCACCAGCGTGCCGAGGACGCGGGCGAGGTGCGCGAGCCAGAGCAGGCGGATCGGCTGGCGCTTGCCGGTGGGTGTGAACCAGGTCCCGACGTCCTCCCCCTGCAGCGCCGCGGCCGCGTTCGCCGTCGAGGTGACGAGGGCGGGAATGCCCGACGAGGCCGCGATCGTGGCGGCCTCGACCTTGGTGACCATGCCGCCGGTTCCGACGCCCGCCCGCCCGGTCCGGCCGATCGTGACCCCCTCGAGGTCCGCGGCGGACCCGACGAGCGGGATGCGGCTCGCGCCCGCGGCGGGTGGCCCGTCGTACAGCGCGTCGACGTCGGACAGGAGCACGAGCGCCTCGGCCTTGACGAGGTGCGCCACGAGGGCCGCGAGGCGGTCGTTGTCGCCGAAACGGATCTCGTGGCTGGCGACGGTGTCGTTCTCGTTGACGATGGGCACGACGCCGAAATTCAGGAGCCGCTCCATCGCCCGGTGCGCGTTGGCGTAGTGGGAGCGCCGGATGAGGTCGTCGGCGGTCAGCAGGATCTGGCTCACGGTGACGCCGTGCGCCGCGAAGGCCTGCGAGTACTGCGCCATGAGCAGGCTCTGGCCGACACTCGCCGCCGCCTGCTGGGTGGAGAGCTGCGACGGACGGCGGGCGAGGCCGAGGGGCGCGAGGCCCGCGGCGATCGCCCCCGAGGACACCAGGATGACCTCGGTGCCGGCCCTGCGCCGCGCGGCGAGGACATCGGCGAGGGCCACGAGGGCCTCACCCGAGATGCCCCCCGAGACGGAGGTCAGCGACGACGAGCCGACCTTGACGACGATCCGCCCGGCAGCAGCGAGCCCCGACCGGGACCCGAGGGACTGCCGCGGCTGCTGCAGGGACACGTGTCAGTTCCCGGTGTCGCCGTCCGCGTCCTGCGGGGCAGCGACAGGACGGGCACGGTTCTGCACGGACTCGGTCCAGACGCCGGCCTTGCGGTCGGCCTCGAGGTCGGCGCGGGCAGCAGCCTTGGCGTCCTTGCGCTCCTGGTACTCCTCACGCTTCTGCTCGCGTGTGGGCCGCACGTACTCCGCCAGGCGGAGGTCGGAGCCACGGGGCCCCGCGAGCAGCTCGGCGCCGCCCATCATGGTCGGCTCCCAGTCGAAGACGACGCCGTCGCCCTCGCCGATCACCACGGTGTCGCCGGGCTTGGCGCCGGTCTTGAACAGCTGCTCCTCCACACCGAGCTTGGCGAGGCGGTCGGCGAGGTAGCCGACGGCCTCGTCGTTGGTGAAGTCCGTCTGCATGACCCAGCGCTCGGGCTTCTCGCCCAGGACGCGGAAGAGGGGCAGGGCGTCCTTCTCCTCGTGCCGGATCCGGAACGAGGCGGCATTGACGCCGCGCGGACGCAGGACGGGAGGAGCGACCTTCGGGGGCGTCGCGGCCACGGCCTTGCGCGCGTTCTCGACGATCTCCGCCATGGCGAAGCCGAGCTGGCGCAGTCCCTCGTGGCTGGAGGCGGACACCTCGAAGACGCGGTATCCGCGTGCCTCGAGGTCGGGGCGCACGAACGCCGCCATGTCACGTCCGTCGGGCACGTCGACCTTGTTGAGCGCGATCAGCCGCGGCCGCTCGTTGAGGGGAACGACGTCGCCGTCGGGCCCCGCGAAGCTCATGTCGACCGAGTACCGTTCCAGCTCGCGTTCGATGATCTCGAGGTCGGCCAGCGGATCCCGATCGGTCTCGAGGGCGGCGCAGTCCAGGACGTGGACGAGGGCCGCACAGCGCTCCACATGGCGTAGGAAGTGGTGGCCGAGGCCCTTGCCCTCGCTCGCACCCTCGATGAGGCCCGGGACGTCCGCGATCGTGAAGCGCGTGGAGCCGGCCTCGACGACGCCGAGGTTCGGCACGAGCGTGGTGAACGGGTAGTCGGCGATCTTCGGCCGGGCCGCCGACATCGCGGCGATCAGGCTCGACTTGCCGGCGGAGGGGAAGCCGACGAGGGCGATGTCCGCGATCGACTTGAGCTCGAGGACGACGTCCCGCGCGTCGCCCGGGATGCCGAGGAGGGCGAACCCGGGAGCCTTGCGCTTCTGGGAGGACAGCGCGGCGTTGCCGAGACCGCCCTGACCGCCCGCCGCGGCGACGAACTCCGTGCCCTCGCCGACGAGGTCGGCGAGGACTTCGCCGTCCTTCGTCTTGACGACCGTGCCGTCCGGGACGGACAGGATGAGGGTCTCCCCGTTCTTGCCGCCGCGCCAGTCTCCCATCCCGTTGCCGCCGTTCGTGGCATGCCGGTGGGGGGCGTGGTGGTAGTCGAGGAGGGTGGTGGTCTGGTGGTCGACGCGGAGGATGACCTCGCCGCCGTCCCCGCCGTTCCCGCCGTCGGGCCCGCCCAGGGGCTTGAATTTCTCGCGGTGGACGGAGACGCAGCCATGGCCACCGGTGCCTCCGGATACGTGCAGGACAACGCGGTCGACGAAGTTCGCCACGGTGGTCTCCTTCTACAAATCTCTCGCTGTGCCGAGTCTGATCGGCTTAAACAAAGGTGGGGCGAGCCGTAGAGGCCCACCCCACCCGAATGCTGCTCGCACCGTGATCCAGGCAGATTACTCTGCTGCTGCTCCCACGATGTTGACGACCTTGCGTCCGCGGCGGGTGCCGAATTCGACGGCGCCTGCCTCGAGTGCGAACAGCGTGTCATCCCCGCCGCGGCCGACGTTGGCGCCCGGGTGGAAGTGGGTGCCGCGCTGGCGGACGATGATCTCGCCGGCCTTGACGACCTGACCGCCGAAGCGCTTCACGCCGAGGTACTGCGCGTTCGAGTCGCGGCCGTTACGAGTGGAGCTTGCGCCCTTCTTATGTGCCATGGGTTATGCCTGCCTTCGCTGAAGTGTCTACGTGACCGAACGGTAGCCCGGAGGGACTACGCGATACCTGTGATTTTGACGCGCGTCAGTTCCGAACGGTGACCCTGGCGCTTCTTGTAGCCGGTCTTGTTCTTGAACTTCTGGATGACAATCTTCGGGCCACGAAGATTCTCGATGATCTCGGCAGTGACGGTGACCTTCTCGAGGTCCTCCGCTGCGGAGGTGATCTTGCCGCCGTCTACCAGAAGGAGGGCGGGGAGCTTGAACGTGCTTCCTGCCTGACCGGTGACGCGGTCAAGGGTAACGAGGTCTCCTACAGAAACCTTTTCTTGGCGGCCGCCTGCGCGGACAATCGCGTACACCACTTGGGAACTCACTTCTCTCGACAATCTTGACTTCTGATGAAAAAACCTGGGTGCGCTTCGGCAGCAATCCTGAAGGCTGCTCCTCGTACCGGTTCCGCTGGACGCGTCCCGGACACCGCTGCCTGCGGCCGCTCGTGTCGCAAGGACATCTGCGTGCGCCGGACACGCCGGTCAACAGGCGAGTGCACCGAGGGTCCAGATTACGGCAGTACGGCGCCTTCCCGCAAATCAGCGGGGCCCGGCGGCCACCGACACGGAAGGCCGGAGTCCTCGCGGACCCCGGCCTTGCGCGGCGGAGGGTGCAGGTGGGCCGGCGGGACCGGTCCTGCGGGACGTCGGAGGCTACAGCTCCGAGGCGGGCACCCCGACGCCGAAGATCAGCGGCTCGGCCGCGGACGCCTCGGACTTCCGGACCGCCACGGGGGCCTTCGCAACGTGACGGGTCCCGGACTGCTCGACGACGGGCTCGGCGCCCTGCGTCTCGATGGTCGTGTCCGCCGCCCCCTGGGCGCTGCGGGCCACCCGGCGGCGCGGACGGGCACGGCGGGCCGGAGGCTCCGCGACCGGGGCCCCGGGTGCCTGGGCGACAGGGCGGGCCGCGTCGTCGTGCGTGCCGTCGACCGCCGCTCTGTCCATCCCGCCGGTGCCATCCGTGCTGTCCGTGCCACCCGTACCGTCCGGCACCGGCTTCCGGTTGAAGGCCTCGCTCAGGCTGTCCAGCGTCAGGCGCGTCGCCGGCGCCGGATCGGCGTCGGGGCCGTCCTGCCGCCTGCTCTCGGCGCGCGGCAGGGTGACCGTCTCGCCGTTGATCGTGAGGACGGCCTCCGTCACCTCGATGTCGGCCACCTCGAGGTCGGCGACAACCGCGGGCACCTCCACGTTCTCCTCGTGCGCGTGGTGCGTCGCCGCCGCGATGCTCGCCAGCGCGGCACGGGCGGCTTCCGCCTTCGCCGCGCGTTCCGGGCTCTCGACCGCGGGAGGGGCGGGCTGGACGGGTGCCTCGTCCAGCTGCTGGCCACCCCGGCCTCGGCTCCGCTTGCGCTCGCTCCGGGAGGGCTTGTCCTGGCGTGCAGGCTGGCTCTCCGGCGCCGGGATGGAACGGCGGTGCTCGACCGGCTCCATGTGCGTCACGACGCCACGTCCCGCACAGTGCTCGCAGTCCTCGCCGAAGACCTCCAGGAGGCCGGTGCCCATGCGCTTGCGCGTCATCTGGACGAGTCCCAGCGAGGTCACCTCGGCGACCTGGTGCTTGGTCCTGTCGCGTCCGAGGCACTCGACGAGGCGCCGCAGCACGAGGTCGCGGTTCGCCTCGAGCACCATGTCGATGAAGTCGATCACGATGATGCCGCCGATGTCGCGGAGACGGAGCTGCCGGACGACCTCCTCGGCCGCCTCGAGGTTGTTCTTGGTGACCGTCTCCTCGAGGTTGCCGCCGCTGCCGGTGAACTTGCCGGTGTTGACGTCGACCACGGTCATCGCCTCGGTGCGGTCGATCACGAGGGAGCCGCCCGAGGGCAGGTAGACCTTGCGCTCGAGAGCCTTCGAGATCTGCTCGTCGATGCGCGATGCCGCGAAGATGTCCTCCTCGCCCGTCCACTTCTCGAGCCTGCCGACCAGGTCCGGCGCCACGTACATGACGTAGGCCTCGATGGTGTCCCAGGCCTCCTCGCCGGAGACCACGAGCTTGGAGAAGTCCTCGTTGAAGACGTCCCTGACCACCTTGATGGTGAGGTCGGGCTCCCCGTAGAGCAGCTCCGGCGCCAGGGTCCTGGTCGAGCCCGCCTTGCGCTCGATCTCCTCCCACTGGGCTCGCAGCCGGTTGATGTCGTGGGTCAGCTCCTCCTCGCTGGCGCCCTCGGCCGCGGTGCGGACGATCACGCCGGCGTTCTCCGGCAGGCGGTCCTTCAGGATCCGCTTCAGGCGATTGCGCTCGACGTCGGGCAGCTTGCGGGAGATCCCCGTCATCGAACCGCCGGGGACGTAGACGAGGTAGCGGCCGGGAAGGGAGATCTGGCTCGTGAGCCGGGCACCCTTGTGTCCCACCGGGTCCTTGGTGACCTGCACCAGGACGGGGTCACCGGATTTCAGCGCGAGTTCGATGCGGCGCGGCTGGCCGTCGAGGCCGGCGGCGTCCCAGTTGACCTCGCCGGCGTACAGGACGGCGTTGCGGCCGCGTCCAATGTCGACGAAGGCCGCTTCCATGCTCGGCAGCACGTTCTGCACCTTGCCGAGGTAGACGTTGCCGATCAGCGAGTCCTGCTGGGTCCGCGACACGAAGTGCTCGCCGAGGATGCCGTCCTCGAGCACGCCGATCTGGATCCTGTCGTCGCGCTGGCGGACGATCATCTGCCGGTCCACGGACTCGCGGCGCGCGAGGAACTCGGCCTCCGTGATGACCTGGCGGCGTCGGCCCGTGTCCCGGGACTCCCGGCGCCGCTGCTTCTTTGCCTCGAGGCGCGTGGACCCGCGGACGCTGGTCACGCGGTCGGAGACGGGCTCGCTCGACTGCCGGGGGGCACGGACGCGCGTGACCGTGTTGGGCGGGTCGTCGTCGTCGCCGCCCGAGAGTTCGAGGTCCTGATCACCGCGACGACGGCGGCGGCGACGGCGTGACGTGACGGCCGAGCCGTCGTCGGGGCCCGTGGTACCGGACTGCTCGTCGCCGCGGTCCGCGCTGTCGGCGTCGACCTCGTCCTGGCCGGACTCGCCCTGGCCCGACGCGCCCTGGCCGGTGTCGCTGCGGCGGCTCCGCGTGCGGCGGCTGCGGCGCGAGCGGCGGCCCGATTCCTCGGTGTCCTCCTCCGCCTCCTCCTCGCGCGGCGGGGCGACCTTGACGGAGGGCACGGTGACGGTGCTGAGGTCGGGGGCATGGAACAGGAGTGACAGGGGCGATTCCGGGACGGCGAAGGGATCGCTCCCGGGCCCGTCGACCGGCTGGTCCTGCTCGCCGGCCTGCTCGATGGCCGGTTCCGGCTCGGGCGCTGCAGGAGCGGCGGTGGCGGGCGCGGCGGGTTCGGTCCCGGCCTCGGACGGCGCGGCGGCCTGGGCGGGCTCGGAGGTCTCGACCGGCTCGGAGGCGCGGCGGCTGCGGGTCCTGGTCGAGGTGCGCCGGGTACGTGTCGGCTTCTCCTCGGCCTCCGTCACCGGGGCGTCGAGGTCGGCAGTGGGGTCGGCAGTGGGGTCGGCAGTGGGATCGGAAGCCTGCGACGGCGCCGTACCGGCGTCCACGATCTCGGCGGATGCCGCAGCGGGTCCCGACACGGGGACCGCGTCGGCGGCGGGAACCTGCTCGACGGGCTTCGCGGGTCCGGCCTCGGCCGTGGCTGCCCGACGGCGTGTGCGGGTCGCCCGGACGGGTGGGGCCGTCGCGGCAGGCGCTGCGTCTGCAGGCGGCGCGTCTGCGGGTGCTGCGTCTGCTGCGTCTGCGGGTGCTGTCTCCACTGCGGGGTCGGTGCCGGTGACGGCGTCCGCCGTACCGGCTGCGGCGGTGTCCGTGGACGCCTCGGCAGTGCCGACGGGCTTGCGGGCCCGGGTGGCCCGCTTGCGGACAGGCGCGGCGGCCGCTTCGGGAGCGGGGTCCTGGACGGCGGGGTCCTGGACGGCGGGCGGGGCGCCCGCAGGGGCGCTGGCGGTACGGCGCCTGCGCGGCGCCTTCGCAGGCACGGCCTGCTCCGGAGGTTGCTGCAGGCTCTCGGCTGCAACGGGTGCGTTCTGGTCGTTCCCCAGCTGTTCTGACTGATCCATGGGTGCTCGCTCCAAGCCCCTGCGGCATCGGCCACATTCCGACGCCCTCGAGGGCGGTATGTCGGCCCGCCGCGGGCCTTTCGCCCGGCGGCGGACCGGAAGTCGTTGTCATATCGTCCGAGGTCGCACCGTCATGGGGGTGCGGAATCACTCGGAGACCAGTGGCGCTTTTCCACCTCAGCCGCCCTTGTCGACGGTGGGTCCCGCCAGCGGATTCCGCCTACTTCCGCCGACGGGGCGGACTCGGTAGGACGGAAGCGTCGCTCTCGGAACGGAAGCCTGTCACTGGACCGGCGCGGGAATGTGGTTCCCTCGCCAGCCTTCGTCATTATCTCACACCACACCTCCGAAGAAGGCTGCTCCGGACCGGCGAGCCCGCCCGGGAGGACTCGTGCACTCCCCCGCCGCGGCCGCTCCGGTGTCCTGGGACGCCGGGCACCCCGGCTGCTCCGGGCCGACGGAGCGGGCCGGTACCGGTGACTGCCGGCCGGGGCCGGTCAGTGCTTGGGCAGCTGGCCGGTCGCAGGTGCGTGGTCCCCCGCGAGCGGCCGGGCGACCGGCACCTTCGTGCCCAGGACCTGCGCGACGACGTCGTGCGTGATCTTCTGGGCGGTGAGGCCCACACGCTCGAGGACCTGGTTGCGTGAGCCGTGGTCGAGGAACTCGACGGGGAGGCCCACCTCGTTGAGCGCGGTGTCGACACCCGCCGAACGCATCTCCTGGCGGATCCTCGAGCCGACGCCGCCCGCGCGGACGCCGTCCTCGATGACGATCACGATGCGGTGCTCGGCGGCGAGGTCGATGACCGACCGGCGGACCGGCAGGAGCCAGCGCGGATCGATGACCGTGGAGCTGATGCCCTGGGCGCCGAGCCGGTTCGACACGTCGAGGGCGAGCTCGCTCATGGCCCCCACGCTGACGATCAGGACGTCGTTGTGGCGTGAGCCTGCCGGGCGGCGGGACAGGACGTCGACGCCGTCGGCCAGGCGCTCGATCGCCTCGACCTCCGCGCCGACCGATCCCTTGGAGTAGCGCACCACACTGGGGGCATCGGCGATGGAGACGGCCTCGCGGAGCTCCTCGCGCAGCCGGGTGGCGTCCCGAGGTGCGGCCAGGTGCAGCCCGGGGATCGCCTGGAGCAGCGCGAGGTCCCACATGCCGTGGTGGCTGGCGCCGTCGGGCCCGGTGACGCCGGACCGGTCGAGGACGACGGTCACGCCCGCCTTATGCAGGGCGACATCCATGAGGAGCTGGTCGAAGGCGCGGTTGAGGAACGTCGCATAGAGGGCGATGACGGGGTGCAGGCCGCCGAAGGCCATGCCCGCGGCGCTCGTGAGCGCGTGCTGCTCGGCGATGCCCACGTCGAACACGCGGTCGGGGTGCCGCGCCGCGAAGCGGTGGAGGCCCACGGGGATGAGCATCGCGCCGGTGATGCCGACGATGTCGGGGCGCTCGTCGGCGATGTCGGCGATCTCGTTCGCGAAGACGGAGGTCCAGGACTGCTGGCCGGCCGCGTCGATGGGCTCCCCCGTCTCCGGGTCGATCACGCCGACGGCGTGGAACTGGTCGGCCTCGTGGGCGCGGGCCGGCGCGTAGCCATGGCCCTTCTCGGTGATCGCGTGCACGATCACGGGGCCCCCGTAGTTCTTGGCGAGGTGAAGGGCCTGCTCGACGGCGGACTGGTCGTGGCCGTCCACGGGGCCCACGTACTTCATGCCGAGGTCCTCGAAGAGCCCCTGGGGCGCCCACCAGTCCTTGATGCCCTTCTTCATGGCGTGCAGGCTCTTGTAGCTGAACTCGCCGACCGTCCCGCCGTCCTGCATGCGCTGCTTGACCCAGTCGAGCGTGCGCTCGTACACGCGGTGCGTGCGCACGGAGTCGAGGGTGGGGCGGAGGGACGCGAGGTAGTCGGCGACGCCGCCGATGGTCGGCGCGTAGGAGCGGCCGTTGTCGTTGACGACGATCACCACGCGGCGCCGCTTGTCCGCGGCGATGTTGTTGAGCGCCTCCCAGGCCATGCCGCCCGTGAGTGCGCCGTCGCCCACGAGCACGACGGTGTAGCGGTCGCCCTCCCCGCCCAGGACACGGGCGCGGGAGATGCCGTCAGCCCAGGAGAGCGAGGACGAGGCATGGGAACTCTCGACGACGTCATGGACCGACTCGGCGCGGGAGGGGTAGCCGGACAGGCCGCCCTGCTGGCGGAGCGTACTGAAGTCCTGGCGCCCGGTCACGAGCTTGTGCACGTAGGACTGGTGGCCGGTGTCGAAGATGATGCTGTCGCGGGGCGAGTCGAAGACGCGGTGGATGCCGAGGGTCAGTTCCACCACCCCGAGATTGGGGCCCAGGTGTCCGCCCGTGCGCGAGACGTTGCTGACCAGGAAGGTACGGATCTCCCCGGCGAGAGCCGTCAGTTGAGAGTCGCTGAGCTTGCTCAGGTCCTGCGGGCCGTGGATTGTCTCCAGAAGTCCCATCGGCGCCTCCTCGGTTCGTTAGGCGTGGCGAAGGAATCGCCGCTGATTGTCCTTAACTCTAACGTTCGGGGTCCGAAGCCGGTGCCATCGGGATCGGCGATCCCCGGCCGGACCTCAGGACGGCGGCAGGAGGCGCGCGAACGACTCCATGTGGTGCGTGTGGGGGTAGAGGTCGAAGACGCGGAGCGCGTCGAGCGTCCATCCGGCGGCGAGGAAGTAGCCGAGGTCGCGCGCGAACGATGCCGGATCGCAGGACACGTAGCCGACGGCCCGCGGTCGGGCCTCGAGGATCTGCCGGACCACCTTCTTCCCGGCCCCTGCGCGCGGCGGGTCGAGCAGCACGGCGTCGAGCGGCTCGCTCCAGCGGCCCAGCACGGCGTCCACGCGCCCCTGCACGATCGACACGTGGTCCTGGCCGTGGAGGTTGCGCTTCGCGTCGCGGCTCGTCCCGGCCGACCCCTCGACCGACAGCACGGCCCCTGCCGGACCGACGGCGCGGGCGATCGGCACGGTGAACAGGCCCGCGCCGGCGTAGAGGTCGGCGAACCGCTCGCCCTCCGCGGGCCGGAGGCCGTCGAGCACCGCGCCCACGAGGGCCTCGGGTGCCCCGCGGTGGATCTGCCAGAAGCCTGCGCCCGTCACGCGGTAGTCGAGCCCCAGCACGCTCTCCTGCAGCCAGGTACGCCCGGCGAGCCGCTGCACCTGGCCGGACTCGGGGTCGAGGACACCGACCGAGGCGCCGTCGATCGAGGACGCCACGGCCGCGACGCGGCGCGGCGACGTACCGCCGGCGGGCACGAGGAGGACCAGCGGGTCTCCCCCGCCCGACGGCGCCGCGACGTCCACCCGCTCGATGCCCGACAGGTCGAGCGTCCACAGCCGCAGCGCATTGATCGCGGGGACCGCCAGGGGCGTCTCCCGGACCGGGACGACGGCGTGCGAGCGGTGCAGGTGCATGGCGAGGCGACCGGCTGCGTCGACGGCGAAGGCGGCGCGTGTCCGCCACGCGAGGCCGTCGGTCCCCTCGCCGGGAGCCGCCTCGACGGTCACCGTCCTCTCGGTCCTCGCGAGGCGCGCGAGCTGCTCCTCGAAGATCGCGGCCTTCAGGCGCCGCTGCTCGTCGAGGGCGATGTGCCCGAACTCGGCGCCGCCGACGGCCGAGCGTCCCCGGGCTGCGGTGAAGAGCGCGTCCGCCTGCGGCCAGGGGTGCGTCACCCGGTGCGGTGAGGCCTCGAGGACCTCGACGACGTCGGCGCGCCAGAAGCTGGCGCCGTCGTCCGACCCGGTGAAGCGCACCCGCACGCGCTCGCCGGGCAGCGCGTGCCGCACGAACACCACGCGGCCCTCGTGCCGCGCCACGAAGTGGCCGCCGTGGGCGGGCCGCTCGACGGTGAGTTCCGCCGTCGGGGCCGGCTCCGCCCCGGGAGTGGCGGGGACTGCGGGTGGTACGGCGTCGGTCATGGTGTCTTCCTACCTGAGGTCCTGGTTGATCTGCGTCGCGTCGGAGGACGCGAGCTGCCACGGCACGCTGGCGACCATCACGCCGGGCACGAAGTGCAGGCGCGCCTTGATGCGCAGGGCGGTCTGGTTGTGGACGAGCTGCTCCCACCACTTTCCCACCACGTACTCGGGGATGTAGACCACGACCAGGTCGCGGGGCGAGTCCCGGCGCATGGTCGTGATGTATTCGAGGATCGGGGTGATGGTGTCGCGGTAGGGCGAGGCGAGGACCGTGATGGGCACGGGGATCTCGTACCGCTCCCAGTCCGCGAGGGTGCGGCGCGTCTGCGCGGGGTCGACGTCCACGGTGATCGCGTCGAGCCGCGACGGCCGGGAGGCCCGCGCGAACGCCAGGGCACGCAGGACGGGCTTCCGGACGTGGGAGACGAGGATCACGGCGTGGACCCGGGAGGGCAGGGCGCGCAGGTGGTCGGCGTCGTCGATCGCGAGCTCCTCGGCCACGACGTCGTAGTGCTTCTTGATGCTGCGCATGACGGCGAAGAGCACCGCCATCGCGAGCACGGCGATCCACGCCCCGTACTCGAACTTCGTGACGAGTACCACGACGAGCACCGCGGCGGTGAGGGCGAAGCCGAGCGTGTTGATGGCCCGCGACTTGCGGATGGCCCAGCGGTCCTGGGTGCCGACCGTGCTGCGCAGGGTGCGGTTCCAGTGCAGGATCAGTCCCAGCTGGCCGCCCGTGAAGGAGACGAACACGCCCACGATGTACAGCTGCACCAGAGCGGTGACGTCCGCCCGGAAGACGACGATGAGCACGACCGCGCCGAGGCCGAGCAGGAGGATGCCGTTGCTGAAGGTCAGCCGGTCCCCCCGGGTGCGCAGCTGGCGCGGCAGGTAGCCGTCGGTGGCCAGGATGGAGGCCAGCACGGGGAACGCGGCGAAGGCGGCATGGGCAGCGAGCAGCAGGACCAGCGCCGTCACCGCGACGACCCCGTAGAAGGCCGGGGACCCGGCGTCGAAGACCGTCCGCGCCAGCTGGCTCACCACCGGCGCCTGGATGTAGTCGTCCGGGACGGGCCGGCCGTCGAGCAGCAGCTGCGCCGCCGGGTCCTGCACCACGTGCACCCGCGTGGCGTTGGCGAGGTAGATGACGCCGGCGAGCATGGCGGAGGACACGAGGCCGAGGACGAGGAGCGTCGTCGCGGCGTTCCTGCTCTGCGGCGCCTGGAAGCGCGGCACGTTCGACACGGGCCCCTCGAGCCCCGTCAGCGCCGCGGCTCCCGCCGAGAAGGCCCGGAGGATCAGGAGTGCGCCGGCGAGGCCCACGAGGCCGGCGTCGAGTGCTGCGTCCGGCACGATCTCGAAGCGGGCGCTCGGCGCCTGGGCGAGGGTGCCCGTCAAGGCCTGGCCGATACCGGTGGCGCAGAGCGCGAGGATCCCGGCGAGGAACGCGTAGGCGACGACGGCCCGGGCCCGCACGCCCCGCGTGATGCCGCGCAGGTTCAGCATCACCAGCACGGCGACGCCGGCGACGGCGAGCAGCACGCGCGCCTCCTCGAGCGGCGGGGCGAGCGAGACGACGTACTGCGCGGCCGCCGAGACCGAGACGGCCACGGTCAGCACGTAGTCGACCATGAGCGCGGACGCCACCATGGTCCCGGCGCGCGGGCCGATGTTCTGCTTGGCGATCTCGTAGTCGCCGCCGCCCGACGGGTAGGCGCGCATGGCCTGGCGGTAGGAGGCGACGACGACGAGCAGCACCGCGATCACGGCCACGCCGACCCACGGGGAGATGGCCACCGCCGCCACCCCGGCGAGGGCGAGGGTCAGCAGGATCTCGTCCGGCGCGTACGCGACCGACGAGAGGGCGCTCGCGGAGAAGACGGGCATCGCGAGGCGCTTGGGCAGGGTCCTGCTCCTCAGCCTGTCACTGGCGAAGGGCTTGCCCACCAGCACCCTCTTGACAGCCTCGAGAAAAGTCAGCACAGCCCAAACACTAGCGCGTCCGTGCCCCCGGGCAGCCACTAGGCTGGGTGCTGGTACGGCACGGGACAGCAGGATCTACACCAAGAATCAGGGGTGCCCTCGGTGGCTCATTTCGTGATCATGGGGTGCGGCAGGGTGGGCGTCAGTCTGGCGCACACCCTCGACGACTCCGGGCACTCGGTCGCGATCATCGACCAGGACGACCGCGCGTTCCGCCGGCTGCGTTCCTCGTTCGGCGGTCGCAAGGTCACAGGCGTCGGATTCGACCGGGAGACCCTGAAGTACGCGGAGATCCAGGACGCCTACGCGTTCGCCGCCGTGTCGAGCGGCGACAACTCCAACATCCTCGCCACGCGCGTGGCCCGCGAGACCTTCCACGTGCCGCACGTCGTCGCCCGCATCTACGACCCGGGGCGCGCCGAGATCTACCAGCGCCTCGGCATCCCCACGGTCGCCGCGGTCCGCTGGAGCGCGGACCAGGTGCTGCGGCGGATCCTGCCCGAGCAGACCATCAACGGCGACTTCCGTGAGACGTCCGGGCGGCTGATCCTCGCCGAGCTCGCGCTCTCGGACGCATGGCTCGGCCGGTCGCTGCGGAGTATCGAGGCCGCGAGCGGCGTGCGGATCGCGTACCTCACGCGGTTCGGCGAGGGCATCCTCCCGACCGCCGAGACCAGCTACCAGCAGGGCGACATCCTGCACGCCATGATGAAGACGACGGCGACGGACGAGATCACCCGCATCCTCGCCGCCGCCCCGAAGGAGGAGAACCGATGAGGGTCGTCATCGCCGGGGCCGGCAGCGTGGGGTCCTCGATCGCACGGGAACTGCTCGGCAACAACCACGAGATCCTGCTGATCGACGAGAAGCCGGAGGTGATCGGCCGCAGCGGGCTCAAGGGCGCCAAGTGGCTGATCGGTGACGCGTGCGAACTCACGACGCTCAAGGACGCACGCCTCGACGAGGCCGACGTCGTGGTGTCCGCGACGGGCGACGACAAGGTGAACCTGGTGGTGTCGCTGCTCGCCAAGAGCGAGTTCGGCGTGGGACGCACGGTGGGCCGGGTGAACAACCCCAAGAACGACTGGATGTTCGACGATTCCTGGGGCGTCGACGTGGCCGTCAACACCCCGCGCCTCATGACGGCGCTCGTGGAGGAGGCGGTGGAGGTCGGCGATGTGGTGCGCCTGCTGACGCTGCAGACCGGGGTGTCCTCGATCGTCGAGTTCACGGTGCCCGCGGACTCCCCCCTCGTCGGCGACACGATCGGCTCGATCGACCTCCCCGAGGACTGCGCGGTCGTGGCCGTGCTGCGGGACGACTCCCCCATCACCCCGAGCCCCGACGACGTCGTCGAGGGCGGCGACGAGATGTTCTTCCTCGCCGCCATCGCCGCGGAGGACGACCTCCGGGCCGCCCTCTCCGCCCGGACGGACCGGACCGGCCCGACCGCCGACTGACCTCCCGCCGGCCGGTCCTCGCGGGCTAACCCTTCGGTGGCGCAGCGCCGGCGGGCACGTCGCCGACCGGCCGGGAGACGACCCACGCGAGCCAGAGACCGAGGGCGTAGAGCGGCAGGCCCATCGCCACGCGCGTGGAGCCGAGGGCCGCGATGTTCTCGGCGAGGTAGAGCGGCACCTGCACCACCAGGCGCAACGCGAGGACCGAGACGATGATCCACGTGGCGAGGGTGTAGGCGCGGACCCGCGCGGGGTCCTTGCGCCACTCGACGCCCTCGTTGCGGAGGAACCCGAACAGGAGACCGGCGATCGGCCAGCGGAGGACCACCGAGGCCGTCATCGCGAGGATGTAGGCGCCGTTGATGAAGAACCCGGGGAGGAAGAAGTCCTCGGCGTTGCCGGTGCGCAGTGCGACGAACGCGCAGAAGGCGACGCCGACCAGGCCGGCGATGGCCTGCGTCACCGGGGTCCGCGAGACGAGCCGGACGGCGGTGAAGACCGCGGAGACGGCCAGCGCCGCGATGAGGGAGACCCGGAGGTCCGTGGTGAGCGTGAAGAGGACCGTGAACACGAGTCCGGGGCCGATGCTCTCCGCGAGCCCCTGCACCCCGCCGATCGACGAGAGGACGTCGATCTGGCCCGCATGGTTGCGGCGCACGCCGGACTTCGCCGCGTACTGGGTCGCGAGCTCCGCCGCCGTCGGGCTCGCCTGCGCGCGCGGCGGCGTCGCCGGGTGCCCGGCAGCCCTCCGGGCGCTGTCGTCCGGGTCCCGGTCGGCGCCGGGCTCGTTCGTCGGGTGGCTCATGCGGGGTTGCTCATTCGTACTCCTCGGGGCGGCCGATGATCTCGTAGCGGGGGTTGTACACGGTGGGGGTGCCCTCGACGCGGCTCAGCATCCCCTCGAAGCGCAGGGCGACACCGGCCTCGATGCCCGGGACGCGCCGCTGGCCCATCCAGATGAGCCGGACGTCCTCGCTCGCGCCGTTCCAGTCGATCCTCGCGAGGGCCGCGAACGACGGCGGGGCGGTCGCCGGAGCGATGGTGAGCCGCGCGATGACTCCGTGCGCCTTGATTCTCCCCCGCTGGGGCAGGGACGCGGCAGCCGCGGACGCCGGGCCCGTCGGGGCGGGGAGCACCGGGGGCACGGCCGCCGACCGATCGGACACGGACCGGCCTGTCGGGCCCTCCGGGTCCGCGGCGTCGGGTGCGTACTGCCGTGCGGGCACCGGAGTCAGCGGGTCTCGGTGATCTCGGGACCGCGCACGAGCGGATTGAGGTCGGGGCGTACGGGTGCGGTCGCCTGCGGAGGGCCCGCGGAGGCGTCCTTCGGCAACCGGAGCTGGAGCAGTTCGCGCGGCGGGAGCGGGTGATCGCCGCGGACCACCACGACGCTGCGGAAGAGCTTCTCCATGGGTGCCGCGGCAGTCCGGTCGAGCGCTGCGGGACCGCCGAAGACGCCGCGGAGGAACCAGCGGGGGCCGTTGACGCCCACGAAGCGCGCCACGCGGTAGCCCGGCTGGCCGTCGGGGGTCTGAGCCGGCAGCTTGGCGAGGAGCTCCGTCCCGAGGCGTCCCGGCCGCTCCTCGACGGTGCCGCCCTGCGACCCCACCGATGCGCCGATCTGCTCCCGGATCTCCTCCCAGAGCCCCTCGGTCTTCGGCGCCGCGAAGGCCTGGAGCTGCAGTGTCGAACCCCCGAGGTCCAGCGTCACGGCGATGACGCGCTTGCTGCGTTCCTCCACCTCGAGGCGCAGCTGCAACCCCTCGGCCGCATGGATGCGGAGGGCACCCAGGTCGATGTAGCCGCTCTCCGTCTCCTGCTCGGTGAGGTCGAACGGACCGAGCGCCGACCGCTCGTAGTCGGCGCTCGCCACGTGCCCTGCCGGCACCGGGGGGACCGTGCCGTCGCCCGACACGGCGGAAGTATCGCCGGCTCCGGGGTCTACGGCGTCCGTGGCGGCCGTGGCATCCGTGGTGTCCGTGGCATCCGTGGCGTCGACCGCGGCCTCCGCGCCGTCGCCCGACACGGCGAACCCGTCGCGGAGGGACTCCGGTGCAGCGTCGGCGGGCGCCGTGGCGGCCTGGCTCTCCGACGCGTCCGCGTCGTCGTTCTTCTTCTTCCTGAGGCGCCCAAAAGCCATCTCCGGGTTCCTTTCCTGGTTCCGTGGTCGAGTAGGTGCAGTCTTCGGTGGGTGCGCGCGCGGATCAGCCGTCAGCGGGAGAGCCGACGGCGGCCGGCGCCGGGTCGGCGGGGCCGAACCCGCCGGTCGAGCCGAACCCGCCCGTGCCGCGCACGCTCCCGGGCAGCTCGTCCACCGTCGTGAACACCGCATGCTCGACGCGCTGGATGACCAGCTGGGCGATGCGGTCGCCGCGCGCGAAGCGCACGGTCCGGCTGGAGTCGGTGTTGAGGAGGGAGACCTTGATCTCGCCGCGGTAGCCGGCGTCGATGGTGCCCGGGGCGTTGACGATGGTCACACCGTGACGCGCGGCGAGGCCCGAACGCGGATGCACGAGACCCACGTAACCGGCGGGGAGGGCCATCGCCACTCCTGTCGGGACGAGGGAACGCTCACCCGGTGCGAGGACGACGTCGACGGCGGTGCGCAGGTCCGCCCCGGCGTCTCCGTCGGTGGCGTAGGCGGGCGGCTCGAGACCGTCGTCGAGCATCAAGATCTGGACCGGGAGGTCCTGCTGTGTACTCATCGACCGCATCTCCCACGCACGCTATCCGGTTACCAGCACCCCACCTTAGCCCCTTTGCCCGGGAGGACGGCGGCCGGGATGAGTCCTCGGAGAATTGGTGGAATGCTGGAGTCATGTCCAGCGCGCCAGGGGAAGCCCCCCGGAACACACCCGACCAGGCCGTCCTCTACGAGGAGCGCCTCTGGCCGTCACCCTGGGTCTGGCTCATCGCGGCGGGCTTCTCCGCGGCCACGATCGTGATGTTCGCGCCCATCTCCATGGGAGTCGCCTACGGTGTCGCCGCCGTCGTCGCGATCATCGTGTTCACGCTGCTCCTCCTCTCGACGCCCCGCATCGCCGTCACGGCGACCACCCTCACCGTCGGGCGCGCGAGCATCGAGCGGACGTACCTCGGCGCCGTGGAGTGGTTCACGGGCGACGACGCCACGTACCAGCGCGGGCCGGGACTGAACGGTCTCGCCTACCTCTGCATCCGCGGCTGGATCTCGCCCGTGGTGCGCATCGAGGTCACGGACCCCGAGGACCGCACCCCGTACTGGCTCGCGTCCTCGCGCACCCCCGAGCGTCTCGCTGCGGCGCTCGGCCGCTGACCCGTCGGTCTCAGCCGTCGCAGTCGACGCAGTAGAGCAGCCCGCCCCGGTCATGGGCGATCTGCGAACGGTGGCGTACGAGGAAGCACGACGCGCACGTGAACTCGTCGGCCTGCGCCGCGAGGATCTGCACCGAGATCTCCTCGCTGGACAGGTCCGCGCCCGGCAGGTCGAAGGAATCAGCTGCCTCGAGTTCGTCCTCGTCGATCAGCGGCGGCACGGGTGCCGTCGCTGCCGCCGTCCCGGGCGCGGCGACCCGCACGGCGGGCCTCCCCTGCAGCTCCGCCTCGTCGTCGACCGTCGTCCACACCGTTCCGTGATCCATCGTCATCCTGCCTCTTCCCCCTTCGTCCCCTCCCGCCCGACGGGCGAGCACCATCGGCTCGCATAACGACGACGGAGCCGGATTTGTGCCCGCCGGCCCTGCGACGTGCGCCACGCCTTGCCGCGTAGTAGGAAAGGCTGCCATTCAGTGGCACAGTTTCACCTAGGAATTATTGTCGGCTGGAGGAATCGATGCAGGAGTTACGCCTGGTGGGTGTGGATGGCGAACATCTGCTGTTGAGCGGCGAGGAGGGCACGTCCTACCGGCTGCCCGTCGACGACGCGCTGCGCACCGCGACCACCCGGGCGGGTGCATCGACCGCGCCGGCATCGCAGGCGCCCGCAGGGCCGGTGCCCGAGGAACCCCGGCGGAAGCCGGCGAAGCCCCCGGTCCACCTGACCCCGCGGGACATCCAGGCACGCATCCGCATGGGCGCGACGGCGGAGCAGGTCTCCGCGGAGTCCGGCCTCGACCTCGCGCACGTCGAGCGCTACGAGGGTCCGGTCCGCGCCGAGCGTGACTACGTGGCGTATCTCGCCCAGCGCGTGGAGGTGGCGACCCCCCTGCCGAGCCACGACGGCTACCGCTCCGCGTTCGGGGAGAGCCCCGCCCTCCTCGGGGACATGGTGGCGTTCAGGGTCCGCAGCTACGGGATCGATCCGTCGTCGCTCGAGTGGGACTCCTGGCGTCGCCAGGATGGCTCGTGGCACGTCGAGGCGGCCTTCGACCTGCCCGACGCGGGGGTGGATCTCGGCGAGCAGCCGCCCGCCCGGTGGACCTACAACCCGACGCGGAAGACCGTCACCAACGGCAACCGGTGGGCGCAGGTCCTCAGCGAACTGGAGCCGCTCGACGGCCCGCTGCCCGCCCGCAGGCTCAGCGCCGTGGCGGACCACGTCTTCGATTTCGAGGCGGAGAAGGCCGACGAGGTGCCGGAGCCGGCGCAGGCGGACCAGGACGGCCTGCTGGACGTCCTCCGCTCGCGCCGCGGCCAGCGCCTGGGTGCCGACGAGGACGGCGACGACGCCCTCGCCGAACTCCTGAGCCGGGGTGGCATCCCTGCCGCGCACCCGAGGACCGACGACGCGGTCCACGAGGACCAGGACGTCCAGGTGGCAGGTCTCACCCTCGCGCCGCGTGCGGCGGAAGACGCCGAGGACGTCCTCGCCGCGGAGCCGGACTCCCCGCACCATGAGGACGGGACGCCCCGGCTGTACGACGGGGTGAGCACGGAAACCCGCGAGATCAGCGTCTTCGCGCACCCCACGCGTCCGCAGCAGCCTCCCGTCGTCGCTCAGCCCGCGACCGGGTCCCGCTCCACGGGTGCGCGACCCGCACCGGGGCGCGCCGAGGACGCGGGCACGGAGGAGAAGGACGCGGCGAAGCCCGTGGCGGAGCCCGCTGCGGAGCGCCGTCCGAAGCCGAAGCGGTCCAGCGTGCCGAGCTGGGACGACATCGTCTTCGGCCGCAAGGGCGACTAGCGGCGTCGGACCAGCCGGCGTCGGACCTGCCAGGGAGACCCTGCTGTCCTGACGGGCCGCCCGGCGCCCCGCCCGATGTCCCGCCGGGCCACGGCGGCGCCGACGGTGACCCCGGCCGGCACCCGGAAGGCTCCGCCCCGACTCCCGCGAGCACGATCCGGAACGGTGCGCGCCGGGAGTCCTCGACGCCGTGTCGTCCGTCCCCGGTGTTTCCTCCGGTGTCCGGCGGGGTCAGATTCTGCCGGGTTTGTGCTGCTTCGGCTCGAAGGGCAGCGGCGCCTCGTTGGAGTAGAGGGACGGCGACGTCCTCGAGGTCTGGCGGCGCATGTGATGCCGTCGGCACAGCGTCTCGTAGCCGACCACCGGCTCGCGGCTCTCCTCCGCCGTGCCCCGCCCGGGACCGCGCAGGTCGAGGCCCAGGTCGTCGGCGTCCAGGTCGTCGGCGTCCGGGTCGGCGCCGACCGACCGCTCGACGTCCCCGACCACCATCTGGTCGCCCTCGACGACCATGACGCCGTCCACCGTGCGGGCGTTGTGGGTGGCCCGCTTGCCGCACCAGCAGAGGGCCTCCACCTGCAGGACCTGCACACGGTCGGCGAGTTCGATGAGCCGCTGGGACCCGGGGAACAGCCGCGTGCGGAAGTCCGAGGTGATGCCGAAGCCGAACACGTCGATCTCCATCTCGTCCACGACGCGCGCCAGCTGGTCGATCTGGTCGGTCGAGTAGAACTGGGCCTCGTCGCAGATGACGTAGTCGATCCGCGCTCCCATGGTCTGCCGGACCGTCAGCTCGACCCAGAAGTCCGTGTCCGGGAAGACCTCGACGGCCGGGACCTGCAGCCCGAGGCGGCTGGAGATCATCGACTCCCCCGCGCGGTCGTGGGACGTGAAGAGCACTCCGCGCCGCCCGCGGGCCTTGTGGTTGTGATCCATCTGCAGCGCGAGCGTCGACTTGCCGCAGTCCATCGTGCCGGAGAAGAACAGCAGCTCAGCCACGGCCGGACCCCTTGCCGCCCCGGCTCCGACCGGCCGCGGGTTTCGTCAGGGTCAGCAGCGGGATGTCCCGTTCGGCCCGGGTGAGGGAGCCGTGCTGTCCGACCATCTCGAAGGCCGCCGGCTGGACCCGGCGTCCGTCGATCAGGGCGATGCCCTCGCGGGCCAGGACGAGCAGGTCCCCGATGCGCGGCAGGACGGCGTCGCTCACCGTCCCGAAGTAGCCGTGGGCGACGGCTTCCGCCCGCGTGAGGATCCAGGCCCGCGAGCCGAAGGCCTCGTGCCAGCGTTGGGCCAGCGCGTCCCGGTCCTCGCCGGAGAGCGCAGGATCGAGGTAGAGGTGGAGCATGCGCGGCTCGCCGCCGGTGTGCGCCACGCCCTCGAGGAGGTCGGCGTACTGGGAGTAGTCGATGCGCTGGGACGCAGGGATGTCGACCATGCCGTGGTCCGCGGTGAGCAGCAGGAGCGTGTCGGACGGCACCCTGCGGGCCAGGAGCTTCAGCGCGGCGTCCAGGTCCTCCAGCGCACGCACCCACTCCGGGGAGTCGATGCCGTACCGGTGACCCGCCTTGTCGAGGTCGTTGACGTAGAAGTAGAGGAGCATGGACGGCACCCGGCCCAGGTGCTCCGCGGCTGCGTCGATCCGCGCGTGGATGGTGCCCGCGCCGGCGAACGTGGCGCCGCGCAGTGCCGCCCGCGTCATGGGCGAGTCCTCGAAGCGTGGCTGGCTGACGGTGACCACCGGCAGGTGGGCGGACACCCGCTCGAAGACCGTCGGGTGGGGCTGCCAGGACATCGGATCGACGTCGGCGTCCCAGCGCCCGAGCATGTTCACGACGCGGTCCTGCGCGGGGTCGAGGACGTCGTAGCCCACCATGCCGTGCTGGCCGGGGGCCAGGCCCGTGCCGAGGCTGGCGAGCGAGGCCGCCGTCGTGGAGGGGAAGGCGGACGACAGGATGCGGGCGGAGTCGAGCCTCTCCCGCAGGAAGGGTGCGTGCGCGGCGTACCTGCGCAGGAGCGACATGCCGAGGCCGTCCACCATGACGACGGCGATCCGCCGCGACGCCGGCAGTGCCAGGGCGTTGGTGAAGCCCTCCACGCCGAGCGCCGCGGCGGCACTGGTCATCACGTCGGCCACCGTGGAGGCACCGTAGAAGGGCGGAGCCGGGAGGGGCTCCCTGTGCGCGAGGGACACGGCTACTGCTGGTGGTGCGCCCGGTTGAACCGCCCACCGAAGCCGGGCTGCCGGCGCGCCGCGACCTCCGGAGGCCCGACGAAGACACCCGCCGCCGGGCTGGCCGTGTTGGCCTTCCGCAGGGCGCGGGCGAACGCCTTCGCGTTCTGGACGGCCTGTGCACCGTCCGCCTCGGCGCTGACCCGCAGGACGATGTCCTCCTGCGCGACCGTGCCGGTGAGTCCGTGGTCGGCGTCGCAGGAGGGGTCGCCGCAGCTCGCCGGCCCGATGTCGAGGCGCTGCCCGCCGGACCAGGCGATCGCGAGCGTCATCTCGCGGACGGGGTCGCTGGGCTTGTAGTCCTGCGGCTGGGCGTAGAGGTAGCTGAGCACCACCGACTGGATCTGGCTGACGGGGACGGACTCCGTGGAGATCTGCGCCGTCACCTGCTCGCCGGCGTCGTCGAGCTGCTGGTCGTCCACATGCGTGATGACGAGCATGTCCTCGGTGAGCACGAGCACGGTGATGTGCCGGTGCACCTCCGTGCGCTCGAAGTGCGTCTCGAGGTGCGCGACGTGCGACAGCGGCTCGCGCCCGTCGAGCGCGTCGTGGACGACGTCGGCCACGAGGCGCGGGTAGAAGCCCGCCCGCTCGAGCGACGCGTCGAGGTCGCGCCACTGCGCGGAAAGCGATGGGGTCATACCCCCAGTTTCCCCCACCGCACCGCGTTGTGCCTAACCCGGAGGCGTCAGTCGCGCATGGCGCGGCGTGCGCTGTCGGTCCGCCGCTGGGGGTTGCCGACGTCGATCGCGGCGCTGAGTACGGTGAGGCCCGACGACGCGACGAGCACCGGGTTGAAATCGAGCAGCGCGATCTCGGGGTGGTTGTCCTTCAGCAGGGCCACGCGGGCCACGAGGTCCTCGATCGCCGCGACATCCGCGGGCGGGAGGCCCTGGTAGCCGAAGAGCTTGCGGGAGGCGCGCGGCGCCCTGACGAGGTCGGCGATGTCGCCGGTGCTCAGCGGCGGGACGGCGTGGGCCCAGTCGTCGAGGAGGTTGACGGAATCCCCGGCGAGCCCGAAGGACACCACGGGGCCCATGAGCGGGTCCTCGATGGCGCGGACGCTGCAGGCCTGGCCGGGGGGTGCCATCGACTGCACCTCCATGCCGAAGTGCCCGAAGGGCGCGAGCACCTTCTCCATCCGGGTGATGTTGCGCCGGAGGGACTCGGCGTCGTCGATGTTCAGCCGCACCCCGCCGAGGTCGAGGCGGTGCCGGAGGTGCTCGTCCATGGTCTTCAGGGCGACCGGCCAGCCGAGGCGGCCGGCCTCCTCGACCGCCTCGTCGGCGGAGGAGAAGCGGGCCGACGGCAGGAGCCGGATGCCGTAGGCGCCCATGAGCGATGCGCACTCGTCGGGCGTGAGCCGGGTGAGTTCGATGTCCGCGACCCGCGCACGGACCTGCCCGAGGACCCGCGCGGCCTCGTCGACGTCGATCCCTGCCGGGTCGACGAACTCGCCGTGGTCGCGGGCACGCCACTGCGCGTACCTGACGACGGCGCCGAGGGCCGCGAGCGCGGCGCCCGGGCTCGGGAAGCAGGGCAGTCCGCGCTGCAGGGGCAGGACGGCGGCGGTCCCGGGTTCGGCCGGTGCGTCGGCACCGCCGTCCCCTCCCGCCGGGGCGCCCCCGCCGGCCTCGAGGGGCCTTGCGACGGTGGCCTCCGCCTCCTGCGGGGAGTCCGACGGCGCGCACACGAGCCCGTCGAGCTGCAGCCGGGCGTCGAGGATGCCCGTGAAGGATGCGATGACCGGCTTGCCGGCCCGCTCGGCGCACCCCTGCAGGCATGCGGCCACGCTGCCGGCCGTCAGGCCCCGGGCCGGCAGCGTGGTGACGATCGCGGCGTGGACGGACTCCGCGCGCAGTGCCTCCTCCACGGCCGCGGCGAGGGCGGGCAGGGCCACGGACTGCCCGGTGTCGAGTTGCAGGCCGGCTTCGAGCCGCGCGACGGTCATCCCCTGGGAGACGACGCCGTCGGCCACGACCTTGCCGAGCGCCGACGAGTTGCTGAAGACCGCGACGCCGGACCCCTGCGGCAGCGGCTGGCTGGCGACGATCTGCGCGATGTCCATGAGCTGTTCCGTCGTCTCGACCCTCATCACCCCGGACTGGCGGAGCATCGAGTCGAGGGCCCCGGCCGGCGCCTGGGTGGTCCGCACCGCGTGGCCCGGCGGGAGCTGGAGTCCCGTGACGTCGGACTTCGCGACGATGACGGGCTTCGTCCGCGCGAGGCGGCGGGCGATGCGTGAGAACTTCCGGGGGTTGCCGATCGATTCGAAGTACAGTCCGACGGCACGGGTGGTGGTGTCGTCCTCCCAGAACTGCATGGCGTCGTTCCCGGACACGTCCGCGCGGTTGCCCGCCGAGATCACGGACGACACCCCGAGCCCGCGGCGGTGCGCGCTCGCGTAGAGGAGCACCCCGAGTCCCGCCGACTGGCTGAAGAGCGAGAGGGCACCCCGGCGGGGCAGCTCCGGCGCCATCGAGGCGTTGAGGCGGACCGTGGGGTCGGTGTTCACGAGCCCCAGCGACGCCGGGCCCACCACGCGCATGCCGTGCGCGCGGGCCTTGTGCACGAGGTCCCGCTGCCGCGCCAGCCCTTCCCCGCCGTCGTCGGCGTACCCGGCCGTCGCCACGAGGAGCCCCCTGACCCCGGCGCGGGCGCATTCGTCCACCACCGCATCCACCTGGTCGTGGGGCACGGCGACGACGGCGAGGTCCACGGGTTCGGGGACCTCGGCCAGCGAGGCGTGGGAGATCATGCCGTGCAGCTCGAAGGCCTCCGGGTTGACGGCGTACACGCGGCCCGTGAAACCGCCGTCGATGAGGTGCTCCAGCAGGGCGTAGCCGACGGTGCCCCGCTCGCGGCTCGCCCCGATGACGGCCACCGACGACGGTGTGAGGAGCTCGGCCATGCTCCTCGCCTCCGCGCGGTGCTCGCGCGCCTCCATCACCGCCCGCGACTTCCGGGTGGGGTCGATGTCGAAGCTCAGCATCACCACGCCGTCGTCGAAGTGCCGCGCCACCTCGTAGCCGGCCTCGGCGAAGACCGTGATCATCTTGCGGTTCTCGGGGAGGACCTCGGCGGAGAAGCGCCGGATGCCGTTCTCGCGGGCGGCCGCGGCGAGGTGTTCGAGCAGGATCGACCCGACGCCGCGCCCCTGGTGGTGGTCCGAGACGTTGAAGGCGACCTCGGCCTCGAGCGGGTCGTCGAGGCGGTCGTAGCGGCCGATGCCGATGATGTCGGAGCCCCGCGTGATGACGAAGGCCACGCGGTCCCGGTGGTCCACCTCCGTGAAGCGCTTGAGCTCCTTCGCGCTGAGCTTGGCCTTGTAGGTGAAGAACCGCAGGTAGATGGAGTTCTGCGACTGGCGGACGTGGAACGCCTGCACGGCGTCCGCATCGGAGGGCGAGATGGGCCGCAGGTGCCCGGTCCCGCCGTCGCGCAGCACGACATCAGCCTCCCAATATTCCGGGTATTGTCCGTCCGTCGCCATAGACTCAGGGTAGTCGGCATCCCCCGTTCCCGGCCCGAGCCGCGATCTGACGCGCGGATGCCCGCAGACCACCCCATTCGAACACCTGAGTTGTTGAGGAACCGCCACGTGGCCAGGCGCCAGAACTCCGCACCGCCGGAGGATTACACCGAGAAGATCATCGACATCGACGTCAAGGCCGAGATGGAGGATTCCTTCCTCGAGTACGCGTACTCCGTGATCTACTCGCGTGCCCTCCCCGATGCGCGCGACGGGCTGAAGCCCGTCCAGCGGCGCATCCTTTACATGATGACGGACATGGGCCTGCGCCCGGACCGCGGGCATGTGAAGTCCGCGCGCGTCGTCGGCGAGGTCATGGGCAAGCTGCACCCGCACGGTGACACCGCCATCTACGACGCCATGGTGCGCATGGCCCAGGACTTCTCCCTGCGCCTCCCCCTCATCGACGGCCACGGCAACTTCGGGTCCCTCGACGACGGCCCCGCCGCCGCCCGGTACACCGAGGCGCGCCTCGCGGCGGCCGCCCTGACCCTGACGAACCACCTCGACGAGGACGTCGTCGACTTCGTCCCCAACTACGACAACCAGCTGACGCAGCCCGAGGTCCTCCCCGCCGCCTTCCCGAACCTGCTCGTGAACGGTGCCAGCGGGATCGCCGTGGGCATGGCCACGAACATGCCGCCGCACAACCTCGGCGAAATCGTCGCCGCGGCCCGCCACCTCATCGCCCACCCGGATGCGTCCCTCGAGGACCTGACGCGCTTCGTGCCCGGACCCGACCTGCCGAGCGGCGGCAAGATCGTGGGGCTCGACGGCGTCCGCGACGCCTATGCGACGGGCCGCGGCTCCTTCAAGACCCGCGCGACCGTGACGGTCGAGCAGCTGTCGGCGCGCCGGACGGGCCTCGTGGTGACGGAACTGCCGTACACGGTGGGGCCGGAGAAGGTGATCGAGCGGATCAAGGACGCCGTCACCTCCAAGAAGCTGCAGGGCATCTCGGACATCGTCGACCTGACCGACCGGACCCACGGGCTCCGCCTCGTGATCGAGCTCAAGAACGGGTTCAACCCGAACGCCGTGCTGGCGCAGCTCTACCGCTTCACGCCGATGGAGGACTCCTTCGGCATCAACAACGTCGCGCTCGTCGACGGGCAGCCCCGCACGCTCGGGCTCCGGGAGCTCCTGCAGGTCTACGTCACCCACCGGATCCTCGTGGTCCGCCGGCGCACCTCTTTCCGGCTGCAGCGCAAGCGCGACCGGCTGCACCTGGTCGAGGGCCTGCTCGTGGCGATCGTCGACATCGACGAGGTCATCCAGATCATCCGCTCCTCGGACGAGTCCTCGGCCGCCCGGGTACGGCTCATGTCCATCTACGACCTCACCGAGATCCAGGCCAACCACATCCTCGAGCTGCGCCTGCGCCAGCTGACCCGGTTCTCGCGGATCGAGCTCGAGAAGGAACAGGAGCAGCTCCGCCTGGACATCGCCGAGCTGGAGGCCATCCTCGGTTCCGAGGAACGGCTCCGCACGCTCGTGTCCGACGAACTCGCGGAACTGGCCGACCAGTTCGCGACCCCGCGCCGGACCGTCCTGCTCGAGTCGGAGGCCGCCGCACCGCTCAAGGGCTCCACGCTTCCTGCCCCGGCCGGCAAGGGCGCGAAGTCCGTGCTGCCGCTCGAGATCGCCGACGACCCCTGCTGGGTGCTGCTCTCGGCATCCGGGCAGCTCGCCCGCACCTCGGACCGCCAGCCCCTCGGCGACGGACAGCGCATCAAGCACGACGCCTTCAGATCCGTCCTGCCGTCGACCGCGCGCGGCGAGGTGGCAGCCGTGACCTCCGCCGGCCGCATGATCCGCCTGCAGGTCATGGACATGCCGGCCCTGCCGCCCACCGCCGGGGTACCGAACCTGGCGGGCGGGGTGCCGTCGTCGGAGTTCATCACGCTCGAGCGCGGTGAGAGCCTCGTGGGGCTGGCCCCGCTGAACGGTGTCGTGGCACTCGGGACCGCGCAGGGCGTGGTGAAGCGCGTGCAGCCCGACTACCCGCTGAACCGTGACGACTGGGAGGTCATCACGCTCAAGCCGAAGGACAGGGTCGTGGGCGTCGCAGCCGCCTCCGACTCCGACGACCTCGTGTTCATCACGCGCCTGGCGCAGCTGCTCAGGTTCCCGGCGTCCGTGGTCCGCCCGCAGGGCAGGACGGCCGGCGGCATGGCGGGCATCAAGCTCACGTCCGGCGATTCCGTGCTGCACTTCGGCGCGGTGGCCACCGGGGACGAACAGGGCGTGGTGGTGACCGTCGCCGCGGCCGGGAACGCCCTCCCCGGCACGGCCGCCGGGTCGGCGAAGATCACCGAGTTCTCCGAGTACCCCGTCAAGGGCCGGGCCACGGCGGGCGTGCGGGCGCACCGGTTCCTCCGCGGGGAGGAGACCCTGTCCCTCGCGTGGGCCGGCCACGGCCCGGCGCGTGCCGCGTCGGCCAACGGCGTCGCCCGTGCACTGCCCACCGAACACGGGCGGCGTGACGGCTCGGGCGTCCCGCTGACGCAGCAGATCGACGCCGTCGGGCCGGGACTGGCGGGGCTCATGGAGGCGTCGAGGCCGGTCGCGCCCGCAGGGACCGCCGAGGTCCGGGTCGTGGACGGATCGGCGCCCGGCGCTCCGGAGCCGGTGGACGCGGCGGACGGCCAGGGGACCCTGCTCTAGCCGCCCGCCGGTCGGACCGCCGCGGCGGGTGCCCGGACCCGGTGGAACGCCGCCCCGCCTCCGGGCCGCCGCGCCGGGTTCACCCGCGGTTCGGAGCGCCAGGACCGGGAACGACGGCGGTCACAGAGCGGGCGGCCGACGACGCGGGTCCGGGATGCTTCCGGTCAGTCCGCGGGAACGGTGAGCGGGAGGTCGAACACGATCGCGCGCTGCGTCGGCACGTACCCCATGCGTTCGTAGAGGCCGAGCGCACCCGACGGGTTCTCGGTGTCGACGCCCAGCCCTGCATTGTCCATCCCGGCAGCCCGGTAACGCCTCATCGCCTCGGCCAGGAGCGCCGGCGCCAGGCCGCGGCCGCGCCACGACCTCCGCACGCCCAGCAGGTCCGTGTAACCCTCCGTGTGGCCCAGCAGATCGCGGGAGTCGGGGTCGTAGCTGGCGAGCTGGTAGGCCGCCACCTCCCCCCTGGCCTGGTCGAGCAGCGCGAGGCTCCAGTCGGCGCGGAACTCGGGGTGGCTGACGGTGAACTGCCACGACTCCTGGTCACGCGGCTCGCTCCCCCAGTGGTCCTGGAAGGCATCGTTGTGGGCGAGCCGGACGAGCTCCGTGATATTCCGGTCGGCGCCGTCGGCGAAGCTCACGAGGTCCAGTTCGGCGGGGAAGGGCAGGTCGGGGATGGGCTGGTCCAGCGGCCGCGTCATCTCGGTGAAGTACCGGACGATCGTGCTCCCGCTCGCCGTGAGCAGTGCCAGGTGCGAGGGGTTGCGTTCCTCCACGTAGTTCCGGAAGATACCGTGGGTCTGGCCGGTCTCGCGCAGTCGCGCCGCCGCCCGCCAGGCCTGCCAGGCGAGGACCGCGCGTCCGATGCCCCGCCCGCGCCACCCCGGGTCGACGCCGCCCGCGCCGTGGACGAGGGAGGAACCGGAGTTCATGGACAGGCGCCCGAAGGCACGGGGCACGCCGTCCTGGTCGAACCCTGCGATCGTGTCCCGGCGAGGATCGTTCTTGGAGGCCCGCAGCGCCTGCTCGAGGTCGGCGCGCTGTTCCACCCAGTCGGGTTCGTCCACGGCCGCGATGCGCCGGATCAGCGCCAGCCAGGCGTTGATATCGGCGTAGGTGAGGGGACGCCACCGCAGCACCGCGGGCAGGGCGGGCGCTTCGGATCTCGCCGCACTGCTGCTGCCGGGGTGCTGCCCGGACGGATCGGGGGTGCTCATGACTTCAGCGTATTGCAGGGCGCGCCGGACCGGCCGGATGCGACGCCCCGCTCCGACGGGGCGTTCCCGCAGCCGGGACGCGACGCCGGGCGGCCCCCGCCCCGGCAGCACGGCGAGGCCGCTGCCGTCCGGTCTGCGCCTGCCGGTTCACATGGCGGCGGGCGGGACGGCAGTCCCCGGCAGGACGACCGTCCCGTCACACAGTGCTGCCTCGACGGGGTCGTGGGTCACCAGGAGGACCGCTGTCCCCGACAACCCGCGGCGCAGGTCCTCCAGCAGTGAGCGGGCACCGTCGGCGTCGAGGTGCGCGGTGGGCTCGTCGAGGAGGACGACGCCGGACCGCGTCAGGAGTGCGCGGGCCACGGCGAGCCGCTGCCGCTGACCGCCGGACAACCGCGAACCACCCGCGCCGGCCCGCGCGTCGAGCCCGTGCTCGAGACCGGCCACGAACTCGGTGAGACCCACCGCGCGGAGGACGTCCTCGAGTTCCCGGTCGGTGGCGGCGTCCCCGGGCGGTCGTGCGAGTTGAAGGTTGGAGCGGAGGCTCGAGTCGAAGAGGTGGCTCTCCTGCGGACACCACGCGATGCGCGGTGCGGAGCGGCCGTCGTCCGGCACGCCGTCCACGAGCAGCCGCCCCTCCTCGAGGGGCAGGAACCCCAGCAACGCGCCGATCACCGTCGACTTCCCGCTGCCTGACGGTCCCGTGAGGCCGGTCCAGCGGCCCGGTGCGAGGTGGAGGTCGATGTCCGTCACGACGGACCGGCCGGGCCCGTAGCCGATCGCGGCGCCCTCGAGGTCGAGCCGCCGGACGGGTGCCCCGGCCCTGCCGGCGCCCTCTGCACCGAGCGAGTCCCAGTCCCGGGGCGGACCGAGCATCGGCCGGAGGCGGCGGACGACGGTGGCGAGGGCGCCCCAGTGCTGCACCGCGGATGCTCCTGCGACGAAGGGTTCGATCAGTGCGAGCTGCATCAGCACGAGCACGGCCGTGGTGTCGGCGGGTCGGCCGGCGGACCCCGCGAGGATGCCGAGCGATGCTGCGCAGCTCGCCGCGACGACGACCGCCGTCGCCGCTCCGGCAGCGGCAGCGGACCGGCGCGAGGCGGCCGATGCCCTGCGGTCCAGCCGCCGCGTCGCTGCGAGCGCGGCCCGATGGGCACCGTTCACGCGGAGGTCCGGTGCTGCCCGGAGGAGGCGGGTGACGCGTGCGAGGGCGTCGGCGCGCAGTTGCACGGCGGCGGCACCGGCGGCCCGCTCCCGTGCGACCGCCACGAGCGGGGCGACGACGAGGGCCGCCCCTACCCCGACGGCCTGCCAGCCGAGACCGGCCGGGTGGAGCACGGCCGTGGTGGCGAGGGCAGCGAGTCCGGTGAGCACCGAGGTGACGAAGGGCAGCAGTGCCCGGGCCGAGAGGTCCCTCAACTCGTCGATGTCCCCCACGAGCCGCTCGACGCCGCCGGAGCCGCGCGCGATCGTACGCCAGGAGCGCCCGGCCTCCAGGAGCCCGGTCCACAACCGCAGGCGCGTGTCGTCGGCCCGGTGGAACACCGCGCGATGGAGCCAGAGGCGCTCCTCGTACCGTAGCAGGGAGCGTCCGATGCCGAAGAACCTCACCCCGACGACGGCGGTGAGGAGGTAGAGGATCGGCGGCTGCTCGGCGGCCCGGACGATGAGCCAGCCGCTGAGCGCGGTGAGCGCGACCGCGAAGACGGAGGCACCGAGCCCCAGTGCGGCGGCTGCGAGGAAGCGGCGGTCCCACGGCCGGACGAGGTGCAGGACGTCACGCCCCGACCGGAGCCGGGACAGGCGTCCGAGGGCGCTCGATCCCGCCGCGTCGGCTTCCGACGGCCCGGTGCGGGCGCCGGACGCGGCAGAGGCGGCAGAGGCGCCGGCAGCCGGACCGGTCGGGTCCTGCAGGGCGGACCGGCCCTGCGCGGGGCCGGGGAGGACAGGTACGCGAGGAGCGGCGACGACGGTGGTCGAACCCTCCGCGCGTCCACCGGGCAGGGCGGTGGACGGCGAGCCCTGCATCGCCCGGGACTGCCGCGCGTCCAGTCGGAGCTCACCCGTGGCGAGGCCGGCCGTCTCGTCGTCGTGTGCTATCAGGAGGACGGAGAGCCCGGGCCGGCGGGCCGCGATGGCCCCCCGGATGGCGCGGGAGGCGTCGTCGTCCACGTGCGCGGTCGGCTCGTCGAGGAGTAGGAGGCGGACCGCCGGGTCCTGCGCCCGGAGCAGGGCCCGTGCGACGGCGACGCGCCGGGTCTCGCCGGGACTCAGCTCCCCGGTCTGCCGGTCGGCGAGTGCCGCCGCGCCCACCGCGGCGAGCTGTGCGTCGATGGCCGGGGCGTCCACCGGCAACCCGGCGTACAGTCCCAGTTCCGCGCGGACGGTCGCCAGAAGGAGCTCCGGGTGCTGGGGGACCCACGCGATGCCGCCTTCCGGCAGACCGTCGATGCGGCCCTCCAGCCGCAGGCCCGACGGGATCGCCGCTCCCCCGGCCAGCGCCCGCATGAGCGTCGTCTTCCCCGACCCGCTCGGACCCCGGAGGGCCAGCGCCGACCCGGGGGCGAGGACGAACGAGACGCGCTCGAACACCGGCTCGAGGACGCCGTCGTACCGGGCCGTGAGGTCATCGACGCGGATGCCGTCCGGCACGGACGACGAGACGGACGACGAGACGGACGACGAGACGGACGACGGCACCGACGACGCGGGTGCGGAGGACGGAACGCCCACCGGTGCGGAGCCCCCGGCGGGCGGAGCGGCGATGACCGCTCGGACCCGGGCGCCGGCCTCCTCGCCGTCCTCGCTGGCGTGGTGCGCCGCACCGACGTCGCGCAGCGGTCCGTAGCACTCCGGGGCCAGGATCAGCGCGACCAGCGCCGTCTCCAGGCCCAGGTCGCCGTGGATGAGGCGCACTCCCGCGAACACGGCGACGACGGCCACCGAGATGGTGCTGATCAGTTCCAGGGCGAGGGACGAGAGGAACACGGTGCGGAGGGTCGTCATGGTCCGGGACGTGTACGTGCCGGCGATGTCGCGGAGCGCCCGGGTCTGCTCGGCGGCACGGCCGAGGCCCACGAGGACGGGAAGCCCCCTCGCCAGCTCCAGGAGGTGGTCGGACAGGCGTCCGAGCGCGGCGGCCGCCTCCTGCGTGCGCTCCTGCGTGTGCAGGCCGATCAGCGCCATGAACACGGGGACCAGCGGAACGGTGAGCACGATGATGAGGGCGCTGACCCAGTCGGCGAGGAGGATCCGCGTGCCGACGAGCAGGGGGACGACGGCGCAGGTGATCAGTGCGGGCAGGTACTGCGTGTAGTACTTGTCGAGGCCGTCGAGACCGCGGGTCAGCAGCACGGCGAGGGAGCCCTGCCCGCTGCCGGCGGTGTCGGCCCGCGTGGTGCCGCCGTCGTCGAGCACGCGTAGCAGGGCCGCCTCGCGCAGGCCCTCCTTGGCCCCGAGGGCGAGGCGCGCGGCGGTCGCGTCCTGCCCCCACGCCGCGACACTTCGCAGCGCGGCGCCGAGCGCGCCCTGGAGGAGGACGGCCCGGACGTCCAGCGCGCCACCGGCGAGGGACGCGATGCCGAGTGCGAGGGCCTGGGCCGTGAGCACCAGGCCGGCGGCGCGGGCGGCGGCGAGCACGCCGAGGAGGTAGACGGCCGTCGGAGCGCCGGGGGCGCCGGTCGACCCAGCCGGTCCGCCCGACGCCAGGACGGCGAGCGGAGAGGAGCGTCGGGCCGCCGGCGCGGCAGGAGGGGCGCTGACACTCACAGGGGGGCCACGGCGTGCGCTGCGGGGATGCTCGCCTCCGACACGCGCCGGCGGAACACCCAGTACGTCCATGCCTGGTACGCGAGGACGAGGGGCAGCCCGAAGCATGCGACGACGCTCATCAGGCCGAGCGTGTAGGCCGACGACGAGGCGTTCTGCACCGTCAGGTCGAAGGCCGGGTCCAGGGTGGAGGGCAGCACGACCGGGAACACCGCGCCGAAGACCGACCCGACGAGCGCGAGCATCCCGGCGCCGAGCGACGCGAACGCGCGACCGTCGCGCCCCGAGACCGAGCAGCGGTGGGCGGCGGTGACGGCCACGACGGCGAGCACCACGGCCAGCCAGGTGACGGCCGACCCGGTGTCCAGCTGGACGAGGAGGGCCCACCCCAGGAACGGAACCATTGCGACGGGCAGGAGCCGACGGACCAGGCGCTCGGCCTGGTCGTGCACACGCCCCTCGGTCTTCAGCCCGATGAATGCCGCCGCATGCACGAGGCAGAACAGCACCACGGCGGCCGCACCGAGGAACGCCGGCGCGGTGGCCCACGCGAAGGCCCCGCCCACGCGGTTCCCGTCGGCGTCGAGCGGGAGTCCCGTCGTCGTCAGCGCGAGGGCCGCACCGATCCCCGCCGCCGCGGTGAAGGAGCCGAGGGCGATGGCCCAGTCCCAGCGGCCGCGCCAGGCGTCGCTGTCCCGCTTGCCGCGCCATTCGAAGGCCACGGCCCGGAAGATCAGGCCGAGCAGCACGCACAGGAAGGGCAGGTAGAGCGCCGACAGCAGCGACGCGTACCAGGACGGGAAGGCGGCGAACGTCGCGCCGACGGCGGTGACGAGCCAGACCTCGTTGCCGTCCCAGACCGGGCCGACCGTGTTCAGCAGGACGCGCCGCTGCGTGTCGTTCCTGGCCATCAGCTTCATGAGCATGCCGACGCCGAGGTCGAACCCCTCGAGGAAGAGGTAACCCGCCCAGAGCACGGCGATGAGGACGAACCAGAGGGTGGGCAGTGCCTCGGTCATGACGGGGACCTTCCGGGCGAGTGGGGGCGGGGAGAAGGGAGCGGCGTCGGGCCGGTCGGGTCAGTACGCGAAGGCGAGGACATCGCCGTCGTCCTTCCCGCCGGTCGACGGATCGGCTCCGGCGCGTGCCAGTTCCGGCATGGCCGAGGCGGTGCCGCCGCGGACGTAGGTGAACAGCAGCCGCACCTCGACCACGAGCAGGACGGCGTAGACCGCCGTGAGGGCGATGAGCGAGACGACCAGTTCGGCGAGGGAGACCCCGGGCGAGACCGCCGCTGCGGTGAACATGAAGACGCTGTCGATGCCGGAGGCGTCAGGGTTGGGCGCGACGACGAACGGCTGCCGCCCCATCTCGGTGAAGATCCAGCCCGCGGAGTTCGCGCCGAACGGAGCGAGGATGCCGAACACCGCGAGGCGCATGAGCCACCGGGACTCCGGCACGGTGCCCCTGCGGAGGACCCACAGGGCGGCCGCGGCCGCCGCGGCGGCGATCGCGCCGAAGCCGATCATGATGCGGAAGCCCCAGTAGGTGACCTCCATGACGGGCAGGTAGTCGATCTCGGTGCCTGCGCGCTCGCCGTACATGGGGTCGTCCGGCAGCGTGGTGCCGTACTTCTCCTGGTACTCGGGGAGCAGGGTGTTCACGCCCTTGACCTCGGTGGTGAAGTCCCCGTTGGCGAGGAACGAGAGCACGCCGGGCACCTCGATGACGGCGGTGATGTCGTCACAGCTCTGGGCGCCGAGATTGCCGACGGAGAGGATCGAGAAGCCCGTGCCGTCGTGGCAGGCGGCTTCCGCGGCGGCCATCTTCATGGGCTGCTGGTCGAACATGAGCTTGCCCTGCAGGTCACCCGTGATGCCGGTGCCGGCGAACGCGATCATGGCGACGACGGCGCCGGCCCGCGCGGAACGGAGCCAGACCTTGTGGTCCACGGCGTCCCGGGCACCCGCCTGATCGCGGACGAGGAGGGTGCCGTCCGCACCGAGGGTGTCGAGACCGTCGTGGCGCCGCTTCCACAGGTGGTACCAGCTGATGCCCAGGAGGAAGGCACCGGCCACCGCGAGGGCGCCGAAGAGGGTGTGGGGGAACGCGACGAGGGCCGTGTTGTTCGTGAAGACAGCCCACGCGTCGACCATCACGGGCCTGCCGTCGACCATCTCGACGCCCACCGGGTGCTGCATCCACGAGTTCGCCACGAGGATGAAGTAGGCGGAGAAGACGGAGGCGAGGACGGCGGCCCAGAGCGACAGCAGGTGGATCAGCCGGGGCAGGCGGTTCCAGCCGAAGATCCAGAGACCGAGGAACGTCGACTCGACGAAGAAGGCCAGGAGCGCCTCCATCGCCAGCGGCGCCCCGAAGACGTCCCCGACGAAACGGCTGTACTCGCTCCACGCCATGCCGAACTGGAACTCCTGCACGAGGCCGGTGGCGACGCCCATGATGAAGTTGATGAGGAAGAGCTTCCCCCAGAACTTCGTCATCCGGAGGTAGTGCTCCCGGCCCGTGCGGTGCCACTGGGTCTGCATCATCGCGACCAGCAGACCCAGCCCGATGGTCAGCGGGACCATCAGGAAGTGGTAGACGGTCGTGATCCCGAACTGCCACCGGGCGATCTCCAAGGCTTCCATCGGACCCTTTCAGCAACGCCGAGCGCCGGCGACGCGCAATTTCTACACGCTGTAGAAAAGTTCTTCTACACATCGTAGAACAAATCGGGGCGCATTTCTACGTGGAGTAGAAATGTCCGCGCCGACGCTGTACGTTGGATGCACCACGCTTCATCGCCCCTCGCCGGGGCGGATCGGGACCCGGGACGGGCTCCGGTCGTGCACTGATCGAAGGAAGAACATGGCAACGCTCGGAGACCTCGAACGCACGGTGATGGACCTCCTGTGGGCGACACCGGAGGCGATGAACGCCAACGCCCTGCGGGATGCGATCGCGGAGGCGCCGTCGGGGGAGGTCGGACGCGAGCTCGCGGTCACGACGGTCCTGACCGTGCTGTCGCGCCTCGAGAAGAAGGGCCTCGTGGAGCGGGAGCGCGACAGCCGCCCGCACCGCTACCGGTCCGTGACGAGTCGTGAGGACCACACGGCGGAGCTCATGCACGAGGTGCTCGTGACGGCGCCGGACCGCGAAGCCGTCCTCGCCCGGTTCATCGGCAGCGTCTCCGCGGCCGAGGCCGAGACCCTCCGCAGGCTGCTCGGCGGCAGCTGACCCTTCGGTGTTCTGGGCCTCCTACCTGCTCGCGGCCCTCGCGATCATCCTCGCGTGGCCGGCCCCGATCGCGCTCTCACGCGCCTCGTGGCCCGCGCGGGCCCCGTTCACCGCGATGATCCTCTGGCAGTCGATCGCCCTCGCCGGCGGACTGTCCATGATCGGGGCGATGCTCGTCTGGGGGCTCGAGCCACTCGGCGACAACCTCGTCTCGGCCTCGGCGGGCTTCTTCGGCATCCTGGTCGATGAGGACTCCGCCGCGACCCTCGGCGTGATCCACGTCTTCGCGATCAGCGCGGCGACCCTGCTGTTCGGACACCTCCTCTTCACCCTGGCGCTGACCTTCGTCCGCATCCGCCGGCAGCGCCGGCGCCACCGGGACATGCTCACCCTGCTGAGCTCCCCCGCCGCCGACCAGCCCGCCACACTCGTGATCAGTCATCCGGCCCCCGTGGCCTACTGCCTTCCCGGCGGGGCCCGGTCCGTGACGGTCATGTCGGACGGCCTCATGGGCCTCCTCAGCCGCGCCGAGCTCGACGCGGTCCTCACGCACGAGAACGCGCACCTGCACCAGCGGCACCACCTGCTGCTGTGGGCTTTCGCCGCGTGGCGTGCGGCGCTGCCCTGGCTGCCGACGTCGCAGCTCGCGCAGCGTGCCGTCAGCGAACTGATCGAGATGCTCGCCGACGACGAGGCCCTGCGCCACGTCGACGAACCCACGCTCGTGCGCGCCATCGCCATCGTCGGTTCGGGTGCGCTCCCGCCCTCGCGGGACGAGCTCGACGACCCCCTCGCGGACGAGGGAGGGACCGGGGTGACCCCCGCTGCGGCCGCCGTCACCGGCGGGGTCGCCGACGCACGGTCGACGGCGCATCGGCTCCGCCGGCTGCTCACTCCCCTGCCGCCGCTGGGCCGCCTCCAGCAGGGCCTCGCCCTGTCCACGGCCGGCCTGCTCCTCGTGGTGCCCCCGGTGCTGCTGGTGGCACCGGAACTGCTGGGCTGAGCGGCTCCGGCCCGACCTTGCCCCGCTGCCACCGCAGCGGCCCGGCCTGATCGGTGGACCGCGCCGCGGGCACGCGTCAGGCGTCGATGCGGTCCCGGTCCAGGGATGCGGCCCCCGCGATGATGAAGTCCTTGCGCGGGGCCACGTCGCTGCCCATCAGGAGGTTGAAGACGTTCTCGGCCGACTCGGCCTCCTGGATGAGCACCCGCCGCAGGGTCCGGTGGCGCGGATCCATCGTGGTCTCCGCCAGCTGGTCGGCGTCCATCTCGCCCAGTCCCTTGTAGCGCTGGATGGGCGACTTGTACCGCTTGCCCTTCTTCTCGAGCGCAGCCAGGAGGCGCGTCAGCTCCGCCTCCGAGTACGTGTACATCATCTCGTTCGCCTTCGACCCGCCGTTGATCACCTCGACGCGGTGCAGGGGTGGGACGGCGGCGTAGACCCGGCCGGCCTCGACGAGCGGCCGCATGTACCGGAAGAACAGGGTGAGGAGCAGCGTGCGGATGTGGGCGCCGTCCACATCCGCGTCGGTCATGAGGATCACCTTGCCGTAGCGGCGCGCGTCCAGCTGGAAACTCCGCCCGGACCCGGCCCCGATGACCTGGATGAGGGCAGCGCATTCCGCGTTGGAGAGCATGTCGCCCACGGAGGCCTTCTGCACGTTGAGGATCTTCCCCCGAATCGGCAGGAGCGCCTGGTAGTCGGAGGACCTCGCGTTCTTCGCGGTGCCGAGTGCGCTGTCACCCTCGACGATGAACAGTTCGGAGCGCTCCGGATCGTCGATGCGGCAGTCGGCGAGCTTGGCCGGCATGGTCGACGTCTCGAGGGCGTTCTTCCGCCGCTGCGTCTCCTTGTGCACCCTCGCCGAGATGCGTGACTTCATCTCGGCGACGACCTTCTCGAGCAGCAGGGCCGACTGCGCCTTGTCGTTGCGGGCGGAGGAGGACAGGCGGGCCTGCAGCTCCGTCTCCACGACCTTCGCGACGATGGCCTTCACCGCCGAGGTCCCGAGGATCTCCTTGGTCTGTCCCTCGAACTGGGGTTCGGCCAGACGCACCGTGAGGACGGCCGTCAGCCCCGCGAAGACGTCGTCCTTCTCGATCTTGTCGCTGCCCGCCTTCAGCTTGCGCGCATTGGCCTCGATCACCTTGCGGAAGGTCTTCAGCAGGGCCTGCTCGAAGCCGGTCTGGTGGGTTCCGCCCTTCGGGGTCGCGATGATGTTGACATAGCTGCGGACCGTCGTCTCGTAGCCGATGCCCCAGCGCAGGGCGATGTCGACGTCGCAGTGCCGCTCCACCTCGGCCATCCGGCTGTGTCCGCGATCATCGAGGACGGGCACGGACTCCTTGAAGCGGCCCGAGCCCTGGAAGCGCCAGACGTCGGTCACCGCCGGGTCGAGCGCCAAGAACTCCGCGTACTCGGAGATGCCGCCGTCGTGCTGGAAGACCTCCTCCACCGGCCCCGACTCCCCCGGCGTGCCCGGGAGCTTCCGCTCGTCCCGGAGCGTGAGGCGCAGCCCCGGGACGAGGAACGACGTCTGCCGCGCGCGGGTCTGCAGCTCCTCGTAGGAGAAGGCGGCATCGGGCGTGAAGATCTGGCGGTCGGCCCAGTACCTGATGCGCGTTCCGGTGACGCCCCGCTTGGCCGTCCCGACGATCTCGAGGCGGGAGCCGTCCAGGAAGGGCTCGAAGGACGACGTGGGTGACGGCGTCCTGGCGTCCTTGAAGAGCCCTGGCTCTCCCCGGCGGAACGACATGGCATAGGTCTTGCTGCCGCGGTCCACGAAGACGTCCAGGCGGGACGACAGCGCGTTGACGACGCTCGCCCCGACGCCGTGGAGGCCGCCCGAGGCGGTGTAGGAGCCACCACCGAACTTGCCGCCGGCATGCAGTTTGGTGAAGACGACCTCCACGCCGGTCAGGCCGGTCTTGGGCTCGATGTCCACGGGGATGCCCCGGCCGTCGTCGTGGATCTCCACGGACCCGTCCGCATGCAGGATCACCCTGATGCTCTGCCCGTGCCCGGCCAGGGCCTCGTCCACGGAGTTGTCGATGATCTCCCAGAGGCAGTGCATGAGGCCGCGGGAGTCGGTCGAACCGATGTACATGCCGGGACGCTTGCGCACGGCCTCGAGGCCTTCGAGCACCGAGAGGTGCCGGGCTGTGTAGTCCGATGTGGGGGGTGTCACGAGCATTCTCCTTGGCGGAACGGGCACGAACCAGGACGGGCACCGGGCGGTGTGTTCGAAAGGGATGGGATCCTCAGTCTATTGCCCGGTACCGACACCGACCGTCAGGCGCGGGCCGGTGCTCCCCGCGAGTTTCTGCAGGGCCCCATACCCCCTGGTACGCCCGGAGCGAAAGAAGGCCAAACCTGCGAAGGGCCGCCGACGAATAGTGGTTATATGAGTACACGATCCACAGGAGGAGACACTCATGACCACTGCAGTAGCAACTCGCGAACTAACTGCCCTGGACCGCTGTGACCGATGCGGCGCCCAGGCCTACGTGCGGGCCGTCCTTCAGTCTTCCGGTGGAGAGCTTCTGTTCTGCGGCCACCACGCGCGGGCCGTCGAAGCGAACCTGAAGCCGCTCACGTCGGAGTGGCAGGACGAGACGCAGCGGCTTCACGTGAAGCCCGCCGTCGTCGGCGACTGACCACCACAGGACGCGAACCCCCCTCGACAACGAGCGCCCCGTGTACAGGCGCTGAAGCAGACGGAAAGACCCCCTCCACCGGAGGGGGTCTTTCCGCGTTCGGGGCCCTGGCCGGCCCGTCCGCGGCCGGCGGGCGGTCGTCGGCCGGGCGCCCGGGGACGACGCAGGGCCCCTCCCGGAGGAAGGGCCCTGCACTGCCGAAGGAGTCCTGCTCAGTCGAGGTAGTCGCGCAGCACCTGGGACCGTGAGGGGTGGCGCAGCTTGGACATGGTCTTCGATTCGATCTGGCGGATCCGCTCGCGGGTCACCCCGTAGACCTTGCCGATCTCGTCCAGCGTCTTCGGCTGCCCGTCGGTGAGGCCGAAGCGCATGGCCACGACGCCCGCCTCGCGCTCCGAGAGGGTGTCGAGCACGGAGTGGAGCTGTTCCTGCAGCAGCGTGAAGCTGACGGCGTCCGCCGGTACGACCGCTTCGGAGTCCTCGATCAGATCGCCGAACTCCGAGTCGCCGTCCTCGCCGAGGGGCGTGTGCAGCGAGATGGGCTCACGGCCGTACTTCTGCACCTCGACGACCTTCTCGGGCGTCATGTCGAGCTCGAGGGCGAGCTCCTCCGGGGTGGGCTCGCGGCCGAGGTCCTGCAGCATCTGGCGCTGGACGCGGGCGAGCTTGTTGATGACCTCCACCATGTGCACGGGGATGCGGATCGTCCTGGCCTGATCGGCCATGGCGCGGGTGATGGCCTGGCGGATCCACCAGGTGGCGTAGGTGGAGAACTTGAAGCCCTTGGTGTAGTCGAACTTCTCGACCGCACGGATGAGGCCCAGGTTGCCTTCCTGGATGAGGTCGAGGAACAGCATCCCGCGCCCGGTGTAACGCTTGGCGAGGGACACGACGAGCCGGAGATTCGCCTCGAGGAGGTGGTTCTTCGCGCGCTTGCCGTCGTGGATGACGAATTCGAGCTCGCGCTTGAGCTTCGGATCCATGTCCGGGTCCGCCGCGATCTTCTCCTCGGCGAACAGGCCCGCTTCGATGCGCAGGGCCAGGTCGACTTCCTGCTCGGCGTTGAGCAGGGCGACCTTGCCGATCTGCTTCAGGTAGTCCTTGACGGGGTCGGCGGTGGCACCCGCGGACACGACCTGCTGGGCCGGCGCGTCGTCGTCGTCGGCATCCGAGTAGACAAAGCCGGTGGTCGTGCCGGTCTCGGCGGCCTCGGGCTTGAGGTCCTCGGCGTCGACGTCTGCTGCGGCATCGACGGCGGGATCGGCTGCGTCGAGCGTGTCCACCGAACCCTGGGCGTCCGTGGTCGAGGCCTTCGCGGCCGCAGCGGTGGAAGCAGCCTTGGTGGCGGGCTTCTTGGCCGCTACCCGTCGCTTCGTGGTGGTGGTACCGGCGTCTGTCGACGCCGGTGCTGCTGTCTTCTTGACCGGCACAGAGAACCTTTCATACGGCGGTGTGTGGTGCCATCAGAGGGACAACACCACTATGACCCTGTCAAGTCCGCGCTGGTTATCAGGACTGTCCGGCGGGCCAGGTCCACTATGGAACGGTCCCTCGGTCCTCGCTATTCCCCGGGATCCGCCCTGGGGCGGAACGTGTTCCGGAGATGCTCGGTACGTCCTGATGCACGGACCCAACCGGGTCTCAACCTCCATTGTCTCACGGCTGCCCGCCGCCCCGGTAATCACCGCCTGACCGTGGGCCCCTCCCCGGCACCCGGTCCCGCCGGTCGGAGTCACGGCGCTCCGTACCCCGCCCTTGTGGAGTCGACGGTCCATGCGGTCGAGCGGCGCCGGGCCCAGGCCGGTAGCCCGCCGCGGTGCAGGAGTTCTGCCAGCAGCCGTGCGAGGCGGTATCCGGGCACCGCCTGCTCGGCGGCGTCGAGGAACACGGCCGCCCGGGAACCGCGCCCCCGCGCGTATTCGAACCAGGCCGACATCGTCAGGGCCGCGGCGCGCGACTCGCCGTCCGACACCGCCGCCAGCTGTGCAAGGACCTGCGTCATCGCATCGACCCGCGCCCAGGCGATCAGCCCCGTGAAGCGCCCGGCCAGGACATCGGCGTAACGCGTAGCATCGCCCGCGTCGCCCCCGTCGCCGGTGTCGCAGGGCTCCCGGCCCTGCGGATCTGCTGCCGGGGCGCCCCGCAGGGCCTCGGCGACGGGGTTCCGGGCATCGTCCACGGCGGTCGGAAGGCGCGCGCTCCATCCGCCGGTGCCGCGGACGGCAGGGAGGACGGGGACGCCGGGTCCACGTCCGAGCCCGGGGCCGGGCCCGCGCGACGTGTCGTCGGGCTCGTCGCCGCCGGCTCCGGCCCCTCCCGAGACCGCCACCCCGCCGGAGAGCCCTCCCGGCCCGGACGGCCCGGACGACTCGCGGAACCCGGACAGCCCGCAGGCCCAGGCGCCGCCGAGCGCCGGCGCGGACCCCAGGCATGCACTCACGAGCAGGAAGTCACGGACCGTCCGCGACTCGATGCTCGCCAGCAGGAAACCCGCGACGTCGGGCTCGGTCCCGGCCCCGAACTCCTCCGGGTTCAGCAGGACGGCGTCCCAGACGGCGGAGGTCGCGAGGAACTGCGGCCCCGAGGTCCAGCGCCCCGAGCAGCACGCGGCGTAGTGCGCCTGAGCGTCCTCGATGGCGTGGCGGTGGGCGTCGGACGAGGAGCCTCCCCCTGCCAGCGCGGGGGCGGCACGGAGGACGGCTGCCGGCGCCGACGCGTCGAAGGCGCTCCCGCCGAAGATGAGTTCCGCGTTGAGGGCACTGTGCGCCACGACGTCGAGGGGCCGGCCGGGCCAGGGACAGCAGGCGTCGTCCCTGCAGAAGTAGTCCCGCCACCCGGCCGGCGAGACGAACCACCCCGCCCGGACCGGGAGACCCGCGCCCTCGAGGACGGCCTCGAGGGCGAGCACCAGCCCCTGGTGCGGTGCCGGTGCGAGCCTCACCCACTCCTCGTCGCCGTACACGATCACGAGCGTGCCGTCCGGGTCGGTGTCGCCGCGCAGGTACGACAGGACACCTGCGGCGAACGCGAGCGCGTCCGCTCCGTCCGGCGGCAGGTCCACCCGGAGCGTGGCGCCCAGCTTCCGGCCGGTGGTCGTCAGGACGACGAGGCTCCGGGCAGGCATGAAGCCGAGGGCGTGGGGTATGTAGGACAGGATGTCAGCCGGCGAGGTGACGGCGAACGAGGGGGACGCTGGGGTGCCGGACACCGGGCTCTTCGAGGACGACATGCACGCCAGCCTGCTCTCCGCTCCGGGGCCACGCCCGGTCCTCCTGCGCTATGTGGACAAGTGCCGGCCGCCGGTCACGCGCGTCCTAGCCGTCCCGGCCCCTGGCGGCCTTCGCGTCCCGGCGACGGCGCCGCTCACGCGCCAGGGCCTCCCGGATCGGTGGCACCACCACGCCCTGCTCGGCCATCCGCCGCCGTACCCTCCGCCGTGCCACCAGGACGGCGACGACCCCGGTCGCGAGGACGACGAGCTGCGTGGACATCGCGAGCCGGAACGATCCGAGGGCGTAGAGGTCGCCCTGCGAGAAGCCACTGCCGAGGAGCAGGTCGAGAACCACTCCGATGACGAACATCGACAGCAGCGAGGCCATGAAGCCGCCGATGTTCACGATGCCGGTGGCCGTACCCATCCGTGCCGCCGGATTGAAGGTGCGGGCGAAGTCGAACGCGATCATCGAGCCGGGCCCGCCGACGGCCAGGGCGACCACCAGCAAGGTGAGGAGCGGCAGCGGCGCGGGCCCCGGATGGAGCAGCACGGCGAGCCATGCGGTGCTGATCAGCGCGGCGATCGCGAGGACCATGGTGGACCGCCGCAGCGGATGCCGCCCGACGTAGCGGCCGAGGAAGGGTCCGCACGCGATACCCACGGCTACGAACAGGGTCATCAGGGCCGAGGCCGTGCCTTCCCCGATCTTCTCGGCGCGCACCAGGTAGGGGTAGCCCCACATGAGGACGAAGACGGTGCCCGGGAACTGGATGGTGAAGTGCGACCAGAGGCCGAGGCGGGTGCCCGGCTGCCTCCAGGCCTCGGCGAGCGAGGTGCCGGTCTGCCGCAGCGTCTGCGCGGTACGCTCGCTCCCTGCCAGCGGCGAGTCCCTGATGACGGCGACGGCGAGCACGACGGCGAGCACCGAGAGCGCAGCGGCCGAGAGGAAGGCCGGTTGCCACCCGAAGGTCGAGAGCAGAGCCACGAACGGGACGACCGACACCACCTGCCCGAGCTGACCGATGATCCCGGTCCACTGCGTGAGGACCGGGATGCGCCGGGGCTCGAACCACGCGGGGAGGAGCCGGAGGACGCTGATGAAGGTCGTCGCGTCCCCGGCACCGACGAAGAGGCGCCCGACGATCCCGGCGCCGATGGAATCGGCGAAGGCGAGCTGCGCCTGCCCCGCTGCCATGAGGACCCCGCCGGCCACGATGAGCGTCCGTGGACCCCACCGGTCCACGAGCACGCCCACCGGCACCTGCAGGCCCGCGTAGACGAGCAGCTGGACCACGGTGAAGATCGACAGCTGGGAGGCAGAGGCGCTGAAACGGTCGGTCGCCTCGAGGCCCGCCACCCCGAAGGTGGTGCGCTGCGTCACCGCGACGAGATAGGCCGCGATTCCTGCCACCCAGACCAGGAGGGCCCTCGAAGAATTCACCTCCCCATTATCGCGGAGGCGAGCCGCATGGCGGTCCGCCGTCAGCGGGGACACCGGGCACGACGGAGCCCGCCCGTTCGACGGGGCGGGCTCCGGAGGATCTCCTGCCGGGTGGGGTCAGGAAGCGGGGGTGCCGTCGTCGTCCTGCCCCTCCGGGGCCTTCCGGCCTGCCGGCTCGTCGCGGCTCTCGCCGTGGCGGGCGTAGTCGATGGACGTCGTGCCGGGGAACTCCGTGTCCCACAGGAGCGTCGACTCCTCTTCCGCCTGGGGGCTGGCGAGATACGCCTCGACGGCGGCGCCCAGCTCCTCCGCGCTGGCGAGTTCGCTGTTGTCCTTGACCAGGAGCGACTTCCGGGCCGCCCCGTCCGCGTATTCGTCGTACCGCTTCTCGAGCGATGCGACCACCGACTGCACCTCCGCCGAGTTGCCGACCTGCCGTGCGATCTGGCGCTCGACGTCGCGCCCGGTCTCGCGGAGCCGGTCCGTCGGCAGCACCAGCCGGGCCGTCGCGCCCAGGTACTCGAGCCCGGCCACGGCGGCCGGCGGGTACTCGGCCTCGGCGAGGTAGTGCGGAACGTGGATGACGTGCCCGACGACGTCGTGCCCCGCCTCGATCAGGCGCAGCTCAAGCACGTGGCCGATGGACGCCTGCAGCTCCGCCGTGGGGCGCCAGGCATTCATGCCGTCGATGAGGTCCGCGCGGTTGCCGTGCAGGGTCACCCCGATCGGCCGCGTGTGCGGGACCGGCATGGGGATCGCGTGGATCCACGACGTCATCGGCACCTCCAGCTCCTCGACGAGGCCGACGACGGCGCTCGCGAACCGCTCCCACTGGAGGTCGGGCTCGACGCCGGTGAGGAACAGGAAGGGTTCGCCCAGCCCGTCGTACAGGCGGTGCAGTTCGAGCCGGTGCGGCTGGTAGTCCGTGAGGTGGTCCTCGGCGAAGGTGATCTTCGGCCGCCGGCCGCGGTAGTCCATGAGCTGGTCGGCGTCGAACTCCGCCACCGGGTCGTGGTCGAGGATCTCGAGCAGCTCCTCGCTGACCTGGGAGACGACATGGCCCGCATCCATGAAGCCCGTGAGGCTCACGAGCAGGGGGAGCCCGCGGCTCGCGGGGTCCTCGAAGACGTCGGTATCGATGTTGTACAGGGTTCGTGGATCCAGCATGGCTCTCTCCTGAAGGTGGTCCTGCTGGTCTCAACACCGCCGGCACCGGCTTCATTCCGGACGAGGATGAGCGGCGGCACACGGACTACGATCGTCAGGACGGTTCCCGGACCACCAGATACCGGAGCCACGAGTGATGCTGCATCTGGACAACCCAGCCGGACACGAGGAGACAGATTCCGTGATCAAGACGACCGAACTACACCTGACAGCTTCCGCGAAGGACCTCCGGAAGATTCCGAGTGACGCCCTCGTGATCGCGGTCGCGAAGGGGACGGACGGGCCGGTCCTGCTGGAGAGCCCGCTGCCGGCCAAGGCCGCACGCGCGCTCGGCGACAGCCTCCAGGTCCTCGGGGTGACGGGCGCTGCGGACGAGGTGCGGCGTCTCCCGGGGCTCCCGGAGACGGGTGCGGATTCCCTCGTGCTGTCCGGCGTCGGGCCCGCGCAGCCTGGCGACACGCTCGACCCCGAGACGCTGCGTCGCGCCGCCGGTGCCGCGGTCCGCCAGCTGACCGGCCTCGACACCGTGGTCCTCGCCCTGCCGGCCTCCACCGTGGACGCCGCGACCGCCGTCGCCGAGGGTGCCGCGCTCGGCGCGTACAGCTACGAGGGCCACAGGTCCGGGCTGAAGCCGGACGGCACCGTCGCGCCCGCCAGGGACAGGGACGCCGTCCGCAACGTCGTCGTCCACACTGAGGTGGCCGACGACGCCGACCTCGCCCCGGCGCTCCGTCGCGCCGTCGTCCTCGGCAAGAACGTCAACGCGACCCGCTCGCTCGTCAACCAGCCGCCCAGCCACCTCTACCCGGAGACCTTCGCCCAGGCCGCAAAGGAACTCTCGCGCGGCCTCCCCGTGAAGATCACGGTGATGGACGAGAAGCGCCTCGAGCGCGACGGCTACGGGGGCATCCTCGGCGTCGGGAAGGGATCGTCCCGCCCGCCGCGCATGGTCAAGGTCGAGTACTCCCCCGCCAGGTCCGCCGTGCACCTCGCCCTCGTGGGCAAGGGCATCACCTTCGACTCCGGTGGACTCTCCCTGAAGCCCGCCGCCGGCATGCAGACCATGAAGCTCGACATGGCGGGCGCCGCCGTCGTCCTGACGACGCTCCTCGCCGTCGCCGAACTGGGTCTGCCCGCGAAGGTCACGGCGTGGCTCTGCCTCGCCGAGAACATGCCGTCGGGCTCCGCGCAGCGTCCCGAGGACGTCCTGTCGATCTACGGCGGCCGCACCGTCGAGGTCCTCAACACCGATGCCGAGGGCCGCCTCGTCCTGGCCGACGGCCTCGCCGCGGCGAGCGAGGAAGCACCGGACGCGATCATCGACATCGCGACCCTCACCGGCGCGCAGATGATCGCCCTCGGCACGCGTGTCTCGGGTGTCATGGGCGACGACGGGGTGCGCGACGCCGTGAAGGCCGCCGCCGACCGTGCCGGGGAGCAGTTCTGGCCCATGCCGCTGCCCGAGGAACTGCGCCCGAGCCTCGAGTCCCAGGTCGCGGACATCGCCAACATCGGCGAGCGGAACGGCGGCATGATGACCGCCGCCGTGTTCCTCCGCGAGTTCGTGGGCCAGGTCGACGGCGAGAAGATCCCGTGGGCGCACCTCGACATCGCAGGACCGGCCTTCAACGAGGGCGCTCCCTACGGATACACGCCGAAGGCCGGGACCGGCGTCGGCGTGCGCACGCTGCTCGCCTATGTCGAGGACGTCCTCGCCCGCGCGCTCTAGCGGCCAGGGGCGCCGTGCCGGTCACGGCGCCCCTTCCCGCGCGTGTTCCCCGCGCGCGCACGTGACCCTGCGCACATCGCGCGGATTATGGCGCACACGACATGGCGTTCGGGTGGATGCCGGCTGCCTGTGGGGATAGGGTGAAAAACGAGAGCACACGAAGCACCTGCCCGGTGCACCGCGACCGCATCTGCAACCGATTCATCAATCGACGCGTCCTGCGCGTCAACGAACCACGCGAGGGAGCGTTCAAGTGGCCGAAGCGGCAACTGCGCAAGAATTCGACATCCTGGTACTCGGTGGAGGCAGCGGCGGCTACGCTGCGGCTCTCCGCGCGGTGCAGCTGGGCTTCACCGTGGGACTCATCGAGAAGGGCAAGCTCGGCGGCACCTGCCTCCACAACGGCTGCATCCCCACGAAGGCGCTCCTGCACTCGGCCGAGATCGCCGACGGCGCCCGCGACTCCGAGAAGTACGGCGTGAAGGCCAGCTTCGAGTCGATCGACATGGCCGCGGTCAACGCCTACAAGGACGGCATCATCGCCGGCAAGTACCGCGGGCTGCAGGGACTCATCAAGTCCAAGGGCATCACGGTCATCGAGGGCTCGGGCAGGCTCGCGTCGCAGAACACCATCGACGTCGACGGCACCGTCTACACCGGCAAGCACATCGTCCTCGCCACGGGCTCCTTCTCCCGCAGCCTCCCCGGCCTGGAGATCAGCGGCAAGGTCATCACCTCCGACCAGGCGCTGACCATGGACTTCGTCCCGAAGACCGCGATCATCCTCGGCGGCGGCGTCATCGGCTGCGAATTCGCGTCGGTCTGGAAGTCCTTCGGTGTCGACGTCACCATCATCGAGGCCCTCCCCTCGCTCGTGCCGAACGAGGACGCCTCGATCGTGAAGAGCTTCGAGCGGGCGTTCAAGAAGCGCGGCATCAAGTTCAACACCGGCACGCGCTTCAAGGCGGTCCAGCAGAACGACGACGGCGTCGTGGTCACCCTGGAGGACGGCAAGACCTTCGAGGCGGACCTCATGCTCGTCGCCGTCGGCCGCGGGCCCGTCACGCAGGACCTCGGCTACGAGGAAGCGGGCCTCACCATGGACCGCGGCTTCGTCATCACCAACGAGCGCCTGCACACCGGCGTCGGCACCATCTACGCGATCGGCGACATCGTCCCCGGCCTGCAGCTGGCCCACCGCGGCTTCCAGCAGGGCATCTTCGTGGCGGAGGAGATCGGCGGGCTCAAGCCCGTCGTCGTCGCCGACATCAACATCCCGAAGGTCACCTACAGCGACCCCGAGATCGCCTCCGTGGGCTACACCGAGAAGGCCGCCCGCGAGAAGTTCGGCGACGACCGCGTGGAGACCCACGAGTACAACCTCGCCGGGAACGGCAAGAGCTCCATCATCGGCACCGGCGGCATCGTCAAGCTCGTCCGCGAGAAGGACGGCCCCATCGTCGGCGTCCACATGCTCGGCAGCCGCATGGGCGAGCAGATCGGCGAGGCACAGCTCATCGTCAACTGGGAGGCGTACCCCGAGGACGTGGCGCCGCTCATCCACGCGCACCCGACGCAGAACGAGGCCCTCGGCGAGGCCCACCTCGCGCTCGCCGGCAAGCCGCTGCACGGCTGAGGCAAGCACCCGACCGCCCGAGCCTGGTCCACGCCCCGAGGGCGTGGACTAAGCTCGGAGGCAGGAATCCAAGCACGTCCAGCTGAGCGGGCCAGGCTCGTCGACCAGCTGCCAAGGAACGATCTACGAAGGAGAAACGGGCGCATTATGTCTGAATCCGTGAACTTGCCCGCTCTCGGTGAAAGCGTCACCGAAGGCACTGTCACCCGCTGGCTCAAGGCCGTCGGTGACCGCGTCGAGGTCGACGAGCCCCTGCTCGAGGTCTCCACCGACAAGGTCGACACCGAGATCCCCTCGCCCATCGCAGGCGTGATCGAGGAGATCCTGGTCGCAGAGGACGAGACCGCAGAGGTCGGCGCGCCCCTCGTGCGCATCGGCGACGGATCCGGCAGCGGGGACTCGGGCGACCCCGCTCCCGCAGCCGAACAGGCTGACGAGGCCCCGCTGCCGGTCGAGGACGCCGTCCCGTCGACGGAGAAAGCCCCCGAGACCGAGCAGACCGCCGCACCGAGTGGATCGGACGACGCCGGTTCCTCGGACGATCCCGGTGAGGGCACCGAGGTCACCCTCCCCGCGCTGGGCGAGAGCGTCACCGAGGGAACCGTCACGCGCTGGCTCAAGGCCGTCGGCGACGACGTCGAGGTCGACGAGCCCCTGCTCGAGGTCTCCACGGACAAGGTCGACACCGAGATCCCCTCCCCCGTGGCCGGCAAGCTGCAGGAGATCCGGGTGAACGAGGACGAGACCGCCGAGGTCGGTGCGGTCCTCGCCGTCATCGGCTCCGGCGCGGCAGCACCCCGGAAGGTGGAGGCCGCCTCGGGCGAGCCCCTCGTCGCGGCGCCGGCCGAGGAGCGCAACGACTCCCCGACCGAGAAGCCGGGCGCCGACCAGGAAGCCGGCCGGGCCTCGGGAACGTCCGAGTCCGACGAGGACGCAGGCGGCGCACCCTCGCCGGCACCCGCCGCCGAACCCGCCGCGCCCGAGTCGACGCCGTCGGCCGGCACGGACTCGGGAAGCACCGATACAGGGTCGGACGCCGCCTACGTGACGCCGCTTGTCCGGCGCCTGGCCAACCAGAACGACGTCGACCTCTCGACCGTCAAGGGCACCGGCGTCGGAGGACGCATCCGCAAGCAGGATGTCCTCGAGGCCGCGGACGCCCGCAAGGCGCAGCAGGCGGAGCCCGCAGCCGCACCGCAGGCAGCCCCGTCGGCACCCGCACCCGCAGCACCTGCAGCACCGTCGAAGGCCGCCCCCGCGGTCGAGCCCTCGAAGCTGCGCGGCACCGTCGAGAAGGCCCCACGCATCCGGCAGACCATCGCGAAGCGCATGCGCGAGTCGCTGGAGGTCTCCGCGCAGCTCACCCAGGTCATCGAGGTGGACATGACCCGCATCGCGAAGCTGCGGACCGCGTCGAAGGACACCTTCCAGGCGCAGAACGGCGCGAAGCTCACCTTCCTCCCCTTCATCTCGAAGGCCGTCACCGAGGCGCTCAAGCAGCACCCGAAGCTGAACGCGTCCTTCGACGAGGAGAAGAAGGAGGTCACCTACCACGACGCCGAGCACCTCGCGATCGCTGTCGACACCGAGAAGGGCCTCCTCGTCCCCGTCATCAAGGACGCCGGGAACCTCAACCTCGGTGGCCTCGCCAAGAAGATCGCCGACGTCGGGGCGCGCACCCGCAACGGCCAGATCGGTCCGGACGAGCTGTCGGGAGGCACCTTCACGATCACGAACATCGGATCGGCCGGCGCCCTCTTCGACACCCCGATCATCAACCAGCCGCAGGTCGGCATCCTGGGCACGGGCATCATCGTCAAGCGTCCCGTGGTGATCACGGGCGTCGACGGTGACGACACCATCGCCATCCGCTCGATGATGTACCTGAGCCTGACGTACGACCACCGCCTGGTCGACGGGGCGGACGCGGGCCGCTTCCTGCAGACGCTCAAGGCACGCCTCGAGGGCGGCGCGTTCGAGGCCGACCTCGGCGCGTAGCCCCCGGGCATCCCAGGAGCCGCTTCCCGCGAGGGAGGCGGCTCCTGCCGTCTGCCCTCCGGCGGCGCTCCGATGGCCGTCCCCCTGGCCTCTGGCCGCGCTGCCGCCCCGCCGTGCTGCTGCCCTGCTTGCTGCCGCCCTGCCTGCCCGGACGGATCCCATCCCCCGATGGGGCGGCCCCGCAACCCCATCCGGGCCCGATGGAACTCGGCTGCGGCGCTCCCTAGGATGGGGGAATCGGGTGCGGCGATCGTCGTGTCCGTCCCACAGCAAGGAGAACCATGGCTACCGTTCGCACAGCCCACACCGTCTGGAGTGGCGACCTTCCCACCGGCTCGGGCCAGGTCACGCTCGATTCGTCCGGTCTCGGCTCCTACGACGTCACCTGGAAGGCGCGAGCCGAGCAGTCGGGCGGCAAGACGAGCCCCGAGGAGCTCATCGCGGCCGCGCACTCGGCGTGCTTCTCGATGGCCTTCAGCCACGCCCTCGGCGAGGAGGGCAAGACGCCCGAACGCGTCGAGACCAAGGCCGAGGTCGACTTCCAGCCCGGCACCGGGATCACGGCCATCCGGCTCACGCTCGACGCCACGGTCCCCGGCCTGTCCGAGGACGACTTCCAGCGCGTGGCACAGGCCGCCAAGGAAGGCTGCCCCGTGTCGCAGGCCCTCGCCGCCGTCAAGGACATCTCGCTGACCGCGACGCTGCAGGGCTGACAGGCTCCTCCCGGAAGGGACGCGCCGTACACAGGAGGCCCCGGACGATGTCCGGGGCCTCCTGTGTACGGGATCGTGCCTGCTTCCGACCCGGCTCAGCCGCGGAGCGCCTGCGGGCGTGGGGGCAGCGGGGCCGGCCGGCGGGAGGGGTAGCCCTCCTTCGCGGGCGCCGCGTCAGTGGGCAGCCCGGCCAGCATCTCCCGCAGGACGTCCACCCCGCGGTCGAGCTGCGGGTCCTGGCCGGCCGCGTGGGCGTGCGGCGGGAACGGCACCTCGATGTCCGGGGCCACCCCGTGGTTCTCGATACCCCACCCCACCCCGCCCGTCACGTGGAAGCCGTACCGCGGCTGGTTGACGCCCGTGCCGTCGGCGAGCGCGAACCGCCCGTCGATGCCGACGACCCCGCCCCATGTCCTGGTGCCGATGACCGGGCCGATCCCCCGCAGCTTCGCCACCTGCGTGATGATGTCGCCGTCCGACCCTGCGAACTCATCGGTGAGGACGACCACGGGTCCGCGGGGCGCGTGCGCCGGGTACGTGCCGGGCGCCTCGCCGCGCGGCATGGACCACGCGGTGACGCGTCGGCCGATGAGTTCGGCCACGAGCTGTGATGTGTGGCCGCCCCGGTTGCGGCGGACGTCGACCACCAGGGCGTCCTGCGCGGTCTCGCGGTCGAGATCGCGGTGCAGCTGGCCCCAGCCGTGGGCCACCATGTCGGGGATGTGGAGGTAGCCGAAGCGGCCGTCCGACGCCTGCCGGACCGCCGCCCTGTTCGCCGCGACCCAGTTCTGGTAGCGCAGGCGCTCCTCGCTGCGCAGCGGGACCACGGCGACGCGACGGCGGGCGCCCGGAGCTCCACCCGATCCCCCCGATCCGTCGGCGCCGGACCGGACCGTGAGCTCGACGGCGAGTCCCGCGGCCCCCGTCAGGAGCACGGACGGCCCGAAGGCGGACGGCACCGGGACGCCGTCGATCGCCTCGATCAGGTCTCCTGCACGGACGCCCACCCCCGGCGCGCTGAGCGGCGAGACCGCCTGGGGATCGGAGGACTCGGTGTCGAAGACCCGCGTGACCTGCCACCCGCCGTCCGCCGGCGCCAGTTCGGCGCCGAGGAAGCCCTGGTGTCCGCCGGGCTCGGTCACGAGTGTCGGCGCGACGTAGGCATGGGACGTGCCGAGCTCACCGTGGAGCTCCCACAGCAGGTCGACGAGGTCGTCGTGCGTACCGAGGCGCTCGACGATCGGCAGGTACCGTTCCCTGACCCCGCCCCAGTCGACACCCGCCATGTCCTCGGTCCAGTAGAAGTCGCGCTGCAGCCGCCAGGCCTCCTCGAACGCCTGCCTCCACACGCTGACGGGATCGAGGGTGACCCTGATGCGCTCGAGGGCCACGTCCACGCGCTTCGGGGAATCCGCCTCGGCCTTGCCGTCGGTGGGGATCGCCGTGACCTTCCCGCCCGAGGTGTACACCGCCGTCGCGCCGTCCCGACTGACCTCGAACGCATCCGCCTCCGCCGCCAGCACCTCGACGCTCCTGCGGGCGAGGTCGAACCGTTCGAGCCGCCGTGCGGGTGCGACCGCGGACGAGGAGGCGCGCCCGTCGCCCGTGACTCCCCCGATGTCGCCCGCCGTCCACAGCAGGCCGCCGTCCACCGCGCGCAGGTCGTCGTAGGTGCCCTGGGCGACGGGCAGCGGAATCGTCCGCGCCATCAGGAGCGCCTCATCGACGACGACGCGAGCGGGAACTCCCTCCCGGGTGCCGTCCGCCCCGGCCGCGTCGTCCCGGGGGTCGGTTGCTCCGGTTGCTCCGACGGGTGCCGCGCTCGGGCCGAACGGCGACGGCGTCCCGACCGAAAGGGCCACCAGGTAGGGCTTCGTCGACGCAGGGAAGCTCAGGTCGAAGCGGTGCGTGTCGTAGACGGGGTCGAAGCTGCGGTCGGAGAGGAAGGCGAGGTACTTGCCGTCGCGCGTGAAGGTCGGCGACCAGTCTCGGAAGCGCCCGTCGGTGACGTCGATGGCGGGAGGGGTACCGGCCCCGTCTCCTGCCATCGACGTCACGCCGGTGAGCCGGATACGGCTGCGTGTCCCCTCCTGCGCCGCGGGCTCGGCCCAGGCGAGCCACGCCGAGTCGTGCGAGAACGTGACCGACTCGATCACCCCGTGCTCGGTGGAGGCGATGCGACGGCGTTCCCCGGTCGGCGTGAGGATCTCCAGCGACCCGGTCTCCGACGCCACGGCGATGCGGCTGCCGTCGGGGCTCACGGCGAGTGCCGACGCGCGGAAGCGCCCCTCGAACCCGATGCGCTGCAGGACGTCGAGGGCGCCCGAGGCCTGCGCCTCGAGGACCGCCGCCTCGCCGTCGGCCTCCGGATCGCCGCTCTCCTGCGCTGTCCCTCCGCCCGGTCCCTCGCCCGGCCCGCTCCGACCCGCCTGCGGGCCGTTCGGGGTGTGGGCGAAGACGTCCCGGACGAAGAGGGCCTCCTCGCCGTCCACGTCAGCGATGTAGGCCACGCGGGTACCGTCCACGGGGCGGCCGAGGCGTGCCCGCACGCCGGGTGCGGCCTCCACGACGCGCGACGGACCGTCCCGGTGCGTCAGCCAGTGCAGGGTCCCGTGTGCCTCGACGATCGACGCGGAGCCGTCGGCCGTCGGTACGGCTGCGGCGAGGTGCCGTTCCACCGGGAGGCGATGCGGACGTCGCGCGGTCGACGCCGAGCCGAGGGTGATCGCGAGCCGGACGGCGTCGTCGTCGAGGGACGGCAGGTGCCAGAGGTGTCCCGCCGATTCGAAGGCGATCCCGGTCCCATCCGTGCTCGCATGACGGACGTAGAACTCGTCGTGGTCCGTGTGCCGGCGCAGATCCGCGCCGCTGCGGTCGACGGAGTAGAGGTTGCCGTGGCCCTCGTGGTCGGACAGGAAGGCCAGACGGCCGGAGACCCACATGGGGTCGCTCAGGTTGCCGTCGAGCTCCGGCAGGAACCGCTCGAAGGCACCGCTCCCGTCGGCGTCCAGCCAGAACTTGCCGGCGGTGCCGCCCCTGTAGCGCTTCCACCAGGCCGGCTCGCGGGTCAGCACGCTGCCGATCACCAGCGGTCTCCCGCCCTCGAGGGCGGGCCCTTGCGCGACGGCGTCGACGGGACCGTACGGGAGGACCGACTGGGAGGATCCGTCGAGCGGTACCCGGTAGGCCCAGCCCAGCCGTGAGTCCTCGTGCCGGAAGGCGCTCGTCGCCAGCACCTCCCCCGCAGCGGTGAAGCCCTTCACGCGCGTGCTCTGGTGGCCCCAGTAGGTGAGCCGCCGGAAGTTCCCGCCCTCGACGTCCGCGGCCACGACCTCGGGGGCGCCCCCCTGGACGACGGTCCAGGCGACCGTCGACCCGTCCGGTGAGAAGCGGGGGTTCCTGGCGGCCAGCTGCAGCGCGGAGATGCGCCACGCGCGGCCCCCGCCGAGGGGAGCAACCCAGACGTCGTTCTCGGCGACGAAGGTGATCCTGGTGCCGTACAGGTGCGGGAAGCGGAGGTAAGAGGAGCCCATTGGTCGATCTTAGCCACGGCGGACCGGGCGGCTCCCGGGCGCCCGACGCCCGTCCCGCACGGCACCGCCACCAGGTCCTCCGCCACGACGCTCACGACGTCGTCCGGTCCGGCACCGGCACCGCGCCGACCGTGCGAGCGGACCGCGCCCGGGGCGTCCGATACCTTTCGCGGGTCGCAGGTGGTTCGATGGTGCCATGCGCATCCTCCTCGCCGGCGCGTCCGGGACCATCGGAACAGCCCTCACCCACCACCTCGAGCCGGACCACGAGGTCCGGCGCCTCGTCCGCAGGGCGCCCAGGGGTCAGCAGGAGGTCCGATGGAACCCGGCGGCCGGCGAACTGGACGTCGAGGCCGTGGAGTGGGCGGACGCCGTCATCAACCTCTCGGGAGCCGGCATCGCCGGCGGGCTCTGGACGAGGAGCTACAGGGAGACGCTCTATGCCTCGCGCGTCCTGCCGACCAGGACACTCGTCGAGGCGATGCGGAGGGCGACCAACCCGCCCGGGGTCTTCATCAGCCAGTCGGCGTCGGGCTACTACGGGGACCGCGGCGACGACGTCCTGACCGAGGCGTCGTCCTCGGGGGACACCCTCATGGCGGACATCTGCCGGCGGTGGGAGGCGGAGGCACTCCGCGCTCCCGGCGCCGTCCGCGTCGTCCTGCCCCGGACGGGCATCGTGATGGCGACGGAAGGCGGCGCCCTGCCCAACCTGCTGATCCCGATCCGTTTCTTCGCCGGGACCTCCCTCGGTTCCGGCCGCCAGTGGTGGCCGTGGATCAGCCTCAACGACGAGGTCCGTGCCGTCGGGTTCCTCCTCACCGCGTCACTGTCGGGCCCCGTCAACCTGTGCGCGCCGGCGCCGGCGACCCTGGACACGATCACGCTGCAGCTCGGCAGGGTGTTCCACCGGCCGGTCTGGTTCCGCGTCCCCGGCGCCATCCTGACGGCCGTCCTCGGGCAGCTCGGCCGGGAACTCCTCCTCGTCAGTGCGCGGATGGAGCCTCGCGCCCTGACGGGCGCAGGGTTCTCCTTCGACGAACCCACGCCGGAGGCGCTCGCCGACTGGGTGCACCGCACCGTCACCCGCTAGGGCCGCGGACCTGCCGGTCACCGCCGAGCCCCCGGCGGTGACACGACGGAGTGGATCCGCCAGCCCGGATCGGTCCTCCAGAGGACGAAGATGAGCTCCTGCCGTCCGGCGGCCATGAGCGGCCCCGGCGCGGCACCGGGCTGCCGTTCCGTCCCGGATGACGACGTCGACGACGGGTAGGCGGGGGTGTAGGACGACAGGGCTGCCGTCGCCCGGACGACGGCCACCTCGGCCGCGGCGGGCGCGGCGACCGCTGGGAGGGAGGCCACTGCGGGCAGGGCCGCGAGGTCGGACCCGGTCAGTACCACCGGGTCCCGGATATCGATCGACAGGCCCCGGAGCACCCTGCCCGAGCCGGCGAGCGCCTCCACGGCTCCCCGGTCCGCTGCCAGTGCGGGTGACCCCTCGACGTCGACGTGCCCGAGGATGGCGGGATCCGCCGTCGCGAACGCGGCCGCGCGACGAGCGGCGAGGCCCGCCAGTGCCGTCGACGGGTCCTCCACGGCCGAGGCCTCCGGCGACGCGTCGTCCGGTGATGCCTCGTCCGGTGATGCCTTGTCCGGTGATGCCTTGTCCGACGGGTCCGACGGGTCCGACGGGTCCGAGGCGGCCTCCGACGCGGCGGATGCGCTCTGCCCCTCCGGCGCGGGCGGCTCGCGCGACGGTCCCCTGCCGTCCCGGTCCCGGGCCCCGCCCTGCACGACCCGCGGGAGTTCCTCCTGCCCTGTCCCTTCCTCCAGCCCCGTGGGCGCCGGGCCACCGGTCGCCACCGTCGGCGCTCGGGGTTCGCCGAGCGTGAGCAGGATCCCCGCGACGAGGAGTATCGCGGCGGCCAGTCCTGCGACGATCGCCAGCAGGCCGCGCATCCGGCGCGCGCCCCTCTGCCGTGGTCCGCGCCCCCGCGCGGAGCGGGTTGTCCCGTCCCGACCGGACGGGGACGGGGACGGGGACAGACGGGAGGGTCGGGCCGACGGAGTGGCGAACGCCTGGGACGAGGTGCGGGAGTGCGCCCCGCGGGACCGGGACCACCCGGACCCTCGGGACCCTGCGCGGCTGATCACCTGCTTCCACCGCGGGAGCGGGACGGCAGGGGTATCCGCACGACACGTCAGCAACTCGGGCAGGACACTGGCGTGGACCGCGGACACCAGGCTGATGGGGGCCGGAACCGCGCTGGCCAGCAGGGTACGCGCGAACCGGTCGGCCGTGGGCCGGCGGTCCCTGTCGGCACCGAGCCCGTCCTCGACGAGCTGCACGAGTTGCGGGGGCACCTCGGGCACGATCAGCGCGAGGGGCGGTCTCTGCTCGGTGGGACCGGGGATGCGGCCGGTCAGCGCGAACCACGCGACGGCAGCCAGCGCGAACACGTCTGCTCCCGCGTCGAAATCTCCCTCCCACGCCGGGTCGAGGAAGCCCGGTGTGCCCGCGACTCCGCGGGGAACCGATCCGAGGAGCCGCCCGGTGCCGAAGTCGCCGAGGAGGGGTTTGCCCTCGTGGGTGAAGAGGATGTTGGCAGGTGCCACGTCGCCGTGCAGCGCACCGGCTGCGTGCAGGTGGTCGAGCGCCTGCGCGATCGGGGCCAGTGCCGTCACGACCTCCGGGACAGGGAGCGGACCACGGCTGGTGACGAGGCCCAGCAGGGACCCTCCCTTCGCCAGGTCCAACAGCAGCCCCGTGCCCCGGTCCGTCTCGACCAGTCGGTGCACCCGGACCAGGTGTTCGTGGGCCGACCCCTGCAGCAGCCGGAGCTCCTGCACCGCCTCCTGCAGGCCGTCCTGCGGGCGCCCGGGCTGCTGCACCGGACGGAGCGGTCCTGCCGCGCCGGCGCCGGTCAGGCCCACCGGGGGTATCGGGATCCTGCGGTCCGCCCGCCTCCCGTGCTGTCCCCCGATCGCCGCCGGCGGCGGGATCGCCTGCGCCGAGGGATGTGTCCGTGCCGTCTTGAGCGCGAAGGATCGTCCCGCGTCGTCCGTGACCAGCCAGACGGTGGAGGAGCCACCCCGCCCGAGCAGCCGGCCGACGTGGAGGCCCGCGACGGTGGGACGGTCGGCGTCGTCGGGATCCGCGGGCACCGGCTCGTCCCGCGGCGCGAGGGACTCCTCCCCGTGCGGGGGTGCGGCCCGGGTGGCCCCGGCGTGCCGTGATCGCATCTCGTCGCTCATGCACCAGTTCTAGGCCACGGCGCCCCCGTGATCCCGTTATCCACAGGGAGAACTGCTTCCGACGCCGGAATCGCTTGCCTCGATCGAACGCATGTTCTATTTTTAACCCCTCAGCTCTCGGCGGAACAGGTGTGCCATGAACCCCAACCCATCCGATCCGATCGATCGGTGGCGGCCGTTCGACGAGGCCGTCACCGTCACCTTCGAGACCGGTCCGTGCGGTCCGCGACCCCTCGCCCTGCACTGGCGTGGTTCGCCGTGGCGCGTCGTCGGGGAGAGTCTGCACTGGTCCACCTGGCGGGCACTGCCCGTCGCGCCCAGCCGCCCCGACGACCACCCGTCTCCCCTCGGTCTCCGGGCCGACTTCTGGAGATTCCGGGCGCAGTCCGATCCCGTCTCGCCCGTCCTGCATTTTGAGGTGCGGAGGGCGGGCGCCGGCTGGCGGCTGGTGAGGCTCGGCGCGACCTTCGGCCTGCCGGACCGGAGCACCACGGACCTGAATACCACGGACCTGAACACCACGGACCTGAACACCACGGACCTGAGGACCACGGACCGGACATCCGATGGCGCCGCGGCGGGATGCGCGAGCCCCGTCCCGGCAGGAGGTGTCGGCGCACGGGACTAGGCTTGACCCATGACTCTTGTGCTGTCACGCGTCGGCCTCGCGCCGGACTACATCGAGTACACACGGGGCTGGGAACTGCAGAAGACCCTGCACGAGCAGGTGGTCGGCGGCACCGCCCCCAGCACCGTCCTCCTCCTCGAACACACCGCCGTCTACACGGCGGGCAAACGCACCGAGGACCACGAGCGGCCCTTCGACGGGACCCCTGTCGTCCCCGTCGACCGCGGCGGGAAACTCACCTGGCACGGTCCGGGACAGCTGGTGGGCTACCCGATCCTCGCGCTGCGCGACCCGGCCCGGGTGGCGGATTACGTCCACACGCTCGAGGAGATCATCATCGTCGCGCTGCGCCACTTCGGCATCGACGGCGTCCGGATCGACGGGCGGTCCGGCGTGTGGCTCGCGGCGGCGGAGAGCCGGCCGGCTCGGAAGATCGCGGCGATCGGGATCCGCGTGAAGCACCGCGTCACGATGCACGGGTTCGCCATCAACTGCAGCAACGATCTCGCACCCTTCCAGCAGATCGTCCCGTGCGGGATCAGTGATGCCGGGGTGACGTCCATTTCCGCCGAATGCGGAAGGACGGTGACGCCCGGGCAGCTCGTGTCGCTGATCGAAGCCGGACTGCGCGACAATGAGGCGGTGCTGGTGGGCGGGGTCGAAGTCGACACGCTCCCACCGGGCACTGCTGCTGCCGGCCCATCCGGCCCGGCCCAGGACACCCAGTCAGAAGGAGCTTTACTGTGAGCCTTGCACCCGAGGGCCGCCGCCTGCTGCGCGTCGAGGCGCGCAATGCCGAGACGCCGGTCGAACGCAAGCCGGACTGGATGAAGGCGAAGGTCAACATCGGGCCGGAATTCGTGGCGATGAAGAACCTGGTGAAGAAGGAGGGGCTGCACACCGTCTGCGAGGAGGCGGGCTGCCCGAACATCTTCGAGTGCTGGGAGGATCGCGAGGCCACCTTCCTCATCGGCGGCTCGGAGTGCACGAGGCGCTGCGACTTCTGCCAGATCGACACCGGGAAGCCGCAGCCGCTGGACAGGAGCGAGCCCTTCAAGGTGGCCCAGTCCGTCCGGTCCATGAACCTGCGCTACGCCACCGTCACCGGCGTCGCCCGGGACGACCTCCCCGACGAGGGCGCCTGGCTGTACGCCGAGACCATCCGCCAGATCCACAGCATGAACCCCGGTACAGGCGTCGAGATCCTCATCCCCGACTTCTCGGGACGCCCGGAGCACATCGCGGCGATCTGCGACGCCGCACCGGAGGTCTTCGCGCACAACGTCGAGACCGTGCCGCGCATCTTCAAGCGCATCCGCCCGGCGTTCCGCTACGAGCGCTCGCTCGACGTCATCACGCAGGGACGCGACCGCGGGATGGTCACGAAATCCAACCTCATCCTCGGCATGGGCGAGACGCGCGCGGAGATCTCGGAGGCGCTGCGCGACCTGCACGACGCCGGGTGCGACCTCGTCACGATCACGCAGTACCTCCGGCCCAGCGAGCGGCACCTCCCCGTGGACCGCTGGGTCAAGCCCGGCGAGTTCGTCGAACTCAGCGAGGAGGCCGAGGAGATCGGCTTCCTCGGCGTCATGAGCGGGCCGCTCGTCCGCTCCTCCTACCGCGCCGGCCGCCTCTGGGCCCGGGCCATGCGGAAGAAGGGCCTCGACCTGCCCCCGGAGCTCGCCCACCTCGACGAGTCCGGCTCCGCCGCCCAGGAGGCGTCCTCCCTCCTGGCCGGCTGACCGGACCGGTTGCGGCGGGCGGACCGCGGTGGGCGGCGCGCGCCGTCGCCGCCCGCCCGGCATCCCGTAGAATCGGATCACTATGTCGCACACGATCGATCCTTCAGGTCCCCCGCCCAGACGCCGGCTCTTCTCGCGCAAGCCGAAAGCCGCGAAGGGGCCGAAGAAGCCCGGGCGCATGAAGCAGGTCGCCGAGGTCTTCCAGATGACCCGGCGCAACGACCCGAGTGCCGTCTGGTTCATGCTGCTGGCCTTCGTCGGCATCATCGCCGTCGGCCTCCTGATCGGCCTCCTGATCGACAACGTGATCACCCTGATGATCATCGCGATCCCGCTCGCGTTCCTCGCGGCCATCTTCATCCTCTCCCGGAGGGCGGAGCGTGCGGCGTTCTCCCAGATCGAGGGGAAGCCGGGCGCAGCCGGTGCGGCGCTGAGTGTCCTGCGCCGCGGGTGGATCCTGCAGGAGCAGCCGGTGGCCGTGAACCCGCGGACCCAGGACGCCGTGTTCCGGGTCATCGGCCGCCCGGGCGTCGTCCTCGTCACCGAGGGCCCCTCCTCACGCGTGAAGCAGCTGATCGACGGCGAGAAGCGGAAGATGGCGCGCATCATCCCCAACGTCCCGGTGCACGTCATCGAGACGGGCCGCGACGAGCACCAGGTCCCGCTGGCGAAGCTGCCGAAGAACGTGCAGAAGCTGAAGAAGACCCTCACCAAGCAGGAGGTCCATGCGGTCGACAAGCGGCTGACCGCCCTGGGCACGAAGCTCCCGATCCCGAAGGGCGTGGATCCCTTCAAGGCCCGGCCCGACCGGAAGGCGATGCGCGGACGCTGATCCACCCGATCGTCTCCAGACACAGAACGAGCCCCTCCCACACCTGGAGGGGCTCGTTCTGTGTCTGCGGCGTCTCCGGCGTCTGTGGCGTCTCGGGCCGGAGGCGGAAGAGCCTAGATGCGGAAGAGGCCCGTGGCGCGCGCCCGGTCGTGGAGCCCGCGCTGGTCGGCGTCGATGACGAGGGCCGGGACGACGAGGCACAGCAGCGCGCTCCGGATCAGGGCCGTGAGGAACCCAGCGGGCCTCCCGTCGAGCGTCTGCACCTGCATCCTCAGCACTCGGTGGCCGATGCTGTAACCGAAGAAGCCGACGAACAGGACCTGCTCCACGAGGAAGACGGACAGGGTCGCGAAGCCGTCGTAGCCGAAGAAGGCGGCGGAGATGAGGGAGCAGATGATCCAGTCGATGAGGAGCGCTCCCGCCCTGGGGCCGAAGCGTGCCAGCGATCCCGGGCCCGCTTCCGGCCGCCCGAGCCGCTGCCCCGGCCAGTCCTGGTTGCCCGAGGGCGGCGGGCCCTCCATCCACGAGCCCACGTCATTTCTGTCCACCGGCTCAGCGTACCGGCCGGGACCGGGAAGCTTTCCGCCCCGGCTCCGCGGGGAGGCGCTAGGGTGGACGGAGCAGTCCCAAGTAACGTCCCGGAAACAAGGGCGACACCAGCGAGAAACTGCCCGCTCCTACAGTTGGGACGAGTCGGCGGCAGCGATCCACCTGCCACAGCTCGTCATCATCGAGCGGTGCACGGACACGTGCTGACGCCGAGTCTTTTCACCAGCCATGCGTTAGGAGCATGAATCGATGTTTAAGAATGCGGACGAGGTCCTCACATTCATCGCCGACGAGGACATCAAATTCGTCGATGTCCGGTTCACCGATCTTCCGGGGGTGCAGCAGCACTTCAACGTACCGGCGAAGTCGGTCGACGCCGACTTCTTCGTGCACGGCCAGCTCTTCGACGGTTCCTCCATCCGCGGCTTCCAGGGCATCGCGGAGTCGGACATGCAGCTCATCCCGGACGTGACGACGGCGTTCATCGACCCGTTCCGCACCGAGAAGACCCTCGCGCTGAACTTCTCCATCGTCAACCCGCGGACCGGTGACCCCTACCACCGTGACCCCCGCAGCGTCGCCGAGAGGGCCGAGGCCTACCTTTCCTCGACCGGCATCGCCGACACGGCGTTCTTCGCCCCCGAGGCCGAGTTCTTCATCTTCGACAACGTGCAGTACGAGTCCTCCCCGCAGGGCAGCTTCTACAAGGTCGATTCGATCGAGGCACCCTGGAACAGCGGGCGCGAGGAGGTCGGCGGCAACCTGGGCAACAAGACCCCCTTCAAGGGCGGCTACTTCCCGGTCTCCCCCGTCGACAAGCAGGCCGACCTCCGCGACGCCATCTGCGTGGAGCTCGACAAGGCCGGCCTCGAGGTCGAGCGTTCGCACCACGAGGTCGGCGGCGCGGGCCAGGCCGAGATCAACTACAAGTTCACGACCATGACGCACGCTGCGGACGACCTGCAGAAGTTCAAGTACATCGTGAAGAACGTCTCCAACGCGTGGGGCAAGTCGGCCACGTTCATGCCGAAGCCGGTCTTCGGGGACAACGGTTCGGGCATGCACTGCCACCAGTCGCTGTGGAGCGACGGACAGCCCCTGTTCTACGACGAGCGCGGCTACGCGGGACTGTCGGACATGGCCCGCTGGTACATCGGCGGCCTGCTGAAGCACGCCTCGGCGGTCCTCGCCTTCACGAACCCGACCGTGAACTCCTACCGCCGCCTGGTCAAGGGCTTCGAGGCGCCGGTCAACATGGTGTACTCGCAGGGCAACCGCTCCGCCGGTATCCGCATCCCGATCACGGGGTCGAACCCGAAGGCCAAGCGCATCGAGTTCCGCGCACCGGACCCGTCGTCGAACCCGTACCTGGCATTCGCGGCGCAGCTCATGGCCGGCCTCGACGGCATCAAGAACCGCATCGAGCCCGCCGAGCCCATCGACAAGGACCTCTACGAGCTCCCGGCCGAGGAGGCCAAGGACATCCAGAAGGCTCCCGGCTCGCTCGAGGAGGCCCTGCTGGCCCTGGAGGCGGACAACGAGTTCCTGCAGGCCGGCGACGTGTTCACGCAGGACCTGATCGACACGTGGATCGAGTACAAGCGCGAGATGGAGATCAAGCCGCTCTCGCTGCGCCCGAACCCGTACGAGTTCGAGCTCTACTACGGCGTCTAGCAGCACCCCGCACGACCAGCACGACCAGCACGGACCGACGGCGGCTCTTCCTTTCCGGAAGGGCCGCCGTCGTCGTGCCGCGGGCCACGCGGTCGCCCCGCCCCCGAAATACACGGACAGCGGCGACGCGGACCTTACACTCGTCGAGGCCACAGCTGCCGCTGCCGGCGGGAGGGACTCAGGGCGGGCCTCCGCCCCCGTGGCCGAGAAGGAGAACTGTTGACGACCAGCGACACCGCCGCGCCGGCCCTGGTGCTCGCCCGGACCAGCGAGCCGCAGGCACCGGCTGCCCGGTCGAAGGCGCCCCGGAAGGACATCCAGGCGCTGCGGGCCCTGGCTGTCGCCTTCGTCGTCCTGAACCACGCGGCACCGGATCTGCTCCCGGGCGGATACGTCGGAGTCGACATCTTCTTCGTCATCTCCGGCTACCTCATCACCAAGCACCTGCTGGGTGAACTGTCGGCCACGGGACGGGTCCGCCTCGGCTCGTTCTATGCCCGCCGTGCCGTCCGCCTGCTGCCCGCCGCGCTGACCGTCTCCGCCGTCTCCCTGGCGGTCGCGTGGGTGGCGCTGCCCTATCCACGGTGGATCGGGGTCGCCCAGGAGACCCTCGCCGCCAATCTCTACGTCGAGAACTGGGTCCTGGCACTCAAGTCCGTCGACTACTCCGCGCAGACCGAGTCCGCGTCGCCCCTGCAGCACTACTGGTCGCTCTCGGTCGAGGAGCAGTTCTACCTCCTCTGGCCCCTCCTGCTGACCGCCGTCGTCACCCTCGCCGTCCGCCACCGGATGCGGAGCCGGGCGCTCCTCACCCTGGTGCTCGGAGCGGTCCTCGTGCTGTCCCTGGCCTTCTGCATCCACCTCACGTCCGTGAACAGGAGCGCCGCCTACTTCGTGACTCCCGCGCGTGCCTGGGAGTTCACGGCAGGCGCCCTGGTGGCCGTGCGGGCCCTGCGCCACCAGCGCAGCCTGACGATCCCCCTGGCCCCCGCACTCGCCGGAGCCGCGCAGGTCATCGGGTACGGGCTGATCCTCTTCTCCGCCATCGGCTTCACGGAGCGGACCCCCTTCCCCGGCTACCTGGCACTGGTCCCCGTCGTGGGCACCGTCCTCGTCATCGCCAGCGGCCCGCACCACCCCGCCTGGGCGCCCGGAGCCGTGCTCGGCGCCAGGCCCGTCCAGTTCGTCGGGGACATCTCCTACTCCCTGTACCTGTGGCACTGGCCCGCCCTGCTCCTCGTACCGGCCCTGGTCGGCCGCGACCTCCAGCCGATCGACACGGTCATCCTCCTCGCCGGAACGGTCCTCCTGTCCTTCGGCAGCAAGCAGCTGATCGAGGACCCGGCGAGGACCGGACTCCTCCGCCGCTTCGGCACCCGCACCTCCGGCATGCTCCTGCTCGGCGCCATGCTCGCCGTCATCCTCGCGGCGACGGCCCTGACCGTGTCCGCGAACGCAGCGGGCGATCGCCAACGGCAGGCCCTCGACGCGATCTCCGGCGGACCCTGCTTCGGCGCGAAGAGCCTGTCCACCCCCGACTGCGACCCGTTCGGCCCGCCCGCGCTCGCGCAGGTCGGCCCCGAGGAGGCTCCCTGGTTCGACGGCGCGGAATGCGCGGCGTCACCGGACCCCATCGAGGTGGGCGGAGGGACCCGCCTGAGCAGCTGTGACTTCGCCGCCGGCGGGGCACCGGCCGCAGAGGCATGGCTCGTGGGCGACTCGCATGCCGAACAGTGGAAGACCGCGCTCTACGCGCTGGCCCGGGAGTCCTCCTGGCGCCTGCAGGAGAGCCTCGTCGGCGGCTGCCCCTATGTCGGTGTCCGCCGGACGGAATTCAATGGCCGGCCGGAGGCCGAGGGGTCGCAGGACGCCTGCCTCGCCTGGAGCCAGGAGGTGTCGGACCGCATCCTGGACCAGAAGCCGGACCTGGTCTTCGTCTCGGCCTTCGGTGCCCGCGAGACCATCGACGACGGCTCGGGCCGGGACCAGCTGAGCCAGTACCGTGACGCCTTCGCGGATCGCGTCGGCGCCTGGGCCGACGCGGGCGTCGAGGTCTACGTCCTCCGGGACACCCCGCTGACGCTCGGCCGGGCCGGCCCGGACTGCCTCGCCCTCCATGCGTCGGAACCGCTCGAGTGCTCCAGCCCGGCCGGCGAGGCCCTCGCCGTCGACCCGCTCGCCGAGGCGGCTGTCGCCCTCGGTTCACCGCGGGTGAAGGTGCTGGACCTGCAGGACCAGTTCTGCCCCGGTGGCCGGTGCTATTCCGCCATCGGCGGCGTGCACGTCTTCTTCGATGCGAACCACATCACGAGCACCTACATGCGGTCGCTCACCCCCGTGCTCGCCGAGCGATTCGCGGCCCTCGACCGCTGAGCGTGCCCGCGGCCAGCCCTGCCGCGACCCTCACCAAGCGCAGAGCTGCGGGCCTCAGTACCCGTAGAAATGCCGCTCGAAGACGGCCCTGCTGCGCCGTGTCACCCGCAGGTAGTCCTCCTCGAGGTCCGAGCCGCTGCCCGGTCCGTAGCCGCACCAGCGCGCCACCGCCTCGAGGTCCCGCCGCGACGACGGCAGCAGATCGGAGCCGCGTCCACTCCAGATGACGTTCGCCGCCCGAATGCGGGTCGCCAGGTTCCAGCTCTCGCGGAGCGTGGCGACGTCCTCCGCGGGCAGCAGCTCCTCCGCGGCGACGACGTCCAGGGCGGCGAGCGTCGACTGCACGCGGAGGGCAGGGACCGCCCGCGCGTGCTGCAGCTGAAGCAGCTGCACGAGCCACTCGACGTCGCTCAGGGCGCCGCGTCCGAGCTTGAGGTGCCGCGACGGGTCGGCACCGCGCGGGAGCCGCTCGGACTCCACGCGGGCCTTGATGCGCCGGATCTCCCGGACGTCCGTCTCCCGAAGCTCCGCCGGGTAGCGCACGGCGTCGATGACCTCGAGGAACTCGGCCGCCAGGCCGTCGTCGCCCGCGAGGGGACGGGCGCGCAGGAGCGCCTGGGCCTCCCAGACCAGCGACCACCGACGATAGTATTCCCGGTACGAATCGAGGGACCGCACCATCGCTCCCTGCTTGCCCTCGGGCCGGAGCGCCGTATCGATCTCGAGGACCCGCTCCGCGAGCACGGGCGGCTTGCACGGCTGGGTGAGCAGGGCGGCCAGGCGTGCAACGATCGCCTCCGCCTGCTTCTGCGCGGCCTCCTCGTCGACGCCCGGGAACGGGCGGTGGACGTAGATGACGTCGGCGTCGGACCCATAGGTGATCTCCCTGCCGCCCTGGCGCCCCATCGCCATCACGACGACGTGCGTGAGCTGCTCCTCCCGCCCGAGGACCTGGCTCTCGGCCACGTGCAGGGCTCCGAGGATCGCGGCGCGGTCGGCGTCGGCCAGCGCCTCGCCCACCTGCGCCTGTGACAGCAGGCGGGAGCTGTCGGCGATGGCGATGCGCAGCAGCTCCCTGCGGCGGATCAGCCGGATCAGCCGGATGGCCTCCGCCGGCTCGGGGTGCCGCGACATCTTCGACTGGATCTCCTGCCACTGCGCATCGAACGTGCCGGGCACCAGCGCCGCATCCGAGCCGAGCCACTGCGTGGATTCGGGCGAGACCTCCAGCAGGTCGGTGATGAACCGGCTGCTCGACAGGACGGCGCACAGCCGTTCGGCCGCGGCGTTCGAATCGCGCAGCATCCCCAGGTACCAGTGGCTCTCGCCGAGCGACTCGCTGAGGCGGCGGAAGCCGAGGAGGCCGGCGTCGGGGTCGACGCCGTCGGCGAACCACGCGAGGAGGATCGGCAGGAGCTGGCGCTGCAGCATCGCACGACGCCGGAGCCCGCCGGTGAGGGCCTCGATGTGGCGCATCGCCCCGCGCGGGTCGAGGTACCCGAGCGCGGCGAGGCGGGCCTGGGCCGCCTCGGCGGTCAGCTGGACGTCCTCGGGGCGCAGCGTCGCCGCGTTGTTGAGCAGGGGCCGGTAGAAGATGGACTCGTGGAGCCGCCGGACCAGCTTCCGGGTCCGCTGCCACGAGTCGTGGAGGCTCTGCGGGCTGGGACGGACCGTGACCAGGCAGCCCTGCGAGGACCGGGCGAGGGCCCGCAGCGAGCTCTCGTCCTCGGGCATGAGATGCGTGCGGCGCATCTGCATGAGCTGGATCCGGTGCTCGAGGACCCGCAGGTAGCGGTACGCGTCGTCGAGGTCGAGGGCGTCCGACCGTCCGACGTATCCCGCGGAGCTGAGCGCAGCGATCGCGGTGACGGTGTCCCGGACACGCAGCGATTCGTCGAGCCGGCCGTGCACGAGCTGCAGCAGCTGCACTGTGAACTCGACGTCCCGCAGACCACCCGCTCCAAGCTTCAGCTGGCGGGCCTCCTCGTCGCGCGGGATGTTGTCGGTGACGCGGCGCCGCATCGCCCGGACGCCCTCGACGAAACCCTCACGCTGCGACGACGCCCACACGAACGGGGCGATGGCCTCCTCGTAGCGGCGTCCCAGCCCCGGATCGCCGGCTGCGGCGCGCGCCTTCAGGAGCGCCTGGAACTCCCAGCTCTTCGCCCAGCGCTCGTAGTAGGAGATGTGGGACTGCAGCGTGCGGACGAGCTGGCCGTCCTTGCCCTCCGGGCGGAGGTTGGCGTCGACCTCCCACAGTGCCGGCTCGGTCCCGGCGGAATAGACGCCCCGGGCCATGCCCGAGGCGAGGCCCGTCCCGATCCTCGTGACCGCCGTGTCGTCGAGCTCCTCGCCCTCCACCACGTACACGACGTCGACGTCCGAGATGTAGTTCAGCTCGCGTGCGCCGCACTTGCCCATGGCGATGACCGCGAGCCTGACGCGCGCCACGTCGTCGGCCCCGTACACCTCCCCGAGCTCGGCCCGGGCGACGGCGAGGGACGCCTCGAGCGCGGCCGTGGCGAGATCGGCCAGCTCGCGGGCGACGACGGGCAGGTAGTCCACCGGCGCACAGTGGCAGAGGTCGCGTACCGCGAGGTCCGTCAGGTGGCGCCGGTAGGCGACCCGGAGCCTGCGGTAGGCATCGGCCCCCGTGACGCCCGCGACGGGGTTGTCCTCCGCCGGGTCGGCGTCGACCGAGAGCAGCAGCGCGGACCTGAGGGCGTCGGGTCCGACGACGGCCGGCGTCGCCGGGCCGGGCCCGACCACGTCGAGGTGCTCGGGACGCCGCATGAGGAACTCGCCGAGGGCCTCGGAGGCCCCCAGGAGCCGGAAGAGCGGTCCACGCCTGCCCTCGTCGGAGAAGGCCGCAAGGACCGCCTTCCGGCTGCCGGCCAGCAGGCGCACGAAGGACTGCAGCGCGAGATCGGGGTCCGCGGCCGCCGCGAGGCCCGCGAAGAGGTCGTCGTCGTTCAGCCCGTCCAGTTCGGGCGCGTCCAGGAACCGCCGGCTCTTCTCGAGGTCCGTGAAGCCGTAACTGATCAGCTTGCGGTTGAGGCTCATCCCCCAACCCTAGCCATGTCGCCTCGGGCCCCGGCAGGCACTACAGGATGTTGAGATTCCGGCGCAGCTCGTACGGGGTCACCTGGATACGGTAGTCGTGCCACTCGGCGCGCTTGTTCCGCAGGAAGTTCTCGAAGACCTGCTCCCCCAGGATGTCCGCCACGAGTTCGGACTCCTCCATCACGCGGATCGCATCGTGCAGGCTCGCGGGCAGGGGGTCATGACCCATCGCACGGCGTTCCGCGGCCGTCAGGCTCCACACGTCGTCCTCGGCGGCCGGCGGGAGCTCGTAGCCCTCCTCGATGCCCTTCAGGCCCGCACCCAGGAGCACCGAGTAGGCGAGGTACGGGTTGCTCGCGGAGTCGATGCCGCGGTACTCGATGCGCGCGGACTGGCCCTTGTTGGGCTTGTACAGCGGCACGCGCACCAGGGCGGAGCGGTTGTTGTGGCCCCAGGAGAGGTAGCTGGGAGCTTCCCCGCCGCCCCACAGGCGCTTGAACGAGTTGACGAACTGGTTCGTGACGGCCGTGAACTCGGGTGCGTGGCGGAGGATGCCCGCGATGAACTGGCGTGCGGTCCTCGACAGCTGGAACTCGGCGCCGGCCTCGAAGAACGCGTTCGTGTCCCCTTCGAAGAGGGAGAAGTGCGTGTGCATACCGGAGCCCGGGTGCTCGGAGAACGGCTTGGGCATGAAGGTCGCGTAGCTGCCGGAGGTCAGGGCGACCTCCTTGATGATGGTGCGGAACGTCATGATGTTGTCCGCCGTCTGCAGCGCGTCGGCGTAGCGCAGGTCGATCTCGTTCTGCCCCGGGCCGGCCTCGTGGTGGCTGAATTCCACCGAGATGCCGACGGACTCGAGCATCGCCACGGCGGTCCTGCGGAAGTCCTGGGCCACGCCGCCGGGGACGTGGTCGAAGTAGCCGGCGTGGTCCACGGGCACCGGCTGGCCGTCGGCGCCCAGCTCGGCGGACTTCAGCAGGTAGAACTCGATCTCGGGGTGCGTGTAGCAGGTGAACCCCATGTCGGCGGCCTTCGCCAGCGTCTTCTTGAGGACTCCCCGCGGATCCGCGGTGGACGGCCGGCCGTCCGGCGTGAGGATGTCGCAGAACATGCGGGAGGTCTGTTCCTTCTCGCCGCGCCACGGCAGGATCTGGAACGTGGACGGATCGGGCTGCGCCAGCATGTCCGATTCGTAGACGCGGGCCAGGCCCTCGATGGAGGACCCGTCGAACCCGAGGCCCTCCGCGAAGGCGCCCTCGACCTCCGCCGGCGCGAGCGCCACGGATTTCAGGGAGCCGACGACGTCGGTGAACCACAACCGTACGTAGCGGACGTCCCGCTCCTCGATGGTGCGCAGTACGAACTCCTGCTGCCGGTCCATGACCACCTCTTCCCGTTCCTCGTCGCCCTGCCGCCCCGGAGGCGGAGGGCCGTGCCCGACGTCGTGCGCACCCGGTGCCGCCGCCTCCGCGGCATGCCACGGGCGTCGGCACGCGAGCGCCTGCCGTGAATCACTCTACTGACCCGCGGGAGCAGATCGGTGCGTCCGTCCGCCGGCCAGGGTGCATCGACCCGTGCGCCGTCCCGTGCGCCGTCCTGTGCGCCGTTGGCCGTGTGCACGCGGCGGGAGGCCGTCCGGCCCCGTCCGATAGGCTCGTTCCATGACTTCCGCCGAACAGCCAGCACCCTACGGAGAGGGAGCAGGCGCCGCTCCGGCCCCTCCGCCCGGCTCACCGGCCGCCGCACGACCGTCCGGCCGCATCCGCCTCCGCCACCTGCAGCAGGCCAAGGACCAGGGCACGCGCTTCGCGATGCTGACGGCGTACGACCAGTACGCGGCGCAGGTGTTCGACGAGGCAGGCATCGAGGTGCTCCTCGTGGGCGATTCGGCGGCCAACAACGTCCTCGGGCACGCCACGACCCTGCCCATCACCCTCGACGAGATGATCCTGTTCAGCCGCGCGGTGAGCCGGGCCGCGACACGCGCCCTCGTCGTCGCCGACCTGCCCTTCGGCAGCTACGAGGTGTCGCCGCAGCAGGCCGTGGAGTCGTCGGTCCGGCTCCTCAAGGAGGGACTGGTCCATGCCGTCAAGATGGAGGGCGGGGCCGACTACGCGGACACCGTCCGCGCGCTCGTCCGTGCCGGGATCCCCGTCATGGCGCACATCGGGTTCACGCCGCAGAGCGAGCACGCGCTCGGCGGCTACCGGGTGCAGGGCCGCGGGGAGGCGTCCGGGCGGATCGTCGACGACGCCGTCGCCCTCGCGGACGCGGGCGCGTTCTGCGTGCTGATGGAGATGGTCCCCGCCGGGACGGCGGCGGCCGTCGACGCCGCCGTCCGGGTACCGACCATCGGTATCGGCGCGGGTCCGGGGACCACCGGCCAGGTGCTGGTGTGGCAGGACATGGCCGGGCTGCGCGGCGGCAGGCAGGCGAGGTTCGTCAGGCAGTACGCCGACCTGCGGACGGTGCTCTCGGACGCCGCCCGCGCCTACGCCGACGACGTCCGCGCGGGCAGCTTCCCGGGACCCGAGCACACCTTCTAGGCGCTAGTCGTCCTCCCGGTCCCAGGCGTCGTTGCGCTGCTGGACCTTCTCGAGGGCCTTCTCCGCCTCCCCGCGGGTGGCGTAGGGCCCGATCAGCTGGGTCCAGTCCGACTGCCGGTCCTCCTCGACCTCGTGCGTCCGCACGTTGTACCAGTACTCCGTCATGGCGTCCTCCTCGGTGCAGGGCCCGGTGCTGTCGTCCGGGATCCGGGGCACCGCTTTTCCGGCCGTCCCCGTGCCCGCTATAGGATCAAGGGTATGCCCCAGTCCTCCGCCACGGCCCCCCTCGGGACGCTGACACCCGGCACGGTCTCGCCGCAGCGCCCTGTTCCTCCGGGCATCGCCCGGCCCGAGTACGTGGGCCGCAAGGCTCCCGCCCCCTTCACGGGCTCCGAGGTGAAGACAGCCGAGACGATCGAGAAGATCCGGGTCGCGAGCCGGATCGCCGCGCAGGCCGTCGTCGAGGTGGGCCGCGCCGCGACACCCGGCGTCACCACCGACCAGCTCGACCGGATCGGCCACGAGTTCCTGCTCGACCACGGCGCGTACCCCTCGACCCTGGGCTACCGGGGCTTCCCCAAGTCGCTGTGCTCGTCCCTCAACGAGGTCATCTGCCATGGGATCCCCGACACCACGGTGCTGCAGGACGGCGACATCCTCAACATCGACATCACCGCCTACAAGGACGGCGTGCACGGCGACACGAACTACACGTTCTGCATCGGCGACGTCGACGAGGAGTCACGGCTCCTCGTCGAACGCACCCGCGAGGCCCTCGACCGGGCGATCCGCGCGGTGGCCCCGGGCCGGGAGATCAATGTCATCGGGCGCACCATCCAGTCCTACGCGAAACGGTTCGGTTATGGTGTTGTCCGTGACTTCACCGGACACGGCGTCGGGGAAGCGTTCCACACGGGCCTGATCATCCCGCACTACGACGCCGCTCCCGCCTACAACCGCGTCATCGAGCCGGGCATGGTCTTCACCATCGAACCGATGCTGACGCTCGGCACGATCGACTGGACCATGTGGGCGGACGACTGGACCGTCGTCACGAAGGACCGGAAGAGGACAGCGCAGTTCGAGCACACGCTCGTTGTCACCGACCGCAGCGCGGAGATCCTGACCCTGCCCTAGCGCACCGCCCGCGGACCGTGCCCGACTCTTGCCCGACCACTGCCCGACCACTGCCCCTCCGGCTCGCGCCGGCCCCACTTCGACGGAGAATCATGGCCAAGGACACCGACAAGAAGAAATCGAAGAAGCTCCCAGCGACCGTCATCGGCGTCGACATCGGCGGCACTGGCATCAAGGGCGGCATCGTGGACCTCGAGAAGGGTGTCATTGTCGGTGAGCGCTACCGGATCCCGACGCCCAAGCCCGCCACGCCCGAAGCCGTCGCGGGGGTCGTGGCGCAGATCGTCGCCGAGCTGACCTCACGGCCCGAAGGACCCCCCGCCGACGTCCCCGTCGGGGTCACCTTCCCCGCGATCATCCAGCACGGCGTGGCCCGCTCGGCGGCGAACGTGGACAAGAGTTGGGTCAACACCGACGTCGACGCCCTGTTCACCAAGGTCCTCGGACGCTCGGTGCACGTGATCAATGACGCCGACGCCGCCGGGCTCGCGGAGGTCCGCTACGGTGCGGGCAAGGGCAAGATGGGCACGGTCCTGGTCATCACCCTCGGGACCGGCATCGGCTCGGCCTTCATCTTCGACGGCAGGCTGGTGCCGAACGCGGAGCTCGGCCACCTCGAGATCGACGGGCACGACGCCGAGACGAAGGCGTCGGCGGTCGCCCGCGAGCGCGACGGCATCGGCTGGGACGAGTATTCCGTCCGCCTGCAGCGCTACTTCTCGCACGTCGAGTTCCTCTTCTCGCCGGAGCTGTTCATCGTGGGCGGCGGCATCTCGAAGCGGAGCAGCGAGTACCTGCCGTCGCTCCAGCTGCGCACCCCGATCATCCCGGCGGAGCTCCGGAACCACGCGGGGATCGTCGGCGGAGCGCTGCAGGCCGCCCTGCTCTTCTCCTCGCGGGCCTGACCACCCCTCCCGCGCAGCCGGAAGCCCGGGTACGGATCCTGTCCGTACCGGGCTTCCTGGCTGTCCGGTCGTCATGTCCGGTCGTCCTGCCGCCGGGGGCGGACGTGGAACCGGTGGTGGCGTCGGCTTCCCCTCCGCAGCCACCACCGGAATCTGTAGGGCGCTAACGCGCCGTCAACGGCCGTTGCGCGCCGCTCGGCACGCGCTCGTTGTCCTTCGCCTGCTCGCGCAGGGTGTCGATCGCCTCTTCGAAGTCCTCGAGCGACTCGAACCCCTGGTACACGCTCGCGAAGCGCAGGTAGGCGATCTGGTCGAGCTTCCGGAGCGGGCCGAGGATGGCCAGCCCCACTTCGTGCGCGTCGATCTCCGCGACACCGCTCGCGCGGACGTTCTCCTCGACCTCCTGCGCAAGGAGTGCGAGGTCGTCCTCGGTGACCGGCCGGCCCTGGCAGGCCTTCCGGACACCGTTGATGATCTTCGACCGGCTGAACGGCTCCCCCGCGCCCGAACGTTTCACCACGCTGAGGCTCGTGGTCTCGACCGTGCTGAAACGGCGTCCGCACTCGGGGCACTGGCGGCGGCGGCGGATGGCCGAGCCGTCGTCCGCGAGGCGACTGTCCACGACACGCGAGTCGGGGTTACGGCAGTACGGGCAGTACATGGCCTCCCCTTCCGCTCGACAACAACCGTCCCGCCCATTTTAGGACTACATATGGTGAAACAACAACACTGTCATTACCAGATGTAGTGGGTGGGCGTGCCGGAGGGGTGTCCGGGTGGTGTCCGAGGGTGTCCGGCGGGCCCGGTCAGGCGGCGGTGCCGTCGAAGCGCGCCGTGACGGCTTCTCCGTGCGCCGGGAGGTTCTCCGCGTCGGAGAGGGCCAGGATGGACGACGACACCCGGGCCAGCGCCGCGCGGTCGTAGTCGACGAGCTGCACCGCACGCAGGAACGTGGTGACGTTGAGGCCGGAGGCGAAGGACGCGGTGCCGCCCGTCGGCAGCACATGGTTGGAGCCGGCGCAGTAGTCGCCAAGGCTCACGGGGCTGTACGCGCCGACGAAGATGGCTCCCGCGTTGCGGATCCTCGCCGCCACGGCACCGGCGTCGGCGGTCTGGATCTCCAGGTGCTCGGCCGCGTAGGCGTCGCACACCGCGATGCCGTGGTCGAGGTCCTCGACGAGGATCACCCCGGACTGCGGTCCGGAGAGTGCCGTCCGGACCCTGTCGGCGTGGCGTGTCGCGGCGGCGCGGACCTGGAGGGCCGCGACGACCGCGTGCGCGAGGTCCTCGGAGTCCGTGACCAGCACGGACGCCGCCTGCGGGTCGTGCTCGGCCTGGCTCACGAGGTCGGCCGCGACGAGGTCGGCGTCCGCCGTCGCGTCGGCGAGGACGGCGATCTCGGTGGTGCCGGCCTCGGAGTCGATCCCCACCTGGCCGCGGACCAGGCGCTTGGCCGTCGCGACGAAGACGTTGCCCGGTCCCGTGACGACGGTGACCGGGTCGATCCCCGGGCCCGCGTCCGAGCCGTCCGGGATGCCGTGGGCGAGGGCCGCGACGGCCTGCGCGCCACCCATCGCGTACACCTCGGTGACGCCCAGCATGGACGCCGCCGCGAGGATCACGGGGTGCGGCCAGCCGCCGAACTCCTTCTGGGGCGGTGACGCGAGGGCGATCGAGCCGACGCCCGCGGCCTGCGCCGGGACGACGTTCATCACCACGGAGGACGGGTAGACGGCCAGCCCGCCGGGGACGTACAGCCCTACCCTGTCCACGGCGATCCACTTGTGGGTCAGGTGCGCGCCCTCGGCGATCTCGACCTGCACGTCCGCCGGGACCTGGGCCCGGGCGAAGATGCGCGCGCGGCGGATGGCCTCCTCGAGAGCCGACCGCACGTCGCCGTCGAGCCCGGCCACGGCAGCCGCGATGACCTCCGCCGGCACGCGCGGGTGGTCCTGCTCCACGCCGTCGAACCGCCGTGCGAGGTCCCGCAGGGCGTCGAAGCCGCGGTCGCGGACGTCGTCGATGATCGCCTGCACGGCGGCCTCCGAGGACAGGGCACTCGCCGACGCCCGCGGCATGGCGTTCCTCAGCTCCCGGGGGGACAGCGCCAGGCCGCGCAGGTCGAGGGTCCGGAAACTGACGGGGGAGGTACTGGGCGCGGGAGTCACCCGACGAGTCTATCGGGAGCCGCACCGGGTACGCGGCGGGACCGGGCGCGCGACGGGCCGCTCAGGTCCTGCGGCGGGCGAGCCCGACGAGTGCCGTGACGAAGACGATGACGGCGGCGACGCCGGGCCAGATCGCCAGGGCCCCGTAGGACTGCAGCACGAAGGAGGAGCCCGGCAGCCCTTCCGTGCCGTGCGGCCCGAGGAGGTAGGCGAGGCCCTCCCCGACGCCGAGGGCCAGGAGCGAGCCGAGGATCGATCCGCCGATCGCGGCCACGATCCGGGGCACCACGCCGGGCCGGGTCAGGCGGAGCGCCACGACGGTGCCGACGGCGATACCCGCGACCAGTTCCAGTCCGGCGAGCGTGAGGTCGCGGAGCACCCAGTCCGCCGCGACCTCGGGGTCGCCGAACAGGCGCCCCGTGGGCGCGAGGAGCCACCACGCGGCGCCGAGCAGGGCACCGAGGAGGACCGTGGAGCCGAGCCACCAGAAGATGCCCGAGGGCGGCACGGACCGCCTGTCCTCGGCGACGGCGTAGACCGGCGGCGGGTAGTTGCCCGATCCTGTGTCCGGTTGCTGGCTGGCGCGCATGACTTCTACATTAACAAACCCTCCCGCGCCCGGGGACCGCGCCTAGGGTGGAGGAGCCGCTGAGGTGGGCCTTCCCCTGCCCGGGTCCGCCCGCCGCCGCGGCGTCCACTGCCGATACTGCCCGGAGGAACCCTGTGACCAACCCCAGCACCGCCCAGGGAGGCCCGTCGTCGTCCCCCGTGCTGCACGGCGAATCCTTCCGCGAGGTCTTCCGCCGCCACGCGGCCGGCGTCTCCATCATCACCGCGACCTACGACGGTGTCCCCTACGGGTTCACCGCCACCTCGGTGGCCTCGCTGTCCGCCGACCCGCCACGGTTCTCCTTCAACATGGCGAGGACGTCCTCCTCGTGGCCCGCGGTCGCGAACACGAACTTCGTGGGCGTCCACATGCTCAGCACCGAGAACGAGGGGCTCGCCAACCGGTTCGCCCGCACGAAGGACCGGTTCACGGGCGACCACTGGGAGCCGGGGCCGGAGGGCGTGCCCATCCTGAAGGACGTGGCCGGCTGGCTCGTGGGCCGCATCAGCATGCGCCTGTCCTTCGAGAACAATGCGGTGGTCGTCGCCGAGGTGATCGACGGGACCATCGGGCCGGACGGCGCACCCCTGCTGTACCACGGCGGGAGCTACGGCACGCCGACGGCCACCGACTACGTCATCTGAGCCGGCCGGCCGGCCGTCCTCAGGCGTCGAGGCAGGCGGGCCCGAGCAGCACCTTCAGGTCGCCGAAGAGCCCGGGGGTCGGATTGACCCGCAGGTCGACCCCGAGCTTCATCACCTCGACCTTGCGGGAGCCGTTGAGCCGGATGAGGACCTCGCTCGTCCCGGGGTGCGTCCGCAGGACGTCGCCGAGGGCCGTGACCGCCGTCTCCGTCGCCTTGTGCTGCAGCATCGAGATCACCACGGGGCCGGAGTGCCCCTCGCTGAGGTCGGGCACGGTGAGTTCCTGCGCGTTGAGCATGACGGCGCCGTCGTCGCGGCGCTGCAGGCGCCCGCGGACCACCACGATCAGGTCCTCCGCGAGGACACCCGAGATGGGTCCGTACACCTGGCCGAAGAACATGACCTCCATCGACCCGGCGAGGTCCTCGACCTCGGCGCGCGCATAGGCGTTGCCGCTGTTCTTCGCGATCCTGCGCTGCAGGGAGGTGATCATGCCGGCGATCGTGACGATCGCGCCGTCGGCCGGGCCCTCCTCGCTGATGATCGACGGGATGGAGGAATCGGCGTGCTGGCCGAGGATGCCCTCGAGTCCCTGCAGCGGGTGGTCCGACACGTAGAGTCCGAGCATGTCGCGTTCGAACGACAGCTTGTCCTTCTTGTCCCACTCCGGGAGGTCCGGCACGTCGACGGACAGCCCGCTCACTCCCCCGCCGTCGCCGCCGTCGAACGCGCTGAAGAGATCGAACTGGTTCGCCGCCTCGTTGCGCTTGAGGACGATCACGGAGTCCACCGCTTCCTCGTGGATCATCGCGAGGGCCCGGCGCGGATGCCGCAGCGAGTCGAACGCGCCGGCCTTGATGAGCGATTCGATGGTCCGCTTGTTGCAGACGACGGCGGGCACCTTCTGCAGGAAGTCGCTGAACGAGGTGAAGGCACCCTTCTCCTCGCGCGCCCCCACCATGGCGCCGACGACGTTCGCGCCGACGTTGCGGATGGCGCCCATGCCGAAGCGGATGTCCTTGCCGACCGGGGTGAAGTTGACGCTCGACTCGTTGACGTCCGGCGGCAGCACCGTGATGCCCATGCGCCGGCACTCGTTGAGGTAGATGGCCAGCTTGTCCTTGTCGTCGCCGACGCTGGTGAGCAGGGCCGCCATGTACTCGGCGGGGTAGTGGGCCTTCAGGTACGCCGTCCAGTAGGACACGAGGCCGTAGGCGGCGGTGTGGGCCTTGTTGAACGCGTAGTCCGAGAAAGATTCGAGCACGGTCCACAGCTTGTCCATCGCGGCCTGCGAATAGCCGTTGGCCTTCATGCCCGCGAAGAAGTCCGCCTGCTGCTTGTCGAGCTCGGACTTCTTCTTCTTGCCCATCGCGCGGCGCAGCATGTCCGCCTGCCCGAGCGTGAAGTTCGCCAGCTTCTGGGCGGCGCTCATCACCTGCTCCTGGTAGACGATCAGGCCGTACGTCCCGCCGAGGATCTCCTCGAGCGGGCCCTCGAGCTCGGGGTGGATCGGCTCGATGTCCTGCAGGCCGTTCTTGCGGAGCGCGTAGTTGGTGTGCGAGTTCACGCCCATCGGGCCCGGCCGGTACAGCGCAAGGACCGCGGAGATGTCCTCGAAGTTGTCGGGGCGCATGAGCTTCAGGAGGGACCGCATGGGCCCGCCGTCGAGCTGGAAGACGCCGAGCGTGTCGCCGCGCGCCAGGAGCTCGTAGGACTCCTTGTCGTCGAGTTCGAGGTCCTCGAGGACCAGGTCGACGCCCTTGTTGCCCTTGATGTTCTCGACGGCGTCCGTGATGATCGTCAGGTTCCTCAGGCCGAGGAAGTCCATCTTGATCAGCCCGAGGCCCTCGCACGTGGGGTAGTCGAACTGCGTGATGATCTGGCCGTCCTGCTCCCGGCGCATGATCGGGATGATGTCGATCAGCGGGTCCGAGGACATGATGACGCCGGCCGCGTGCACGCCCCACTGGCGCTTCAGCCCTTCGAGGCCGAGGGCCGTCTCGAACACCTTCTCGGAGTCGGCGTCGGTCTTCAGGAGCTCCCGCAGCTCCTCCGCCTCGGAGTAGCGCTTGGCGCCCTTGTTGTGCACGTCGGCGAGGGCGAGGCCCTTGCCCATGACGTCCGGCGGCATGGCCTTCGTGAGGCGCTCGCCCGTGGAGAACGGGTAGCCCATGACGCGCGAGGAGTCCTTCAGGGCCTGCTTGGCCTTGATGGTGCCGTACGTGACGATCATGGCCACGCGCTCGTCGCCGTACTTCTCCGTCACGTACCGGATGACCTCGGAGCGGCGGCGGTCATCGAAGTCGACGTCGAAGTCGGGCATGGACACGCGCTCGGGGTTGAGGAAGCGCTCGAAGATGAGGCCGTGCTTGAGCGGGTCGAGGTCGGTGATGCGCATCGCGTACGCCACCATGGACCCGGCGCCCGAGCCGCGGCCGGGACCGACGCGGATGCCGTTGTTCTTGGCCCAGTTGATGAAGTCGGCGACCACGAGGAAGTAGCCCGGGAAGCCCATCTGCGTGATGACGCCGACCTCGAACTCGGCCTGCTTGCGGACGTCGTCAGGCACGCCGGCGGGGTAGCGGAACTGCAGGCCCGTCTCGACCTCCTTGACGAACCAGGACTGCTCGTTCTCGCCCTCGGGGACCGGGAAGCGCGGCATGTAGTTGGCCTTGGTGTTGAACTCGACGTCGCACCGCTCGGCGATGAGCAGCGTGTTGTCGCAGGCCTCGGGGTAGTCGCGGAAGATGGCGCGCATCTCGGCGGGCGACTTCAGGTAGAACTCGTCGGCGTCGAACTTGAAGCGCTTCGGGTCGGCGAGGGTGGACCCGGACTGCACGCAGAGCAGCGCGGCGTGCGCCTTCGAGTCCTCGGCGTGCGTGTAGTGCAGGTCGTTGGTGGCGACGAGCGGAAGGCCGAGCTCACCGGCGAGCCGGATGAGGTCGGCCTTGACCCTCCGCTCGATGTCGAGCCCGTGGTCCATGAGCTCGCAGAAGTAGTTCTCCGCGCCGAAGATGTCGCGGAAGTCCGAGGCCGCCTGCCGGGCCTCGTCGTACAGGCCGAGCCGGAGCTTGGTCTGCACCTCCCCCGACGGGCAGCCGGTGGTGGCGATGAGGCCCTTGCCGTAGGTCTGCAGCAGGTCGCGGTCCATGCGCGGCTTGTACAGGTAACCCTCGAGGGACGCCAGGGACGACATCCGGAAGAGGTTGTGCATGCCCTCGGTGGTCTCCGACCACAGCGTCATGTGCGTGTACGCGCCGGCGCCCGAGACGTCGTCGCGGCCGCCGCCGCCCCACTGGACGCGCGTGCGGTCGTTGCGGGCCGTGCCGGGCGTGACGTAGGCCTCCACGCCGACGATGGGTTTGATCCCGGCGCTGTTGGCCTTGCTCCAGAAGTCGAACGCACCGAACACGAAGCCGTGGTCGGTGGTCGCGAGGGCCTTCATCCCGAGTTCCTCGGTGTGGCTGAACAGGTCGGTCAGCCGGGCCGCGCCGTCGAGCATCGAGTACTCGGTGTGGTTGTGGAGATGGACGAACGAGTCTTCGGATGCAGGAGTGGCCACCGGGCAAGTCTAGTGCTCCCCTACCCCGCGGACGGCCGCCGGGACCGTCGCCCGAGGTCGGCACGGCGTGTCATGCGGGGCCCGTCGGCGTGTCAGACCAGGCCGGTGGAGAGGGCCGTGACGGCGTAGGCGAGGTCCACCGGGTAGGGGCTCGTGGCGATCACCGGCTCGCCCGTCCGCGGGTGGGCGAAACCCAGGCGGTGGGCGTGGAGCCACTGCCGCGTGAGGCCCAGCTCGGCGGCGAGCCGGGGATCGGCCCCGTAGGTGAGGTCGCCGGCGCAGGGGTGGCGCAGGGCGGAGAAGTGCACGCGGATCTGGTGGGTCCTGCCGGTCTCGAGGTGCACCTCGACGAGGCTCGCCCGGCCGAAGGCCTCCAGCACCTCGTAGTGCGTCACGGAATCCCTGCCGCCCTCCATCACCGCGAAGCGCCACTCGTGGTGCGGATGGCGTCCGATCGGCGCGTCGATGGTGCCCTTGAGCGGCTCGGGCAGCCCCTGCACCACCGCGTGGTACACCTTGTCGACGGTGCGCTCCTTGAAGGCGCGCTTGAGCGCCGTGTAGGCCGGTTCGGTCTTGGCGACGACCATGGCCCCCGACGTGCCGACGTCGAGCCGGTGGACGATCCCGACACGTTCGGGCGCCCCCGACGTCGAGATGCGGTACCCGGCCGCGGCGAGGGCGCCGACGACGGTCGGCCCGACCCAGCCCGGTGACGGGTGCGCGGCGACGCCCACGGGCTTGTCGACGACGACGAAGTCCTCGTCGTCGAGCAGGATCCCCATGCCGTCGACGGCTTCGGGGATGACGCGGTGCCTGTCGCCGGGGTCGGGGACGTCGACGTCGAGGCGGTCCCCCGCGTGCACGCGGTCCGATTTCACGAGGGGCACGCCGCCGCGCAGGACGCGGCCGTCGGCGCACCACTGGGCCACGGCCGACCGCGAGACGTCGAGCAGCCGGGCTAGGGCGGCGTCGACACGGCTGCCTGCCTCGGCGTCGGGGACGACGAGCTGCTGGTCAGCGCTCATCGTCGCCCTGTGCTTCCGCGGACCGTCCGTCCGTGCCGCGGCTGCCGTCCATGCCGATGCCGCGCAGCGTCAGGATGCAGACGAGTACCACGCCGCTCACGACGGCGGAGTCGGCGATGTTGAAGATGGCGAAGTTCGGCAGTGCGATGAAGTCCACCACGTGGCCCTGGCCGAAGGACGGCTGCCGGAGGAGCCGGTCGGTGAGGTTGCCGAGGGCACCGCCGAGGACGAGCCCGAGCGCCACGGCCCAGCCCCACGAGGCGACCTTCCGCACCTGCAGGACGATGGCGACGGCCACGACGACCATGATGATCGTGAAGACCCAGGTGTAGTCGGTCCCGATGGAGAACGCCGCCCCGGGATTGCGGATGAACCGCCAGGAGAGCAGGGGCGGGAGGACCGGGGTGACCTGCCCCTCGCTCATCGTCGCCACGACCCACTGCTTCGTGAGCTGGTCGATCGTGTAGGCGACGAGGGTGCACAGCAGCATGACCGCCCCGTACCGGACCGGGGTGCGGACGCGGGCGGGGCCTCCGGCGGGGCTGGGATCGGCTGGCTGGTGCTCGTTCACGGTGCGTCCAAGGTCTACTGGGTGGGACCGCCGCGGTGCGCGGCGGCTGGAACGGCGGAAGGGCCGGCCGCCGGGGATCGTGCCCCCGGCCACCGGCCCTTCCCGTGCGGCCCGAGGCAGTCGGGCCGGATGTCCTGCTAGGAGGCCGACGCGTCGGACGCCAGCGAGCCGCGGGCGTCGAGGTCGCGCAGCTGGCCCTCGATGTACGCCTTGAGGCGGGCCCGGTAGTCGCGCTCGAAGCCGCGGAGCTGCTCGACCGTCTGCTCGAGTTCGGTCTTCTGCTCCTCGAGGTCCCCGAGGGTCTTGCGGCTCTTCTCCTCGGCATCGTTGACCAGGCCGCTGGCCTCGATCTGCGCCTCGGCGATGATCTTGTCGCGCTGCTCCACACCCGCGTTGACGTATTCGTCGTGCAGGCGCTGGGCCATGGCGAGGACGCCCGCGGCGGACTCGGCCGAGCTGCCGGCCTGTGCGGCGGGGGCGGCCGGAGCGGGGGTGGGCTCCTCGACCGCGACCGGCTCGGGGGCCGTCCCCGCGTCGGTGACCTCGACGGCGTCCTCGGTGTGCGTGCTGGCGGCGACCGGGGCCGGGACCGTCAGGGGCTGGGAGGTGTCGGTCGATCCGTCCGTGGCCCGGCGCCGCAGTTCCTCGTTCTCGGAGTTCAGGCGGCGGAGCTCGACGACGATCTCGTCGAGGAAGTCGTCGACCTCGTCCTGGTCGTAGCCCTCGCGGAACTTCGTCGGCTGGAACCTCTTGTTGACAACGTCTTCTGGCGTCAAAGCCATCTGGTCACCTCATAGTCATAGAAGCCGTCCACCGAAAGGCGGGCATGGCTGTGGTACCGAATTACGGACATGAACACTGGACTCACGTCGAACTGTGAATCAGCGTATATCTTCTGGAACCGCATCACGAAACGGCGTCGGGGGGCTAGGCTGCGAGCCCCGCGGCCACCGACATCAGGATCAGCACCAGGATGAAGAGCACCAGGAACGCGAGGTCCAGCTGCACCCCGCCCAGCCGGAGCGGCGGGATCAGCCGGCGGAGTGCCTTGATGGGCGGATCGGTCACCGAGTACACGCCGGACGCGAGGACCAGCGCGAGCTTCTGGGGACGCCAGTCACGGGCGAAGCCCTGGACGGCGTCGTAGACGATCCGCAGGATCAGGGCGAGCTGGAACAGCATCAGTACGAGGTAGATCAGGGCGAATACCAGACTCACGGAGCAGTTCCAGTCCTTCGGGTCATCGGAGGGTCGGATGCGACCGTGGCGGCCGCAGCGGTCAGCTCTGGTTGAAGAAGCTGGTCTGTGCTTCGCTTGCCTTCAGGTCCTCGCCGAGGACTTCAATATACGACGGCGACAGCAGGAACACCTTATTGGTGACCCGCTCGATGCTGCCGTGCAGGCCGAAGACGAGTCCGGCGGAGAAGTCGACGAGCCGCTTGGCGTCCGCCTCGCCCATGTCGGTGACGTTCATGATGACGGGGATGCCGTCCCGGAAGCTCTCGCCGATCAGCTTGGCGTCGTTGTAGGAGCGCGGGTGGATGGTGGTGATCTGGCGCAGCACGCCGGACTCCTCACGCGACGACGGCGCACGCTTGATGGGCGTCACGGGGGCGCGGTACTCCTCCGCGGGAGCGACCCGGGTCACCGCCGGGGCGGGCTCGAGGTGGCGTTCGTCGCGGTCGTAGTCCACTGCGTAATCCTCGTTCCTGCTGTGCGCGCTCTTCGGTTCGGGCTCGTAGTGCTCATCACCATCGGCGAGCCCAAGGTAGATCATCGTCTTGCGCAGTGCGCCAGCCATGGTGACTCCTGTTCTGAGGAAGTGGATTGGTGGGGTCCGGCGGCATGCGTCCCGCCCGGCCACCCGTCGGGCCGCCGTTCTAGCTGGAACGCTACCCCACGGCCGGACGGGGACCGAGCACATCAGAACCGATCCTGAGGTGTGTCGCGCCGGCGGCGACGGCCGCCTCGAGGTCCCCGCTCATGCCTGCGGAGACGGCCGACGCGGAGGGGTCCACGGCCCGCACCGCGGCGCCGATGCGCAGCAGGCGGCCGAATGCGTCGGCGGGGTCCCCACCGAGCGGGGCGACGCCCATGACGCCGGCGAGGCGGAGGCCGGTGGTGGCTCCGACGGCGCGGGCCAGGTCCTCCGCCTCGGCCGGGAGCGCGCCGCCGCGACTGCCGGGGCGGGGCGCGTCCCGCTCCGTGGACGAGGCCGGCGACGCACCGTCGTCGAGGGTGAACTGCAGGAAGCAGTCGAGGTCGGGACGGCCCGGGAGGCCCTGTGCCTCCCTGCGGGCCTGCTCGGCGGCCATCGCCTTCCCCAGCGCTCCCACGAGCGGCGCACGGTCCACCGAGTGCACGCTGTGCGCGTACCGCACGACCGACTTAGCCTTGTTGGTCTGCATCTGCCCGATGAAGTGCCACCTCAGCGCGAGGTCCTCGAGTTCGGCGGCCTTCCCGGCGGCCTCCTGGTCCCGGTTCTCCCCGACGTCCGCGACGCCGAGGCGCGCGAGGATCCGCACGTCGGACGCCGGGAAGTACTTGGTGACGACGATCAGGTCCGGTGCGGCGCGCCCGGCGGCGACCGCGGCGGCGGAGATGCGCGCCCGGACGTCGCCGAGGCGCGCGGCGAGCTCGAGTGCGCGGCGGTCGTCGGACCCGGCGACGCCGTCGTCGGGCGTCATGATCGCCAGACCAGGCCGGCGATGCGGCCCGCTCCCGGCTCGCGGCGGTGGGAGAACAGCCCCGGATTCTCCAGCGTGCACGGGGTGCCGTTCCCGGACACCGATCCGACACGGACCCGGGCGTCCTCGAGCTGGCGGCGGACCGCGGCGGGCAGGTCGAGCGCGGGAGTGCCGGTGCGGGTCCGGGACGCGGCCTCGGGCAGGACCTTTGCCATCGAGCGCATCATGTGCTCGGGGACCTCGTAGCAGGATCCGCAGACCGACGGGCCGATCCACGCGATCAGGTCGCGCGCACCCGACCGGGCGAGGATCCGCGCCGCGTTCGCGACGATCCCGTTGCCGACGCCGGCGCGGCCGGCGTGGACGACCGCCGTCGCGCCCGTGCCGCCCTCCGCGACCGACGCATCGGCGAGGACGATCGGCACGCAGTCGGCCACGAGGACCGCCAGCGGGTGGAGGCCGGCCGGGGAGACCAAACCGTCGGCATCCGGCACCCGGGCGGTGTCCCCCGCGTCCCCCGCGTCCCCCGCGTCCCCCGCGTCCCCCGCAGCGCCGCGGTCGGCCCGACCGTGCCGGCCGTGCCGCTCGTGACGGCCGTCGTCGAGCACCGCGACACGGTCGGAGTGGGTCTGGCTCATGAAGCGCAGGGCCCCGGCGGAGACCCCCATCGAGTCCTCGAGGCGGCGGCGGTTCCGGCGTACGTCGTCCGGGTCGTCCCCGACGTGGAGCGCGAGGTTACCCGCCGCCGCGGTGGTGAAGGCGACCCGGAGCCCCGGACGGACCTCCGCGTTCCAGTGGAACGGGGAGCCCGGTCCGGGACCGGCGGCTGCGTGCACCGACTACTTCAGGAAGTCGGGTACGTCGAGGTCGTCCGATCGGCCGGCGGACAGATCGGGCTCCACGATCGCGGGCAGGTCCACGTCGAAGCCCGAATCGGCCGGGACGGCCTGGACGTTCTGCGCACGCTGCTGCGACCAGGCGCCGAGTCCGGCCGTGGCCGGCACGCGCTGCCTGTCACCGCCGACGCTCGGGGCGACGGCGGGGCGCGAGGCGGGAGCGGGCGCGGCAGCGGGCTGCGAGGTGGCGTCAACCTGGTCGAACCCCGCGGCGATCACCGTCACGCGCGCCTCGTCGCCGAGCGCGTCGTCGATCACGGCGCCGAAGATGATGTTCGCCTCCGGGTGTGCGACCTCCTGGACGAGGCGCGCGGCCTCGTTGATCTCGAACAGGCCGAGGTCGGAGCCGCCCTGGATCGACAGCAGGACGCCGTGCGCGCCGTCGATGGAGGCCTCGAGGAGCGGTGACGCGATGGCGAGCTCCGCGGCCTTCACGGCACGGTCCTCGCCGCGTGCGGAACCGATGCCCATGAGCGCGGACCCGGCTCCCTGCATGACCGACTTCACGTCGGCGAAGTCGAGGTTGATCAGGCCCGGCGTGGTGATGAGGTCGGTGATGCCCTGGACACCCGAGAGCAGCACCTGGTCGGCGGAGCGGAACGCGTCGAGCATCGAGACGTTGCGGTCGCTGATGGACAGCAGCCGGTCGTTCGGGATGACGATGAGGGTGTCGACCTCCTCGCGGAGCGTGTCGATGCCGCTCTCGGCCTGGTTGGAGCGACGGCGTCCCTCGAAGGTGAAGGGACGGGTGACCACGCCGATGGTCAGCGCGCCCAGGGAGCGTGCGATGCGTGCGACGACGGGAGCGCCACCGGTCCCGGTGCCGCCTCCCTCTCCGGCGGTCACGAAGACCATGTCGGCCCCGCGCATGACCTCCTCGATCTCCTCCGCGTGATCCTCCGCGGCGCGCCGGCCCACTTCGGGGTCCGCGCCTGCACCGAGGCCGCGGGTGAGCTCGCGCCCGACGTCGAGCTTGACGTCCGCGTCACTCATCAGCAGCGCCTGGGCGTCCGTGTTGATGGCGATGAACTCCACGCCGCGGAGCCCGACCTCGATCATCCGGTTGACGGCGTTGACGCCGCCGCCGCCGATGCCGACGACCTTGATGACGGCCAAGTAATTCTGAGGTGCTGCCACGTCCTGTGTCCCTTGTTCGAATCTGTGTGCTGTACGGGGGCTGCCGAGGGTTCGGCCGAACCTTCACGCGTAAAAACGTTAACGTTCAGGTTGAGAGTTAACGTTATGTCAGGTAACTTCTATCTCTGACGCTAGGGGCTTACGCTGCGCGTTGCAAAGACCGGGCGCCGTGTGTCGGGCGTGTCGCCCGTGTTGCCCTCCTCGCCGATGTCTGATCGGCTCCCACGAGTACCGTCGGGACCCGCAGGGAATCGTCGGCGACGACCGGGGACGGCCGGCGATCGGCGCCCGTCGGGGAGCACTCGCCCGCCGGTTCCCGTCATCGCGTGACGGGCCGGTCGGGGGTGCTGACGTCGAACTCCCGGACCGGTGGGTCGCCGGCGGGCATGGCGAGCATCGCCTCGAGCACCCGCGCCTTCTCGGCACTGCGCTCCGAGCTGCCCCAGAAGATCCGCTGGTCGCCCGACAGGGACAGCTGGATGGAGTCGACGCTCGCCGCCGAGGCGTTGTTGAGCCGGGAGAGCACGTCCACGGGCAGCTCGGCCAGGACGGCGGTGATGGAGGAGAAGACCTCGGAGTTGACCGCGTTCGTGCCCCCGTCGATCAGCGGCAGCTTGGCCTGGCCGCGCTGCGCGACGCTCGCGAGCTGGCGTCCCTCGGAATCGATCAGCACGAACTCCCGCCCGTTCTGCAGCACGGCGACGGGGACGCGCTCCTGCACGGTGACCACGAGCGTGGAGGGTGGCTCCGCGGCGATCCGGACGTCGTCGATGGGCGCCTTGTCCGCGAGCAGGCCGCGGACCTGGTCCGGCGAGATCCTGGTGAGGGAGGTGCCCAGGAGCGGGGCCAGGGCGGCGTCCACCTCCTCCGTGGGCACCAGCACGTTGCCCTCGACCACGACGGTCCTGAGGGCCAGGGCGGGCGAGAAGACCACGTAGGCGACGACGCCGCCGAGCACCAGCACCACCGCGGTGACGGCGAGGAGGATGTTCCGGACCCTGTGCGACTTCCGCGGCGTCGGGAAGTCCAGGACCTTCCCCGGCGGGATCCGGTCGTCGCTCCGGTCGAGCTGCGATACCGTCCCGCCCGCCGCGACGGCGGCGCGGGAGGGGGCGGCGGGAACTGTGGGTCGGGGCTTCCGCGGCGTCATCGTGGCGTCCCCGACCGGTCCTGCGTTGCTGCCCGTTCCCGGAGCCGCGCGACGAGCTGCACGCCGTACCGGGTGACGTCGCCCGCACCGATGGTGAGGACGATGTCGCCCGCCCGTGCGTGCGCCGTGACGGCGCGCAGTGCCTCCTCCGGGTCCTCGACGTAGGCGGCACCGGCGAGGAGGTCCGTGATGGTCCAGCCGCCGACGTCGTCCACGGGGTCCTCGCGGGCCGCGTAGACGGGCAGGACGGTGACGGTGTCCGCGAGCGAGAGCGCACTGGCGAAACCGGCGGCGAACTCCCGCGTGCGGGAGAACAGGTGCGGCTGGAAGAGCGCGTGCACACGGTACTCCCCCGCCACCGTCCGGGCGGCCGTGAGGGCCGCCTCGACCTCCGTGGGGTGGTGGGCGTAGTCGTCGAACACCCGGACGCCGTCGCCCTCTCCCCGGGCCTCGAAGCGCCGTGCCGCCCCCGAGAACAGCGACAGTGCCGCCGCCGCGACGGCGGGGTCGACGCCGAGTTCGAGTGCGACGGCGAAGGCCGCCGCGGCATTCAGGATGTTGTGGCGGCCTGGGACGCCGAGTTGCAGCTCCTGCTGGGCGTCCAGCCCGTCGACGGCGAACGAGAGGAGGCTGTTGGTGGTGCTCCCGACGGCCCGCGTGGCACTGATCCTGAGGTCCGCGGTGGCGGCGTAGCCGTAGGTGCGGACCCGCCGCGGCTCGCATACACCCTCCGCGAGGGCGGCGGCGCCGGGATCGTCGGCGCAGGCCACGAGCAGCCCGTCCTCGGGCAGCTGCCGGGCGAACTGCCGGAAGGAGTCGTGGACGGCCTCGGCGGTGCCGTAGTGGTCGAGGTGGTCGGCCTCGACGTTGGTGACGACCGCGATCCGCGGGGCGTAGTTGAGGAACGAGCCGTCGGACTCGTCCGCCTCGGCCACGAACACGTCGCTGCCGGTCCAGGCCGCGTTCACGCCGAGGGCCGCGACGTCGCCGCCGATGGCGAAGGACGGGTCGAGCCCGGCTTCGCGGAGCAGGACCGTGATCATGGCGGTCGTCGTGGTCTTGCCGTGCGTGCCGGCCACGGCGACGCCCTGCTGCCCGTGCATGGCCGCGGCGAGGGCCTGCGAGCGGTGCAGGACGGGCAGGCCCCGCCGCTGCGCCTCCACGAGCTCGGGGTTCGTCGCGCGGATCGCGGACGAGATGACGATGGTGCCGCCGTCGGGCACGGCACCGGCGGAATGCCCGACGTGCACCTCGGCGCCCAGCGCAGCGAGGGCGCGGAGTCCCTTCGACTCCGCGGCGTCGGAGCCGGAGACGCGCACCCCCTGGCCGAGGAGGACGCGCGCGACGGCGGACATGCCGGCGCCTCCCAGCCCGATGAAGTGGACGGGTTCCCGCAGTCCGGCCCCGTGCGGGGTGGCGGCGTTCATCGTGCGCTCCGCACGGCGCCGAGGACCAGGTCCGCCATGCGTCGGTCCGCGTCCCGCACCCCCTGCGCGTAGGAGGCCGCGGACATGGCGGCCAGCCGTGCCGGGTCGGTGACGAGCCCGGGGAGGTGGTCTCCGATCCACGCGGGCGTGAAGTCCACGTCGTCCACGAGGAGGGCCCCGCCGGAGCCGACGAGCGCGCCGGCGTTGAATCGCTGCTCACCGTTGCCGTGGGGCAGCGGGACGAGCACGGCGGGCAGGCCCACGGCGCTGAGCTCGCTGACCGTGGCCGCCCCGGCCCTCGCGACGAGGAGGTCGGCTGCGGCGTAGACGCGCTCCATCCCGTCGACGAATTCGACCTGGTGGTAGCCGGGCACGGCCGGTGGGGTGCCGTCCTGCGCCGTCACCTGCTTGCCCCGCCCGGTGATGTGGAGGATCTGCAGGCCGGCCGCGGTGAGCCCGGGTGCGGCCTCGGCGACCGCCCGGTTCAGGCTCGCCGCGCCGGAGGACCCGCCCGTCACGATGAGCGTGGGCCGGTCCGGGTCGAGCCCCAGGGACGCGCGCGCGTCGGTCCGGCCGGCCGCGCGGTCCAGGTCCGCAATGCTGCGGCGCATGGGCATGCCCACCAGCACGGCGTTCCTCAGGCCCGTGCCCCCGAACGCGACGGCCACGCGGGAGGCGATGCGGGCGCCCACCCTGTTCGCCATCCCGGGGCGCGCGTTCGCCTCGTGGATCACCACGGGCACGCGGCGCGTCCAGGCGGCCAGGTACACGGGGGTGGAGACGTACCCGCCCACCCCGACGACGACGTCGGCTCCTGTGTCGGCAACGATCGCGCGTGCCTGGCGGACCGCGCGGACGAGTCGCGCCGGGAGCTTGACGAGGTCGATCGACGGTCTCCGCGGCATGGGTACGCGGTCGATGGTGCGGAGGTCGAACCCCGCGGCGGGGACGAGGCGTGTCTCCATCCCCGCCTCGGTGCCGACGGCCGTGATGCGGGTGCCGGGCCGCCGGTCGACGATCGCCCCCGCGATCGCGAGCAGGGGGCTGATGTGACCCGCCGTGCCGCCGCCCGCGAGGACCACCGACACGGGGCGTTCAGGAGTGGAGGGGGATGTCATGGAAGTGCGGGATCTCTTCTCGAGGAGGACGCGGGCTGGGACAGGGCGTCCGGCGCGTGCGGCATCTTGCGCGCGAAGGACAGCAGGACGCCGACGGCGGCGAGGGTGAAGGTGAGGGCCGATCCGCCGTAGGAGATGAAGGGCAGCGGCACGCCGATGACCGGGAGCAGTCCCGTGACCATGCCGATGTTGACGAAGGCCTGCCCGATCAGCCAGACGAGGATCGAGCCCATGAGGATGCGCACGAACGGGTCGGTGTAGCGGAGCGCCACGCGGATGGTGGCCACGGCGAGGATGCCGAACAGGAGGATGACCACGGACGTACCGAGGAGCCCGAACTCCTCGCCGATGATCGCGAAGATGAAGTCGTTGTGGGCTTCGGGGATCCAGTTCCACTTCTGCCGGCTCTGGCCGATCCCCACCCCGAACCACCCGCCCGACGCCATGGCGAAGAGCCCGTTGTCGGACTGCAGGCACAGGTCGGCGCCGTCGTCGCAGTTCAGGCCGAGCCATGCGCTGATGCGCCCGCCCCGGTTGGAACTGGTCGCGACCATCAGGAGCGACCCGGCCAGCGCGGCGAGACCCGCGAGGCTGAACAGCTTGAGCGGCGCTCCGGCGAAGAACAGGGCCGCTCCGGCGATCATCATGAGCACCAGGCCGGTGCCGAGGTCCCCGCCGATCAGGACGAGCCCGATAGGCAGCCCGCCGAGCGGCAGGGCCGGGATCATGGCGTGCTTCCAGTCCCGGATGAGCGCCTTCTTGCGTTCGAGCACGGAGGCGAACCACAGGGCCAGGGCGAGCTTCGTCGGCTCCGACGGCTGGAAGGTCTGGCTGCCGATCTGGATCCAGTTCTTGTTGCCGTTGATCTCGACGCCGATCACGAGTACGAGGATCAGCAGCACGATGGCGATCCCGAGGCTCGGCCAGGCCAGCGCCTTGTACGCGCGGGGGCCGAGCCGCGAGAGCACGAGCATCAGCACGAGTCCGGCGCTGGCCCAGACGGCCTGCTTCAGGAAGAGGTCGAACGTGTCCTTGCCCTCGGAGATGGCCTCCACCGAGGACGCCGAGAGGACCATCATGAGCCCGATGGCGGTGAGCGCGAGGGCTGCGCCGAGGATGAGGTAGTAGCTGGACCCCGAGGGGGCGCGGTCGGAGCCCTCCAGGAACACCCAGCCCCGCCTGAGGCGCGCCCGCAGGCTCTTCGCGGACCGGTCCTCGGGTGCCGTGGCACGCGGGACGGCCGTCGTGCTGCCGGCCTTGACGGTGTGGGCCTTGGCTGCGGCACTCGTCGCGGCGGGCACGCGACCGGCCCCGGTGGACGGCCCGACGGGGCGGCCGGCCTCGGAGGTACGCGCCGGCCGGACGGAGGGCTTGCGTCCTCCCGGACGGGTGGGCGTAGTCGCCATCAGGACTCCTTCGGGGTCGTCCCCTGGCCGCCGCGTGCTCCGACGGCAGCCATGAAGGCGGCTCCACGGTGCGCGTAGGAGGAGAACTGGTCCATCGATGCGGCGGCCGGCGCCATCAGCACGGTGTCACCGTCCCGGGCGAGGCGCGAGGCCTCGGCGACGGCCCACTGCATCAGGGCGTCGCCGGTGACCGGGTCGGGTGACCCGCCGTCGTGCCCGTGTCCAGTCTGGGTGCTGGGGTGCAGGGAGACCGGGACGTCGGGTGCGTGTCGGCCGAGTGCGCCCTGGAGCGGCGTCGGGTCCGCGCCGAGCAGGACGACGGCCCGGAGCCGCTGCGCATGGTCGGTGACGAGCTCGTCGTAGGAGACGCCCTTGGACAGTCCGCCCGCGATCCACACGACCGACTGGAAGGAGGCGAGGGACGCGGAGGCCGCGTGCGGGTTGGTGGCCTTCGAATCGTTGATCCAGAGCACGCCGTCCTCGTTCGCGACCACCTGGATGCGGTGGTCCCCGGGCTGGAAGGCGCGGATGCCGTCGCGCACCGCCGCTGCCGGGATGCCGGCTGCGCGGACGAGGGCCGCCGCGGCCAGGGCATTGGCGACCAGGTGGCGCGGGACGACCTCACCGAGTTCGCTGATGGACGCGAGTTCGGCGGCGGAGTCCTTGCGCTGTTCGATGAAGGCGCGGTCGACGAGCAGGTCCTCGACGACGCCCATCATGCTGACGGACGGCATGCCGGTGGTGAAGCCGACGGCGCGGCAGCCCTCGACGACGTCGGCCTCCTCGACCATGGCCTCGGTCTCGCGCTGCTCGACGTTGTAGACGCAGGCGACCCTCGTCCTCTCGTAGACCGACGCCTTCGCCGCGAGGTACGCCTCGTAGCTGCCGTGCCAGTCGACGTGGTCCTCGGCGATGTTGAGGCAGACGCTCGCGAGGGGGGAGACGGAGTGCGCCCAGTGCAGCTGGAAGCTGGACAGCTCGACCGCGAGGAAGTCGTAGCCCTGCGGGTCGCGGATGACGTCGAGGATGGGCGTGCCGACGTTGCCCGCGGCGACCGCCCGCTTGCCCGCGGCGAGGAGCATCGACTCGGTGAGGCCGACGGTGGTGGTCTTCCCGTTCGTCCCGGTGATCGTCAGCCACTCGGCGGTGGGGCGTCCTTCGCGGATGCGCACGCGCCACGCCAGTTCGACGTCGCCCCAGATCGGCACCCCGGAGGCAGCGGCCTCGGCGAGCAGCGGCTGGGTGGGACGCCACCCGGGCGAGGTCACGACGAGGTCGGGCCGCTCGCCGTCGACGAGCGGCAGGACGGCGGCGTGCCCGGCGCCGAGCAGGACGTCCCGGGCGCCGACGATCCGCAGCGTGTCCGCCTTCGCCTCGTTCTCCGGCGTCGCACCGGCGTCGACGACGACGACGGCGGCGCCGAGTTCGATCAGGGTGTCCGCGGCGGAGAAGCCGGAGGCTCCGATGCCGGCGACGACGACCCTCAGGTCCGCCCAGTCGGAGTCCCAGGTGGTCAGGTCCCTCAGGCGGGGGGTCTCCCACGTGTTGGCGGCCACGCCGTCCGTGCCGCTCATCCCACGACCCATTCCGCGTAGAAGATCCCGAGGGCCGCGGCCACGAAGAGTCCGGCGAGGATCCAGAACCGGACGACGACCGTGACCTCCTGCCAGCCCTTGAGTTCGAAGTGGTGCTGCAGCGGCGCCATCTTGAAGACGCGCTTGCCGCCGGAGAGCTTGAAGTAGCCCACCTGGATGATGACGGAGAGCGTGATCATCACGAACAGCCCGGCCAGGATCACGAGGAGCAGTTCGGTGCGGGAGAGGATCGCGAAACCGGCGATTGCCCCGCCGATCGCGAGGGATCCGGTGTCGCCCATGAAGATCTTCGCGGGCGACGTGTTCCACCACAGGAAGCCGACGAGGGCGCCGCTCATCGCCCCGGCGATCAGCGCCAGGTCCAGGGGGTCGCGAACCTCGTAGCAGACGCTCCCGGCCCCGGGCGCGCCGCAGCTCTGGTTGCTCTGCCAGATGCCGATGAGCATGTACGCGCCGAAGACGAGGATGGACGCGCCGGCGGCGAGTCCGTCCAGGCCGTCGGCGAGATTCACGCCGTTGCTGGCACCGGTGATGATCAGGTTGGACCAGATGACGAAGAGGATGGCACCGAGGACGGTCCCCGCGAAGGCGAGGTCGATCGGCGTGTCACGGATGAAGGAGATGGCCGTCGACGCCGGCGTCCTCCCCTCCCCGTTCGGGAACCGGAGCGCGAGGACACCGAAGATCACGCCGACGGCGGTCTGCCCCGTGATCTTGGCCGGCGCGCTCAGGCCGAGGCTGCGCTGCTTGGAGATCTTGATGTAGTCGTCCGCGAACCCCACGAGCCCCATGCCCGTGGCGAGGAAGAGCAGCAGCAGGCCGGAGGCGCTGGGCCCGCCGACGGGCGATCCGACAGCCATCATCAGCAGGTGCGTCAGGAAGTAGGCGATCACCACCGATCCGACGATCACGGCACCACCCATGGTCGGCGTCCCGCGCTTGGTGTGGTGGGCGGTGGGCCCGTCGTCGCGGATGAACTGGCCGTAGCCCTTGTTCACGAGGAGCCGGATGAACAGGGGGGTGCCGGCGAAGGCGAGGATGAGCGCCGTGGCCGAGCCTATGAGGATTGCTATCACGGCTGCTGGGCCTTTCCGGAGGCGTCGGGTCCGCTGCCCGCCTCGAGATCTGCGGGAGGGTGGCCCGAGGGGCCGCGGGGCGCATCGGGGAGGGCGCCCTCGGGCGCTTCGGGTGACTGGTTCCGGGCGACCCGGTCGCCGAGGAAACGCAGGCCGGCGCCGTTCGAGGACTTGAAGAGCACGATGTCGTCGGGCGCGAGCTCCGCCCGGAGCATCAGCTCCGCGGCCTCGACGTCGTCCACGTGCGTGGCCTCGCTCCCCCAGGAGCCCTCGAGCACGGCGCCGTTGAACAGCGCGCGCGTGTTGGGTCCGACGCAGACGAGCTTCGAGATGTTGAGCCGGACCACGACGCGGCCGAGGAGGTCGTGCTCCTCGATCGAGCGCTCACCCAGCTCGAGCATCTCGCCGAGGACCGCCCAGGTGCGGCGGGAGCCCGAGCGCCCGAGTTCCGCGAGCGTCCGCAGGGCGGCGCGCATGGATTCGGGATTGGCGTTGTAGGCGTCGTTGATGACGGTCACGCCGTCGGCGCGTTCGGTGCGTTCCATCCGCCAGCGGCTCGCGGCCGCCTGCGTGCGGAGGCTGGCGGCGATGACCGAGGGTGCGCAGCCGACCTCGTACGCGGCGGTCGCCGCGGCCAGCAGGTTGGTGGTGTGGTGCAGGCCGAGCAGCGGCGAGACGACGTCGTGCTCGCTGCCGTCCGGGAAGACGAGGGTGAAGGACGGGCTTCCCTCCGCCGTCGTCGTGCTGTTGCGCGCGCGCACCACGTCGGCGCCGTCCGCCGTGAAATCGTCCGACGACGTGAAGAACGCCCTCCGCGCGACCGTGCGGCCCTGCATGGCGAGCACGCGCTCGTCGTCGGCGTTGATGATCGCGGTGCCGGCGCCGGACAGCGCCTCGACGAGTTCGCCCTTGGCCCGGGCGATGTTCTCGACCCCGCCGAACTCGCCGGCGTGGGCCGAACCGACACCGAGGACGACGCCGACGTCGGGCTGCACGAGCGACGCGAGGTAGGCGATGTGGCCGGGCTTGGTGGCGCCCATCTCGATGACGAGGTACCGGGTGTCCCACCCGGCCTCGAAGACGGTCAGGGGGACGCCGACCTCGCCGTTGTAGGAGCCGCGGGGCGCGACCGTGGGCCCCTCGGCGGCGAGGATGCCGGCGAGGAGGTCCTTGGTGGTCGTCTTGCCTGCCGAGCCGGTGATGCCGATGACGGTCAGCTCGCCCGAGGCGCGGAGCCGGCGGACGGTCTCGGCTGCGAGGGCGCCCATGGCGAGGACGGCGTCCGGGACGACGACGGAGGGGAACGGGCTGCCGTCCGGTCCCGTGACCTCGTGCTCGGCCAGCGCGAGGACGGCGCCGCGCTCGAAGGCGGGACCGATGAACAGGTGCCCGTCGGACTCCTCGCCGGGCTTGGCGACGAAGAGGGACCCGGGCACGCACTCCCGCGAGTCGGTCGCCGCGGAGGTGACGGTGGTGGCCGGGAGGGACGGATCGGTGCCGACGAGGACACCGCCTGTGAGTGCCGCGATCTCGGCTGCGCGAAATTCAATCATGACGGTTCAGGACTCTATCCCGGCCGGTGAAAGCCCAGAGAATCCGTGCCTTGTCAACGCGGATCGCAGCTCCACGCGGTCGTCGAGGGACAGGTTGACGCCCTTCACTTCCTGCCAGACCTCGTGGCCGCGGCCCGCGATGATGACGGTGTCGGAGGGACGCGCCAGGGCGACGGCGCGGTCGATCGCCTCCGCCCGCGGGAAGACCTCCAGTACCTCGCAGGCCAGTCCCTCGTCCCGGACCGCCGCGTCGGCGCCCTCACGGACGGCGCGGCGGATGACGGCGTCGTCCTCGTCGTGGGGGTCGTCGTCGGTCACGATGAGGATGTCGGCCAGGCGTGCTCCCACGGCCCCCATGACGGGGCGCTTGGACTCGTCGCGCTGCCCGGTCGCGCCGAACACCGCGATGACCCGGCCACCGGGACGCCGTACCGAGGCCAGCGTGCGTTCGAGCGCATCGGGGTTGTGGGCGAAGTCCACGATCGCGGCGGGCTCCTCCCCGATGAGCTGCATGCGGCCGGGGACCTCGGTGGTGAACGGGTCGGACGCGTCGAGTGCGCGCTGGACGTCCGCCACGGGGACACCCGAGGCGAGGACCATGACGGTCGCGAGGGCCGCGTTGGACACGTTGAACGTGCCCGGCAGGCCGCTGCGGACCCGCAGCTCCTCGCCGGTGCGTCCGCGGAGCACGAACACGTGACCGAGCCCGCTGGGTTCGACGTCGCGGACCGTCCAGTCCGCGGGTACGCCGCCGGGGGGATCGGAGGAGACGGACGGCCCGGAGGAGGCTGCTGCGTCGGTGCTCAGGGTGAGGACGGGCACGTCGGCGGAGTCCGCGAGCCTGCGCCCCCAGACGTCGTCGACGAGGACGACGGCACGGCGGCAGCGAGCCGCGGTGAAGAGCGTCTCCTTGACCGCGAAGTAGTCCTCCATGGTGCCGTGGAGGTCGAGGTGGTCCTGGGTCAGGTTGGTGAACCCGGCGACGTCGAACCGGACGCCGTCGACGCGCCCGAACTCGAGTGCGTGGGAGGAGACCTCCATCGAGGCCGCGCCGAGGCCGCGCTCGCGCATCAGGGCGAGGAGCGAGTGCACCTGCGGCGATTCCGGCGTGGTGAGCGCGCTGGGGATGGCCTCGCGGCCCGCCCGGATCTCGATCGTGCCGATGAGTCCGGTGGACCGGCCGAGAGCCTCGAGGAGGGCGTTCACGAAGTAGGTGGACGTCGTCTTGCCGTTCGTCCCGGTGATCCCGAACAGGGTCGGCGCCGGGGTGCCCTCCTCGGGCTGGCTGTCGAAGATGACGCGCGCGAGGGGGCCCACGGCGCGGCGGGGATCCGGCACGACGACGACGGGGGGAAGGGCCTGGCCTGCCGCTGCCGCGCTGTCGGTCGCACGAAGCGCGCCGGCGGCGTCCGTCAGGATCGCGGTCGCACCCGCCCGGACCGCCTGCCCGGCGAAGTCGGCACCGTGCCGTGCCGCGCCGGGCAGGGCTGCGTACACGTCACCGGCGAGCACCGCGCGCGAGTCGAGGGTGATGCCGGTGACGGTGGGGAGGTCCGGGGGGACGGAGGGTCCGGCCGGCGCACCGATGGCGGCGAGGGCCGCCGACAGGCTGATCGGGTGGGGGGCATGCGGCCGCATCAGGGAAGCGGGGCTCCCCTGCGGCGTGTTCGGGTGCACGGTGCTCTGGCCTCCGGGTCAGTATTCGACCGGGTAGATGTCCGGCTTGGTCGTCGAGGCGGGGACGTTGTTGGAGTTGAGGACCTGCTTCATGACCTTCTGGAAGGACTCGCCCGGAATCAAGTAGTACAGGTCTCCCTTGGGCCGCTGGAGCGTGATGACCACGACGTACTTCGGGTCCTCGATGGGCGCGATCCCGGCGTAGGACAGAGTGTAGCCGTCGTATCCGCCCGTGGCGCTGGGGGCTTCGGCCGTCCCGGTCTTTGATCCGACGCGGTACTGCTCGAGCTCTCCCGACTTGCCCGAGCCCTCCTCCGTCACGGTCTCGAGCATCTTCCGCATCTCGGCCGCCGTCCCGTCGGAGACGACCTCGGTGCCCTCGTCCTGGGGCACCTCGTGCTCCGTGCCGTCCGGGTCGATGTAGGCGTCGATGAGGCGGGGCTCGAGGCGCACGCCGTCGTTCGCGATCGTCTGGTAGACCATCGCGGTGTGCAGGGCGGTCTGGGTGAGGCCCTGCCCGAAGAGGACCGTGTACTGCTGGCGTTCGTCCCACTTGTCAGGGGTCGTGAGGAGCCCCTGATTCTCCTCGCCGAGGCCCGTGCCGAGCGGCTCCCCGATGCCGAACTTCTTGAGCCAGTCGTAGCGCTCCTGCTTCGTCAGCTTCTGGCCGATCTGCACGGTGCCGGTGTTCATCGACTTGGCCAGGACGCCGGCCGCGGTGCGGTGCTCGGTGCCGTGCTCGGAGGAGTCCTTGAAGGTCTGGTCGTCGACCGTGTACCGGTTCTCCAGGACGAACCTGGAGGTGGGCTCGATGAGGTCCTGCTCGAGCGCACCGGCCAGGGTGATGACCTTCGTCGTCGACCCGGGCTCGAAGGACGCGCTCACGGAGTTCGGGCTGCGCCTGTCGGCGGGCGTCGCCTCCGGGTCGTTCGGGTCGAGGGTCGTGGATTCCGCCATGGCGCGGATGGCGCCGGTCTTCGCCTCGACGACGACGATATTGCCCCACTCGGCGTTGTAGTCCTTCACCTGCGAGGCGATGGTCTGCTGCGCGAACCACTGCAGGTCCTGGTCGATGGTGAGCCGGACGCCCTGGCCGTCGACGGCCGGGACGTCCTCGTTGGTCGCGTACGGGATCCGGATGCCGTCACCGCCGATCTCGAAGGTGCGGCTTCCCGCCTCGCCGGTCAGCTGGTCGTCGAGGGACACCTCGAGGCCGGACCGCGGCTGGCCGTCGGTGCCCACGTAGCCGATGATCGATCCGGCCACGGGCCCTGCCGGGTAGGTGCGGACGCTCGTCTCGTCGGCGTACACGCCGGGGACCTTCACGGCCAGCGCGCGGTTCTTCACGTCCGGCGTCACGGACTTCACCACGTAGTTGAACGTCTTCTCGCCCAGCACCGACGCCCTGAGCGTCTCCTCGTCGAGATCGAGGACGGCGGCCAGTTCGGAGAGTCCCTGGTCCATGGGGATGATCTCCCACTCCTCCGTCTCCTCGTTGTAGCGCCGGAAGTCGTCGACGGCGCTCAACCGCTGGTCCACCACCACGTCGTAGCGCTCGACGCTCCGGGCGAAGTACTTGCCGTTCATGTCGACGATCGAGCCCCGGACGGGCTGCACCGCCGTGGTGGTGAGTCGCTTCGACAGCCCGGCCTGCGCCATGCCGTTGAGGTCGAGTGCCTGGAGCTGGAACAGGCGGACGCCGAGGACCATCAGCAGCACCAGGACGAAGGCGAGGCCCACACGGAGCCGGGTCGAGCCGAGGGCCAGGCGGAGGCTGTCGGGGCTGCCGGTGCGTGCAGGGGTCACGGAGGATTCCTTGTCGATCAGAACATGCGGGGACGAGGCGGGCGCGGGGCGACCGCCTGCTACCGGTCGGAGCCGAGCTGCTCCGGTGCGGGGATGGTCGCCGCAGCGGCGTCCTCCGGGCCGTCCGCGGCCACGTCACCGGGGACAGCGGCCTCCTCCGCCGGGGCGGCCGGCTCCTCGACGACGTCGACGGGAGGAGCGACGACGGCAGCGGGGGCGGGCTGCTCGGTGACGAGGCGGGGGGCGGAGATGAGGACCTCGGGCTTGGGCCCTTCCGTCGCGGGCTCCGGGGTGCCCGTCACCTTCCTCGCATCCAGCTCGATGGTCCCGAACGTCGGGGAGGAGACCATGCCGAGTTTCGTGGCGGCGGCCGCGAGGTTCTGCGGTGCCTCCTTGCCCTCGATCTCGAGCACCAGGGCATCGTTCTGCTGGCTCAGTGCGACCTGCTGGTTGCGGAGCTGCACGAGTTCGTACTGGGTCCCCGACACGGAGATGTTCAGCATCAGCACGGCGGCGAGCGCGGCCCCGAGGAGGAGCAGACTGAAGACGGCGAAGGGCACCCGACGGCGGGCGGGCCGCGCGGGGACCACGGAGAGCGGCGTGCGCGGCTTCTGCAGGGCCCCGGCATCCCCGGGCGTGCCTCCTACCAGCCGGTCCGGGGCGACGGCGAGGGCGCCGTGCCCGGCGAAGGCAGTGGCGCGGTGTCGCTTCTCAGCAGTCAATACCTGGCTCATCTGGTCTTCCTGTCGACGGGTCCTGCTGTGATGCGTTCAACCGCGCGGAGCTTGGCGGATGCTGCGCGGGGGTTCTCTTCGATCTCCGCTGCGGTCGGCGCTTCGGTGCCGCGCGTCAGCGAGCGGAGGTACGCCTTGTGCTGGTCGAGTTCCACAGGGAACCCGACGGGTGCCGAGGATTTCGTGCCCGCGGTGAAGGCGGCCTTCACGATGCGGTCCTCGAGGGAGTGGTAGGACATCGCGACGACCCGGCCGCCCACGACGACGGCGTCGATGGCGGCGGGTACGGCCCGCTCCAGGACGGAGAGCTCCTGGTTGACCTCGATCCGCAGGGCCTGGAACGTCCGCTTGGCGGGGTGTCCCCCGGTCCGGGCCGCTGCCGCCGGCACCACGCCGCGGATGACCTCGACGAGCTGGGAGGTGGTGTGCAGGGGTGCCGCCTCGCGAGCGCGCACGATCGCCGAGGCGATCCGTCCGGCGAACTTCTCCTCGCCCCAGGTGCGGATGATGCGCAGGAGGTCGTCGGAGGTGTAGGTGTTGACCACGTCGGCGGCCGTGATGCCGCTGCTGGTGTCCATGCGCATGTCGAGGGGCGCGTCGTAGGAGTAGGCGAAACCGCGGTCCCGCTCGTCGAGCTGCAGGGAGGAGACACCCAGATCGAACAGGACGCCGTCGACGCCCTCGATGCCGAGGTCGTCGAGCACCTCCGGCAGTTCGTCGTACACGGCGTGGACCAGGTCCATGCGGTCCGCGTAGGGGGCGAGGCGCTCCCCCGCGAGCCCGAGCGCCTCGGTGTCGCGGTCGATCCCAACGAGGTGGGCGCCCGGGAAGCGCTCGAGCATGGTCTCGGCGTGCCCGCCCATGCCGAGCGTGGCGTCGATGACGACGGGACGCCGTCCTGCGGCCTCGGCCGAAGCGACGGACGGGGCGATGAGGGAGACGCAGCGTTCGCGGAGGACGGGAACATGTCGCTCACCCGTCGGCCGGTCTCCGCCCATGCGTCCTCTCCCTCCTGCAGTTCGCCATACATCGTCTCGGTGTTCCTGCAGGCTGGCGGGCGGGGGTGTCATGCTCTTGAGTCAGACCCCCATCCGGCCGGATGGTCCTCGCCTGGCTCCGGGGAAGTGGAGCCAGGAGGCGGACCGTGTCCGGCGGCTGGAGATCTCATCCAAGAGATGGCGCCCACCCGCGTCGTACGTTCTGCTTCTTCGTGCCTGTCGTGCTGGTGCTGCTCGGTTCAGATGATGCCCGGGAACGCGTCCTCGTCCGTCTCGGAGAAGGCGGTCTCCTTCTCCGTCAGGTAGGACTCCCAGGCGTCGGCCGCCCAGATCTCGGCGCGGCTTCCCGCACCGATGACCGCGAGCTCCCGATCCAGACCCGCGTAGGTCCTGAGCGCCGGCGGGATCGTGATCCTGCCCTGCTTGTCGGGGACCTCGTCCGAGGCTCCCGACAGGAAGATGCGGTTGTAGTCCCTCGCCTGGCGTGACGAGATGGGCGCCGCCCGCATCTGTTCGTGCACTCTTTCGAACTCGGTCATGCTGAACACGTAGATGCAGCGTTCCTGGCCCCTTGTGAGGACCAGCCCCTCACTCAATTCCTCACGGAATTTCGCAGGGAGAATGAGCCTGCCTTTTTCGTCGAGGCGGGGAGTGTGAGTTCCGAGGAACATCCCTGACCGCCTGTTCTGAGTCCGCCAAGCCCAGCTTCTGCTGCCTTGCTCTTATGTTCCCCACTTTACTCCACAACTCTCCCCGGTCAATGCAACCGGGGCGCGGCGCGCCGTACCCGAGGGTGTGTCGGGGAGCCGGAGCCCGCGCCATTACTGGGGATATGCACCCTGCAGGATGCGGGGAGCGAAGTGGAGGGTGAACGGCCGCTCTCCGGCATGGGCCCTCCCGGTGCGGAGCGCGGGAAAAGGCAGGCCGAATGTACCGCGGCGGGATGACGGGCCATCGTGGCCCGCCGTCGACGGCAATCAATTGCCTTCAAGACGGCAGTTAATTGCCCTTAACGGGAAAGGAACCCGCCGTGGCGGGTTCCTTTCCTTCGACTGCCGGGTCCGGTCCGTCCGGTCCCGCAGGGAAATCTAGGTCTGGTCGCGCTTGCGCTCGTCCCACTTGTCCTCGAGGCTCGACATGAATCCGCTCTTCCCGGCAGGAGGGGCCTTCGACGGCTTGCCCTGCGGCTGGCCGGCGTCGGCCTGCCTGGACTTCGTGGTGGCGAAGTACACCCCGGCTCCCATGATCAGGAACCCGGCCACACCGACGATGGTGAGCTGGTAGACGATGCCCGCGAGGAGGACGAGGATGCCCGCGATCGTGATGAGCGAGCCGATGACCAGCCGTCGGGTGGACATCGATTTCCGGGTGTCCGAGGCCATCGAGTGCGCGAACTTGGGATCGTCGGCGTGCAGCTGCTGTTCGAGCTGATCAAGCAACCTCTGCTCGTGTTCCGAGAGTGCCATGACCGCCTCCTTGATGTGGATACCAACGTTCCCGTACCCGACCAACGACCAGCACGCGGACCGGGTTCCCGGCGGAGGGGTCGTGAACCTCGGGCTCCGGAGGACGGAATGACGTACAGGACGGCAGGCGGGCTGCCTGATTAAAGACTAGTTTGCTACGCGGTGCGTGCAAAGTCACAATGCGGAGTTGATCGGGCTGTTCGCCGGATGCTACCCGGCCCGGATCACCGACCGGACCGGTCGTGCGGGAAGGGCGCGCCGCGGCCCCCCGGCGTCCCGGGACGCCCCGGTGGACCTCCGCGGTCGCCGGTGTCAGGGCCCCTCCCCGGCGGTTCTCCCCCGCCGGTCCCCTGCCGGTCGGGGCGGGCCCCGGCCTTCGGGCGGAGCAGGCCCGCGGGCACCACACCCGCGTCGCCGAACTTCCGGTTCACGTCGTCGAGCGCCCGCTCGGCGATCCGCCAGTTGTCGTCCCTGCGGTCGATGGTCAGCTGCGTCGAACCGTCCCCGCCCGTCTCGAGGGACTCGGCCCGGAGCCCGATGAGCCGGACGGCCATGGGGCGATCACCGAGCGCCGACAGGAGCGCCGTCGCGGCCTGGTACAGGGCGTTCGCGCTGTCGACGGGCTCGTCGAGCTTCTTCGACCGGGTCAGCGTGGAGAAGTCCGCGTAGCGGAGCTTCAGGGCCACTCCCCCGGCGCGGTGGCCCGAGGCGCGCAGCCGGGTCGCCGTGCGGTGGGCCAGCCTCAGCAGTTCCCGGCGGAGGACCTCGGAGTCGTCGATGTCCCGGGAGAAGGTCTCCTCCGCACCGATGCTCTTCTCCGCCCGGGAGACGACCACGCGCCGGGGATCCCGGCCCCAGGCCAGGTGATGGACGTGCTCGCCCGATGTCCCGAGCAGCTTCCTGAGTGTGGCGACCGGCGTGTGCGCGACATCCTCGACGGTCTGGATACCGACCCGGGCCAGGACCTCCTGCGTCTTGGCGCCGACACCCCACAGGGCCGACACCGGCAGGGTGTGGAGATAGGCGACGGTCTGCTCGCCGGGGATGAGCAGGAGTCCGTCGGGCTTCGCCCTGGTGGACGCGATCTTCGCGACGAACTTCGTGGTCGCTGCGCCCACGCTCGCGGTGATGCCGAGGGTCGCATGGATCTCGGCGCGTACCTGCTCGCCGATGTCGCGCGGGCCACCGAGCCGGCGCATGGACCCGGCGACGTCGAGGAAGGCTTCGTCCACGCTCAACTGCTCCACATCGGGCGTGACCGAGCGGAAGATCCTCATCACCTCCCGCGACACCTCCGCGTACCGCCGCTGGTGGGGAGGCAGGATCACGGCCGTGGGACACCGGCGCATGGCGACCGACATCGGCATCGCCGACCGCACACCGAAGCGGCGCGCCTCGTAGGAGGCGGACAGGACCACCGACCGCCCCGACGGGGACCCGACGACGACGGGGACGCCGCGCAGGTGGGGATGGTCCAGCAGTTCGACGGAGACGAAGAAGGCGTCCATGTCGATGTGGAGGATATGGCACTCCGCATGCTCGACCGTCTTCGACCCCTCGTCCCACGACACGCACATATCGTACGCAGTGCCACCGACGTCGGGGGGCCCGTCCCCCGGGCACCGGACGGCGTCGGGCCGTCGTCCGGCGTCGGACGGCGCCGGGCCGTCGTCCGGCGGGCGCGCCCCGGCCGCCGGATAGAGTGGGAGCCTCACGTCCAGTCGACCCGCCCGGGAGATCCATGCTGTCCGCACCCGCCACCCCCGATCAGGACGGCTCCGTTCCCGGGGCGATCTCCGGGGAGCAGGACCGGTTCCGGTCCGCGCTCACCCGCAGCATCGAGGCCTTCCTCGCGGAGCAGCGCGACGTCCTGGCGGACATCTCGGCCGAGTCCCTGCCCCTCATCTCGAGCATCGCCACGCTGACGAGCGGCGGCAAGAGGATGCGCGCCCTCCTGTGCTACTGGGGCTGGCGGGCGGCGGGCGGATCGGCGGCGGCGACGGCGCCCGTCACCGCGGGGACGGCGCTCGAGTTCTTCCAGGCCGCGGCACTCATCCACGACGACATCATCGACCGTTCGGACACCCGCCGCGGACGCCCGAGCGTCCACCGGCAGTTCACGGCCCGGCACGCGGATGCGGGCTGGCATCTGGACCCCGAACGCTTCGGGATCGCCGCAGCCATCCTCGCGGGGGACCTCTGCCTCGCCTTCAGCGAGGAGCTCTTCACGGCGGCGTGCTCCGGCGCCACGGGTACCGCGGCCCGCACCATCTTCAACCGCATGCGCACGGAGGTCATGGCGGGCCAGTACCTGGACCTGCTGGAGGAAGCCGTCGGGCCCGACCAGACGCCCGAGGTCGCCGCGGAACGTGCGCTCAACATCCTCCGCTTCAAGTCCGCGAAGTACTCGATGGAACGGCCCCTCATGCTCGGCGGCGCACTGGCCGGCGCAGACGACCGGCTGCTGTCCGCGTACTCCGCCTTCGCGCTTCCGCTGGGAGAGGCGTTCCAGCTCCGCGACGACGTGCTGGGTGTCTTCGGAGACCCGGAGGTCACCGGCAAACCGGCCGGCGACGACCTCCGCGAGGGCAAGCGCACCTTCCTCATCGCCCGGGCCCTCGGCTCGGGCCGCGACGGCGTCCGCGCCAAGATCAACGCCATGCTCGGCGACACGTCCCTGGACGACGACGCCGTCGGCATGCTGCGGGGGATGATCATCGACACCGGGGCCCTGGCGCACACCGAGCAGCTCATCGCCGGGAAGTCGGAGGCCGCCTTCGCCGCACTGGACCGCCTCGAGGTCGACGACGTATCCCGGCGTGCGCTGCGCCTGCTCGCCGAGGCCGCCGTCACGCGGACCGCCTGACGCCCCGAGCGGCCGGTCCGGACCCTGCCCGGCGAGCGTCGCCCGGATCCGGTCGCTCCGGACCCTGCCAGGCGCTCCGGTCCTGCTTGCCTACCAGGCGGCTGCCTGGGCGCGACGGCGGATCTCCGTCTTCCGTCCCTCCCGCAAGGCATCGATCGGGCGCCCCGGCAGGGATTCGTCCTCGGTGTAGAGCCAGCGGATGATGTCCTCGTCGCCGTACCCGGAGTCCGCGAGGACGACCACCGTGCCCCGCAGGCTGTCGAGGACGGCGCCCTCGACCAGGAAGTCGGCGGGGACGCTGCGGATGTTGCGCTCACCCACACGGACGCTGACGAGCGACCTGTCGCTGATGAGCGAGTGCACGCGGGTGATCGGCAGATCGAGCGCCGCGGCGACGTCAGGGAGGTTCAGCCAGGCAGGGACGAGATGTTCGAGTTCAGTCACCGTCCAAGCGTGCCATGCTCCCGCAGCCAACTCCACCCGGACGCCCCGCAGGGGGCCTGAGGGACCGGGCGGCTCCTCGCGACGGTCGCGACACGGTTCCCGCCGGGATCCGACACGCCGGGGCGGCGCTTCACGCCCCTTCGGTCGCTCTTGTGCTACAGCCTTTTTCGTGTAAATTCACAGGAGTCACACAAGTCACAGTATCAACACGTGACTCAACAGCATCATCAGTACGTGTACGTACCCAGCCGGGAAGCACCACCTCGGGTACGTGCGTCCGCGCGGACTCAGCCGCCAACAGACGAGGAACGAAACATGACTGCCCAGCGATCGAACGCACCGCTGAACGGCACCCGCAGGAAGGCTGCCGGCGCGAGTCGGCGCGGCCTGAATGCTGCCGTGACCACCGCCGCACTGCCCGCGGTGCTTCTCTCTTCCGTCGCCTTCGCCCCCCAGGCGGCGGCGGCACCGACCCAGCAGGCGCCGGCCGTGCGACACCTCACGGGTCCGTCCACGCACCTCCCCGCACGGGCAGTCATCCCCGCCGCCCAGGTGGCCGGCTCCATCCCGGCGCAGAAGGTCACGGTCCCCACGGTGACCGCGCCGAGCGACTACACGATCAGGCCGGGCGACACCGTCGGTGCGATCGCCAAGCGTTTCGGCCTGTCGACGGACGCCGTCCTGAAGCTGAACAGGATGGACGCGCGCACCGTCATCTACCCCGGCCAGAAGATCAGGCTCACCGGCGCCGTACCGGCCGCCAAGCCCGCTCCCGCGCCCGCCGCGCAGCCGGCCGGCGCCACCTACGTGGTCAAGCCGGGCGATACGCTGGGCGCCATCGCCTCCCGTCACGGCGTGAGCCTGCAGGCCCTCCTGACGGCGAACAAACTGTTGATGACCTCGGTCATCCACCCCGGGCAGAAGATCAGCCTGGGCGGCGGCGGAACGCCCGCCCCGGGGAAGCCCGCCCCTGCGCCCTCCCCCGCTCCCGCCCCTGCCGGCGCCACCTACACGGTGAAGCCGGGCGACACGCTCGGCGCCATCGCCTCCCGCAACGGCATCGGACTGGACGCCCTGCTGAAGGCGAACAACCTGGGCATGACGTCGGTCATCCACCCCGGGCAGACGCTGAAGCTCGCAGGGAGCGTGACGACGCAGGCGACCCCGCCGAAGGCACCTGCTCCGGCTCCCGCGCCGGCTGCCAGCTCGTACACGGTCAAGTCCGGCGACACGCTCGGCGCCATCGCGTCCCGCAACGGCGTCGCGCTGTCCGGCCTCCTGGCCGCGAACAGGATGACGATGACCTCCGTGATCCACCCCGGCCAGAAGCTCACGCTCCCCGGGGCAGGGACCACGCCGGCTCCCACGCCCGCTCCTGCTCCTGCTCCCGGCAACCTCGTACCCTCGACGTTCCTGGGCTACCAGTACCCGGACAAGGTGGTCGCCGACGCCAACGCCAACAAGGCGCTGCTCAACTCGATGCCCGCGCCGTCGCAGGCCGAGATGAAGCAGATCGTCGCCGACACCGCACGTTCCATGGGTGTCGACCCCAGCCTCGCGCTCGCCTTCGCGCACCAGGAGTCGGGCTTCAACCAGCGCGCGGTCTCCCCCGCGAACGCGATCGGGACCATGCAGGTGATCCCGTCCTCCGGGCAGTGGGCGAGCGACCTCGTGGGCCGCAAGCTGAACCTGCTGGACCCCTACGACAACGCGACCGCCGGCGTCGCGATCATCCGGTCGCTCGTGCGCACGAGCTCCTCGCTCGACATCGCCATCGCCTCCTACTACCAGGGCCAGTACTCGGTCCAGACGCGGGGCATGTACGAGGACACCAAGCAGTACGTCGCGTCCATCAAGGCCCACCAGAAGAACTTCAAGTAGGGCTCGTCCGGCCGGCGCCGGACCGACCGAGGGGGCAGGACCGCGTGGTGGTCCTGCCCCTGCCGGCGTACCCGATTATCATCGGAGGGTGCACCAGCAACGGAAGGATCCGCTCGAGGGCGCGACCGTCGACGGACGGTACGTCGTCCAGTCGCGGCTGGCCCGCGGCGGGATGTCGACCGTCTACCTGGCCACGGACCGGCGGCTCGACCGCCGCGTGGCCCTCAAGGTCCTGTACCCGCACCTCGCCGACGAGCCCGGATTCGTCGACCGCTTCGAGCAGGAGGCGAAGTCCGCCGCACGCCTGTCGCATCCGCACGTCGTCGGGGTCCTCGACCAGGGCGTCGACGAGGTCGACGGGCAGCCGGTCGCCTACCTGGTGATGGAGTTCGTCGCCGGGCGGACCCTGCGGGAGGTGCTGCGCGAGCACGGGCGGCTCACGCCACGCCATGCGCTGACGCTCGTGGACGCGGTGGTGGAAGGACTCGCCGCGGCGCACGAGGCGGGACTCATCCACCGCGACGTGAAGCCCGAGAACGTCCTGCTCTCCGACGCCGGCACCGTGAAGATCGCCGACTTCGGCCTCGCCCGCGCCGTCTCGGCGAGCACCGGGACGGCGACGCTCGTCGGCACCGTCGCCTACCTGTCCCCCGAACTGGTCCTCGGCCGCCCGGCGGAAGCCCAGAGCGACATCTACTCGACGGGCGTCATGCTCTTCGAGCTCCTGACGGGCCGCCAGCCCTTCACCGGGGAGACCCCCGTCCAGGTCGCCGTACAGCACGCGCAGTCGGAGGTCCCCGCGCCCTCCACCCTCCTGCCCGGCCTGGCCACCGACATCGACGAGCTCGTGCAGTGGTGCACGTCGCGCGACCCCGAGGATCGGCCCGTGGACGGGTCCGCGCTCCTCGGCGAACTCCGGCACATCAGGGCCACCCTCACCGACGGGGAACTGGACTTCGCGCCGGACGGTGCGTCCGCGCCGCTGTCCGGGCAGGACACGCTGACCGCCGCCGTCGTCCCCCGTCTCCGGACCGACGACGCACGCACCGAGGCCCTGCCCCGCAGTGCACCCGGGCGGGATGCGCACGGGCGCACCGAGGTGCTGCCCCGCGCCGCGCTGGAGCACGACACGACCCGGGTCGTCGGCCGGGACCGGAACGTCACGAGGGTCATCGGCGCCATGCCGCAGCAGCCGCCATGGGCCGCGCCCCCGCTCCCCGACACCGCCTCGCCGACCGGGACCGCACCGCGCGCGGACCCGCATGATGCCCGGCATCACGACGTCGGAGCTGGCGACCCCGAGGGGGACGTACCCGACCGCGACGACCTCCGCGGCCGACAGCCGCTCGCGGGACGCGGGCTTCCGCCCCGCCGTCCGGCGGGCAGCAGCGTCCGCCTGCCCTCGAAGAGGCAGCAGGCACGGCAGGCACAGCGGCCGCAGAAGAGTCTCCAGGGCCGGGCCGCCCGCCGCTCGGTGCGTCTCCTGGCGGTCCTGCTGGTCCTCCTGGCGGGTCTCGTGGCCGGTGCGGGCTGGCTCTTCGGAGCAGGCCCCGCGGGCATGGTGTCGCTCCCCGACGTCGCCAACGCCCCCCTCGCGGAAGCACGCGCCGCCCTCGAACGCGAGGGGCTCGCGTCCCTGTCCACGGAGGAGGTGTTCGACGAGCAGGTCCTCGCAGGGCTCGTCATCGCCACCGACCCCGCCGCCGCGTCCCCGATCCGCCGCTTCGAACGCGTCGAGCTCATCGTGTCCAAGGGGCCCGAGTTGTTCGCCGTGCCCGACGTCGTCGGGAGGACGCAGGCCGAGGCCACCGAGGACCTGGTCGCCGCCGGACTCGCCGTCGGAGGAGTCGCCGAGGAGTACAGCGAGTCGGCCGCCGCGGGTGAGGTGCTGCGCCAGTCCCCCGCGACGGGGACGGAACGCCGGCGGGATTCCGCGGTGGACCTCGTCGTGTCCCGCGGGCCGGCTCCGATCACGGTCCCGGACGTCAGGGGCCTCCCGGCGGAGGAGGCCGTCGTCGCGCTCGAACAGGCGGGCCTCGGGGCGGCGGTCGCCGACGCCCGGGAGTACAGCCGGAGCGTGCCCGCGGGCGCCGTCGCGAGCCAGGATCCGTCCGGCACCTCGGGCGCCGGCGTACGGCGGGGAACGACCGTGACGCTGACGCTGTCCCAGGGGCCGCGCCTCGTGAAGGTTCCCAGCGTGTTCTCGCTGCCGGAGGAACGCGCGGTCGCAGCGCTGGAAGCGGAGGGCTTCGCGGTGGAGGTGGACTACACCTTCGGCAGCGCCGTCCTCGGACTCGTGGCCGGGCAGAGTTCCATCGGCGAGGAGCCCGAAGGAACGACCATCCGGATCACGGTCACCTGACCGTCCGGCAGCAGCACGGCAGCGTGCCGGCTCCGCCGGCCCGCCGAACCGGGAGGGCGGCCCCGGGTGACCGCCCTCCCTGCGCGGGACCGTCAGCTCTTCGAGAGCGCTCCGGCGACGAGGAAGGCCATCTCAAGGGACTGCATGTGGTTCAGGCGGGGATCGCACACCGACTCGTAGCGTTCCAGGAAGGCGTCCTGGTCGACCGGGTCGGCGCCGCCAAGGCACTCGGCGACGTCGTCACCCGTCATCTCGACGTGCAGCCCGCCGGGGAAGGTGCCCAGGGCGTTGTGGACCTCGAAGAACCCGCGCACCTCGTCGATGACGTCGTCGAAGTTGCGTGTCTTGTACCCGTTCGGGGACGTCACCGTGTTGCCGTGCATGGGATCGGTGACCCAGAGGACCTGCGCCCCCGACGCCGTGACGCGCTCCACCAGTGCCGGCAGCTTCTCGCGGATGTTCTGTGCGCCCATCCGGGTGATGAACGTGAGCCGGCCCGGCTCGCGGTCGGGATCGAGCTTGTCGATGAGAGCCAGGGCGTCGTCGGCGGAGGTCGAGGGACCGAGCTTCACACCGATCGGGTTCCGCACCCGGGACAGGAAGTCCACGTGCGCGCCGTCGATGTCGCGGGTCCGCTCACCGATCCACAGGAAGTGCGCCGAGGTGTCGTAGGGCAGGGACGTCCGCGAATCGATGCGCGTCAGCGCGCGCTCGTAGTCGAGAAGCAGTGCCTCGTGGCTGGCGAAGAACTCGACGCGCTTCAGCGCCTCGAAGTCGGCGCCGCAGGCGTCCATGAAGCGGACGGCCCGGTCGATCTCGCGGGCCAGCGACTCGTACCGCGAGTGCGCGGGGTTGGCCATGAAGCCCTTGTTCCAGTGGTGCACCAGGCGCAGATCCGCGAAGCCGCCCTGGGTGAACGCCCGGATGAGGTTCAGCGTCGACGCGGACGTGTGGTACGCCTTCACCATGCGGGAGGCGTCGTGTCCGCGGCTCTCGGGCGTGAAGTCGTAGCCGTTGACCATGTCGCCGCGGTAGGCCGGAAGGGTGACGCCGTCGCGTGTCTCATCGTTGGAGGAGCGCGGCTTGGCGAACTGGCCGGCCATGCGTCCCATCTTGATGACGGGGAGCGACGCTCCGTACGTGAGGACGACGGCCATCTGCAGGATCGTCCGCACGCGGGCGCTGATCTTGTCGGCGGTCGCGCCGTCGAACGTCTCCGCGCAGTCGCCGCCCTGGAGGAGGAACGCCTTGCCCTGGGCCGCGGCTGCGAGCCGCTCGCGCAGCACGTCCACCTCGCCGGCGAACACCAGTGGCGGAAGGGTGGACAGTTCCCTGACCGACGCCGCATGGACCCCGGGATCCTGCCACGAGGGCTGCTGGACCGCCGTCATCGAACGCCAGGCGTCGAGGCCGGCCGTGCTGGACGAGGCGGGTTCCGCGGTGCGCGGGAGGACGGGAGCTAGTGAATCGGTCACCGGGCGATTCTACCGGCTGGCATCCCACGACCCGACTCGGCCCGTCATCGCGGACTCCCACCGTGTCATACAGTCCGGCGACCCGCGGCGGGGGATCAGCCCGCGTCGGGCTGCGGGTGCCTGTCCTCCGTGGCGCTCGTCGTCTCACCCGCGGAAGGACCCTTGTCCGCGGCCGCACGGCCGATCTCCGTGACCGTGCCCGGCGCCGGGTTGCCTGTCTCCGGAGAGATCCTGACCGCGGCCCGGCGGGTGTCGGCTCCCGGCTTCGGCGTCTTCCGCCCTGCGGCCTTCTCCGCGGCGAGCCGCTCCTTGACCGTGCTCGCGTACGCGTCCACGTACTCCTGGCCGGACAGACGCATCAGTTCGTACATGATCTCGTCGGTGACCGAGCGCTGGACGAAGCGGTCGTCCTCGAGGCCCTCGTACCGGCTGAAGTCCAGCGGTTCGCCGATGATGATGCCGACGCGGCGGATGTTGGGGATGCGCCGGCCGATGGGCTGGACCTTGTCCGTCCCGATCATCGCCACGGGGATCACGGGCACGCCCGTGGCGAGGACCAGCTTCGCGACGCCCGTCTTGCCGCGGTACAGCCGCCCGTCGGGGCTGCGCGTCCCCTCGGGATAGATCCCGAGGACGCCACCCTCGTTGAGGATGTCCATGCCCGCGGTGAGGGAGGACGACGACGCCGCGCCCCCCGAGCGGTCCATGGGCAGCTGGTTCGAGAGCCGGAAGAAGAGGGCCGTCAGCCTGCCCTTGACGCCCTTCCCCGTGAAGTACTCCGATTTGGCGAGGAAGACGACGGTCCGGGGAACGACGATCGGCAGGAAGATCGAGTCGGAGAAGGACAGGTGGTTGCTGACGATCACCGCCGGTCCCGACGTCGGGACGTTGTCGAGTCCCTTGACCCACGGCCTGAACAGGAGGTTGAGGATCGGACCGACGACGATCCGCTTCATCACCCAATAGAACACGCTGCCAGCCTCCCTGCATGGACGGCGCGGCATTCGGCATGCCGCCCGCTTTTTCATGTGGAAGCCTACTCTAAGGGTGTCGGCGCCACGGACCGCCGGTCGGGCGGGCGTGGAGGGGCGGCGTGCCGTCCCGGCCGGGGGCGGCATCCGCCTCCCGGGCCCGGACCCGCCGGGAGTCCGGGGGCACCCGGGAGGCACCGAGGGGGCACCGGAAGGGATCCGGGGGCCATCGACACGCTGTCAACCGGTTGACGTGGCGGCGCCCGGTGTCCACGATTGAACGAGCACGCCCTCCGACTCCCCGGAAGCCGGGCGGAGATCCTCCGGACCCGGGCCGCAGCACGCGACAGCAGGTACCAACGTATGGGCCCCCGAGGTCAGGAACCGAACGAATCCACCGATGACGCCGTCTGGCAGGACCTCGTCGCGCGCCTGGAGGGGACCTCCGCGGGTCCGTCGTCCGATCTCACCGGGCACGCTCCCGAGGTCCCGCCCGCGGAGACCCCCGGGTTCCCGCCCGACGGCCGGGCCCGGCCGGATGCTCCCGACACGCGGAGCACCGGCGGCGAGGGTCCGACGGACCGTGAGCGCGCCGACGCGATCTTCCGTGACCAGCCGTTCCGCACCACCGGGCCCCGCGATTATGCCGCTCCGGAGGAGGCCGAGGAGGACGGGGGCTTCGTCCCGGAGGAACCCCCACCGCTCGGCTCCGGCGACCCCCTGACGGTCCTCGCCTGGATCGGTGCCGCGGGCGGACCGATCACGCTGCTCCTGTTCGCGATGTTCTGGCGGGACGCGCCCCTGGCCGCCACGCTCGGTGTCCTCGCCCTGTTCCTCGCGGGCGCCGGCTACCTCGTCACCAAGCTGCCCAAGCACCGCGACATCGGGGACGACGGCGCCGAGGTCTAGGGCCCGCGGTGCGGGCGCGGCCCGCCTCCTCAGGTGCCGCTGCGCGAGAGCAGGCGCGACAGGTCGGCCGCCCCGATCAGTCCCGCCTCGGGCCCCAGGGCCGCGCGTTCGATGCGCGCCGCGGGCCGGAAGCCGCGGCCGGTCAGGTTGCGGGCGAAGGCACGCCGTGCCGGCTCGAGCAGGAGCTCGTCCGCCGCGCTGAGCCCCCCGCCGATCACGAAGGTCCCGGGGTCGAGCGCCGCCGCCAGGTTGGCGAGGCCCAGCCCGAGCCACTGTCCGACGTCGTCGACCAGCTCCCGGGACGCAGGATCGCCCTCCATGGCCAGGCGCGTCACGAGCGCACCGGTGATCCCGGTGCCGTCCCCGGGCACGGCGTCGAGGATCGCCTTCGCCACCGGGGAGTTCGCGGCGGCGAGCTCGCGGGCCTCCCTCCCCAGCGCGTTCCCCGAGGCGTACTGCTCCCAGCAGCCGCGGTTGCCGCACTCGCACCGATGCCCCTGGGGGACGATGATCTGGTGCCCGAACTCGCCCGCGACGCCGTGCCGCCCGCGCTCCACCCGTCCGCCCATGATCATGGCTCCGCCGATCCCCGTGCCGAGGGTGACGCAGACCAGGCGGGACTCCCCGCGCCCCGCGCCGAAACGCCACTCGGCCCACGCCGCGGCGTCGGCGTCGTTGACCACGGTCACGCGTCGGCGGAGCAGCTTCTCGAGGTTCCTCCGGAGCGGCTCGTTGCGCCAGGCCAGGTGCGGGCTGAAGAGCACGGTGCTGTTCGAGAGGTCCATCCATCCCGCGGCGCCGATGCCGACCGACCGGATCCGGTACTCCCGGGACAGCTCCTGGACGAGCTCGGTGATGACCGCCTCCACGGCGCGCGGATCCTGCCCGGGCGTCGCCCTGCGTGCCTCGGCGAGGATCCTCCCGCGGACGTCCACGACACCCGCGGCCACCTTCGTGCCACCGATGTCGACGCCCACCGAGAGGCCGCGCCTGGCCGGGTTGGCGAAGGCACCGCGTGCCGTCCGTGTGGCCGGCGCGGTGCCGCGGCCCGCAGGCCAGGCCTCGGCCCGCGGGCGTCGCGCACGCGGCGCGGGCGGGTCGGGAAGAATGGGCATGCGGTCGCTCCTCGGTCCTGTCGGGCGCGCCGGAGCGCCGCCGTTACCGATTCGTACATTACTGGACAGTAATTCGGTCCCCCGAACCGATAGGCTGAAACGACCTCACGGCCGAGGTGATATCGAAGGAGCTATCGTGCGCGACATCAGCGTTCCCGTCCTCGTGGACGTCCCCCGCCAGACCAATACCACCGACCTCGTGGTGCGGCAGGCGGCCAAGCCGTCGAATCCCGCACTGTTCGCCGTGAAGGGCGCAGCGGGCGAGTGGGAGGACATCTCGGCGACGGAGTTCCGGCGCCAGGTCGAGGACATCGCGAAGGGCTTGATCAGTTCCGGGGTGCAGGCCGGGGACCGCGTGGCGATCATGGCCCGGACACGCTATGAGTGGTCCCTCGCGGATTTCGCCATCTGGTTCGCCGGCGCCGTCTCCGTCCCGGTGTACGAGACCTCCTCCCCCGCCCAGGTCGCCTGGATCCTCAGCGACTCGGGCGCCGTCGGGGCGTTCGTCGAATCTGCCCGGCACGAGGACGTGGTCCGCGAGGCCGTGGCGCTCGAGGGCATCACCGGCCTGCACCACGTCTGGCAGTTCGACGGGAACGGACTCGACACCCTCCGCACCGCCGGCGTCGGCACCGACGAGCAGACCCTCGCCGACCGCCGCGCCTATGCCGGGCTCGACGACGTCGCCACGATCATCTACACCTCCGGCACGACGGGAAAGCCGAAGGGGTGCGAACTGACGCACGGCAACTTCGTCGAGCTGTCCGAGAACGCCGCGGCGGCCCTGCCGGAGGTGGCCCGGGAGGGCGGCCAGACGATCATGTTCCTCCCGCTCGCGCACGTCTTCGCACGGTTCATCTCGGTGCTGTGCGTCGCCGCCGGTGCCACGGTGGCCCACACCCCCGACGTGAAGAACCTCCTGCCCGACCTGCAGAGCTACAAGCCGACCTTCATCCTCGCGGTGCCCCGCGTCTTCGAGAAGGTCTACAACAACTCCATGCTCAAGGCCGAGGACGGCGGGAAGGGCAAGATCTTCCATGCCGGCGCGGACGTCGCCATCGCCTGGTCGAAGGCCGAGCAGGCGGGGCGGATCCCGCTGGGCCTCAAGGTCAAGCACGCCGTCTTCGACCGGCTGCTCTACGGCAAGATCCGCACCGCGATGGGCGGCCGCGTGCAGCATGCCGTCTCGGGCGGCGCCCCCCTCGGGGACCGGCTCGGCCACTTCTTCCACGGCATCGGCCTCATGGTGCTCGAGGGCTACGGCCTGACCGAGACGACGGCGCCCATCACGGTCAACACGCCCAAGCGGATCAAGATCGGCACCGTGGGCGCCCCGCTCCCGGGCAACGCGGTGAAGATCGCCGACGACGGCGAGATCCTCGCCCGCGGTGTGTGCGTCATGAAGGGCTACTTCGACCGCCCCGACCTCACCGGGGACGCCTTCGTGGACGGCTGGTTCCGTACGGGCGACATCGGCGAACTGGACGACGACGGCTTCCTGCGCATCACGGGCCGCAAGAAGGAGATCATCGTGACGGCGAGCGGGAAGAACGTCATCCCGGCACTGCTCGAGGACGTCATCCGTTCGAACGCATTGGTCTCGCAGTGCGTCGTCCTCGGCGACCAGCGTCCCTTCATCTCGGCGCTCATCACGCTCGACGAGGAGGCCCTGCCCGGGTGGCTCGACCGGCACCACCTCCCTGCCGGCACCACCATGGCGGAGGCGGCGGGACTCCCGGCGGTCCTCGCCGAGATCCAGGACCTCGTGGACAGCGCCAACACGACCGTGTCCCGCGCGGAGGCCATCAAGGTGTTCCGGGTCGTCCCCACCGACTTCACGGAGACCACCGGGCATCTGACGCCGTCCCTCAAGATCAAGCGCGCCCAGGTGCTGAAGGACTACGCGGACGTCGTCGAGTCCATCTACTCGTCCGCCAGGGTCTAGCCGTCCGACCCGGCCCCGGATGGTCCCGGGGCCGGGGACCTAGTCCGTCTTCAGGCTGAGCAGCGCGTTCTCGACCACCTCTGTCAGCGCCGGATGGATCCAGTACTGCCCGCGGGCCATGGTCTGCGCGTCGAGGCCGAAGGACATGGCCTGGACGATCGGCTGGATGATCATCGATGCCTCGTGGCCGAGGATGTGCGCGCCCAGGATGCGCCCCGTCGCCTGCTCGGCGATGAGCTTCACGAAACCCTCCGTGTCCTCCATGGCCCAGCCGTACGCCGTCGAACCGTAGTGCTGGACCGCCGTCACGATGGGCCTCCCGCTCGTGTCCGCATGGCTGAGCGCCTGCTCCTCCGTCATGCCCACCGACGCGGCCTGCGGGTGCGAGAACACCGCGGCGGGCACGAACCGGTGGTCGCTCGCGCGGAGCGCACCGGGGTGCAGCAGGTTGTGCGCGACGACCTTCGCCTCGTGGTTCGCCACGTGCTTCAGCTGGTAGTCGCTGCTCACGTCCCCCAGGGACCAGAGCCCGGTCACGGGCTCCCCGCCGCGCAGCACGCGCTGGTATCCGTCGACGACGAGACGGCCGTCGTCGTGCAGGTCCAGGCCCGCCTCCCCCGCGCCGAGGGTGTCGGTGTTCGCCGTCCGCCCGACGGCGACGAGCACGGCGTCGACGTCGAGGTCGACAGCCCCTGCCGGCCCGCTCAGGCGGGCGCTGACGCTGCCGTCGTCGTTGGCGGCGATCAGCGTGACGTCGGTGTCCAGCCGGAGGTCCCACTGGCGGGCGGCCTGCTCGGTGAACGCCTCGGAGACGGTCTCGTCGAGGTCGCGCAGCATGCTCCCGGAGCGGACGGCGACGGTCACCCGGGAACCGAAGGCCCCGAACACGTGCGCGAACTCGGCCGCGATGTAGCCGCCGCCGATGATCAGCAGCCGGCCCGGGAGGTCGTCGAGCCGCATGACGGTGTCGGAGGTGTGCACCTGGGGCAGCGTGATGCCGGGGATCTGGGGCAGGACGGCCCGCGACCCGGTGGCGATCACCAGCTGATCGGCGGTGACCTCGTCCCCCGAGGCGGTGCGGAACGACTTCTCCCCCGTGAGCCGGACGTGCTCCTCGACGAGCGTGACGTTCTCGAGCTCGTCCGCGCGGTACGCCCTTCCGCCCGCCGAGATGGCGTCGATCCGGGTGAAGATCCGGTCGCGGATGTCCCGCCAGCGCACCCCGTCCAGGGACAGGTCCACGCCGAGGCGGGATCCCTCCGCGACCGCCGATGCGAGCCCGGCCGTGTGCACGAACATCTTCGTGGGGATGCATCCCACGTTGAGGCAGGTCCCGCCGAAGGTGCCGCCCTCGACGAGGACCACCTTCCGGTCGTCCCACTCGGGCGAGATGAGGGTGTTGCCGGAGCCGGAGCCGATGATCGCGAGGTCGTAGTGGGTCACATCCCGCAGTGTAGCCGCGGTCGGTCGGCGGGCCGCCCTGGGAAGGCCTGGACCTCAGGCCGGGGTGATGGTGAGGAGGAGGTCTCCGCCCTGGGCGGGGGTGGCGTCGGTGAAGGCGATGCGGTCGATGGTGCCGGCGACGGGGGTGGTGATGTTGGCCTCCATCTTCATGGCCTCGATGGTGGCGACGGTGTCGCCGGCGGCGACGATGTCCCCCGCGGTCCGGGTGATGGTGACGGAGCCGGCGAAGGGGGCCGCGATGTGGCCTGGGGTTGCGGGGTCGGCTTTCTCGGCGGCCTTCACGTCGCTGGTGATCGCCCTGTCACGGACGGTCACGGGCCGCATCTGTCCGTTGAGGGTGCACATGACGGTGCGCATGCCATTCTCGTCGGGGTCGGACACGGCTTCGAGGGTCGCGATGAGCCGGACGCCCTTCTCGAGCTCGATGACGTGCTCGGTGCCGGGCTGCAGTCCGTAGAGGTAGTCCGCGGTGCCCAGGAGGGACACGTCGCCGTAGGTGTCACGGGTGGACTGGAAGTCCTTCGTGGGTCCGGCGAACAGCAGGGTGTTCAGCGCGGTGCGGCGCTCCGCGGGCGTCCCGGCGAGGCGCGCCTCGTCGTCGGCGGTGAGCTCGACGTCGCGGGGTTTGAGTTCGCGGCCCTTGAGGGCCTTGGTGCGGAATGGTTCGGGCCACCCGCCGGGCGGGTTGCCGAGGTCCCCGTTGAGGAACCCGATGACGGAGTCGGGGACGTCGAAGTCCTGCGGGTTCTCCTCGAACGCCGCCGGGTCGGCGTTCGCGCCGACCAGGGCCAGGGCGAGGTCGCCGACGACCTTGGAGGACGGGGTGACCTTCACGAGCCGGCCGAGGATCCGGTCCGCGGCCGTGTACATGTCCTCGATCGCCTCGAACCTCTCGCCCAGGCCCAGGGCGATGGCCTGCTGGCGGAGGTTGGAGAGCTGCCCGCCGGGGATCTCGTGCCGGTAGACGCGCCCCGTGGGGCCGGGCAGCCCGGACTCGAACGGCGCGTACATGCGCCGCACCGCCTCCCAGTACGGTTCCAGGGCGCACACGTTCGAAAGGTCCAGGCCCGTGTCCCGGGGGGTGTGGGCCAAGGCCGCGACGAGCGCGGACGCCGAGGGCTGGCTGGTGGTGCCGGCCAGGGCGGCGCTGGCGACGTCGACCGCGTCGACGCCGGCGTCGACGGCGGCGAGCAGGGTCGCGAGCTGCCCGCCGGCGGTGTCGTGGGTGTGCAGGTGCACGGGCAGCTCGAAGCGGTCGCGCAGGGCGGTCACCAGCCTGGCGGCGGCGGCCGGGCGGAGCAGGCCGGCCATGTCCTTGATCGCCAGGATGTGCGCCCCGGCGTCGACGATGCGCTGGGCGAGGTCGAGGTAGTAGTCCAGGGTGTAGAGGGTCTCGGCCGGGTCGAGCATGTCGGAGGTGTAGCACAGCGCCACCTCCGCGACGGCCGTCCCGGTCTCCCGGACCGCCCGGATCGCCGGTTCCATCTGGGAGACGTCGTTGAGGGCGTCGAAGATCCGGAAGATGTCGATGCCCGACGCCGCGGCCTCGGCGACGAACGCCGTCGTGACGGCCTCCGGGTAGGGGGTGTAGCCGACGGTGTTCCGTCCCCGCAGGAGCATCTGCAGGCAGATGTCCGGGACCTCGCGGCGCAGCGTGTCCAGGCGTTCCCACGGGTCCTCGCCCAGGAACCGCAGCGCGACGTCGTAGGTCGCACCACCCCACGCCTCGACCGACAGCAGGCCCGGTGTCAGGGCCGACACGCTCGCGCCGACCGCGGCGAGGTCGCGGGTCCGCACCCGGGTGGCGAGCAGCGACTGGTGGGCGTCACGGAACGTGGTGTCCGTGACCGCGACGGCGGTCTGCTCCCGCAGCGCCCGCGCGAAACCCTCCGGCCCCAGCTCCAGCAACCGCTGACGGCTGCCCGCGGGTGACGGCTCGTCGCCGGAGCCCTCGGGGAGGGCGGGGAGTTTCTCGCGGGGGTCCAGGTGTGCCGGGCGGGCCCCGTGGGGCTGGTTCACGGTCACGTCCGCGAGCCAGGTCAGCAGCTTGGTGCCGCGGTCGGCCGGGACGCGGGCGGTGAGCAGTTCGGGGCGTTCGTCGATGAACGACGTCGCGACGTTCCCGGCGATGAAGTCCGGGTCGTCCAGGACCGCCTGCAGGAAGGAGATGTTCGTCGAGACGCCGCGGACCCTGAACTCGGCCAGGGCGCGCCGTGCCCTTGCCACGGCCGCCGGGTAGTCCCGGCCGCGGCAGGTGAGCTTGACGAGCATGGAGTCGAAGTGCGGGCTGATCTCCGCCCCCGCGTACACCGTCCCGCCGTCGAGGCGGACACCCGCCCCGCCCGCAGACCGGTAGGCCGAGATCCGGCCCACGTCGGGCCGGAAGCCGTTCGCGGGGTCCTCCGTGGTGATCCGCGACTGCAGGGCCGCCCCGCGCACGTACACGGTGTCCTGGGACAGGCCCAGGTCCGCGAGGGTCTCTCCCGCGGCGATGCGCAGCTGCGCCTGGACGAGGTCGACGTCGGTGACCTCCTCGGTGACCGTGTGCTCGACCTGGATGCGCGGGTTCATCTCGATGAACACGTGCTGGCCGGCGCGTTCCCCGACCGTGTCCACGAGGAACTCCACCGTGCCTGCGTTCACGTACCCGAGGGCCGTCGCGAACTTCACCGCGTCGCGGTGCAGGGCCTGCCGGATCCCCTCGTCGAGGTTCGGCGCCGGCGCGATCTCGATGACCTTCTGATGCCGGCGCTGCAGCGAACAATCCCGCTCGAACAGGTGCATCACGTTCCCGTCCGCGTCCGCGAGGATCTGCACCTCGATGTGCCGCGGCCGCAGCACCGCCTGCTCCAGGAACATGGTCGGATCGCCGAACGCGGACTCCGCCTCGCGCATCGCCGCCTCCAGCGCCTCCGGCAGCGCCTCCCGCGTGTCCACGCGCCGCATACCACGCCCGCCGCCCCCGGCCACGGCCTTCGCGAACACCGGGAACCCGATCTCGTCCGCCGCGGCGATGAGCTCCGCCACGTCCGCGCTCGGACGGGATGAGGCGAGGACCGGGATGCCCGCCGCACGCGCCGCGTCCAGGGCCTTGACCTTGTTCCCCGCGAGTTCCAGGACGTCCGCGGGCGGGCCCACGAACGTGATCCCGGCCTCCGCCGCGGCCCTCGCCAGGCCCGGGTTCTCCGACAGGAACCCGTACCCCGGGTAGATCGCGTCGCAGCCCGCCTCGCGGGCCACCCGGATGATCTCCTCGATGTCCAGGTACGCCCGGACGGGGTGGCCCTCCTCCCCGATCAGGTACGCCTCGTCCGCCTTCTGCCGGTGGATCGAGTTACGGTCCTCCTGCGGGAACACCGCGACCGTCTTCGCGCCCACCTCGTACCCGGCACGGAAAGCCCGGATCGCGATCTCTCCACGATTGGCTACCAGAATCTTCGAGAACATCGCACTCCTGCATCCTTGCCGGTCGGGTCCTTGTCGCTGGACTGATCCTACCCGGCAGTCGAATCTCGTCCATGGCACGCCGGGATCGGATGGCAGGGGACGCCGCGGCCTCCGGGACGTCCCGCCGTCGCGGGTCGGTGGCGTCACCCTATGATTGGTCGGGGATTCATCGGACAGCCGCGTGCCCCGGCGGCAGCCAGCGTTAGGTAGAGGTTCAACACGTGCAGGTAGTGAGCATCAGCAGTCTCAAAGGCGGCGTGGGCAAGACGTCGGTCACCCTGGGGCTGGCCTCGGCCGCACTGGCAGCGGGCATCCGCACGCTCGTCGTCGACCTCGACCCGCATGCCGATGCGACCACCGGGCTCGGTGTCCGCCCCTCCGGGCAGACCGACGTCGGGCGCCTCCTGAAGGACGCGAGGCGCGGCGATCTCGCCGCCAACGTCGTACCGAGCGGCTGGGTGGCGACGGCCGCGAGGCAGTCCCGCGGCGGGTCCGCCACGCTCGACGTGGCCATGGGATCGGCCCATTCCGGCATCTACGACAGGCCCGACCTCGGGCGCCGTGACCAGCGGCGGCTGTCCAGGCTGCTCTCCCGCGTGGAGGGCTACAGCCTCGTCCTGATCGACTGCCCGCCCTCCCTCAACGGCCTGACCCGCATCGCGTGGACCGCGAGCAACAGGGTCCTGCTCGTGGCCGAACCGGCCCTGTTCTCGGTGGCCGGGACGGAGCGGACCATGCGCGCGCTCGACCTGTTCCGCCAGGAGTTCGCGCCCGGCCTGCAGACCGCCGGCATCGTGGCGAACCGTGTGCGCCCGGCGTCCGTCGAGCACTCGTTCCGCCTCCGGGAGATGCGGCAGATGTTCGGCGACCTGCTGCTGAGCCCGGCCATCCCCGACCAGGCCGACTGGCAGCAGATCCAGGGCGCGGCCCATTCCGTGCACCACTGGCCCGGCGCCGCCGCGCAGCAGTCGGCGGCGTACTTCGACGAACTGCTCAGGAGCGTGACGGATGCGAACAGGATGCGGGACCGCAGCGCCAGGCGCTGAACGGGAGAGGACGCGGCCGGGAGGTTCGCGGAAGGCCGGCGGGTCGAGCCCGCGGAGGGGTTAGCTGATCTTGCGGGTGGCGCGGCGCTTGCTGAGCTCGTCGCCGGGGAAGTCCTGGTCGGTCGCGTGCTCGCTGGGCAGGGCGGCGAGGCTTCCCTCCACCTCGCGCCACACACGGCCGACGGCGATGCCGAACACGCCCTGCCCGCCCTGGACGAGGTCGATGACCTCGTCGGCCGAGGTGCACTCGTAGACGCTGGCGCCGTCGCTCATGAGGGTGATCTGGGCCAGGTCCTCGACGCCCCGCTCGCGCAGGTGCTCGACGGCGGTGCGGATCTGCTGGAGCGAGACCCCCGTGTCCAGGAGGCGTTTGACGACCTTGAGGACGAGGATGTCCCGGAACCCGTACAGGCGGTGCGTGCCGGAGCCGGAGGCGCCGCGGACGGCGGGCTCGACGAGCCCGGTGCGGGCCCAGTAGTCGAGCTGGCGGTAGGTGATGCCGGCGGCCTTGCAGGCCGTGGGTCCGCGGTAGCCGGCGTCCTCGTCGAGGACGGGGAGGTCTTCGGTGAACAGTAAGCCCTGGGCGCTTGCTGGGATGCCAGCGCCTGCCGGGCTGGTTGCCTTGCCGGCGTCACCCTTCGGACTCACGTGCTGCCTCCTCGTAGGGTTCCCGGGGAATTTGCTCGACAGGGCTGAACCTCAGGATGTGCACTCAAGTGTGCCCCGAGCCCCCCACGCACGCAACGGGAACTGTATTCTTCGACGTTAGATCGCGCGAGGGTCGAGGTCAAAGAGGCTGCCCCGCAACGGTCGGCGTGTCGTCGGCGGCTCGCCCTGACGGCGCTGGAACCGTCGTCCTGCCCACCGCCCGCGGTGCCGGGGCTCAGCGCTCGAAGTCCTCCGGCTCGACGTCGGCGAGGAACTCCCGGAACTGCAGGACCTCCTTCTCGGCCGTCTCCTCCGTGTCGCCCTCCTCCGTGTCCTCGGCGTCCGCGTCCGCGATCTCCACGCCGGCGACCGCCAGGACCTCGTCCGCGCAGTAGATGGGGCACGGCACGCGCAGGGCGACCGCCAGGGCGTCGGAGGCACGGGAACTCACCGTCACGCCGTCGCTGAAGACGAGCTGGGCGTGGTAGACGGTGTCCTCCACGGACGTGATGCGTACCTCGGTGATCCGCTTGCCGGCGGCTGCCACGACGTCGACCAGGAGGTCGTGCGTCATGGGACGCGGCGGCACGATGCCCTGCTGCACGAAGGCGATGGCACTGGCCTCGGGTGCCCCGATCCAGATGGGCAGGTGCCGCTCCCCCGAGGCCTCCCGCAGGAGGACCAGCGGCTGGTTGGACGGCAGCTCGATCCGAACGCCCACCACTTCTACTTCGATCACGGGAAGCCGCCTAACTGTCCATGCGGGCGATGTGGCTGTGCACCAGTGCGCTGTGCAGGCCCAGGCACAGTTCGCTGATCTCCCGGGCGGTCTCCGCGGCCCGCGCCTTCGACGCGACGTCCTTGCGGGATGCCACGGGCGCGACGACGCGCTCCACGAGCCCCAGTTCGCGGTCGGCGGCTGCGCGGAAGGGCCTCAGGTGCCGCGGCTCGATGCCGTGGCCCTCGAGTTGCAGGCAGGCCTTCGTGATCTTCAGGGCATGCTCGTCGAACCGGTTGTCCACGGCGGTGATGAGCCCGAAGCTCACGAGGTCGTCGACGAGCCTGCGCGGCGCTCCGGCCTCCGCGGCCAGTGTCTCGGCGGTCAGCCGCCGGCCGTGCCCGCTCAGTTCCCGGGAGAGCTGGTCGGAGACGATGCGGGGCGCGAGGGTCATCCCGCCCGGCAGGGAGGCAGGCCGCTCGCCGCGGTCGATCGCGTCGACGTAGTCCTTGATCACCTTCAGCGGCAGGTACTGGTCACGCTGCAGGGCGAGGACGAAGCGCAGGCGCTCGACGTCGTGCGCCGCGTACTTGCGGTAGCCGGCGCGCGTCCGCTGCGGGGAGATCAGGCCCTTCTCCTCCAGGAAGCGGATCTTCGACGCCGTCACCTGCGGGAACTCCTCCGCCAGCCCACGCAGGACCTCGCCGATGTTCAGGACACCGGCGGAACCTGGAGCGGCGCCGGCCGGGTGGCGGGCGGAGGAGGAGGCAGGCATGGACCGGGCTAGGCCTGTGCTGCCGTGGGCTGCGTGGACTGACCTGTCGTGGTGCGGGCGGCATAGAACGTCAGGCGGAACTTGCCGATCTGCACCTCGTTGCCGTTGCGCAGCGTGACGCTGTCCACCCGGTCGTTGTTGACGTACGTCCCATTGAGGCTGCGCGTGTCCACCACGATGAAGCCGTTGGGCGTCCGGCGGAACTCGGCGTGCTGGCGGGACACGGTCACGTCGTCCAGGAAGATGTCCGCGTTGGGGTGGCGTCCGGCCTTCGTGATCTCCTCGTCGAGGAGGAAGCGAGCCCCTGCGTTCGGTCCCGAGTGGGCGATCAGCAGCGCCGAACCGGCGGGCAGCGCGGCGACGGACGCCTGCTCCTCACGCGTCAGATGACGCTCCAGCTCGCTCAGGGCCGCCAGCGGCGGCATCCCGATCGTCGTTGTCTCAGGAGACGTCATGTGCGGCTCTTCTCCATTCACGCCAGGATTCACGTTGGACACCATCGGACTTTCCTCCCCTACTGCGTGGCACGGCTGAACGACTGCGATCCATGCCATCCCCGCTGCCTTCGCGGGGTAGGACTAGCCTACCTGCTGGGAGTAGTCGGCTGAACTCAGGAGCCCCTGCACGACGGACGGATCGGACACCTTGATCTCGAGGAGCCAGCCCTCGCCGTAGGGGTCGGAATTGATGAGCGAGGGATCGTCGTCGAGCGCCTCGTTGCGGGCGACGACCTGGCCGGTGACCGGGGCGTAGATGTCGCTGACGCTCTTCGTGGATTCGACCTCGCCGATCACGTCGGCTCCGGTGACGTCCGTGCCCTCCTCGGGCATCTGCACGTAGACCACGTCACCGAGGGCGTCCTGGGCGAAGTCGGTGATGCCGACGCGCACCGTCCCGTCGACGGCGAGCTCGCTGACCCACTCGTGCTCCGCGGTGTAGTAGAGGCCGTCGGGAATGTTGCTCATGGTTGCCTTTCGAACGCGCGGTCGTCGTCGGCGGCACCAGGGCCGTCCGGTACGGGTACTGGTCGAGTATAGGCATATCGGGAGGGCGCGTGATGCGCCTCTCACGCCGTCCGGGACCCCTCCGCGGGGCCGCTCCCGGGAATGCGAAAGGCCCGCTCCCGCCGGCGGAAAGCCGGTGAGAACGGGCCCTGCAGTGTCGGGATGACAGGATTTGAACCTGCGACCCCTTGACCCCCAGTCAAGTGCGCTACCAAGCTGCGCCACATCCCGATCGACCTGCTCGGCAGGCCAAACCACTCGGATAACGATACAGCATTCGCCGGGCGGATCCGCACACTGCCGGAGGTGTCAGCGCTTGCGGCTCCGCTTCTCGCGGACGCGCATGCTGACCTCGATGGGCGTGCCCTCGAAGCCGAACGTCTCCCGCAGGCGGCGCGTGATGAAGCGGCGGTAGCCGGGGTCGAGGAAGCCGGTGGTGAACAGCACGAACCGCGGCGGGCGGCTCGAGGCCTGCGTGCCGAAGAGGATGCGTGGCTGCTTCCCGCCGCGCACGGGGTGCGGGTGGGCGGCCACGAGCTCGCCGAGGAACGCATTGAGGCGGCCCGTGGGGATGCGTCGGTCCCAGGACTCGAGTGCGACGTCGAGCGCAGGCACCAGGCGGTCCTTGTGCCAGCCGGTGAGCGCCGAGATGTTCACGCGCGGCGCCCATTCCACGTGCGCGAGATCCTGCTCGATCTCACGCTCGAGGTACCGGCGACGCTCGTCGTCGAGCAGGTCCCACTTGTTGAACGCGAGCACGATGGCCCGTCCGGATTCGATCGCGAGGTTCAGGATGCGGATGTCCTGCTCGCTCAGCACCTCGTCGACGGCGAGGAGCACGACGGCGACCTCGGCCTTCTCGAGGGCGGACTGGGTCCGCAGCGACGCGTAGAAGTCCGCGCCCTGCTGCATGTGCACGCGGCGGCGGATGCCCGCCGTGTCGACGAAGCGCCAGGTGCGCCCGCCGAGCTCGATCATCTCGTCCACGGGGTCGCGCGTGGTGCCGGCCAGCGGGTCGACGACGACGCGGTCGGAGCCCGCGAGCTTGTTGAGCAGGGAGGACTTCCCCACGTTGGGGCGGCCGATCAGCGCGACGCGCCGGGGGCCGCCGGACCGCTCGATGCCGCCGTGCTCGGAGAACTCGGGGAGGATCTCGTTGACCTGGTCCAGCATGTCCGCGGTGCCGCGCCCGTGCAGGGCGGACACCGGCCAGGGCTGCCCGAAGCCGAGCCCCCACAGCGCGGAGGCGTCGGCCTCGTTCTGGATGTCGTCCACCTTGTTGGCCACGAGGATGACGGGCCGCTTCTTGCGGCGCAGCATGCGCACCACGGCCTCGTCGGTGGCGGTGGCACCGACGGTCGCGTCGACGACGAACAGCACCGCATCGGCCATGTCGACGGCGATCTCGGCCTGGTCGGCGACGCGTGCGGCGATGCCCTTGGCGTCCTGCTCCCAGCCACCGGTGTCCACGAGCGTGAAGTTCCGGCCGGACCACTGCGCCGGGTAGGACACCCGGTCACGCGTCACGCCGGGCGTGTCCTCGACGACGGCCTCGCGGCGTCCGAGGATCCTGTTCACCAGCGTGGACTTGCCGACGTTGGGGCGGCCGACGATGGCGAGCACGGGGTTGAGGCGCCCCTCCGCCTCGTCGACGTACTCCTCGTCCTGCCGGGCGAGGAGCGCGGCGTCCTCCTCGTCGAGCTCGTAGTCCTCGAGGCCGGCGCGCAGGGAGGCGGCACGCTGCTCGGCCTCGGCGTCGTCGAGGGTGTCCAGCAGCGCGCTGACCTGGTCCTCGCCCGTGGGCTCGTAGTCCTCGCCCGTTCCTGTGTCGGGTGCATCCGGCGAAAGGTTCTCGCTCATTGTTCTGTCCTTCGGTTGGGGCCGTCTCCCGACGGCGGTCCTGGTGGGCGCGGGGCCCTGAGTCGTTGACGTGCTGGTCCGGCTAGTGCGCCACGGTGCGCACGATGCCGAGGACCGCCGAGACGGTCTGCTCGAAGTCGAGGTCTGAGGAGTCGAGCGTGACGACGCCGTCGGCGGCCTGCTGGAAGTTCACGACGGCGGAGTCCTTCGCGTCCCGCTCCGTGACCTGGCGCCGGAGCTGGGCGTCGGACTGGGTGCCGCCGAGCTGGTCGCCGCGGCGTCGCAGCCGGGCCTCCTCGCTGGCCGTGAGGAGGATGCGCACCTCGGCGTCGGGGGCGACGACGGTGGTGATGTCACGCCCCTCCGCGACGATCCGGTGGCCGGCGCCGGCGATGAGCGCACGCTGGCGCCGGATCAGTTCGGCGCGGGCGCCCAGGGTCGTGGCGACGGCGCTCACCGCGGAGGAGACCTCCGGCTCGCGGATGGCGGACGTGACGTCGTCTCCCGCGATGGTGACCGATTCGCGGTCGGGGCTCGTGCTGATGAAGAGCTCGATGTCCCGTGCCGCGGCCTCCACGGCGGCGCCGTCGTGCAGGTCGGTCCCCGTCGCGATGCAGTGCAGCGTGACCGCCCGGTACATCGCCCCCGTGTCCAGGTAGGCCGCGCGGAGGCGGCGGGCGACCTCCCTGCTCACGCTCGACTTGCCGGATCCGGACGGGCCGTCGATGGCCACGACGAGGGATTTGCCGAGGCGGAACCCGGAGTAGGGGGACGGCGACGCCGTCCCGACGGAGCGCTGCGTGGTCCCTGCTGAAGCCTGCGTCACTGCACTACCTTCCAGCCCCGCTGCGTGAGGGACTCCGTCAATTCCTGCAGCCTGCCGGGCAGGACCGAGAGTTCGGCGAGGCCCAGCTCGCGTCCCGGTGAGTGTTCGAGCCTGAAGTCCTCGACGTTGATACCGGTGTGCCCGATCTCCGTCAGGAGCTTGGCGATCTGACCCGGCACGTCGTCGACGAGCACGGTCAGCCGCGCGAAGGAGTTTGGCGGCGTGCCGTGCTTGCCGGGGACGCGGGCCTGGCCCGCGTTCCCCTCGGACATCAGCTGGGCCATGTCGAGCCGCGCGCCGCCGGCCGTCGGGTCCTCGAGGGTGCCGATCAGCCGGTTCAGGTCGTCCCGCACCCCGTAGAGGATCTCCACGAGCCGGCCGGCGTTGGCGGACAGGATCTGGACCCACAGCCGGGGGTCGCTCGCCGCGATGCGCGTGACGTCCCGCAGCCCGTTGCCGGCGAGCGAGAGGGCCCGCGGCGGGGAGTCTTGCAGCCTGCTCGCGACGAGCGACGACACGACCTGCGGCAGGTGGGAGATCAGGGCGACGGCCTCGTCGTGTTCCTCGGCGGTCATGCGCGCGGGTACGGCACCGAGATCGACGGCGAGCGATTCCGCGCGGCGGACGGCCTCCGGGGCACTGCCGGCATGGGCGCAGAGCACCCAGGGAGCACCGGTGAAGAGCTCTGCGCGTGCCGCGACGGGACCGGACTTCTCGCGGCCCGCCATCGGATGGGTCCCCACGTAGCGGGGCGCATGCTCCGCCATGCCGGGAGTCGCGACGAGCTCGTGCAGGATCGCCTCCTTCACGCTGCAGATGTCCACGACGACGGCCCGCGGATGGGCCCGCAGGGCCTCGGCGACGACGCGTGCCGTGACGTCGGGCGGGGTCGCGACGACCACGAGTTCCGGGGACAGGTCCTCCCCCGCGGCCTGCGCGTCGCCGTGGAGCCGTCCGGCGCCGATGTCACGGGCGACCGCCTCCGTGGAGGGGGAACTGTCGGACAGGACGACGTCGATCCCGCGGGCGCGCAGGCCCAGCCCGATGCTCGCTCCCAGCAGGCCCGCCCCGATGATGAGGACGGGGCCCGTGAGGTGCGTGCCCTGGTCCGTGCGTGTGGTCATCGGCTAGAGGCCCACCGATGCCATCAGGTGCCCGACCTCCTGGCGCCCGAGCACGCGGATGCTGCCCTGGCGCTGGTCCCCGATCCGGATGGGGCCCACCTGGGTGCGCACAAGGCGCTCGACGGGGTGGCCGACGGCGTCGAACAGCCGGCGGACGATGCGGTTGCGGCCCGAGTGCAGGACTACCTCGACGAGGATGTGCCCGGGCGTGGAGTCGACGAGCTTGAAGGAGTCGACCTGCGCGAGGCCGTCCTCGAGCTCGATGCCCTCCTTCATCTGCGCACCGATGCCCTGCGCCATGGGGCCGCGGACCTGCACGAGGTAGGTCTTGGGGACCTCGTAGGACGGGTGCGTCAGCCGGTTGGTGAGTTCCCCGTCGTTGGTGAGCAGGAGCAGGCCCTCCGTCTCGGCGTCGAGCCGGCCCACATGGAAGAGCCGCTCGCTCTTGTCCTTGTTCTTCAGGAAGTCGCTGATGCAGCGGCGTCCCTCGGGGTCCTCCATGGTGGAGACGACGCCGCGGGGCTTGTTGAACACGTAGTACTTCAGGTGCTCGTTGAGCTGGAGCCGGATGCCGTCCACGTGGATGGCGGCCTCGGCGGGATCGACGCGCACGCCGAGTTCCGTCACGACGGTCCCGTCGACCTCCACGCGCCCGTCGAGGATCATCTCCTCGCACACGCGGCGCGATGCCACGCCCGCGAGGGCCATGATCTTCTGCAGGCGCACGCCCTCCGGATTGTGGACGTCGATCTCGTCCGCGGGACGGCTCGCACGCTTGGGCTTCGGCGCACGGACCGGGCCGAGGTTCTGGCCGAAGCGCTCGCGCCCGAAGGCCTTGGCTCCCGGCGGGGTCGGGCGTCCTCCGCCCTGTGCCCCGCCCTGTCCGCCGGAGCGCGCTCCCGGAGCCGCACCGGGCCGGCCGGGCTTGCTCCCTGGACGTCCTCCGGTCTTGGCGCCGAACCGGCCGGCAGGCGTACCGGCGGACGGGCGCCCTGCGGCTGCGCGGGCGCGGCCCTCGGCGGACTCGCGACGGTCGCCGCCTGCTGACGGGCGGCCCTCGCCGGAGCGGCCACCGGCGCGCTCACCGCGGTCGGAGAACGGGCGGCCCTCACCGGATGCGCGACGGTCGCCCCCTGCGAACGGGCGGCCCTCACCGGAACGGCCTGCGCCGCCCTGCCCGGGACGGCCACCGGTGCGCTCACCGCGGTCGGAGAACGGGCGGCCCTCACCGGATGCGCGACGGTCGCCGCCTGCTGACGGGCGGCCCTCGCCGGAACGGCCTGCGCCGCCCTGCCCGGAACTGCTGCGGGGTGAGGTCCCCCGGCCGCGGGCAGCGTCGGATGGACGGCCCGTCGACCCGCCGCGGCGCGGCGTGTTGCGTCCGGAACCGGATCCTGGCGGCTGTGTCATGTGGAGAAGTCCTTCGTGTAGGTCGTGCTCAGTACGTCGTTTCGTCATACTCCCCGAGGCTTTCGAGCCCTGGCAGGTGGGGAGCGATCCGGGGCAATTCGTCGACGCTGCCCAACCCCAATCTTTCCAGAAACAGGGAAGTGGTCCCATAGAGGACCGCTCCGGTCTCCGGATCGGTCTCCATCTCGACAACGAGGCCGCGCTGGAGCAGGGTACGGACCACGGAGTCGACGGTGACGCCCCGGATGGCGGAGACCCGGGCTCGGGACACGGGCTGGCGGTACGCGATGACCGTCAGGGTCTCGAGTGCTGCCTGCGAGAGCCGCGCGGACTGACCGTCGAGGACGAAGTCTGCGACGACGGAGGCGAAGTGCTTCCGGGAGAAGATGCGCCACCCGCCGGCGATGTTCCGCAGTTCGAAACCGCGTGGCGATGCGGGTTCGGTGCCCTGGGCGCCTGAGCCAGTATAGCCGTCGTACTCGTGCTGCAGTCCCACGAGGACGTCGTGCACCTGTCCGACGGGCCGGTCCAGCGCCGCCGCGAGCTGTCCGTCGGTCACGGGCCGGTCGGTGACCATGAGGATGGCCTCGACGGCACCACGGAGGCCTCCCGGCATCGCCTCGAGGGGAACGGCGTGCGTCGTCCCGGCGGACTCCCCGTCGGCCGGCTCCACGTCGGCGGCCCCTCCCGCATCGGTCTCATCCATGGAGCGCTCCTCCGCTGTGCACGAGGTCGGTGCCCGCGAGGTCGTTCACCGGATCGGCGGTCCACCGCTCGTCGTCCGCGCTCCAGCTCACCAGCAGCTCCGACAGCGGTGCCTGCTGGTCGAAGGAGACGGCGCCGTCCCGGAAGAGCTCCAGCAGGGCGAGGAACCGCACCACGAGCACCATCCGCGATCCGGCGTCCTCGGTCAGCTGCCGGAAGGAGAGAGGGCCTCTGCTCCGCAGCAGGTCCTGCACCACCAGCGCTTGGTCGCGCACGCTGACGGGCGGCGCGTGCAGGTGGCCGATCGCCACCTCGGCCGGCTGCTCCTGGCGCGGGGCGAGCAGCCTCGCCGCGAGCGCGGCGAGGTCCGCCGGGAAATGCTTCCAGACGAGCTCGGGCAGCAGGCTCGTGAAGGAGGGTTCGAGCGGTACGTCGCGTGCGTAGCGGGTGTCCTCCTCCTCGAGCCGGGCCGCGAGCCGGCGGGCCATCTCCTTGAAGGCCCTGTACTGCAGGAGCCGGGCGAACAGGAGATCACGCGCTTCCAGGAGGGCGATGTCCTCCTCGTCCTCGACGGCACCGGCCGGCAGCAGGCGGGCCGCCTTCAGGTCGAGGAGCGTGGCGGCGACCACGAGGAACTCGCTCGCCTCGTCGAGCCTCCACTCCCCCTCCGCGGCCTGGATGCGGCGGATGTGCGCGATGAACTCGTCCGTCACCTGCGCCAGGGCGATCTCCGTGATGTCGAGTTCGCGCCGCGAGATGAGGTTCAGCAGCAGGTCGAAGGGTCCGCTGAAGTTGGCCAGCTGCACCTCGAAGACCGTCTGGTCCGCCACTAGGGGTACCGGGCGGACCCGGAGGGGACGGGCACTAGGGCGCTCCGCCCCTGCTGATGAGCTCCCTCGCGAGACTGCGGTAGGCATCGGCGCCCGAGTGGTTCGCGGCGTAGGACGTGATGGGCTCGGCGGCCACGGTCGCGTCCGCGAACTTGATGGTGCGCTTGATGACGGTCTCGAAGACCTTGTCCCCGAAGGCCTCGACGAGGCGCGCGATCACTTCCCGGCTGTGCAGGGTCCTCGCGTCGTACATGGTCGCCAGCACGCCGTCGATCTGCAGCCGCGGGTTGAGGCGGTCCTGGACCTTCTCGATCGTCTCGACCAGCAGTGCCACAGCGCGCAGCGCGAAGAACTCGCAGATGAGCGGGATGATGACGCCGTGCGCGGCCGTGAGGGCGTTAACCGTGAGGAGCCCGAGGGACGGCTGGCAGTCGATGAGGATGACGTCGTAGTCGTCCGACACCTTCCGGAGCGCCCGGTCGAGGACCTGCTCGCGGGCGACCTCGTTGACCAGCTGCACCTCGGCCGCGGAGAGGTCGATGTTGGCGGGCAGCAGGTCGATGTTCTCGATCGCGGTGTGCTGGATGGCGTCCTGGATGGACACCTTGCGGTCCATCAGCACGTTGTACACCGTCACGTCGAGCTCGTGGGGGTTGGTGCCGAGGCCCGCGGACAGCGCGCCCTGGGGGTCGAAGTCCACGAGGAGCACCTTGCGGCCCGCTTCGGCGAGCGCCGCCCCGAGGTTGATGGTCGACGTCGTCTTCCCCACTCCACCCTTCTGGTTGACCATCGCGATCACCCTCGCCGGGCCGTGCGACTCGAGGATCCGGGGTTCAGGGAACTCCGTCACAGGGCGGCCGGTGGGGCCGAATCCCGCGTCCACTGCGCTGGGCAGAGTTGTGGAACCCTGTTCACTACTCACGTATTTCTCCACGCTTCCATCGAATTCGGTGCGGCCGGTCGCTGAACGGTGTCCGAGCGGCTTTTCTTCTAGTCAACGGTACAACGCCGGTGCCGACGGCCGCGAAGCGGGATGCCGGACGGTGCCGAGCCTTGAGCCTCCACCTGAGGTAGAACCTTCGCTCCGATCCACCCGACCGGGGCGGCCCGCTCAGGAACGGACGACCGGGAACGGACGACCGGGAACGGACGACGGCGGCGGACCTGTGTCCAGGGTTGCCGCCGTCGTCGGCTCGACGTGCTCGGTTCCCGAGCGTCAGTGGGCGCTGGTGCCGCGGACCGCCGCGTCGGTCCTCGCCTCGGCGCCGGCCTCGACGTCGTCGTTGTCGAAGCGGTGATCGGTGGCCATCGTGGCCTCGTCGAAGGGCAGGCGTCCCTCGAGGACCTCGTCCACGCGGGCCCGGTCGATCTCCTTGGTCCAGGTGCCGATGAGCACGGTGGCCACGGCGTTCCCGGTGAAGTTCGTCAGTGCACGCGCCTCGGACATGAAGCGGTCGATGCCGACGATCAGGCCGACACCGTCCACCAGGTCGGGGCGGTGCGACTGGAGGCCGCCGGCGAGGGTCGCCAGGCCGGCACCCGTGACGCCTGCGGCACCCTTCGAGGCGATGATCATGAAGATCAGCAGGGAGATCTGCTCACCCAGGGCCAGCGGCTTTCCGAGCGCCTCGGCGACGAAGAGCGCCGCCATGGTGAGGTAGATCGCCGTGCCGTCAAGGTTGAACGAATAACCCGTGGGGACGGTGATGCCGACGACGGGCTTGGAGACACCGACGTGCTCCATCTTCGCGATCAGGCGGGGCAGTGCCGCCTCGGAGGAGGAGGTGCTGAAGATCAGCAGGTACTCCCGGCCCAGGTACTTCATCAGCTTGAAGATGTTGACGCCGGTCACGATCTTCAGGAGTCCGCCCAGGATGACGACGATGAACAGGGCGCAGGTGATGTAGAAGGCGATCATGAGGGTCGCCATGCTGATGATCGCCTGCACGCCGGTCTCCCCGACGACGGCGGCGATGGCACCGAAGGCGCCGATCGGCGCCAGCCACATGATCATGATGAGGATGCGGAACACGAGGGCTTGGATGTGGCCGATGCCGCGGAGGATCGGCGTACCGGCGGAGCCCATCTTCTGCAGCGCGAAGCCGACGAGCAGTGCGACGAACAGGGTCTGCAGGATGCTGGGTCCGGTCAGGGCGGACAGGAGCGTGGTCGGGATGATGCTCAGCAGGAATCCGACGGTGCCCTCGGGTGCGCCCTCGGCGGTGGCGGGGAGCTCGTACGTCGACGATGAGATGTCCAGGCCTTCGCCCGGGTTGATGAGGTTGCCGACCACGAGGCCGATGCCGAGCGCGAAGGTCGACATGACCATGAAGTAGCCGAGGGCGAGGCCGCCGACCTTGCCCACCGTCGCCGCCTTCGCGATGGACCCGACGCCCAGCACGATGGTGCAGAAGATGATCGGGGCGATCATCATCTTGATGAGGTTGATGAACCCGGTCCCGATCGGCTTGAGCGCCTTGGCGAACTCGGGAGCGGCGAGGCCCAGGATCGCGCCGAGGACGACGGCGACGATGACCGCGATGTAGAGGAAGTGGGTCTTGTCGACCCTCTTGCGGGGTTGCGCGGGTCCGGTCTCGGACCGCGACGATGCGATGGCCATGTGTTCTCCTTGGTGTCCGCTGCCCGGGGGCGCCGGCGGCGAAGGTCGTTCTTCGCCGGAGGGGTCTCACCAGGAGCGTAGTGTTGTTGTGATCCTCTTCATCATGGCAGTGGGAGTGACCGGGATCACCATTGAGTTCATACTGGTCACGGTCCCGCTAACCTGCACGTCGCTCCCGTGGCGGGCCGACGGGAACAGGAAGGAGCGGGATCGCCGCGTGCGTCGATGGAGTCTTGCCCGACAGTTCTTCCTCACCCAGCTCGTGTTCATCCTGGTGCTCTCGGCCTCCCTGTCCGTCATCCTGTACGTCGACGCCGCGCAGGGCGTCAACGACGCCGCGGCCGAGCGGATGGTCGCGGTCTCCACCGCCATCGCCCTCGAGCCGGCCGTCCTCGACGCCGTGCAGGGGCCCGATCCCTCCGCCACGCTGCAGCCCTACGCCGTCGACGTGATGGACCGCCTGGGCGTGGACTTCATCACCATCATGGGCACGGACCGCACCCGGTTCACGCACCGCAACCCGGAGCAGATCGGCAGGCCGTACATCGGCTCGGTCGCGGAGGCCCTCGCCGGACGGACGCACACCGAGACCTACGCGGGGACCCTCGGCCCGTCGATCCGGTCGATCGTGCCGGTGGTGGACGACGGCGGGACGGTGCGGGCGATGGTCGCCTCGGGGATCACCGTGGACCGTGCCGCGATCGCCCGCAATGCGCAGTTGCCCCTCGTCGCGCTGATCGCACTGGGCTCCCTGGCGCTGGGGGCCCTCGCCTCGTTCCTGCTGAGCCGGCGCCTCCGGCGGGCGACGCTGGGCATGGGACCGGCGGAACTGTCCCGCACGTTCGTGTTCTACGACTCCGTCCTGCATTCCGTGCGGGAGGGACTGCTCCTGACCGACGCCGCCGGTCGCCTCGTCCTCTACAACGACGAGGCAGCACGCCTCCTCGAACTGGACGGGAAGCAGCACCCGGTCCCGGCGTCGCGTCTCGCCGTGCCGCGGTCCCTGCGGGAACTCCTCGCGTCGGGTCGGCGCGCGCACGACGAGGTGCATCTCACCGCCAGCCGGGTACTCGTGGTGAACCAGGAGCCGGCCGTCCCGCCCGCCCCGGCACGGCGCGGCACCCACCAGCAGGCGGCGCTCGGCACGGTGACGACGCTGCGCGACCACACGGAGATCGAGGCGCTGACCGGACAGGTCCAGACGATGCGTACCCTCACCGACGCGCTGCGCTCGCAGACGCACGAGCACGCCAACCGGCTCCACACGATCGTCTCGCTGGTGGAGCTCGGACGGAACGCCGACGCCCTCGAGTTCGCCACCCGGGACCTGCAGCAGTCGCAGCGCCTCACCGACGAGGTGGTCGGCGCGATCGACGAACCGTTCATCGCGGCCCTCCTGGTGGGCAAGGCGGCCCAGGCGAACGAGCGCGGGATCGAACTGACGACCGACATCGCCGCCGATGCGCAGGCGGGTTCGCTCAATCCGGTCGATGTGGTGACGATCATCGGCAACCTGCTCGACAACGCGTTCGACGAGGCCGCCGCCTCCGCCGAACCGCGGGTGGTCCTCACGGTGCGCAGGACCGGCGGGGACGCGACCGCAGGGCTCGAGATCGTGGTGGAGGACAGCGGCAACGGGCTGCCCGACTCGGAGAAGGCCAAGGTGTTCGCGTTCGGCTACAGCACGAAGGCGGACGCGGCGGAGGGCTCCGGACGGGGCATCGGGCTCGCCCTCGTCCGGCAGGCCGTCGAGCGCTTCGGCGGGTCGATCGAGGTGACGGACACCGACGACGGCGGCGCGCGCTTCTCGGTGCGCCTCCCCCTGCCCGGCGCCGCGGGCCGCCCCGGGCCGGACGGCACGTCGGCAGGCACGTCACCGGGCACGTCACCGGGCACGTCGATCGGCACCGGGTCGGCCGCGGCGCAGGGCGCCGAGGGCGGGGCCAGGCCATGAGCGCCATCCGGGTCCTCGTCGTGGAGGACGACCCGGTCGCCGCGGACGCCCACGCGGAGTACGTCCGGCGGCTCGAGGGGTTCGAACTGGTGGGGATCGCCCGGAGCGGCGCGGAACTCGCGTCCTTCCTCCACCTGGCCGGCGGGGCCCGGAGGGAGGCGCCCGCCGCCGTCGACCTCATGCTGCTGGACATGAACCTCCCGGACGCCCACGGCCTGGACATCGTCCGCCGGGTGCGTGGCCTCGGGCTGCCCCTGGACATCGTCGCGATCACGGCCGTGCGGGACCTGCAGGTGGTCCGCTCGGCCATCTCCTCGGGGATCGTCCAGTACCTCATCAAGCCGTTCACCTACTCGGCGTTCAGCGAGAAGCTCGGTGCCTACCGCGACTTCCGCCGGAACCTGGTGGAGCAGGCGTCCACCACCACCCAGGCGGAGGTCGACTCGGCCTTCGCCTCGCTGCGCCCGGCGACGGCCGCCCTGCTGCCGAAGGGACTCTCGGCGGAGACACTGCGCACCGTGTCGCGGCTCCTCAAGGAGCTCCCCGCTCCCACCTCGGCCGTCGAGGTGTCGGAGGCCCTGTCCATGTCGAGGGTCACGGCGCGGCGCTATCTCGAGTACCTCGCCGACCAGCAGTCGGTCCAGCGCACGCCCCGGTACGGGACGCGGGGGCGCCCCGAGTTCGAGTACAGCTGGGCACGCAACGCCGCGGACCACTAGCGCCCGGGCGGATCACCCGTCGGCCGGCCGTCCGTCCGTCGCCTCGCGCAGCAGGGGTTCCAGCGCCTCGAGCACCGAGGGGTCCTCGATGGTGGAGGGGACGGCGTAGGCGGTGCCCGCCGCCATCTGCCGCATCGTCTTCCGCAGGATCTTCCCGGACCGCGTCTTCGGCAGCGCCTCGACGACGACGGCGGACCGGAAGTCGGCCACGGGCCCGATCGTGCGGCGGACCATCGCCACGAGCTCGGCCTGGAGCGTCGCCGGGTCGATGGAGACACCCGCCTTCAGGACCACGTAGCCGCTCGCGCGCTGTCCCTTGACGGGGTCCGGCAGCCCGAGGACCGCGCACTCGGCCACGGCCGGGTGCCGGGCGACCACCTGTTCGATCGCGCCCGTCGAGAGCCGGTGGCCCGCCACGTTGATGACGTCGTCGGTGCGGCCCATCACGAACAGGTAGCCGTCCTCGTCCAGGTACCCGGAGTCGCCGCTCGTGTAGAAGCCCTCGACGTCGCTGAGGTACGCGGCACGGTAGCGGTCGTCGCTGCCCCACAGGGTCGTCAGGGTGCCGGGCGGCAGCGGGAGGCGGAGGGCGATGCTCCCCTCGGTCCCGGCCGGCACCGGTGAACCACCCGGGTCGAGGATGACGACGTCGAACCCGGGCGAGGGCAGGGACGGTGAGCCGGCCTTCAGCGGGACGCCGCCCAGTCCGCGCGGGTTCGCGCAGATCGGCCACCCGGTCTCCGTCTGCCACCAGTTGTCGACGACGGGCACACCGAGGACCTCGCCGATCCACTCCGAGGTCCCGGTGTCGAGCCGCTCCCCGGCCGAGAAGAGCGTCTCCAGCGAGGAGAGGTCGTGGGCGCGGACGGCCGCGCCGGCAGGGTCCGCCCGCCGGACGGAGCGCAGGGCGGTCGGCGCGGTGAACAGCACCTTGACGCGGTGCTGTTCGATGAGCCGTCCGAAGGCCCCGGCGTCGGGGGTGCCCACGGGCTTCCCTTCGTACAGGACGGTCGTGGCGCCTGCCAGGAGCGGCCCGTAGACGATGTAGGAGTGGCCGACCACCCAGCCGACGTCGGACGCCGTCAGCATCGTGTCTCCCGGTCCCACGCCGAAGATCGCCCGCATGGACCAGGTGAGCGCGACGGCGTGCCCGCCGTTGTCGCGCACCACGCCCTTCGGGGAGCCGGTGGTGCCGGAGGTGTAGAGGATGTAGAGCGGGTCGGTGGCGGCGACCTCCACGGGCGGGACGGCGTCGGCGGTGGAGACGGCCGCGTCCCAGTCCAGCCACCGCGTCCCCGGTTCCCGGTACCCTGCGACGCCGTGGGCGAACCCCCCGCGCGCCTTCACGACGACGGGCGTCCCGGTGCTGTCGGCGAGCGCGAGCGCCTCCTGGACGGCCGGGAGGTATTCGACGCGCCGGCCCGGTTCGATGCCGCCGTCCGCCGTCACGACCGCCGAGGGCCGGGCGTCCTTGATGCGCGCAGCCAGTTCGGCGGCGGCGAAGCCACCGAAGACCACGGAGTGGACCGCGCCGATCCGGGCGCAGGCGAGCATGGCCACGACGGCCTCGGGGATCATCGGCAGGTAGACGAGGACCCTGTCGCCCCGACCGACGCCGAGGCCTGCGAGCATTCCCGCGAAGACGGCGACCTCGTCGCGGAGCTCGGAGTACGTGAGGGTGCGGGAGGTGCCGAGCATCGCGGAGTCGTAGACGAGTGCCGCCTGGCCGCCCCGGCCGGCCTCGACGTGGCGGTCGAGGGCGTTGTAGCTCGTGTTGAGGGAGGCACCGGGGAACCAGCGGTGCAGCGGGGCGTCCGGGCCGCCCGCGGCGACAGCGGGTGGGTCCGCCCAGTCGACCGCGCGCGCGGCGTCCAGCCAGAACCGCTCCGGGTCCGCGAGGCTCTCGGCGTGCAGCCGTCGGTAGTCCTGTCCGGGGAGAGTCCCGGGCCCGGCCCCGTGTCCTTCAGCCATGATCGCCCCTCGTCGCGCGTGGTTGGTGAGCATCAGTATCCCCCATCTCGCACTGTATACATTTGGGTCGTCATTCCGGCTTCACCGCGGCTTTTCCTTGTATCTGGGCCTGCCTGTGCATACATTGGATCGGATACCGCACCGCGACAGCGGGCGGACCAGCAGCACCGCGGACGGGGAGGCAACGGGATGAGGGCCAGTGATCGCGCCTACGCCCTGCTCCGGTCGGACATCGTGGAGTGGCGGCTCGCCCCGGGTGACGTGCTGGCCGAGGTGGAGCAGTCGGCCAGGCTCGGTGTCTCCCGCACCCCCCTCCGCGAGGCGCTCTCCCGGCTCATCGCCGACGGCCTCGCCGCACCGCACGCGGGCCGCGGCGTCGTCGTCTCCGCCATCTCCCTCGAGGCCGTCACCGACGTGTTCGAGGTCCGCCTGCCCCTCGAATGCGCCGCCGTACGGCTCGCGGCCTCCCGCGGGGACCACGGCGTCTTCGCCGCGCTCGCCGGGGAGTTCGCCCTCGCCGGGCGGCTCATCGAGGACGACGGCGGCACCCAGGACGCGTACTACGCGCTCGTCGCCCGACTCGACCAGTGCATCGACGCCGCCGCCGGGAACCGCTACCTGCTGCAGGCGCAGAAGCCGATCCGCACCCACCTCGCGAGGGTCCGCCGCCTCGCGCGGGACAACCCGGAGCGCCTGCTCGCATCCGCGCGGGAGCACGAGCAGATCGCCCTCGCCCTCGCCTCCGGCAATGCCGACCTCGCCGAGGCGTCGATGCGCGTGCACCTCCACCACAGCCTGCAGCACCTGCTCGCCCCGACCATGCGCAAGCACGAGCCCCCGCACAGCTGACCCGGCCCGCACCGGCCCGCACTTCCGCACCAGCCCGTACCAGCCCGCACCAGCCCGCAGTACCGAGAGGAACACCATGGAACTCCATCCCGTCCGCGTCCACCGCAGCGAGGAGAACCTCCCCCGCACCGGCCAGCTCGCCTGGAAGATCGCCGAGGTCGCCGTCGACCCCGTGGAGGTGACACCCGAGGTCGCCGACATGGTCGTCAACCGGATCATCGACAACGCGTCCGTGGCCCTCGCCTCGCTGACGCGGGCGCCCGTCGTCGCCGCCCGCGCCCAGGCGCTGAGCCATCCGGTGTCCGCCCACGGCGCCGGCGCCGCGGTGTTCGGCGTCGACACCCCCGTCTCGGCCGAGTGGGCGGCCTGGGCCAACGGCGTCGCGGTGCGTGAGCTCGACTACCACGACACCTTCCTCGCCGCCGACTACTCGCACCCGGGCGACAACATCCCGCCGATCCTGGCGGCGGCCCAGCACACCGGCGCCTCGGGCCGGGACCTCGTGCGGGCGCTCGCGACGGCCTACGAGGTACAGGTGGACCTCGTGAAGGCCATCTGCCTGCACGAGCACAAGATCGACCACGTCGCGCACCTCGGCCCGTCGGCAGCGGCGGGCATCGGCACCCTGCTGGACCTCGACCCGGAGGTCATCTTCCACGCCGTCGGCCAGGCCCTGCACACGACGACGGCGACCCGCCAGTCGCGCAAGGGCGAGATCTCCACCTGGAAGGCGCACGCGCCCGCCTTCGCGGGCAAGATGGCGGTGGAGGCGGTGGACCGGGCGATGCGCGGCCAGACCTCCCCCACGCCCATCTACGAGGGCGAGGACGGCGTCATCGCCTGGCTCCTCGACGGACCGGAGGCGTCCTACGAGGTGCCCCTGCCGGCCCGGGGCGAAGCGAAGCGCGCCATCCTGGACACGTACACCAAGGAGCACTCCGCCGAGTACCAGGCCCAGGCCTGGATCGACCTCGCCCGGCGCCTGCACGGCTCCCACCCCGAGGTCACGGACCCGCAGAACGTGGCGTCCGTCGTCATCCACACCTCGCACCACACGCACTACGTCATCGGTTCCGGGGCCAACGACCCGCAGAAGTACGACCCCACCGCCTCGCGGGAGACGCTCGACCACTCGATCCCGTACATCTTCACCGTGGCGCTGCAGGACGGCCGCTGGCACCACGAGGACTCCTACGCCCCGGCACGCGCCGCCCGGCCGGACACCGTCGCCCTGTGGCGCAGGGTGACCACCCTCGAGGACCCCGAGTGGACGCGCCGCTACCACTCCCTGGACATCGCCGAGAAGGCGTTCGGCGGCAGGGTCGAGATCACCCTCACGGACGGCACCGTGATCACCGACGAGATCGCGGTGGCGGACGCACACCCCCTCGGTGCGAGGCCGTTCGCCCGCGCGGACTACGTCGCCAAGCTGCGGATGCTGGCCGCCGGCGTCGTCGACGACACCGAACTCGACCGCTTCCTGGCCGCCGCCGAGCAGCTGCCCGACCTCCCCGCCGGAGCGCTCGGACAGCTGAACATCGTGGCCCGGCCCGGCGTCATCGATGCGGCCGGCGCGCCGCAGGGACTCCTGTAGGGGGCGGCGTGCTGTATTCGAGCATCACCCCCGAGCAGAAGCGCCGGAACCTCAGGGAGGCACTGGCCTCGGACCGGATCCAGCAGTTCCCGGGCGCGTTCAATCCCCTGTCCGCCCGCCTCATCGGCGACAAGGGCTTCGACGGCGTCTACATCTCCGGCGCCGTGATCGCCGCCGACCTCGGCCTGCCGGACATCGGCCTCACCACCCTGACGGAGGTCGCGCACCGCGCCGGGCAGATCGCCCGCATGACGGACCTGCCGTGCATCGTCGACGCCGACACGGGCTTCGGCGAACCCATGAACGTGGCCCGCAGCGTGCAGGAGCTCGAGAACGCCGGCCTCGCCGGCTGCCACATCGAGGACCAGTTCAACCCGAAGCGGTGCGGCCACCTGGACGGGAAGAACGTCGTCGACCTCGACACGGCGGTGAAGCGCATCCGCGCCGCGGCCGATGCGCGCCGCGACCCGAACTTCCTCATCATGGCCCGCACCGACATCCGGGGTACCGACACCCTTGCGGCAGCGCAGGAGCGGTCACGGGCACTCGTCGAGGCAGGCGCGGATGCCGTCTTCCCCGAGGCCATGCGGAGCCTCGACGAGTTCAGGGCCATCCGCGACGCCGTCGACGTGCCGATCCTCGCGAACATGACCGAGTTCGGCAAGAGCGACCTGTTCACGGTGGAGCAGCTGCAGGAGGTGGGCGTCACCCTGGTGATCTACCCCGTGACGCTGCTGCGCAGTGCGATGGGCGCGGCCGAGCGTACGCTGGACTCGATCAGGGCCCACGGCACGCAGGAAGCGGCAGTGGCCGACATGCAGACGCGTGGCCGCCTCTACGAACTGGTGGACTACGAGGGATACAACCGCTTCGACTCCTCCGTGTTCGACTTCGAGGTGCCGGGCGGCGTCCGGACGGGCGAACCCGCATCCGACGGACCGAACGCAGAGAGGGAACAGTCGTGACAGAACCGGAGATCCACAAGGGGCTCGCAGGGGTCGTGGTGGACACCACCGCGATCTCGAAGGTCAATCCAGACACCAATTCGCTGCTCTACCGGGGCTACCCGGTCCAGGAACTGGCCGGTCACCGCGACTTCGAGGAGATCGCCTACCTCCTGTGGAACGGCGAACTGCCCGACGCCGACGAGCGGGCGGGTTTCGACGCGTTCGAGCGCGCGCACCGCGCGCTCCCGGACAACGTCGTCGCGGCCATCGACCTCCTGCCGCTGACCGCGCACCCGATGGACGTGGCACGCACCGCGGTGTCCGTGCTGGGAGCGAACCACCCCCTGGCCGGGGACAACTCGCCGGAAGCGGACAGGGAGAAGGCCGCGGCGCTCCTCGCGGTCTTCCCCGCCGTCGTCGCCTACGACCAGCGGCGCCGCCGCGGGCAGGCCCGTGTGGAACCCCGGGAGGACCTCGGCTACTCGGCGAACTTCCTGTGGATGACCTTCGGCGAGGAGGCGCCCGCGGAGGTGGTCCACGCGTTCGACGTGTCGATGGTCCTGTACGCGGAGCACTCCTTCAATGCGTCGACCTTCACGGCGCGCGTCATCACCTCGACCCTCTCGGACCTGCACTCGGCGGTCACCGGTGCGATCGGCGCCCTCAAGGGAGCACTGCACGGCGGCGCGAACGAGGCCGTCATGCACACCTTCGAGGAGATCGGCATCCGCGAGGACGAGACCCGCGAGGAGGCGGCCGCCCGCGCGAAGGCCTGGATGGAGGACGCCCTGGCCGCGAAGAAGAAGGTCATGGGCTTCGGCCACCGCGTGTACAAGCACGGCGACTCCCGCGTCCCCACGATGAAGTCGGCGCTCGACGCCATGATCGAGTACTACGGGCGCGGCGAGATCCTCGGCCTGTACACGGGGCTGGAGTCGGCGATGGACGAGGCCAAGGGGATCAAGCCCAACCTCGACTACCCCGCCGGGCCCACCTACCACCTCATGGGCTTCGACACCGAGATGTTCACGCCCCTCTTCATCGCCGCCCGCATCACCGGCTGGACGGCGCACATCATGGAGCAGGCGGCCTCGAACTCGCTGATCAGGCCCCTCAGCCTCTACGACGGACCCGACGAGCGGCACGTGGGCGAGGGCTGACACCCGGGGGTCCAGGCACGTCCAGGCACGTCCAGGCACGTCCAGGCACGTCCAGGCAGGGGGTCGGCGTCTCACCGCACGACGGCGCCGGCCACACCCTCGTTGTCGGCGTCCATCACGATGGAGGCGTCGATCCTGCGCCCCTCGAGGACGGACGGCACCCAGGAGGGCGCGTCCTGCCACATGGCGTCCCACGGGAGCGCGTCGACCGGGTACCAGCGGGGTTCGATCTCCTCGCTGGTACCCGGCGTCGCTGTGCCGGCCCCGGCCGTGAAGAGGAACGCCAGCATGTTCCAGGCCGGCCGGGCCGGGAAGGACCACGTGATGCGGCCTGCGTCGTCCACGTCGCCCGGTGCGAGCTCTATCCCGCTCTCCTCGGCGACCTCGCGCACCGCGGCGTCCAGGGCGGATTCCTGCCCGTCGATCTTGCCGCCGAGCGCGACCACCCTGCCGCTGCCGAAGCCGGTGCGCTTCAGTCCGAGGAGCACCTCCCGGGATGCCCCGCCCTGACCGCAGGTCCTGAACAGGAAGCACAGGACGACGCAGCGGAAGGACACGCCGTCGACGGTCACCCACTCGCCCGGCCGCACCGCGTCGACGGGCGCTCCCGCCGGTTCAGGCGCGGGCACGGGGATGTGCGGCTGCATAGACTTCCCGCAGGGTGTCGGCGGTGACGAGCGTGTACACCTGGGTGGTCGTGACGGAGGCGTGCCCGAGGAGTTCCTGCACCACGCGGACGTCAGCACCCCCCTCGAGCAGGTGTGTGGCGAAGGAGTGCCGCAGCGTGTGGGGCGAGACGTCACGCGCGACCTCAGCACGTTCCGTCGCGGTCTTCAGGATGGTCCAGGCGCTCTGGCGGCTCAGGCGGCCGCCCCGCGCGTTGAGGAAGAGGGCCGGGCTGCCCTTGCCCTTCGCCGCGAGGGCCGGGCGGCCCCGGACGAGGTAGGCGTCGACGGCCCTCGCGGCGTACGACCCCACGGGGACCAGGCGCTCCTTGGACCCCTTGCCCGTCAGCCGCACGACTGCGGGTCCGTCCGGCGCCTCACTGACGGAGACGTCGTCGATGTCGAGGCCGACGGCCTCGCTGATCCTCGCGCCCGTCGAGTACAGGAACTCGAGCAGCGCGCGGTCGCGCTGCCCGGACGGGGTGGCGGTGTCGACGGACTCGAGGATGCGCACCACGTCGGCGACCGGGATGGCCTTCGGGAGCCGCTGCCCCGTCATGGGCGGGTGGACGTCCCGGGCCGGATCGCCCTCGGTGATCCCCTCCAGTGCCCAGAACCGGTGCAGACCGCGGACCGCGACGACGGTGCGGGCCGCGGACCGCGGGCTCAGGGCCGTGAGTCCGTCCTCCCCCGAGGCCACCGCCTGCGCGAAGGCCGAGACGTCGTGCCGTGTGATGGCCGGGGCGTCCGGGACACCCCGCGCGTCGAGGAACGCCTCGTAGCGCCGGAGGTCACGCCCGTAGGCCGAGAGCGTGTTCACGGACAGCCCCCGCTCGACGGACATGTGCCGCAGGTAGTCCCGGATGAGGGGGGACAGCGGCCCGCCGCCGACGGGCTCCGGTCCCGTCACGTCAGCCCTCGAGCACGGCGCCGCGTGGCCATGTCGCGTGCTGGCTCGGGTGCTCGGGCCAGGGGGTCGTCGCGGGGCGGAGGTCGACGAAGCCGTTCTCGCGTGCCACGCGCGCGGCGAGGATCGCCGCGACCGCCGAGGGGCTGTGGATGCGTCCTTCGAGCACCGCGTCCACCGCGGCATCGAGGTCCACCCACTGCAGCTCGATCTCGGCTTCCTCGTGGGTGCGCGTGTGCCGGTCGGCCTCGGGGACGTCGCCGATGCCGCGGGCCAGGTACACGCGGAGGGCTTCGGAGGACGAACCCGGTGACAGGAACAGGTCGACGAGGACGTGCCACTGCCGGGCGGTGAGGTCGGCCTCCTCCGCGAGCTCACGGGCGGCGGCGTCCACGAACTCCTCGCCGTCCTCGTCGAGGAGGCCAGCGGGGATCTCCCAGAGCGCCATCCGGACCGGATGGCGGTACTGGCGCAGCAGGAGGACCTGCCCTTCGTCGTTCAGCACCAGCACCGCCACCGCTCCCGGATGCCGGATGAAGTCCCGCGTGATGGCCTCGCCGCCGTCGGTCAGGCTGAACTGTTCACTGACCACGTCCCAGACGCGCCCCTCGTAGACCGTCGTGGTCCCGAGGAGCCGGCGTGGGCTCTGCTCGTCGCCGAACGCGTCGCCTCCCGGCCCGGGCAGTCCCATGCTCAGCCCTTCGCGCCACGGCGCTCGAGCGCCGCCTTGACGAGGCCCGCGAACAGCGGGTGCGGGCGCGTGGGGCGGGAGCTCAGCTCGGGGTGGGCCTGGGTCGAGACGTAGTAGGGGTGCACGTCCTTCGGCAGTTCGGCGAACTCGACGAGCTCGCCGTCCGTCGTCGTCCCGGAGAAGACGAGGCCCGCATCAGCGATCTGCTCGCGGAACTCGTTGTTCACCTCGTAGCGGTGGCGGTGCCGTTCGAAGACCGTCGTCCTGCCGTAGGTCCCGGCGACGACGGAGCCCTCCTGGAGCTTCGCCTCCCAGCGGCCCAGGCGCATCGTGCCGCCCATGTCGCCCTCACCGGCCACGATGTGGAGCTGCTCGGCCATGGTCGCGATGACGGGGTACTTCGTGTCCGGCTCGAACTCGCTCGACGACGCACCCTCGAGCCCCACGACGTTCCGCGCGTACTCGATGACCATGCACTGCAGCCCGAGGCACAGGCCGAGCGTCGGGATCCCGTTCTCGCGGGTGTAGGTCAGCGCCCCGAGCTTGCCCTCGAGGCCGCGGATACCGAACCCGCCGGGGATGCAGACGGCGTCGACACCCGCGAGGGCCTTCTTCGCGCCCTCCGGTGTCTGGCACTCGTCGGACGGGACCCACTTGATGGTGACCTTCGCCTTGTTCGCGAAGCCGCCCGCGCGGAGCGCCTCGGTCACGGACAGGTAGGCGTCGGGGAGGTCGATGTACTTGCCGACCAGCGCCACCTCGATCTGGTGCTTGGGGTTGTGGACGGCCTCGAGCAGCTTGTTCCACTTGGTCCAGTTGACGTCCTTGAACTTCAGGTCGAGCGCCTGGACGATGTAGGCGTCGAGGCCCTGGGCATGGAGGGTCTTCGGGATGTCGTAGATGCTCGGCGCGTCGGCGGCGTTCACCACGGCGTCGATGTCGACGTCGCACATGCGGCCGATCTTCTCGCGCATCGCGGTCGGGACCTCGCGGTCGGAGCGGATGACGATGGCGTCCGGCTGGATACCGATCGAGCGCAGCATGGCCACGGAGTGCTGCGTGGGCTTGGTCTTCAGCTCCTGCGACGGGCCGATGTACGGCACGAGGGAGACGTGGAGGAAGAACACGTTGTTCCGGCCCACGTCCTGGCGGACCTGACGGGCCGATTCGAGGAACGGCTGCGATTCGATGTCACCGACGGTGCCGCCGATCTCGGTGATGATGACGTCCGGCGCCTTCTTGCCCGGCACGGCCTCGGCCGGCAGGCGCATGCGCCGCTTGATCTCGTCCGTGATGTGGGGGATGACCTGCACGGTGTCGCCGAGGTATTCCCCGCGGCGCTCCTTCGCGATGACGGTCGAGTACACCTGGCCGGTCGTCACGTTCGCCGACCCGTCCAGGTTCTCGTCGAGGAACCGCTCGTAGTGGCCGATGTCGAGGTCCGTCTCGGCGCCGTCGTCGGTCACGAAGACCTCGCCGTGCTGGAACGGGTTCATCGTGCCGGGGTCGACGTTGAGGTAGGGATCAAGCTTCTGCATCGTCACGGAGAGGCCGCGTGCCCTCAGCAGGTGACCCAGGCTGGATGCCGTCAGTCCCTTGCCGAGTGAGGAGGCCACGCCGCCAGTCACGAAGATGTGCTTGGTCGTTGCGGATTTCAGGAACCGGGAGTTTATTTGCTGCGCCACGGAGTTCGAGCCTATCACCGAGCGGTGGTGCGGGCGGCATCGGCGAGGAGCTCCTCGGCGTGGGCGCGTGCCGAGGCCGAGTCCTCCTGGCCGGCGAGCATCCGTGCCAGCTCCCGGACGCGTTCGTCGTCGGGCAGCACCTCGACGTCGCTGGCGGTCACGCCGCCGCCCTCGCCGTCGCGGGAGACGTTCTTCGTCACGCGGATATGGCGTGCGGCGAACGCGGCGACCTGCGGGAGGTGGGTCACCACGATGACCTGGACGTGTTCGGCCAGCATCGCGAGCCGTCGGCCGATCTCGACGGCGGCCTTGCCGCCCACACCTGCGTCGACCTCGTCGAACACGAAGGTGGGGACGGGGTCGACGGCCGCGAGCACCACCTCGATGGCGAGCATCACGCGGGAGAGCTCACCGCCCGACGCACCCTTGCCGAGCGCGCGGGGCGCCGAGCCGGGGTGCGGCTGGAGGTTGAAGGCGATGTCGTCGGCCCCGTGGAGGGTCAGGGCCTCGGCCGGCGTCACCTCGATCAGGAGCTGCGCGTCCGGCATGGCCAGGGCCGTGAGCTCGTCGCTGACCTTCGCCGCGAGGCTCTCGGCCGCCTCCCTCCTCAGCGAGGACAGGGTGCCCGCCAGGTCCTGGACCTCGCGGTCGAGGCCGGTGATGACCTCGTCGAGCTCCTCCACCCGGGACGAGTCGCCGCTGAGTTCGAGCAGGCGCTTGACGGCGTCCTCCTGCCAGGCGAGGACCTCGTCGATGGTGGGGGCGTACTTGCGCACCAGCACGGACAGGGCGGCACGCCGCGATTCGACCTCCTCGAGCCTGCCTGCGCCCTCCGAGTCGAGCGCCATACCATAGCCGGCCAGCTCGGCGGAGATGTCCGCCAGGAGGTAGCCGACCTCCGCGAGCCGCTCAGCGAGCCTGCCGAGGTCGGCATCGTGCTCGGCGACGGCCTCCAGCTGCCGCTTGGCCTCGTCGACCAGCGACACCGCGTCGGCACTCGCGCCGATGTCCTCGGACACCAGCGCCTGGTGGGACACGAGCGCCGCGGTCCGCAGCTCCTCGAGGTTCCCGAGCCGCATCGATTCCGCCTTCAGGGCTGCGTCCTCCCCCGGCTGCGGATCGAGGTCGCCGATCTCGGTCAGCGCCGCTTCCAGCCCTTCGGCCTCCCGCAGCCTCTCGCGGGCCTCGCTCCTCAGCCGGTCCCGCTCGGCGAGGGCGTCCTTCCACCGGCGGAAGGCGTCCGCGTAGGCGGACAGGGCCTCCTCGAGGGGCTTGCCGCCGAACTTGTCGAGGGCCTGCCGTTGCGCGGGCGCCCCCTTGAGCCGCAACTGGTCGGACTGTCCGTGGACGACGACGAGCTCGTCCCCCAATTCGGCGAGGACACCGACGGGAGCGGCCCGGCCCCCGACGTAGGCGCGGCTCCGGCCCTCACTCGTGACGGTGCGGGCGAGGATCAGTTCGGCGAGCCCGTCGTACTCCTCCAGCGCTGCCCCCGCCTCTGCGGCCCTCAGGGCGGCAGGACTGCCCGGCTCCAGCCGCAGGACGGCTTCCGCGGAGGCAGACTTCGCGTTGAGGCGCACGGCACCGGCATCCGAGCGCGCACCCCGCAGCAGGCCCAGCGCGGTGATGACCATGGTCTTGCCCGCGCCGGTCTCGCCGGTGACGACCGTCAGCCCCGGCCCGAGGCGGAGGGTGGCGTCGGTGATGACGCCGAGGTCGCGGATGCGCATCTCCTCGATCATCGCTGGGGTCCGTCCTGGTGCTTCACGGGGCCGCGCCAACCCTGGGTGGGTAGTTCGAACTTGCGGACGAGCCGCTCCGAGAACGGTGTCTGCCGGGTGCGGGCCAGCCGGACGGGGCGCTCCGACCGCTGGACCTCCACGCGGGCACCAGGCGGCAGGTCGATGCTGCGCCGCCCGTCGCACCACAGGACACCTGCGGCGTCGGTGCGGGTCAGGAGCTCGACGGCGAGCACCGAGGTGGGCGCGACGACGAGCGGCTTGGCGAAGAGCGCGTGCGCGCTGATGGGCACCATGAGGAGCGCCTCGACCTCCGGCCAGACGATCGGCCCCCCGGCGGAGAAGGCGTACGCGGTGGAACCGGTCGGCGTCGCGAGGACGACCCCGTCGCAGCCGAAGGAGCTCACGGGGCGGCCGTCCACCTCCATGACCACCTCGATCATGCGCTCCCGGTCCGCCTTCTCGACGGCCACCTCGTTGAGCGCCCAGCTCTGCCCGAGCATGGTGTCACCATGCCAGACGAAGACCTCGATGGTGGTCCTCTCCTCGACGGTGTAGCTGCGATCGGCAACCCACCGCACCGTCTCCTCGAGGTCGGCGCGTTCGCTCTCCGCGAGGAAGCCGACGTGCCCGAGGTTGACGCCCAGGAGGGGTATGTCCGCCTCCCGGACCAGTTCGGCAGCCCGCAGGATCGTGCCGTCGCCGCCGAGGACCATGACGAGTTCGACGTCGCCGAAGTCGACGCCGTCGCCGAGCGCCTCGGCCGGGGCCGCGAGGGCGCCGTACTCCCCCTGGAGGTCGGCGAGTTCCTCGGGCCGCATGACGGGCTGGAGCCCGAGGTCGTGGAGTCGCGTGCACGCTTCCTGCGCCGCGATCATCGCGTTCCTGCGGCCGGTGTGCGCAAGAACCAGGATTCGTCTACTCATCAAGCTCCGTCTGATCTAGAGGTCGAGCCATGCCGGGCGGGAAGAGGGTGTGCAGTGCCCGGTCGGTCGTCAGGTCCGACTCCCCTTCGATCCTAGGCATCAATCCGCCGACAGGCACCTTTGTCCACACGAAGTACTCCACGTTGCCGTCCTGCCCGGGCAGTTCGCTCTGCGCGATCCCGGCCACCCGCAGCCCGCACTCGAGCGCGCTCTGCGCCACGCCGGTGACGGCCCGCCGTCGGGCCTCGGGGGACGTCACGACGCCGAGGCGGTTGAGTCCGCTCCGCCCGACCTCGAACTGCGGCTTGACCATCAGGAGCAGCTCCCCGCCGGCCTGCGTGGCCCCGGCCAGGGCGGGCATGACCAGCCGGAGGGAGATGAAGGACAGGTCCGCGACGGTGAGTTCCACGGGACCACCGATGTCGCAGGGTTCCAGGTGGCGGACGTTCATGCCCTCGAAGACGTGCACCCGGGGATCGTCGCGCAACTGCTGCACGAGCTGGCCGTGCCCGACGTCGACGGCGGCGACCTCGCGCGCGCCGCGCCTCAGGAGCACGTCAGTGAATCCGCCGGTGGAGGCACCCGCGTCGAGGCAGCGCCTCCCCGCGGGGTCCACGGCCGGGAAGGCGCGCAGTGCGCCGTCGAGCTTGGTGCCGGCACGGCTGACATAGTCCTCCCCCCGTTCCTCCACGAGCAGGATGTCGGCCGGGAGCGTGGGCGCCGAGGGCTTGAGCGACACGACGCCTCCGCGCAGCACGCGTCCTGCCGCGATCAGTTGCGCGGCGTGCGACCGCGACCGCGCCAGCCCGCGCGTCACGAGTTCCTGGTCAAGGCGAGCCATGGTCCTCCGCCCGGCGGAGTCCCTGCTCGGGGTTCAGTTCCCGGCCCAGGCGCTCGAGGACGTCGAGGTACACGGCGGCGTGCTCCGTCACGGGGAGGTCACCGAGCCGGTCGAGAGCGGCCAGGATCCCGTCGACGGGCGCGTCGCCCGTCCTGCTGCCGTCGTCAGTGCCGTCCTGCATCGCCGCCCTCTCCTGCCCTGTGTCGTGTCCGATCCCTCCTGCCAGCCTAGCCAGCGGGCGTGAACCCGACCTCGGGCGCGGACTCCGGCGTCGCGTGCGGATGCGCGGCCCACCACGCGGCACAGGCCGCGCGCCAGCTGTCGACGTCGTCCTCCCGGCCCTGGATCTCGACGCTCGTGCCGGCCACCCGCGCCACCGCCGCACCGCAGGTGTAGGCGCCGTCGTCGGCCGTGACGGCCGGATACGCCACATACAGTTCCGCGAGGGACGCGAGGAGGAAGTCCGGGCGCTCGGCGACGTCGGCGGCGAGGGCGGTGCGGACCGTGTCGACGCCCGTGAGGACGAGGGCCGTCGCCATTCCGGCGCGATTGCCGCCGAGGATGTCCGTGTCGAGCCGGTCCCCCACCACGAGGGCCCGCGCGACCCCGGAGTGGCGTGCTGCGGACTCGAACAGGACGGCGCCCGGCTTGCCGGCGATCAGGGGGGACTTCCCGGTCGCGGCGGCCACGGCGGCCACGAGTGTCCCGTTCCCGGGGGCGATCCCCCGCTGCTGCGGGATGGACATGTCCGTGTTGGTCGCCACCCAGGTGGCGCCCGCGGCGACGGCGTAGGCGGCCTCCGCGAGGTCCTTCCAGCCGACCGTGGGGGCGAACCCCTGGATGACGGCGTCCGGCCGGTCGTCCGCCGAACCGACGACGGCCAGACCCTGCGCCCGGACCACGTCCGCCAGGGTCTCGCTGCCGACGACCAGCACGGTCGATCCTGCGGCCACCTGGCCCGCGAGGAGTTCGGCGCCGGCCTGGGCCGAACCGAACACCTGGTCGGCGGAGGCGGGAGCTCCGAGTTCACGCAGGTGCGCGGCGACCTGTTCCGAGGACCGCGACGCGTTGTTCGTGACGTAGGCGAGGCGCTTGCCCTCCGCGGCGAGTCGCTCGAGGGCGTCGGTCGCGCCGGCGATCGCGTCGGGCCCGGCGTAGACCACGCCGTCGAGGTCGGCCAGCACTCCGTCGTAGGCGTCGATCAGGCGCCCCACTGCGCGTCCGGGGGTCGGGCGCTCAGTCATCGACGCCGTCGTCCTGGCTCGCTGCGGCCCTGGGAGTCCGCTTGCGTTTCGGCGCGGCCCTGCGCGTGTCCTCTGCGTCGCCATCCGCCGTGCCATCGGCATCGCCGTCGGCGTTGCCCTCGGTCGCTCCAGGATCCGATCCTGCCGCGGAGAAACGGACGGCAGAGCCTGCTGCAGCTCCCGTCTCGTCCTTACCTGCGATGGAGGCAGTCTCCGGATCGGCAGCACCCGGATCGTCCATGCTGAAAAGCATCTCGGTCTGGAGAGCTCCGACAGGCGCGGCAGCTTCGACTTCGGGTCCGGCTTCGGGCTCGGGCTGAGGCTCGGCCTCGGCCTCGGCCTCGGGCTGAGGCTCAGGCTTCGCCTCGGCCTGCGACTTGGGCTCGGCTTCGGCTTCCGCAGCGGCCTCAGGCTCTGCTTCGGCATCCGCCTGGGTCTCGACCTCAAGCTTCGCCTCGGCCTCCGCCTGGGTCTCGACCTCAAGCTTCGCCTCGGCCTCCGCTTCGGCATCCACCGCGGGCTCGTGCTCGGAGTCGGCTGCGTTCGCCTCACCGGCGTCGCCTGCCGCTTCGCCACCCGACCCCGCGCTCAGGTCGTCGGATTCGGCAGCACCTCCCGTCGATGCCGGTACACCGAGGAGGTCGGCGACCCGCGGGACGGGAACCGGTGCGGGCTCGTCGTCCTCGCCCAGGTCGATGATGTCAGGTTCGAGGTCGTCCTCGAGGCCGAGGGCCCGTTCTGCCACCCCCGCCTGGCGGCGCCACTTGCCCGACTCACCCGAGCGCCCGACGGCGTCCAGTGCTTCGGCGTAGGCACGGAAGAGGCGCGGGCTGAAGGCGAAGGCCCTCTGCAGGTCGAGTTGCGGGATCTCGAGGGCCGCGACGGCAGCGTCGAGCTGGCCCAGGTCGGTCCGTGCACCGGAGACGACCATGGCCAGCTCCGCTTTCCCTGCAGCGTCCAGGGACGCGGCTTCCTCGCTGCGTGCTAGATCCAGGGCCCTGTCCGGGCGTCCCAGACCCCGCTCGCAGTCCGCCATGACGGGAAGATGCACGTTGGAGCCACTGATCCTACGGAACGTCCGGAATTCGCGGAGGGCTTCCCCGTAGTGTCCCGCGGCGTACGCAGTCAGACCGACGGCCTCACGAACGGCAGCGAGTCGCCCGCCTCGACGACTCGCGGCGAGTGCGTGCTGGAACGCCAGTTCGGGATCGATGTCGAGGAGGCGCCCTGCCATAACCAGATGCCTCGAGACCCACAGGGCGCTGCGCTCCTCGAGGTTACGCACCTGCGCGCGGGTGACGCGGTCCAATTCGTCGCCCTTGACGTCTTCGTCGATCTCCGGGGACCGCTCGCGGTCCGGGCGGTTCGCGCTACGGAGGTCACGCGCATTGTGGGGCCTGGGCCCCGCTGTCTCGTCCGCCCGAGGCCCGCGGCGATCCTCCGTCCCGCGTCCTCCACCGCGGCGATCGTCGCGATCGGCGGGACGACGGAAGGAGTCGCTGCGCCCGGCCGCCCGGCCGTCGCTGCCGGTCCGCGCGTCGGGAGAGCTCCGCGACCACGGTCGGTCGGCGCTCCCAGCTGTACGGTCCGCCGGCGCTCCACCCCGGCCGCCGTAACGCGATTGCTTGTCGGCGGCGGAGCCCGACGCCGACCCGCCCCGTGAGGCGGAGCCCCTGAGCTGCGCGCCCCGGTCGCCGTCGGAACTCCTGCGGGGACGGTCGGACGACCGCGAGCCCGGACGCTCCGACTCCTGCCTGGGACGATCATCCCGGCGTGGAGCCGAGGAGCCGCCACGCTCGGAGTCCGGCCGCGCGTTCCGGCCGTAGGGAGCTGTGTCGTCGCGTCCGTATCCCTGCCTGTCGCGGCTCGTGCCCTGACCCTCGCGCTCTGCCGATCCGCCGGTGCGGCCTGCGCCCTGGGTGCCCGACCGGCCCTTCCAGGCGGGGCGGCCACCTGCAGCGCGGCCCCCGCCGCCGGAACCGCCTTCGGTCCGCGCGTCCCTGCGGTCGTCCCGGGGTGCGCTGCGATCGGCCGAGTCCCGCGCCGGACGTTCGCCTGCGCGCCTGTCGTCAGCAGCTCCCGGCGACGACGGTGTACGGCGCCCGCCGGCCTTGGATCCCCAGGAGTGGCGTCCCGTCTGACCGGAACCGCCCTGGTTCCCGCGGTCCGCGCCTCCCGATGGACGGGACTCCCCGTCTCGTCCAGCGGTGTGCTCCTGCTCAGCCATGGCAGCGCGGTCCTCTCGTCAGGTGCCGGCATGCATGTGCCGGCGGGTCTCTATTCTGCTGTGGGTCCTACCCATCTATGGAACCACGAAGCCCGACCACGCACTTCATCCGCACGGGCGTTTGCCGACGATGTGATGCATCGCTCTGCGGGCTTCCGCAGGGTGGGGCCGGTGCTGCCGGCGTTGTGGAAGTCGGGCCGGCCTTGTCGGGCCGGCGGTGTGGGGGCCGGACCCCGGTGTGGGTGGTGGTGGGTGGTTAATGGGGAAGAGGCCCCACCGGTGGTGGGGCCTCTTGCCTGTAGTGGTTGTCCGGCGGTGTCCTACTCTCCCACACTCTCTCGGGTGCAGTACCATCGGCGCTGTGGGTCTTAGCTTCCGGGTTCGGAATGGGACCGGGCGTTTCCCCCACGCTATGACCGCCGTAACCCTGGTTACCGTTCCTCCCGCACCCGTGGTGTCCGCCCGTGGTGGGGGGTGTGGGGTGTGGTGGTGGTAAGTGTGTGGGTCACATCGGGTGCTGGATGTAACGGGGCTCTGTTCAGCCCGATATTCGGTTGTGGTGTCCCACCCCGGGGGGTGGTGGTGTTCCACCCC